>NZ_CAJXNN010000039.1 GCF_913057115.1 uncultured Roseovarius sp.
AGGGGGAGGTGATAGCTATAAGCATAGCAACAGACCTACCCAACAGGAAATCCCTATAGAGGGCTTCATAAGCAAACCCTGAGCTTGAGCTGCAGCTTGTGGCTCAAGCTATGACCCCGAGACCTTTAGGGGTCACATGTCTGAGCGGGCTATCAATAGTGGGGAGGCTTCGGCTTTCCCCCCATACCCCCTGACCACTACCACGAAGCATGAGGTTTCTCACCGAGGCTCTCAGCTGACGCATGACGCTTGCTAAAGGCTTGGAGGGAAAAGAGGCCCTGCAGGCAGCCTACCGAAGCCTGTGACCCCTCCCAGCGCCTCTACAGCACCGTAGAACAAGCCGTAGTACGCGCGGTGCCTGTTGACTGGGATTCAGCCTTGCTGATACTCCTTGTTTTGCTGAGGCTAATGGCTGATGCGATGCCTGTAACGGGAATGGAACTGCAGCCCCCGGGCACCATTAAAGTCAATAAAATCAAGTCAGGTAGCGTATTCAGTGATTATGTTCACATTGCTGTCCATCCTCTGTACCCGCGCTCAGGCAGGTGGTGCGTTTGGAGTGCACTCGCTTAGAGGGTAGGAAGCCTTCATGCATTGCAAACACGTGCGGAATTGCTTTACATTCTGGAGGAGGACACTGAGATCAGGTCTTGATTATTCATGACATTGAGCTTGACCGCAGATAATCCAAGTCGATGATCTTCAGGGTCTTCGAGTTGCCGGACTATAGTTGCATCAGAATGTGGTCCGGATCATATGGAGATGGGTCAATAACCTGTGCCTTGGTCAGTTCGCCACATAGGTCCAGCTCGAGTAACGTACCTGCTTGCATGACATTGGGCTCTACGAAGGCATATGCGAGGTTCATGCCGACGCGGTGCCCCCATGCGCCGGAGGTGACGGTTCCAACGACGTCGCCATTTTTCATGACCGAGGCGCCGGGATGGGCGGGGGCATGGGTCGCATCAACGTTCAGCGTTACCAGCTTCTTGCGCAAACCATGAGATTTTCGCTTGATCAGGGCCTCTTTCCCGACGAAATCCCCTTTTTCCAATTTGACAAAACGGTCCAGCGCCGTCTCGTGAGGGTCGAATTCGGTTAGCAGGTCCGCCTTCCAGTGCAGGAAACCTTTCTCAAGTCGCATCGATTCCACGGCGCGCGCACCGAACAGGGACAGCCCATGCGCCTTACCTGCCTCGCGCAGCGCGAGATAGGCTGCGTATAGCGACGCGTTGGGCACGTGGATTTCATAGGCCAGTTCGCCGGAAAAGCTGAGAGACATCACGGTGGCCGGTGCAAAGCCGATGAAGCATTCGCGCACTGACAGCCACGGAAACGCCTTCGCCGACCAGTCAGCGCGGCTGACCGCTTGCATCACTTCACGCGATCTCGGCCCGGCCAGTACGAGGATCGTCTGATCATTGGTCAGGCTTCGGATCTGCACGTCCTCACCTTCACGCAGATGCATCTGCAACCAGTCCATGTCGTGGTATTCGCTCGCGGCTCCCGAGCCGTACCAGACCCGCTCCGGCCCCCGGTCGCTGGCCGGAAGGTTCGCCACCGTCGCCTCTGCCTTCATCATGCCGTGATGGTTCAGCAGGTAGCCCAGCCCAATGCGACCTGTGCGTTTCGTCACAGTGCCGCAGAACATCCGGTCAAGAAAACTGTGCCGGTCCGCGCCGGTGATCTCGAACCGGTTGAACCCGTTGACTTCACACAGCCCGACGTTCTTTTGCACGTTCCGGACCTCTGTGCCGATGATGTCGAAAGTCTCGTCGAAGTCAAATGTCAGCGTGGGATGAAATTCAGGGCTGGGCTTTATGTAGTCGACCCGCTCCCATCCGTTTACCACGGTAAACTCGGCCCCCTCGGCGGCCAGCACCGGTGTGAGGGGCGTCGTCTTGGCCGGACGGCCCGCGGCGCGATGCTCATGCGGGAAATGGAAACGGAATTCGTTTTGATAGTCCTCGATGGCCTTGAGCGACGTCAGCTCCACATTGGCGTGGCCTGTGAACCGGCGCGGGTCGAGACACCAGGTGTCGTAACATGCCTCGCCATGCACGATTTGCTGCGCCAGAAGCCAACCATGCCCACCCCCTTCGCCAAGACCGGCGCGCAGCCCGATGATGCAAAACGCATTGCGCTTGCCCGGGATCGGGCCGACCAGTGGGGCGCCGTCGATGGTATAGGTGATCGGGCCATTGACCACCCTTTTGATTCCGACTTCCGCCAGAACCGGCATCCTCGCGAAGGCACCTTCAAGTACATCCATCACCCGGTCCAGGTCATCGGGGCAAAGATCATTCGAAAAACTCGGGCTGATCCCGTCCATACCCCAAGTCCGGCAATCCTGTTCGTAGAATCCAACGAGGAGGCCGCCCTTTTCCTGGCGGGAGTAATAGTCGGAGATCGGGCAGCGCAGCAGCGGCATTCGGTGTCCCGCCTCGGCGATTGCCGGGATATCCTCGGTTACGAAATATTGATGCTCCATCGACGCAACAGGATGGTGCACCCCCATCATCGCGCCGACCTCGTTCACGCGGTAACCGCAGGCATTCACGACGATATCGGCATCGATGGTGCCCTTGTCTGTCTCGACCGTCCAGGTGTCGTCGCTCTTCTGGGTCAGCCCGGTGACGGTTGTCTGGCGATAAACTTCGGCGCCCGCTCTGCGGGCGTGAAAGGCCAGAGCCTGACAGAGCTGCGCCGGATCAATGTCACCGTCTTCGCCATCCCAGAGCCCGCCCAGCAGATTGTCGGTCGAGATCAGCGGGTGGCGGCGCGCGCATTCGACGGCGTCGATCACCTCGTAGGTGACGCCCATGCCGCGCGCCATCGAGGCGAAATGACGGTAGCCCTGCATTTGCGCTTCTGTATTGGCCAGCCGAATTCCGCCATCACCATGGTGATACCCGACAGGGTAGTCGGGGTCGTCCCGCAGCTTTTTATAGAGTGAGATCGAATGCGATTTCAGCCCGACCATTGTCTGGTTCATGCCGAAATTCGTCACCTGCGCCGCCGAGTGCCAGGTCGTGCCCGATGTCAACTCGTCTCGCTCGATCAAGACGACATCGCTCCAGCCTTCTTGCGTGAGGTGATAAAGCGTCGAGCAACCGGCAATTCCGCCGCCAATGACGGCAACCTTGGTCCGCGATTTCATGATCCGTCTCCGTTCGTACGTGACCGAGACTGGGGCGTGGTTTTGCGGTCTTGGCAATCGAAATCCCGTTGTTACGAAAATTTCGAAAATGCATTCCTATATTTTCGAAATTTGGCCACCGGGTCTTGCCCGTCCCACCATGTCCTGTCCAGATCAATGCAGCATTCAATGATGAAAGCGGACCCTCGTGGCGGAAAGATCCAGACGTGCCGGACGCACGGAGCGCATGGCGAAACGCCGTGCCAAACCAATGCTTGATCCCTGTCCACCCGGTCAGGCGGGCGGTTCCTACAAGCCTCTCACCGAGGCTGAACTCAACGCGATCTACGATACCGCGCTGACCTTGCTGGCAAACCTCGGCCTAGGCGATGTCCCGGCGCGCCTGCACGGCGACCTGTTGCGCATTGGCGCCCATGACAGTGGCAAGGGGCGGATACTCTTCCCGCCCAGGCTCGTGCAGGACGCTGTGGACCATGCCGCAAAGACCTTCACTTTGCACGGGCGTGACCCGGCCCGGTCCATAGAGGTCGGTGGCAACCGCGTATATTTCGGCACTGGTGGGGCGGCCGTGCAGACATTGGACCTCGACACGCACCTCTATCGCCCCTCAACCCTGAATGACCTGCACGATTTTACCCGACTGCAGGACACGCTCTCCAATATCAGCTGGTACACCCGCTGTTGCGTGGCCACGGACGTGCCGGACAATTATGACTTGGACGTGAACACCGTTTACGCGCTTTTGCGCAACACGACAAAACCTGCCGCCACCTCGTTTACCCTCGCGGATCACGTGGCACCGATCATCGAGATGCTCGATATCGCCGCCGGCGGCCCCGGCGCATTCTCGGAACGTCCTTTCATGAAGGCGCATGTCAGCCCGATCATCTCACCCCTGCGTTTCGGTGAAGATGCCGTCGACGTGGTCTACGAATGCGTTCGGCACAACATTCCCATATCATGCATCACTGCCGCGCAGGCCGGTGCCACGGCACCCGCGACGCTTGCGGGTTTTCTCGCGCAGTCATTGGCCGAAACATTGGCCAGCCTCGTGATGGTCCACGCCATTCAGCCCGGCTTTCCCATGGTGTTTTCCAATTGGCCACTGGTCATTGACCTGCGCACTGGTGCATTCGCAGGCGGCAGTGGCGAAACCGCCGTGCTCAATGCGGCCTCGGCGCAGCTTTCCAACTGGCTGGGCCTGCCCTCCGGGGTCGCCTGTTCGATGACCGACGCCAAGGCCATCGACGCGCAGTACGGCATGGAAAAGGGGTTGACGTCCATGGCCGCCGCGCTGGCGGGCGGCAACCTGATCTACGAAAGCTCCGGCATGACCGCCTCGCTACTGGGCGTCAGCTTCGAGGCGTTCGTTCTCGACGACGAGATGCACTCGCACACCTACCGCACCCTGCGCGGCATCGAGGTCAGCGACGGCAATCTGGGCTATGACGCGATCGTCGAGGCCGTGCTCGGTGATGGGCATTTCCTCGGCGGGCAACATACCCTTGCCGCAATGGAGCGGGATTATTTCTATCCCACTCTGGCCAACCGCGAAGAGCCGCGCAGCTGGGCACAGAATGGCGCCAAAGACGCTTGGTCTCTGGCCAATGCCCGTTCGCGCGAAATCCTCGGAACCCATCATCCGGAGTACCTGACACTGGATCAGGACCGCGCCATCAGGAAGCGCTTCAACATTCTTTATGGTTGATTGTTGTTGACCTAAAGCCTTCGACCCAAAACATGAGTTACAGCCTTGGGGCGAAGGCCGCGCAACATGTGACTGTTGCACGCGCCCTGCCTTTATCTGATGTGTCAGGTTAAAGGCAGGACGCTTTAATCAATCAGCTTGAACTGATCCTCAAGCCACGGAGCGGTCTCCAGCAAGGGTCGTATCACCTGCGCGTCCAGAGCATTGCGAATTCTGCCATTCACGATATCCAGCACCGACCGCGAGCAATCCGGCGTCGTGATCAGCGACAATGTCCTAGAAAACCGTTTTCCCGGAAAGGGCTGCATCCGTAGCTTCGGCTGAAACCGCTTTGCCCGCGAGAATAGCAAGGGCGTCGTGATGGTCCAGCCTGCGCCCGCCGCGACCATAGCCATCAGTGTTTGGTTACTGCCGCATTCAAACTTGTGGGGCAGGCTCAGACCCACCCGGCGAAGCTGCGCCTCGATCTGTCCCGCGATGATCAGGTTGCTGGAAAACTGCAAGAAAGGCAGGCCGTAGCCGTCCCTGAGGACGTCCGACACCGAAGGTTCCACACCGGCTGGCAACACGATGATAAAGGGATCGCGCAAAAGCGGCCTGTCCTGGAGATCGCGAAGGCGGTCAGGGGGCGCCGTCGCGACCCCGAGGTCCAACTCCCTGTCTTGCAGCATCTCGATGATCTCGTGACTGGTCGCCGTGTGATAGAGAAAATCGCAATCGGGCATTCGTTGTGACAGGTGGACGGCGAGGTCAGGGATGACGTCGCTTTCAAGGTCTTCGATCGTGCCCAGCCTAAGATAGCTGGCCTCGGTCAGGTTGCCCGCGGAGGCCTCTGCCTTGGCCTTGCGGATCGCCTGTAGCGCGATGTCGATATCACGCAGGAACATGTGGCCCTTCGGCGTCAGGACCATCGGCCTGCGCGCATGGTTGAAAAGCTCGACACCAAGATGATCTTCGAGCCTCCGCAGATGGTGCGACACCGTACTGACCGACAGCCCGGCCTCCTGCGCCGTCTCGCGAAGCGATCCGTTGCGGGCACAAAGCTGGAATATTTCCAGCCATTTCAGGTTGAGTCCCTTGCGTGCACTTGGTTTGGGCATCACGATATCTATCCTGCAGCGTCATCATGCCGCCATTCTGCGGCCCAACGCCCTTCAAATCGTCATAGTGCATATCGTCAGGCAAGCCAAACTGAGGCGGAGGTCCAAGACCAAATTCTTGGGTGCTGCACAGCTTTGGTGGACCGGTTTTCCACGCCTGACCGGCAAGGGGACCTTCGTACATGGATTGCCTCGGTACGGATTGGGCCGCGACGAGTGCGAAGTGACCCTAGGCTGGATCTGCCGCCATGCTGACCGCATTCCTGGTCCACTGCGCAAGCGCTTCCTGATCGGGCGGTAATTGGGTGGCAAGACTGCCGGCAAACCGTTCAAAGGCGGTTTGGTTCAAACTGTTAAGTCCGACAAGCACCGGGATATCAAGTTCGACAGCCTGAGCGAGAACATCGCGGAATCCGCGACCTTCGGCCTCGTGTTTGCCAAACTTGTTGATAATCAGCAGGTCAATGCGCTCATCAAGTTGGGCGGCCACTCGGGCGACCGCCGTTTCCAGCGCCTCGGGATCAAGGCGGCAACCGCGTGCATTCGGGCCAAGGTTCTGACTGATACGCAGTATCGGGCCGTCGGGCAAGATGCGCACATCCATGTCACAGGGGCCTGCATCAGGGCGCTCGGTGTTGATTTGAACGGTGCCGCATAGCCGTAAACCTTGTGCAATGAGGTCAGATGCCAGATCGGCAAGTATGAGGTCAGTGTCACCGCGTCCGGGCGCCATGGTGTAGGCAAGTTTCATGTCTTGGTCCTCAGCTGTCACAAAAGGCAGAAAATTCGACCAACGCCCCCGCGGGAAGATGATCACTCTCGGCAGGCAGAAAGATCAACCCGTCCGCAGAAGCCAACTCGCTGGCGCGCGCCGAATGCGAGGCTGAGGCGCAGGACGATACTTCGCGTCCCCGGTCATCGAAGCCCACGAGTTTGGCGGGCCTCAGTTCACAGCGGCCAGGCTTTCGGTTGATTGCATCAGCAGTCACGACGTGACGTCGGGCCACGCGGGGACTTTCCTGCCCAGTCAATGCGTGGATCAGCCTGGTGCCGAAGACCTGCCATGTCACGAAGGCCGCAGCCGGGTTGCCGGGCAGGCCCAGCCAATGACACCCGGCCAGACTTCCGTAGGAGACAGGTTTGCCCGGTTTGATGGCGACACCACTGAAATGAACCTCGGCGCCCAATCCGATCAAGGCAGGCTTCACATGATCCGCATCACCCACCGACACGCCTCCGGTGGTTACGATCAGGTCAACCCCCTTGGCCAGTTCAGCCAAGCGCGCGGTCATAAGATCAGGATCATCCTTCAGGTGTTCGACCAAGATCAAGTCAAGCTCAGGCCCTGCCAGCGCGGCTTGCAACATGGGGGTGTTCACATCCCAAATCTGCCCCTCTGTACGCTCTCGGCCCGGCGCGCGTACTTCGCTTCCCGTCACGACAAGGGCGATGCGCAAAGTGCGACGAACCCGCAGCGATGCTGCACCGCAGGCGGCACTGGCCGCTATCTGCCGCGGCCCAAGACGGCACCCTGCGCTGAGGATGGTCTGGCCTTGCTGCATCTCTTCGCCAGCTTGCCGAATGTTTTCACCTGGCTTTGGTCGCATATCCAGGCGGACAGTGGCACCTTGCCGGATGACGTCTTCTTGACGGATCACCGCGTCAGCCCCCTCGGGCAATGGTGCACCGGTCAGGATACGGGCTGCGCCGACAGGGGCGAGGGGCGCTTTGGCCATCGCTCCGGCGGCAATATGGTCAATCACAGGCATGATCCAGGGGCCGTCGCCTCGAAGCCCTGTTGTATTGACCGCATAGCCATCCATCGCCGCTGAGTTGAACGCCGGAGCCTTGTCAGCGGCGCGCACGGGCGCGGCCAGTACACGCCCAAGCGCTTGTGACAATGGAATAACCTCTGTGTCCACGAGCGGCGTGGCATGATCGTCAATCCGAGCAAGCGCGGCATCAATACTGATCAGTTTCGTGGTTTCCTCAGGCGCGTCGCACCCGCAGCCCCGCGTCGTGATCTTGGAAATGATTGTCATTGCGCGGCCTTCCCTTCAAAATGTCCAGGCCCGATCGAGCAGTCAAGATCGCGCAATCGGCCATCTTTCAACCCGTATATCAGGCCATGCACACGGATATCTGCGCCGTTGGCCCAAGCCTTTTGCAGGATCGGGGTTTCCGCCACCCGGCGCACACCCTCAATCACGTTGAACTCGGCCAGCCGATCACGCCGTGCCTCGCCATCGGTTTCTTGCGAAAGATCGACAGCATAGGCACGGGCGAGCCTCCGGATAGGTTCTAGCCAGTGATCGGCCAACCCGTGCGGAAGGGCCTCGGTTGCCGCCTTGACACCGCCACACCCATAATGCCCGCACAAGATGATCTCGCGGACACACAGCGCCTCAACAGCGAATTCGAGGGCTGAAAGAAGATTCAAATCAGCAGAATGGACAACATTCGCCACGTTTCGGTGCACAAAGACTTCACCGGGGTCGAGGCCTGCCACCACATTGGCCGGAACGCGGCTGTCGGAGCAGCCGATCCAGAAGAACTCCGGCGCTTGTTGTGCGGCCAGCCGGGCGAAATAGCCCGGGTCCGCGTTGTAGCGCTTTTCGGACCATTCACGGTTGCGGTTCATCAAATCATTCAGCATGGGGCCTCTCCATAAGGCGGTCCAACCCGCGGCGCTGCATCATGCGCAGGCGCAGCGTATCGAGGTCTTCGCTGGTCAGCCGGACCCGGGCGAGGGGCAGAATGACGGCGTTCTCCAGGATCAGGTGTCGCCGAGAATGGTCCGCAAAGGTGGAAAGCGCCGCGCTGTCCTCGCCCGAAAGCTCCGTACCGGCAGCAAATTTCTTCAGTATGGTCAACACCGTCGGCGTATTGATTGCCGCATGTCGGCGATCCGTATGGAGGCGTTCAAGCACGCGTCCGATCTCGTCCTCTTTCATGCAACGGCGACGTAGAAGCGGGAACAGGTCCTGTTCCTCGTCAGCGATATGCAGCGGAAGTTCCTGACCCAAAAATTCCGCAATCTTGCCGGCCAGGTCGGCCATCGCGGTCTCGGTGCAAGCCAAATCAATAAGTGCCGCACAGAAGGTTCGTTCGCGCATATGGTCCTCATGGATGAAATCCAGAGGGTTGCCGAGCAACCGGTGAGCGGTGGGACTTTGCGAACCCGCCCGTCCGATGTTGTGCGCCTGCGCGTTCATTCTCTCAGCCCTTCCGCATTAACCCGCCTGCAGCTCGGCACCTGATATTTCGGCACTGGCCAGCAGGGTGTTGGTGAAATCCCGCGCGGCCTGCGCCCAAGCGGCCTTTTCCATGGCTAGGGCAATCTTGTCGCGTACGGTTTCGAAAGGTAGTTCGGCCCCAAGAGCCAAGGCATCCAAGCGGATCACATGATAGCCGTGGCGCGTCAGAACGGGGGCTGCCGTAACCTCACCTTCGGCCATCTGCCGAAGCGTGGCTTCAAACTCGGGCACTGTGTCACCCGGACCAAGCTGGCCCAAGGCCCCGCCCGATGCGCGCGAGCCGCAATCACTGTGTTCCGTGGCCAGCCGGGTGAAACTGCGCGCATCACTTCGCACTTTTGCGATCAGGTCCTTGGCCCTGGCATGAGCCGCCTCGCGCGTGTCACTATCGCGAGGGTCGCAAGCAATGAGGATGTGCGACACCTCCCACAGGGGAGGCGCGCGAAACCGCGACGGATTGCGCAGCCATTCGGCGCGGATCGCATCCTCGCTCGGCGGCGCCACCTCCAGCGCCACGTCGAGAAGGCCCCGTATCAGCGCCTCCTCCTCGGTCTCATATCGGCCCGGGCCGACTTCGGCGGGATCAGGCTCAAGCCCTCGACGGCGCGCCTCTTGCACCAGCAGTGTGCGCATGGCGACCGCATTTGCGGCTTTGCGCCACGCCAGACCCGGCTTGCCGGCAGGCGCATCGTGATTCTGGACCTCGGCAGCGACAACCGCATGCGGCACGGTTTCGCCATTGACGACCAGATCAGGGAACAGTGGGGCATTCATAGCTGTCACTCCGCAGGTTTGGTGGATTGTCCGGCACCGGTGGCCCGATGCGCAGGCAACGCGGTCTGTCGACGGGTCCGCACGATTTGATAGCCTTTGCGCCCCAACAGATAGCGAAACGGCGCCGCAAAGCCCGACCAGATGTGCACGAGCCGCGTGAAGGGGAACAGCATGGTAATGATCAGGCCAAGGAAGATATGCAGCTTGTAAAGCCAGTGCACATTCACCACAGTAACCCAGGCATTGACGTTCCATGTAACCACGCTCTGCGACCATGTCATAAAGCGGACCATTTCCGCGCCATCCATGTGTTGAAGGGTTTGCGTGATCGTCAGCAGGCCGATGGCCAATTGCAACCAGATAAGTCCCATGATGATGATATCAGGGTAGCTTGAGGTCACGCGGATACGCGGATCTGTCAAGCGACGGTGCAGCAGCATTGTACTGCCGATCAGCGCCGCGATCCCCGCAGGTCCACCGATCAACACGGCCATCCATTGCTTCAACCAATAGGGCACACCCAAGGCATCCAGCACCCAGATCGGAGTGAATAGACCGATCAAGTGACCAAAGAACACCGTGATGATACCGACGTGAAACAGGATCGACCCCCAGATCAGTTGCTTGCGTCGCAAAAGCTGACTGGACGAGCTTTTCCATGTGAAAGGGTCGCGTTCGTATCGGGCGATGGACCCCACGAGGAACACCGTCAGCGCGACATAGGGGAAGACGCCGAAGATGATGAAATTAATGTCGAAATTGGCAAACATTGCTCAAGTCTCCTGTTCGACCGCATGCCGCGAAGCGCGCGGTTGGGTGGCCAAGGGCGTATCCATGCGCGAAAGCATGTCGCGCACTTGCGGGCAGCCGGCGTTGGGGTCAGGGCCAAAACGCACCTCGCTTTCCTCCCAGACCTCGTCGAGCGCCTCCAGATCGTTGGGGTCAAGCTCGGGCTGCTCCAGAAGCTCGGCCACGGCCTCGCTATCTGCTGTGGTGCCCGACAGCATTAAAAGAGCGGCGAACGCGGAGGCATATGGGCTTTCCCGCCGGGCGAGCCTGGTGTTCAAAGCCTCGAATATATGCGCCGCGTCCGCCAAGGTTTCCTGGACTTCAGTAAAGGGACGCGTTGCCAGGAATTCCAAAAGTACCGGCAGGTGGTCGGGCAGTTCCGTCGTGGCGGGCTCGAAACCGCCGTCACGGTAGGTCTCCATCAACGACACCATCGCCCCGCCCCGGTCACGGCTTTCGCCGTGGACGTGCTCAAAGAGGTTGAGAGACAAGGCGCGCGAGCGATCAAAGAGCATCACGTATTGCTCTTGCAGGTCATAGATGTCGCGCCCGCCAAGCTCCTCCACCAGCGGGCGCAACGCCCGGCGCGTTGCGGCAGTCAATCGCGAGTCAGAGGCCAGTATGCCCCCGATTTCGGGTATCGCCGCCTGCAATTCAAGCGTCGGGTAACTCAGGATCAGTGACAGCGCCTTTAGGGGTCTGTCTTGCAGTTGGGGGGCCATATCAACGCACCTCCTCGGGCATTTTGAGGGGTTTCTTGGACCCGCCGAACAGCGACCCCTTTGAAATACCGGTGGAACAGCCGTTGCCGTCGGTAAAACCGCATCCACCCTTGAGGTCATAGGCCTCTTCCACCTGTTCGCGGTGGGTGGTGGGGATCACGAAACGATCCTCGTAGTCGGCAAGAGCCATGATCCTGTACATATCCTCGATCATGCGTCCCGACAGGCCCACACGCGCGGCCAGCCCTTCGTCGCGCACCCCGTCAATGGATTTGGCCCGCATATAGGAGCGCATGGCCAACATCCGTTCCAACGCTTGCGCCACCGGGGTCTCATCCCCAGCGGTCAGCATGTTGGCCAGGTAACGCAGCGGAATGCGCAGGTTCTTGACGTCGGGCATATCGCCATCCATGCCGATAGCGCCTGCTTCCGCCGCGTTCTGGATGGGCGATAGCGGAGGAATGTACCAAACCATGGGCAGCGTCCGGTATTCCGGGTGCAGCGGGAAGGCGACCTTCCATTCCATGGCCATCTTCCAGATCGGGCTTTCCTGTGCGGCCTTGATCCAATCCTGTGGGATCTCGGCGGCCTTGGCGGCCTCGATCACGTCCGGATCATTTGGGTCGAGGAAAACGCCAAGCTGCGCATCATAAAGATCCATCTCCTCGGCCGCGTTCGCCGCCTCCTCGATCTTGTCGGCATCATAAAGCATCACGCCCAGGTACCGGATACGCCCGACGCAGGTTTCCGAGCAGACGGTCGGCTGGCCGGACTCAATGCGCGGATAGCACAGGGTGCATTTCTCGGATTTACCTGTCGACCAGTTGTAATAGATCTTCTTGTACGGGCAGCCCGAGACACACATCCGCCAGCCGCGGCATTTCTCTTGGTCAATCAGAACGATGCCGTCCTCTTCGCGTTTGTAGATCGCGCCCGAGGGGCAGGATGATACGCAGGTGGGATTCAGGCAGTGTTCACAAAGCCGCGGCAGATACATCATGAAGGTGTTTTCGTACTCGCCGTAAATCTCCTTCTGAATGCCTTCGAAGTTGTAATCCTCGGACCGTTTCGAGAACTCCCCACCCAGAATTTCCTCCCAGTTGGGGCCTTTCTCGATCTTCTCGATCCGCTCGCCGGTGATCTTGGAATAGGGGCGCGCGGTGGGAAAATGATCCATCTCGGGGGCTGACTTCAGGTGGTCATGATCGAAATCGAACGGCTCGTAATAGTCGTCGATCTCGGGCAGATCCGGATTGGCGAATATATTCGCCAATATCCGCCATTTGGAGCCTTGCTTGGGCTGTAGCTTACCCGCCTTGGTCCGTTCCCAACCACCGTTCCAACGGGCCTGGTTTTCCCAATCGGTGGGATATCCGGTGCCCGGCTTGGTTTCGACATTGTTGAACCATGCGTATTCAACGCCGTCGCGACTGGTCCAGACGTTCTTGCAGGTGACGGAGCAGGTGTGGCACCCGATGCATTTATCGAGGTTCAGCACCATGCCGATTTGCGCACGTACTCTCATTCCGCTGCCTCCTTCTGGGTTGCGGGTTGGTCGAGCCAGTCGACCTTTTGCATTTTCCGCACGATGACGAATTCATCGCGGTTTGCGCCCACGGTGCCGTAATAGTTGAAGCCGTAGGATTGCTGCGCGTAACCGCCGATCATGTGCGTGGGCTTAAGGACAGTGCGGGTCACGGAGTTGTGGATACCCCCACGATGGCCGGTCTTTTCCGACCCGGGCGTGTTCACGATCTTTTCCTGCGCGTGATACATGAAGGTCGTGCCATCCTTGATCCGCTGGGATACCACCGCCCGCGCGGTCAGCGCTCCGTTGGTGTTGTAAAGCTCGACCCAGTCATTGTCCTCGATGCCGCAGGTCTTTGCGTCATTCTCGGAGATCCAGATCACCGGGCCACCACGATTGAGCGTCAGCATCAGCAGGTTGTCGGTATAGGTCGAATGGATGCCCCATTTCTGGTGCGGGGTGATGAAGTTGAGCACGACATGCGGCAGGCCATCGCGCGCCTCATGGTTGGTCTCGGCCCCGACCGTCTTGAGGTCGATCGGTGGCCGATACGACATAAGCCCCTCACCAAAGGCCCGCATCCACAGGTGATCCTGATAGAGTTGCTGACGACCTGTCAGGGTGCGCCACGGGATCAACTCATGCACGTTGGTATAGCCCGCGTTGTAGCTGACCTTCTCGCTCTCGATGCCCGACCATGTGGGCGACGAGATGATCTTGCGTGGCTGCGCCGCGATATCGCGGAAGCGGATCTTGTTGTGGTGCTCGCCCTCGGCCAGATGAACATGGTCACGGCCCGTCGCTTTGCCCAGTTGCTCCCATGCCTTGACGGCGACATTGCCGTTGGTCTCGGGGGCCAGCATCAGGATCACCTCACAGGCGTCGATAGCGCTTTCGATCAATGGGCGGCCCTCGGCCGGGCCCTCCGCCTTGACACCGTTGAGTGCGGCCAGGTCGTCCACCTCCACTTGTGTGTTCCAGGTGATGCCTTTGCCACCATTACCGAGCTCATCCAGTTTCGGCCCCAGCGAGGTGAAACGTTCATAAAGCGCCGGGTAGTCGCGCTCCACCGCGATGTAGTTCGGCGCGGTCTTGCCGGGGATCAGGTCGCATTCGCCCTTCTTCCAGTCCTTGACCTGATCCTGCGCGATCTCGGCAGGCGTATCATGCAGGATGGGCAGCGCCACGATGTCCGTCTCTTTGCCCAGATAGCCCGGCGTGATTTCCGACAGCTTGTGCGCAATCGACTTGAAGATTTCCCAGTCCGACTTGGACTCGTAGGCCGGGTCCACCGCCGCTTGCAGCGGGTGAATGAACGGGTGCATGTCCGAGGTGTTCATGTCGTCCTTTTCGTACCAACTGGCTGTTGGCAGAACGATGTCGGAATAGACACAGGTGGTGGACATCCGAAAGTCGATGGTCACCAGAAGGTCCAGCTTGCCGCGCGGCGCTTCGTCGTGCCACTTGGCCTCTTTCGGCAATTGGCGGCCTTCCTCACCCAGGTCCTTGCCCATGACGCCATTGTCGGTGCCCAGCAGGTGCTTGAGGAAATACTCGTGTCCTTTGCCGGATGACCCCAGCAGGTTCGAGCGCCAGACAAACAGGTTGCGAGGCCAGTTCTCGGGTGCGTCCGGGTCTTCGCAGGCCATTTGCAGATCGCCGGATTTGAGACCCTCGGCCACGTGCTCCTTCACGTCCTTGCCGGCCTCTTGCGCGGCTTTCGCCACCTCCAGCGGGTTCTGCCTGAGTTGTGGCGCCGACGGCAGCCAACCCATGCGCTCAGCCCGGATGTTGTAGTCAATCATGCTGGCATTCCAGTCGCCCTCGGGTGCGGTGGGCGATAGGATTTCCGAGGCCTCCAAGGTCTCGTAACGCCATTGATCCGAGTGGGCATACCAAGCACTGGTCGAGTTCATGTGCCGCGGCGGGCGCATCCAATCGAGTGCGAAGGCCAGGGGTTGCCAGCCGGTCTGCGGGCGCAGCTTTTCTTGGCCCACGTAATGCGCCCAGCCACCGCCGGACTGCCCCACGCAACCACACATCACCAGCATGTTGATGACACCGCGATAATTCATGTCCATGTGGTACCAGTGGTTCATGGCCGCCCCGATGATGACCATGGACTTGCCTTGGGTCTTTTCGGCATTGCCTGCGAATTCGCGCGCGACGTGGATGATCTTGTCCCGCGGGACACCGGTGATCTTCTCGGCCCATGCCGGGGTGCCCGGCATCTCGTCATCGTAGCTGTCGGTGACCCATTCGCCGCCAAGGCCGCGGTCCAGCCCATAGTTGGCGCAAAAGAGGTCAAACACCGTCGCAACCTTGACCGGGCCATCCGCCGTTTCGACCGTGCGCACCGGAATGTTGCGTGTCAGCACGTCAGGGTGATCGGCGCCGGTGTCGAACTGGCCAAAGCTCTCTCCACCAAAATAGGGGAAGTCGACACCAACGACATCGTCATGGTCTTCTTCCAGGACGAGGCTCATCTTCAGCTCGGTATCGGCACCGTTAGCCTTTTCTTCGAGATTCCATTCGCCATCTTCGCCCCAGCGATAGCCGATGGAGCCATTCGGGGCCACAAGCCCGCCGGAGGCCGCGTCAAGGGCAACGGTCTTCCACTCGGGATTGTTCTCTTCGCCCAGCTTGCCATCCAGATCGTCGGCGCGCAGGAAACGGCCGGCGACCAGACGGTCGCCTTTGTTCTCAAGTTTCACCAGCATGGGGAAATCGGAATACTTGCGGCAGTACTCCTCGAAATACTCGGCCTGCCGGTCAAGGTGGAATTCGCGCAGGATGACGTGGCCGAAGGCCATGCCCAGAGCCGCGTCCGTGCCTTGACGCGCGTTCAGCCAGACATCGCCGAACTTTGCCGCTTCGGAGTAATCGGGGCAGATCACGGCGGACTTGGTGCCTTTGTAGCGCGCCTCGGTATAGAAATGCGCATCCGGCGTCCGGGTCTGCGGCACGTTCGAGCCCCAGAGCAGCAGGTAGCCAGCGTTATACCAATCCGCACTTTCCGGCACGTCGGTTTGTTCGCCCCATGTCATCGGGCTGGCTGGCGGCAGGTCGCAGTACCAATCGTAGAAAGACATGCAGACCCCGCCAAGTAGCGACAGGTAACGCGAGCCGGCGGCATAGCTGACCATCGACATCGCCGGAATGGGCGAGAACCCGAAGACCCGGTCAGGGCCATAGGTCTTGGCCGTGTAGGCGTTGGCGGCGGCGGTGATCTCGGTCGCCTCGTCCCATGTTGCGCGCACGAAACCGCCCTTGCCGCGGGTCTCGACATATGAGGCGCGCAGGATCGGATCGTTCTGCAACTTGGTCCAGGCCTCGATCGGGTCCATCGTCTCGCGCATCTTGCGCCAGACCTTCATCAGGCGCCCCCGAACCAACGGGTTCTTTACCCGGTTGGCAGAGTAGAGATACCAGCTGTAAGACGCGCCCCGCGCACATCCCCGCGGCTCATGGTTCGGCAGGTCTGGCCGCGTACGCGGATAGTCAGTCTGCTGCGTTTCCCAGGTGACGATCCCGGATTTCACGTAAATCTTCCAGGAACACGACCCGGTGCAGTTGACCCCGTGGGTCGAGCGTACGACCTTATCGTGCCGCCAGCGGTTTCTGTATGTGTCCTCCCAGTCGCGGCTTTCGCGCGTGACCTGGCCGTGGCCGTCCGCGAACTGTTCCAGCTCTTTGGACTGGAGGAAGTTCAATCTGTCGAGCAGGTGGCTCATCTGATATCTCCTAGGTTTTGTCTCGCAGCCCCGGCGGACAAGTGGCCGGGGCATAGCTGGATTGTCGGATCAGGGGTTCTGGATGTAGGCGCCCGGGCGCAGGTAGAACCACCAGTTGATGGCGATGCAGACCGCGTAGAAGATCGCGAAGCCGTAAAGCGCATATTCCGGATGCCCGGCCTTCAACTGTTCACCGAACACTTTCGGGATGATGAAGGCACCATAGGCGGCAACGGCGGCCGTCCATCCAAGCACCGGTCCGGCCTGCTCCTTGTCGAAGGCAAAGGCGATTGTGCGGAAGGTCGAGCCATTGCCGATGCCAGTGGCGGCAAACAGGATCAGGAAGAGGCCAAGGAACGGGTAGAAATACTGTTCCGGTGTGGCCGAGGCATAGGCCTGCTGGATGAAGTAGGCGACACCAAGCGCGCTGGCGACCATGATGATCGAGATGATCTGCGTCACCTTTGCGCCACCTGCGCGGTCAGCCCACATGCCGCCGATCGGGCGGATCAGCGCGCCGATGAACGGGCCCATCCAGGCGAACATCAGGGCCGAGGGGCCATTGGGGTTCACCGTGTCATGGGTCATCAGCCCATCAACCTCGATATGGCTGAAGCCGAACACCACCTTGATGGTCAGCGCCAGCGCGGCGGAGTAGCCGATGAAGCTGCCGAAGGTCATGGTGTAGATGATGGTCATCGCCCATGTGTGCTTGTTGCCGAATATCTTGTACTGGCGCGACAGGTTCTGCCCCACCGCGCCCGGGATCATCTTGAGCCCCAGCACGGTCAGCGCGATGACGATGGGCAGCACGATCCATTTCGAAACACCCAGCCCCGAAGTGGGCAGCCCGCCTTCGACCCCCGGCAGCATCAACCACGCGCCAAAAGCGGCCGTGACAAAGCCGATCGCCAGCATGCCCGAGATCGTTGCGAAGGCGCCCAGCGGGTTAGGGATATCCGGCGACACATGTTCGTCACGGATGTTGTTCATGCCCATCCAGCCGATGATGGCCAGCGGTACAAGGAACACCAGCCAGATGAACCCGGCATTCTGGATGTAGGTTTCGGTGCCAGCCGGAATTTTTCCGATCAGCGTGCCCGAGGTGTTGACAAGAGTCCGGCTCTCGCCGCCAAAGATGCCCATGGTCATGGCCAGCGGTACGAGGATCTGCATGGTGGTCACGCCGAAATTGCCCAGACCAGCGTTCATCCCCAGGGCATAGCCTTGGATCTTTTTCGGGTAGAAAAAGCTGATATTCGACATGGACGAACTGAAATTGCCGCCGCCGATTCCGCTCAGGAAGGCAAGGATCTGGAAATACCAAAGCGGTGTGTTCGGGTCTTGCAGAGCCAACCCCGTGCCCGCCGCCGGGATCATCAAAAGCGCAGTGGTAAAGACGATGGTATTTCGCCCACCCGCGATGCGGATGAAAAAGGTCGACGGGATACGTAGCGTCGCGCCGGTCAGCCCCGCGATGGCACCAAGGGTGAAAAGATCGGACTTGGCAAAGCCGAAATCCAGGTTCACCATCTGCACCGTGATGATGCCCCAGTAGAGCCAGACGGCAAATCCGCACAGCAGGCTGGGAATGGAAATCCACAGGTTGCGGGTTGCAATGGACTTGCCCTTAGAGGCCCAGAAGCTCTCGTCCTCCGGTGTCCAGTTTCTTAAATCTTGTCCCATGTCAGGTCCTTTGAAGTGAGGTTGACGGGCGGGTGGGCCCCGCCCGACCGAGGTCAGCTGGAAGTTTGTGGTTCGGCATGTGCGGGTGCGCGTGCTTTGCCGGGCTGCGGCTTCTCAAGCGGCTGGTCAGGCACATCCGAAAGATAGCGCTCTCCGGCCAGGCCGGGGTGACGGGCCCGCTCCATTCGACGGATCGCGACATGCATCCAGATGGTCATGACGGCGACCAGCGCGAAGAGCAGCATGAACGGCGCGGTCCAGACACCGGTGAAATCCAGCAGCATGCCGAAGGCGATGGGCAGAAAGAACCCGCCAAGCCCGCCGATCATGCCGACGAGCCCGCCAACAGAACCGACGTGATGCGGGTAATAGACCGGGATGTGCTTGTAGACAGCGGCCTTGCCGAGGCTCATCATGAAGCCCAACAGGACAGTCAGGGCGACGAAGAAGCCGACGCTCAGCCCGAAATTGAATTCGATCGCGCCGTTAATTCCGGCCACGGTGTAGCTGGTCTCGGGATAGCTCATTATGAAGAGCACGATGAGCGATACGATGAAGGTCGCGTACATGACAGCACGCGCGCCCCACTTGTCGGACATCCAGCCGCCAAGAGCGCGAAATACCGAGCCCGGCAAGGAATAGAGGCCGGCAAAGACACCCGCGGTGGTCAGTTCCAGCCCGTAGGCGCCAACGTAGTAGCGCGGCAGAAAGCTGGCCAGCGCAACAAAGGCCCCGAAGACGAAGAAATAATAGGTGGCAAAGCGCCAGACCTGAATATTCTTGAGCGGTTCGAGCTGTTGACCGGTCGAGACCGGGCCCTCGCCGCTGATCTTGCGCGCCTCGTGTACCGGGTCGGTCTTGGCCAGCATGTAGAACAATACGGCCGTGATCGTGAGAACGATGGCATAAACCCGCGCAGTGCCTTCCCATCCCAGCGCGACAACAAGGAACGGTGCCGCAAAGTTGGTCACGGCAGCGCCGACATTGCCGGCCCCGAAAATGCCCAAAGCGGTGCCTTGGCGCTCTTTTTCGAACCAGCGCGATGTGTAGGCGACACCGACGATGAACGATCCGCCAGCAAGGCCGAGACCGAGTGCTGCGACAAGAAAGACCCAATAGGTCTCCACGCTGGTCAGAAGCCAGACCGCGACGGCGGTGATCAGCATTTGCAGCGGAAACATGACCCGGCCACCGAATTGCTCGGTCCAGACGCCAAGAAAGATCCGACTGACAGAGCCGGTCAGTACCGGTGTGGCCACCAGCAGGCCGAATTGGGTGTCGCTCAATCCGAGTTCCTGTTTGATCTGAACACCGATAATTGAAAAGATCGTCCACACGGCAAAGCAGACCGTGAAAGCGAAAGTGCTTAGCCCCAAGGCTCGGTACTGGTCCGAGCGTGAGACATCATCGAGTGTATGCATGTGCTGTCCCTCCAGAACGCTGCATCGGCTCTTCGCCAATGACAGGCTTGGGCTCGAAACTGTGGAGGGACACCGGTTTCTTGCTTGATCCAGATCAAGAATCCGGGGAATGTGTAGTCAAATAAATGGCTTGCAAAAGTTTGTCATGAGATGGCTCTTGGGCCATCAAGAGCCATGGAAACAAAGGCCAAGCAAACGCTTGATCTTTATCAAGTGAGGGGGCCGCGATTATCAAGAGGATCAAATAGGTGCGCTTAGGTATGCCCGATTCGGACTACCCGGACATTCGGGAGCTCGATATATTCAAGGATATGCAAAATGAGCATTTCCAGTCGCTCATGCGTGGCGCCTATGTTCAGAATTTTCCGGCCCAGATCGAATTGATCACCGAGGGCGAGCCAAGTGACTTCCTGCACATCGTGCTGTCCGGAACTGTCGATCTTTTTTCAACATGGAACAACCGTGAAACCAGTATGGCAACGGTTCGGCCCATCTCTACCTTCATCCTTGCTGCAACGATCAAGGATGCACCCTATCTGATGTCTGCGCGCACGCTTGAAAAAAGCCGGATCGCCTTGATCCCCAGTCAGGATGTTCGCGCTGTTTTCGATGCCGACAATGATTTTGCACGCGCGATCGTAACGGAACTGGCGCAGTGTTATCGCTCGGTCATCAAGGCACAGAAGGACCTCAAGCTCCGCTCCTCGCTCGAAAGGCTCGCCAATTACCTGCTCAGGCAACAAAAGCGTTCCGGAGGAGCGCCGAGTTTCGATTTGGCGCTCGAGAAACGTAGGCTGGCGTCGGTGCTTGGCATGACACCCGAGAACCTCAGCCGTGCCATCAAAGGGCTTCAACCCTATGGCGTCATGGTCACCGGCACCCATGTTACGATTGAGGACCAGGACGATCTAGAGCGTTTCGCGAAACCGAACCCACTTATTGACGATCACACAACTTGAGGACCGTTCCCATGATTAAGTCCATGCCCGGTGCTGCCGGAGATCTTGCCGAGCAGCATCCTGATATCTGGAAAGCCTATTCCGCCCTCGGCAAGGCGACGGCCGATTGCGGACCCCTGACAGACCGGGAAAAGCGGCTGGTCAAACTCGCACTGGCCATCGGTGCAGGCTCCGAAGGGGCGGTCCATTCGCACACTCGCCGGGCAAAGACGGACGGTATCGAGGCAGGGGCGATCATGCAGGTGGCCATGCTCGCGATCGGCCCGCTTGGTCTGCCTCGTGCCGTGGCCGCGAAGACCTGGATCGAGGACATCGAGGATTGACATTCACCTGAGTGTGCTGACCCCGAAAAGATGAGGATGAAACCAAATCAGCCCCGCATGAAGGACAAGGCCTGCGGCAAGTCGTAGTCCAAACTCCATGCCGGGCGTGTATGCGGATACCCTTGCAGGTATCGTTGTGCTGCGCATCCTTTGCCAATCGTCGCCCATCGCACGCTGCTTGCGTCTGTCGATAAGCCGCCCTCCGCTGCTTGCGAAAACGGCAAAGGTGCCAAGCATAGGCACATGCGCAACACGTTGGCCGACTGTGCCTGCCGCCCAAAAGACGCGTAAGGCACTGGCAAACCGTCACGCGGTACTTTGGTGACGGCACGCCTCTACACGGATTGCCTCCCGCTCCGGGACGACAAAGCTGGCGCAAAACCTTGTTGTATGGGAGGTCATCAACGTTCCTCAGCTTGAACAGACTTCTGAAAGTGACCCTCGATCGCCGTGCCCAACCACGAAAAGCTCATGCCGATACGAGATGTCGGTTCTGCCGCAGAAAGCTGACCCTTGTCTTGCCAAAGCCGCGTGCATCGTACTGACCCAATGCGCCAATACTGCGCGCACGATCATCAGAAGCGGCTGCGTCAGCCCGGCTTCCGGGTATTGATGAGCGGCAAGCGGCATTGCTACGACATGTTCGCTTTCGCCAGCCTCGTCAAACCATCAAAGCCGGGCTGATCTGTCGCCCGTGTCGACCAAATCCCCATGCCCCAACCTGTCACGCACCTCTTGGTCGTATTCGCCGATGCGTTGGACATTGTGCATGATCCGCGTGAGCCACCGCATTGCATCAGTTGCCTGAAAAGTATCCTGAACCGAATAAATCCCCGCGTGTTCCCCGAGCAGTAGGCCGCGCCGATGCTGCGCGAACCGACGCTTTACCAAGTCGCTCATGCGCGCAATATGCTGACCAATCTCTGTAAGCTCCATTGCCCGGTCGGGTGACAGACAGGCAGCGAACCATTTCGCCGGACGTCGCGTGATCGCGTCATGATTTAGCACGGGGATGAAGGCGTGATGCCTTGCCTGATCAATCAGGCGCACAAGGTGGTCGGCCTGGTGCATCAAAGCGGCAAATGCAGCCGCCTCGGCCGGCTTGTCGCGTGGGACCGAGATCTGTGCCATGTAGTCCCGCAAGTCCACCAGTGCCATCTTCACCCGAGGGTCCAACGTCGATAGCCGCCTTAAATCCCCCTTGGGTCCAAGGGCCAAAGCATAGGCGGCGAATATCTCGCGCGCCGCCCAGGTCACAGTGCCATGCGCAACCTGCATCGCCGCGCCCTCGTCGCTGAGCAGGCGACGATCCAGTTCCGGGGCCGCGTGCCCGCCCAAATCGGGCCGCAGCTTTGCGACCAGCGCAGCGAAGCGGTGGGTGACGGGCAGAAAGGCCAGAGTCCCTATCAGGTTGAACCCCGTATGAAACAGCACCAGCGCAGTATCCACCCCGGTTCGCGCAGCCAACGCCTCCAGCGGGTTTGCGATCACCAGCAGCATGGGAAAGGCGATCACCATGGTTCCAAGATTGAACAGCAGGTTCGCAATCGAAGTCTGCTGCATTGAACGCGACCCCCCAATCGCGGCGATGAGCGCGGTAAAGGTGGTGCCCAGGTTCATCCCGATCACCGCAGCCGCCGCTTGAATCAGCGGCAAAGCTCCGCTGCCCAATAGAACCAGCACGACAGCGATGGCCGCCGACGAGGATTGCATGACGACAGTAATCGCCAGCCCAAGCGCCGCCATCGCCAACATGCCTGTAATGCCTGTTCCGGGCATCCGCTCGGGCGTGATCCAGTCAGCCGCGCCAGACATGCCCTCTTGCATCAAATCCAGCCCGATAAAGAGCAGGCAGAACCCCGCCGCGATCCGGCCGAGCCGCGCGGCGCGTCCCTGCGACAAAAGCATCGTGAGACTCGCCAAGAACAAGAGCCCCATCGCAACCGCGCCCAATTTCAGCTTGAACCCCACCAGCGATACGATCCAGCCTGTGATCGTGGTGCCGATATTCGCGCCGTAGATCACTCCAAGCGCATGTGGAAAACTCAGCAGACCCGCCCCCACGAACCCCACGGTCATCACCGTCGTCGCCGAGGAGGACTGTATCAATGCCGTGGTGATCGCACCGCTCGCCACGCCCCGCAACGGGGTGGTGGTGAACCGGGCCAGCAGATGCCGAAGATTCGCGCCTGCCGCCTCTCGCAGCGCCTCCGTCATGATCTTCATGCCCAGCAAGAACAATCCGATCCCGCCCAATGCGCTGAGTGTTTCCGACATTATTGGTTATGCCTCGCCATCGAGAATGCTGCTCTCGCACCAATACAAGCGCAGGCATTCACGCCTTGCAAGGCTCAGAATTGCCAGACGAATGTGTGTAAGTCTTCACTTCAGACATGGCAGCCCTTTGGGTTGGTCGGCAAACTACTCTGCGTTAACTCTGGGATGGCGGGTTGAGCGTCCGCACCGATTTAAACCACGTCCCACCATTCAGTTGGGGCGGGGCATCGTCCGAAAGGAAACGCTTTATGATCAAGGGCATTTGCGGGGATCAGCCGAAAGACGCCTTGCTGCGGGATTTGTATGAATTGCAGGGGCGAATCCCGCTGAGTTTCGAAGTCTTTCCACCAAAGGATGCGGAGGGGCGGCAGAAGTTACTCGAAACAGCCGATCGCCTCGCGCCGGTGGCGGGCCGAGGCTTCTCGGTCACAATGAGCGCCGGAGGGGCCACAAGACGCCGCACGGTCGAAACTGCGGCCGAAATCGCGCAGCGCACGGGCCACCCGGTCATGGCCCATCTGGTATCGAAGGGCCTCACGCGCGAGGAGGCGCTGAATACGGCTGACGAGTTGTGGGAACGCGGTATCCGGCACATTCTGGCGCTTCGCGGTGACTATCCCAAGACAGACGCAAGCGTCCTGCCTCCGGGGTTTGAACATGCATCAGACTTGGTGACGGCGCTGCGCAAGCGGCATGACTTCGAAATCGCGGTCGCGGCCCATCCCGAGAAGCACCCTGAGGCCAAAACGCTGGAGGAGGACATAGACCATCTCAAGCGAAAGCTGGAGGCCGGTGCAGGGTCGGCATATTGTCAATTCGTTCTGGATCCGGCGGCCTATGGGCGGTTTCTTGAGGCCTGCGGCAAACGCGGTATCAACGCACCGATCATCCCGGGCCTGATGCCGCTTGAGAAATGGCCACGGGTGAAGCGCTTTGCGCGGATGAACGCGGCCTCTGTGCCGGATTGGCTGAACAAGCTCTTGGCCCAAACCGAGACAACACCCGAACTTGAGCCCTGTCTTGCCGCCGCCATCACGATTGAACACGCCCGACGCTTGATCGCCTATGGCGCACCCGAGATGCACGTTTACACGATGAACAACTGGTCGCTCTCACTGACATTGGCCATGGTCATTGGCCACGGGTGATGCGCCGTGAAAGTGGGTTTGAGCGGATATTCGGCCCAAAAGCCTTGCGCAGCCTGTGACCCTCCATTGCCATCGCCACGTTTCGGGCTTGCAAAGGCGGGAATTAAGCTAAAGCGTTCCGCCTTTAACCTGAGAAACGGCTAAAGGCGGAACGCGTGCAACGATTAAGCGAAGCACTGCGTTTCGCAAAAATCTGTGTGTCAGGTTTTTCGCGAAACGCTTTATGCAGAGAATTCCTGCGGGCCGGTCGTCCCAATCGCACCGCGCCACCCGACCTCAATTGCCTGGCGCCAATAACCGATGCATCCGGTACAATGTCAGGCTACAATACCTTCAAGGCTATTCAAACGTTGACAGATAATTCGCACTGGACCCGATCATGATTCTGGAGATTTTCCTCGTTTTGTTTCTGGTCGGTTTGAATGGTCTGCTCGCCATGTCTGAACTGGCCGTGGTCTCGTCCCGGCCCGCGCGGCTGAAAGCGCGCCTCGAACGTGGCGACCGCGGTGCAGGGATCGCGCTTGGCCTTGCGGAAGACCCCGGGAAGTTCCTGTCCACCGTGCAGATTGGCATCACGCTCGTAGGGGTTCTCGCGGGGGCGTTTTCCGGTGCCACGATTGGCCGGCGGCTGGCCGAAGCGCTGCCGGCGCTGGGTGTTCCCGAGGCGGCGGCGAACGAGGTCGGGGTGGGTATCGTGGTCGTTGTCATCACTTATCTGTCACTCATCATAGGCGAGCTTGTGCCTAAGCAGATCGCGCTGGCCGCGCCGGAACGCGTGGCCAGCCGTGTGGCACCCGCGATGCTTGTGCTGTCCCGCGTCGCGGCGCCGGTGGTGTGGCTGCTTGATTGGTCGGGCAGGCTCGTCTTGCACCTCATCGGCCAGTCGGGCGAGCGCGAAACCTCTGTCAGTGACGAGGATATCCGCTCGGTCCTGTCCGAAGCGGCCGGTGCCGGCGTCATTCACGGCGCCGAGAAGGACCTGATCGGCGGCGTCATGCGCTTTTCTGATCGTCGCGCACGGGGCCTGATGACACCGCGCCTTGATGTCGAAACCGCCGGGGTCGAAGAAACGCGCGCCGAGCTGCTCGCGCGTTTCCAGGCGTCGGGGCACTCTCGCCTGCCACTATGGCGGGAAGGACCTGACGACATCGTCGGTGTTCTCCACAGCCGCGATCTGCTCACGACGACAGATGCAGACTTCGATGTGCTGGGGCTGATGCATCCGGCGCTTGTCATCCCGGAGACTTTGCCCGCCCTTGAAGTCATCGAAAGATTGCGAAAGGCGCCCATCCACATGCTGCTCGTCTACGACGAATACGGCCATTTCAAGGGAATCGTCACGCCGATGGACGTGTTGGGAACGATCGCGGGGGGATTTGACAAAGCCGAAACCCACGAGCCCAAATATGTCGAGCGCGGCGACGGCTCTTTGCTTGTTGCAGGTTGGATGCCGGTTGACGAATTCGAGGAACATCTCGGCCTTTTGCGCGACCGCCGTCCGGGGGTGGAAACCGTGGCCGGTCTGGTCATCGAACGTCTCGGAGAGGTGCCGCAGGTTGGACAGCATGTCCAAATCGACGGCTGGCGGTTGGAAATCGTCGACATGGATGGCCTGCGCATCGACAAGGTGATCGCCAAACAGGTGATGTGGCCCAACCGCCGGGCGCGCTCGTCTCGCGCTGCGGCCTTCACAAAAGTGAAGCCAAACGAATGACAGAAACACGCCCACCGACCGCTTTTCATGCCCGTCCGCCCGAGGACGCGCTTGACGTTCTCTGTGCGGGAGAAACAGGATTGACCACGGACGAAGCGGCGCGTCGGCGCGCCAAGACCGGCCCGAACCGCTTGCCCGAGCCACCGGGCCGCAGCATGCTCCTGCGGTTCCTGTCACATTTCCACAATGTTCTGATCTACGTCCTGATCGTCGCGGCAGCGGTCACCGCGGCGCTTGGGCATTGGGTGGATACCAGCGTGATCCTTGCCGTGGTGATCGCCAACGCGGTCATCGGATTCATACAGGAAGGGCGCGCCGAACAGGCGATGGCGGCAATTCGCGACATGCTGTCTCCGCGCGCGACCACGCTGCGCGATGGTAGCCGCGTCACCCTCGATGCGGAAGACCTGGTGCCCGGTGATATCGTGCTCGTCACGGCAGGCGATCTTGTCCCGGCGGATCTGCGCTTGCTTGAGGCGCGTGGTCTCAAGGCCGAGGAGGCGATCCTTACCGGCGAGTCGGTGCCCGTGGACAAGGGCGTCGCACCGGTGGATAGCGAGGCGCCGCTTGGAGACCAAAGCCCCATGCTCTTTTCGGGAACGCTTGTGGCGGCGGGGACCGGACGCGGCGTGGTGACAGAGACAGGCAGCCGGACACAGATCGGGCGCATCAGCGGCATGCTCAGCACGGTTGAGGTGCTGACCACGCCATTGGTCACACAAATGGACCGTTTCGCGCGTTGGCTCACTGTCTTTATCCTGATCGTTGCACTGGCCATTCTGGGCTATGGGTATTTCATCGGACACATGGGCTTTGCCGAACTCTTCATGGCCGTGGTCGGCCTGTCGGTCGCGGCCATCCCTGAAGGCTTGCCTGCTGTGCTCACCATCACCTTGGCGGTGGGGGTGCAGGCCATGGCGCGGCGCAACGCCATTGTGCGCCGTCTGCCTGCCATCGAGACGCTGGGCTCGGTCTCGGTGATCTGCACGGACAAAACCGGCACGCTCACCCGCAACGAAATGATGGTCGCAACGCTGGCCACCGCCGGGCACCACTACGAGGTGACGGGCGACGGCTATGCCCCGATGGGCGCGGTACAAGCGCCCGGTGCAGACGATAGGGAGCACGCCATTCTTCAGGAGGTCGCGCACATTGCCGGACTGTGCAACGAATCCGTGCTGCGCGGACCGGAGGGCGGCTGGCGCGTCGAGGGCGACCCGATGGAAGGGGCGCTTCAGACGCTTGTGCGCAAGATTTCCGGAGATGGCCCCGAGGCCTTCGCCAACTGGACACGGCGCAACGCCATCCCCTTCGACGCTGCGCACCGCTACATGGCGACCCTCGACCACGACGGGGCGAAACGCACCGCGATCCATGTCAAGGGCGCGCCCGAGGCGGTGCTTGCGCTCTGTGCGGATCAACGCACTCCGGACGGAGACAGCGAACCGCTTGAGCAGGATCACTGGCACAGCATGGTCGAGGATATCGCGGCCGAGGGCCAGCGCGTGATCGCCATCGCTGCACGGGACGTGCCAAAGGATCAAATGACCCTGAACGCCGAGGATCTGGAGGGAAAGCTCACGCTGATCGGCCTGATCGGTCTGATCGACCCGCCGCGCGCCGAAGCCGTTGCAGCGGTGGCCGAGTGCCACGCTGCCGGAATCCGGGTGAAGATGATCACGGGCGATCACGCGGCCACGGCCTGCGCCATCGGCGAGATGATCGGGCTCAGGAACCATGTACAGGTTCTGACCGGCGCAGACCTTGAGGCGCTGGACGACGCGGCGCTCGCGGATGCGGCGATCGAAACCGACATTTTCGCCCGCACCTCGCCCGCTCACAAGCTGCGCCTCGTCACCGCCCTTCAAGCACGAGGCCTGACCGTGGCGATGACCGGCGACGGCGTCAACGACGCACCTGCGCTCAAGCGCGCAGATGCCGGGATCGCCATGGGCCAAAAAGGCAGCGCCGCCGCCAAGGAAGCCGCCGAACTGGTGCTGGCCGACGACAATTTCGCCTCGATCGAGGCGGCGGTGCGCGAGGGGCGCACTGTCTATGACAACATCAAGAAGGTGATCAGCTGGACCCTGCCCACCAACGCGGGCGAGGCGATGACCATCGTCATCGCGCTCTTCGCGGGCATGTCGCTGCCGATCACCGCCGTACAGATCCTGTGGGTCAACCTCGTCACCGCCATCACGCTGGGGCTCTCACTGGCCTTCGAGCCATCCGAGCCCGGCACCATGAACCGCCCGCCGCGCCCCCGGAATGAGCCTTTGCTCACCGGCGGTCTTGTCTGGCAGATCATCTTCGCCTCGGCGCTGATCCTCGCCGCCGTCTTCGGCATCTACGCCTATGCGATTGATGTGGGGTATCCTTTGCCGCTTGCACAGACCATGGCGATGAACATGCTGGTGGTGCTGGAAATCATGTACCTGTTCTACATCCGTAACCTGCGCAGCCCTTCGCTGACATGGGCCGCGGCAAAGGGCACGCGGACCGTGTGGGTCTGCGTCTCCATAGTGACGGTCGCACAGTTCGCCATCACCTTCCTGCCGCCCATGCAATCCATCTTCGGCACACAGGCGGTTCCCTTGTTTGACGGCCTCCTGATCGTGGCAATCGGCGCGGTATTCTTCGCTTTGATCGAAACCGAGAAGCAGATGCGGCTCGCGTTCCGTCCATCATAAACGGAGCGCGGGCAGCGAGGGGGAACAAACAAAACCACGGACCGAACCGTGCTCAGCTATCTGATGAAACCCCTGAGCGACCAGTTCAACCAGGCCTTCCGCGAGGAATAAGGGCTCTGGTCGGAGCAGTCCGAGACCGCACGTCCAAGCAAAAAGGCCTCAAGCCGCCTGCCGAAGAGCCGACGCAATCACCATGATGCGCAAGCCACCTTGACCACCCCCCAAAACCCCTCCATATCCCACTACCATGACACCGCTCTCGCATATCCGCAATTTCTCGATCGTGGCCCATATCGACCACGGGAAATCCACGCTGGCTGACCGTTTGATCCAGATGACCGACACCGTCGCCGAACGCGACATGAAGGATCAACTGCTCGATAGCATGGACATCGAACGCGAACGCGGCATCACCATCAAGGCCAACACCGTCCGCATCGACTATACCGCCGATGACGGGCAGCAATATGTGCTCAATCTCATCGACACCCCCGGCCACGTCGATTTCTCCTACGAGGTCTCCCGCTCCATGCGCGCGGTCGAGGGCTCGCTGCTGGTGGTGGATTCCACCCAAGGGGTCGAGGCGCAGACGCTCGCCAACGTCTACCAGGCCATCGAGGCCGATCATGAGCTGATCCCCGTGCTCAACAAGATCGACCTTCCGGCCAGTGACCTCGACCGCGTCGCCGAACAGATCGAAGAGGTCATCGGCATCGACGCCTCGGGCGCGATCCCCGTCTCGGCCAAAACCGGCGAAGGCATCCGCGAAACCCTGCAAGCCATCGTCGATCACCTGCCCGCCCCCACCGGCGACCGCGACGCGCCCCTGAAAGCCATGCTGGTCGACAGTAAATACGACCCCTACCTTGGCGTCGTCGTCCTCGTCCGCATCATGGACGGGGTGATGAAAAAGGGCGACAAGATCCGCATGATGCAAACCGGCGCCACCTACGGCGTGGACCGCATCGGCGTCTTCCGCCCCGCCATGACCGTGGTCGACGAACTGGGGCCGGGCGAAATCGGCTTTATCACCGCTTCGATCAAACAGGTGCGCGATACCCGCGTGGGCGACACGATCACCCACGAGAAGAAGCAATGCGAAACGCCCCTGCCGGGCTTCAAACCCTCGATCCCGGTGGTCTTCTGCGGCCTCTTTCCGGTCGACTCCTCGGAATTCGAAAGCCTCCGCGACGCCATCGAGAAACTCGCCCTCAACGACGCCTCCTTCTCCTACGAAATGGAAAACTCCGCCGCCCTCGGCTTCGGCTTCCGCTGCGGCTTCCTCGGCCTGCTTCACCTTGAGGTGATCCGCGACCGGATCGAGCGCGAATATGACATCGAACTCATTACCACCGCGCCCTCGGTCGTCTACCACGTCTACATGAAAGACGGTTCCATGGAGGAGTTGCACAACCCCGCCGATATGCCCGACCTGACGCTGGTCGACCACGTGGAAGAGCCGCGCATCAAGGCCACCATCCTTGTGCCCGACGAATTCCTCGGTGACGTGCTCAAACTCTGCCAGGACCGCCGCGGTATTCAACAAGACCTCACCTATGCAGGCTCCCGCGCCATGGTGGTCTACGACCTGCCGCTCAACGAGGTGGTGTTTGACTTCTACGACCGCCTGAAATCGGTGACCAAGGGCTATGCCTCGTTTGACTACGAGATCATCGGCTACCGCGCCGACAACCTCGTGAAAATGCAGCTTCTGGTGAATGACGAACCTGTCGATGCGCTTTCCATGATGGTGCACCGCGACCGCGCCGAAATGCGCGGGCGGGCCATGTGCGAAAAGCTCAAGGGCCTCATTCCGCGCCACATGTTCAAAATCCCGATCCAAGCGGCCATCGGCGGCAAGGTCATCGCGCGTGAGACGCTGTCGGCCATGCGCAAAGACGTCACCGCCAAATGCTACGGCGGCGACGCGACCCGGAAAAAGAAACTTCTGGAGAAACAGAAGGCCGGCAAGAAGAAAATGCGCCAGTTCGGCAAGGTGGATATCCCGCAGGAGGCCTTTATTAGCGCGCTCAAAATGGACGAGTAGTCCATTTTGGCGCGAGTGGGCGAAAGCGATTGGCAAAGCCAATTGCGTGCCCACCCAGGGTGACTAGGGCATATTCCAACATCCATTCACCGTTTCGCCCGGGCTTGCCCCGGGCCGCGCCCGACCCTCCCCCCGGGAGGGCGCATGGTTCCCGTTTCGCTCCGAACCAAGGATTTGTGTGCGACAGCGTCAGTCCCCGAATGAA
>NZ_CAJXNN010000040.1 GCF_913057115.1 uncultured Roseovarius sp.
GTTGAGTAACCGACATGCGGCACGGAGCGGACATTGCCATTGCGCGGAATCAAGGCGCGTAGCGCCGCCGCGCATCGTCATGCTGAAAGCATGCCTTCGGCATGACGCCGCCCCGTCGCCCCAAAGGGGCGCCGACTATAAACGGCACGCCTTCGGCGTGACGGCACGGCGATTGGGTTGGTCTGGGCGCGTCGCGTGTAGGTTACGCGCCAGCTCTTGGATAAAATGCGTTAGCCCCGCCTGATCGCCGCACTTAGGCCCGGTGATTTGCCACTGCGAGTTGTGACATCCAAAGCCAGTTTTTCCTCGCGATCCTTACACTGTATGTGTCAGGAATGGGAACTTCGTCCTTCGTGAAGGCTATTGGCCGCGCGTGAGACCGTGGACACGAGCCAAATAAGCGTCGTGAAGTTCTACGGCGAACCCTACAAAAGCGTCCAAAAATCCCACGCTGTTTGATCGAAGTTCGCCGGGTTGCAAAAGGCCGAGATCGTCATCGGCGCGACCCAGCGCTCACCGCCGATCTGCACCACCTCCCCCGCAGCCAGTTCCGCCGCAATCGCGGTTTCGGGCATCCAAGCAAATCCCGCCCCGGCCAATAGGCGACGCTTGATCGCCTCTACCAAGGCATCGACATAGATCGTTTCCACCGGAAGCTTCTGGCCGTCAACCGTATCGTCGACGACCATGCCCAGAAACGTCGACCTTTCATATGCAAGGTAGGGAATGGGCGCACCCATGGGATTATCCAGTGACCAGCCGAAATCGCGAACGGCACCGGTCGCGGCGACCGGCAGCATCCGGTCCACGGTCAGGTCTTTGCGCTCGAACGCGGTTTCGTCGATCATGGGGGCGACGCTGCGGTGGGCATAGCACAGCAGGATATCGACCGCCCCTTCGACGAGAAGATCGCAACAGGTGCTGAGCGAGTCCGAGATCACTCTTGTGCGCAGATCGGGCAAATTGGCCTGCAAGGTTTCGATCCGGGCCGCAAGGTAATGCACCGAAATCGTGTGCAGGACTGAAAACCGGACAAAGCGGCTGTCGCCCCTATCGGCATCACGCATGGCTTGCCGGGCCTCGGTCAGCCCCGAGATCGACGCCGTGGCGATCGGCAGGAAGTTTTCCCCGGCCTCGGTCAATTGCACCGGATAGGTGGCGCGGTTGATCAGCGGCAGGCCCATCCAGCTTTCCAGCGCCTTGATCCGGCGGGAAAAGGCGGATTGGGTGATGTTCCGCTCATCCGCCGCGCGGGTGAAGTTCCGCGTGCGGGCCAGACATTCAAAATCGCGTAGCCAGTTGAGGTCCAATTGAGCCCCTGATCCAAGGGAATTCGGGGTAGCCTATCCTAAACTATGCAAAATTAGAATAGTTTAATGAAATGTTTGAATTGGCGGTTTTGAAAAGACTCGCTCTAGACTTTTGACATGGATGAAAGACGCCACCGGACCAGGACCTTGTCAACGAAGGCCCATGGCCCGCAAGACCAAAGAACAACATATTAACCCGTTGAAAAACAAAGAAAACGCCAAAAATGGCGCAACCCAACAGAGGAGATACCAATGAAGATCAAGCTCAAATCAATGGCCCTTGCCGCCGCGATGGGCGCGATGGCGATGCCCGCCGCAGCGGCGGAAGAGGTTAAAATAGGCGTGCCATCATGGACCGGCGCACAGGCAATTGCCCATCTTTTAGGCGCTGTCGTTGAAATGCGTATTGGCGGTGAGGTCGAATACGTCCCCGGCAACAACGCCACGATCTTTCAGGCGATGCACCAAGGCGAAGGCGCGATTGACGTGCACCCCGACGTCTGGCTGCCCAACCAGGAAAGCTTCACCAACAAATACGTGAAAGAAGAAGGCACCGTCACCCTGTCGTCCAACCCCTATGAGGGCAATCAGGGGTATTGTGTCTCGCAGCAGTTCGGCAAGGCCAACAACATCACCGACATCGCCGATCTGGGCCGCCCGGACGTCGCCATGAAAATGGACAGCGACGGCAATGGTCTTGGCGAGATGTGGATTGGCGCGCCCGGTTGGGCCTCGGCCAACGTGAACGAAGTGAAGGTGCGGGATTATGGGTTGATGGATTTCATCGAGCCCGTCCGCGCCGAGGAAAGCGTGAAAACCGCGCGGGTCAAAGACAGTATCGCCAAGGGCGAGGGCTATGCCTTTTACTGCTACAAGCCGCATGCGATCTGGTACATGTTCGACGTTATGATGCTGACCGAGCCGACGCATGATCCAGAAAAGTACAAGATGGTGCAGCCCTCGGACGATCCCGATTGGCTGGAAAAGTCTTATGTCGCTTCGAAGGATGCCCTGAAAGAGGTGCAAATCGCCTGGTCCAACTCGCTGCCAGAGCGGTCGCCCGCGATTGCCGAGTTTTTCGAGCGGTTCTCGTTGACTGCCGATGATGTCAGCAGCTTTGCCTATGAGATCAGCGGCAAGGGCCGTGACCCGTCGGACGTGGCGCGTGAATGGGTTGAAGCCAACCCCGAGCGTGTCGACGCATGGCTTGGCCTGTAATCTGACGTGATCCTGGCGGCGCTGGTGTGACTGGCGCCGTCTGACCTTCCCCCCTTCAAACAAGGTACCGCGCGATGAGCGATGAGACCGTCGTTGAGATTTCGAACGTCTGGAAAATCTTTGGCGCCAAGCCCGAGGTGGCCCTGCAGGCGATCAAGGCCGAGGGCCTGACCAAGGCCGAGGTTCTGGCCCAGCATAACGCCGTGGTTGGCGTGGCCGATGTGAGCCTTGAGGTAAAGCGCGGCGAGATCTTCTGCATCATGGGCTTGTCCGGTAGCGGCAAATCCACACTGGTGCGGCACTTCAACCGCCTGTTGGAACCCACGGCGGGCAAGATCGAGATCGAAGGCACCGATGTTATGGCGCTTGGCCCGCAGGAGCTTCAGACCTTTCGCAACCGCAAGATCGGCATGGTGTTTCAGAATTTCGCGCTGATGCCGCACCGCTCGGTTCTGGACAATGTGGCGATGCCCTTGGAAATCCGCGAGGTCGCCAAGAACGAGCGGATGCGGCAGGCGGCGGCCATTCTGGATATCGTAGAACTGGGTGCTTGGGGGGCGAAGTTTGCCCATGAGCTTTCGGGCGGGATGCAGCAGCGTGTCGGCTTGGCCCGCGCCTTGGCAGCGAACCCCGATGTTTTGCTGATGGACGAGCCGTTTTCGGCGCTTGATCCGCTGATCCGGCGGCAGCTGCAGGATGAGTTCATCCGCCTGAGCAAGATCTTGAAGAAGACCACGATTTTCATCACCCATGACTTGGACGAGGCGGTGCGCATCGGCGACCGCATCGCCATCATGCGCGATGGCAAGCTGGTGCAGGTGGGCACCGCCGAGGATATCGTCATGCACCCGGCCGATGATTACGTGGCCGATTTCGTCGCCGGGATTTCCCGCCTCAAGGTGGTGCATGCCCATGCGGTGATGCAGCCGATTGACGATTATATCGCCGCCCATGGCCCCCTGCCCAAGGGCGGGCAGCGCGTGGCCGAAGATGAAACCCTGAGCAACCTGATCACCCGCGCGATTGACGAGGACGACGCCATCGTCGTCGAGGCCGAGGGCCGCGACGTGGGGGTCATCACCCGCGCCGATCTGTTGCGCACCGTGATCGAAGGGACGGAAGTATCATGAGCCAGTCTGATGTGAACCCGCTTGAGGATACCACCAGCGAAGCCGCGCAAGCCTATGCCCGCGAGCGGCAGGAGAGTATCCGCAAATTCGTGCGCACCAACCCAGACTATTATATCGAAAACTTCGACAAGATCGGTGCCTCGTCGCGCTTTACCGCCACTTTCAACTTTTTCGCCGGGCTGTTTGGGCCGGTGTGGTACGGGGCGCGCGGGCTGTGGTCTTGGGCGCTGCCTTTCCTGATCCTTGAAACGCTGGCCTTTGTGCAGATGGCGCGCGGCCTGTTTGGCGATCTGGCCGCCGATGCGCGCGCGCGGATCGAATCCATCGAAGGCACGCTGGAACTGCGCCGACAGCAATTGGCGGCGGCCATCGAATCCGGCTCGGACAAGGTGGATGTTTATCAAAGGACGGTGGACTCACTTGAGGCCAATATCGGCGGTATCCGCGCCGAGGCCGAGGCCTTGGCCGCCGAGGGGCCGAGCATCGCCCTCACCGGGCTTGCCATCTTGCTGGTCGTCAAGGCCGTGCAAGCGGTGGTCGCCAACTGGGCGCTGGAGGCGCGGTTTTCCGAATGGCTTTCGGATAGCTCTGTGCGCTCGGGCATGCCGGTGCAGCACATCGTTCTGAGTGCGATTTTCATGGTGCTGATCGTCTCGGCGGCGATGCTGCATTATAGCTTCCCGGGCCGGTTTGACCTGCTGTCGAACTTCCCCACCGACCCCGATATTCGCCTCACCGGCATCCAATGGGTCGAAGACCTGATCGCCTGGCTGGTGGTCAACACCGAGCTGTTCTTTGACCTGCTGACAGGCGGTATTCGCGCGCTTCTGGACGCGCTTGAAGTGATCCTTGTGCAGACCCCGTGGATCGTCATTGCCGCCCTCATCGTGCTTTTGACATGGCTCACGGCGGGCATCCGCACGGCGATCTATTCCGGGGCCTTTTTGGCCTACATGGGCCTTTTGGGCTTTTGGGAAGGGGCCATGACCACGCTGGCGCTTCTGGGCACAGCGGCGTGCCTGTCGATTGTCATTGGCATTCCGCTGGGCATGTTCGCCGCCCGCCGCCCCCGTTTTTATCGCTTCATCCAGCCGATCATGGACTTCATGCAAACCATGCCCGCCTTCGTTTTCATGGTGCCGGTCATCGCCTTTTTCGGCGTCGGCAAACCGGCGGCGGTGATTGTCACCATGATCTTTGGCGGCACGCCGGTGGTGCGCCTGACGGTGCTGGGCCTGCGCGGTGTGCCCGAAAGCGTGCGCGAGGCGGCGATCAGTTTTGGCGCCAACAAGTGGTACCTGCTGACCAAGGTGGACCTGCCGCTGGCCGCGCCCTCGATCCGAGCCGGGATCAACCAGACGATCATGCTGTCGCTGGCGATGGTGGTTGTCGCCTCACTGATCGGGGCCAAGGGGCTGGGCGAGGACGTGCTGGAAGCGCTGCAATACGCCAACGTGGGCCAAGGTATTCTGGCCGGGTTCTCGATCCTCTTCTGCGCCATGATTCTTGACCGCATCGTGCAGGGCGGACGCAGATGACGCCTTTGGTTTTCGTGCATGGCTTCATGGGCGGCAGCCGCCAATGGGCGGATCAATGCGCGGCTCTCGGTCATAATTTCGAGGTCATCGCGCTGGACCTGCCCGGATATGGCGAGAACGCGCATTTGCAGGCCCCCGACAGTATCGCGGGTTTTGCCGCATGGGCCTTGGACGAACTGAGCAAGCAGGGGGTCGAGCAGTTTCACCTGCTGGGCCATTCCATGGGCGGTATGATCGTTCAGGAGATGGTCGTGCAAGCCCCCGACCGGGTAGAGCGCTTGGTCCTTTACGGCACCGGGGCAGCCGGTGTGCTGCCGGGCCGCTTTGAAAGCATCGACACCTCGAAACAAAGAGCCAGTGCGGATGGCCCCCGCGCCACCGCCCGGCGCATCGCCGCCACTTGGTTTTTGCACTGCGAGGCGGCCTCGGCCTATGAGGACTGCGCCGCGATTGCCGAATGCACCAGCCTACAGGCCATTCTGGCGGGCCTCGATGCGATGCACGGCTGGAACGGGGTGGATCATCTGCCCGCCATTCGCGCGAAAACGCTGGTTCTCTGGGGCGACCACGACCGCACGTACCCCTGGAGTCAGACCGAACAGCTTTGGCAAAGCATCAAGGGCGCAAGCCTTGCCGTCCTGCCCGATTGCGCCCATGCGGTACATTTGGAAAAGCCGGGTCTATTCAATAAAATGCTGGATGAATTCTTGAGAAATTAGGTTAATTGAGGCGGACCCCGAGCTTTTTCTTGGTCCCGCATCTTACCTGTTGGTGGTCCACGCGGTGACGGTTGGCTGGGTTACATTGTCTAGCTATGGCTCGTGCCACCGCGCTGCACGCCAGCTTCGAGCCCTAGCTGGACAGTCTCATCCTTTGGCGCAGGCTTGCCTAAAGCGTTTCTTGGATTCAATTGTCCAGCGCAACGGTTAGTGTTTCATCCTTGAATACCTGATTTGGAGTTCTGGACCCAAGGCATTTTTTGCGGCGGTTGCATCCAAAAGGTCGATCAAAGCTCCCCACTTTGCAAACCCGCACTCCTGCGCAATGCTGGCATTCGCGCCCCGCGCGGAGGCAAGGCCGCAGGCCCGCCGCGCATCGTCATGCTGGAAGCATGCCTTTGGCATGACGCCGCCCGTCGCCCCAAAGGGGCACCGACTATGAACGGCACGCCTCCGGCGTGATGGCATGGCGATTGGGTTGGGCGTGGTACCTTGCTTGGGGGTACGCGCCAGTTCCGGGATAAACTGCGTTAGCCCGGACGGTTGATCGCCGTACCGTGGTCCACCTCTCGGCGATTGCGCGCAATCGCCTGCCGGTCAGTGGTCGATGCGGCGTTGCATAAAGGTGCGCATGAATGCGCACCCTACGGCTTAGGGTTGCGGGGCTGGCCGCACCCAATCCCCCCAACGAAAAAGGCCCCGCGCATGGCGGGGCCTTCGTTGTCCGAAAATCCCCGGATCAGTTGGGGATCTCGCCGGTCAGGCCTTCGACATAGAAATCCATGCCCAGAAGGGTGCCGTCGTCGGCTGTCTCACCCTCGGCCAGCCAGTCGGAGCCGTCCTGCTTTTTCAGCGGGCCGGTGAAGGGGTGATACTCACCTTTGGCCATGGCCTCTTTCAGGGCCAGCGCCTCGGCCTTGACGTCGGCGGGCACGGCATCGGTGATCTCACCGATTTTCACCATGCCTTCGTCGATGCCGTGCCAGATCTGCTGGCTTTCCCATGTGCCGTCCATGACCGCTTGGGTGCGGGCGATGTAGTAGGGCGCCCAATCGTCGATGATGGAGCTGACGCGCGGCAGGGGCGCATATTCAGCCATATCGGACGCCTGCCCGAAGGTGATGACGCCCCCGGCTTTCTCGGCCGCCGCTTGCGGTGCGGTCGAGTCGGTGTGTTGCAGGATCACGTCGGCGCCCTGTTCGATGAGGGCGGTGGCGGCGTCGGCCTCTTTTGCCGGGTCGAACCATGTGTAGGCCCAGATGATCTTGAACTCGACATCGGGGTTCACTTTCTTGGCGTGAATATAGGCGGAGTTGATGCCGCGGATCACCTCGGGGATGGGGTAGGAGGCGATATAGCCGATGATGTTTGATTCAGTCATCTTGCCCGCGATATGGCCCTGCACCGCGCGGCCTTCGTAGAAGCGGGCGCTATAGGTCGAGACATTGGGCAGGGTCTTGAAGCCGGTGGCGTGTTCGAATTTCACGTCGGGGAACTGTTTGGCCACGGCCAGCGTGGGTTCCATGAAGCCGAAGGAGGTGGTGAAGATCAGGTCAGCGCCGTCGAGCGCCATGTTGCGGATCGCGCGTTCGGCCTCGGGGCCTTCTTTCACGCTTTCCTGAAAGACGGTTTCGACCTTGTCGCCGAAGTGCTCTTCAACCGCGAGGCGGCCTTGGTCGTGTTCATAGGTCCAGCCGCCGTCGCCCACGGGGCCGACGTAGATGAAGCCGACCTTGGTGGTGTCTTGGGCCATGGCCGAGGTGGCCATGCCAAGCGCCACGGCGGCACTTGCCAGTTTCTTGAGAAGGGTCATTTTTGCTTGCTCTCCCAGGTGGTTGGATCGTTTCGGTTTTGCTGCCCCTTATTGCGAGGCGTGGAATATGCGGCCCAGCGAGGCGGGCGCGCGGGATTTGTCGGCCGACATGATGACCAGCACGAGGATGGTGATCAAGTAGGGCGACATCGACAGGTATTCGACCTTGAACGGCACGCGGATGCCCTGGGTCAGCAGGGCGAAGGCGAGGCTGGCGGTGAAAAGCGTGCCGACGGTCCAGAGTTGCTTGGTCGTCATGGGGGAATTCGTGGCCGCCTTGACCACGCCGAAAATCATGAGGCCTAGGATCACCGCCCAGCCCAGCGCCGGGATCGGCAATTGCGCGCCGGCGGCTTGCAGGTTGAGTTGCAGCACGGTGATGCCGCCGAAGAGCCAAGCGCCCAGAAGGACGCGGCCTGCTTTCCAACTGGCGAAGACCACCAGCGCAAGGGCGATCCAGCCGGCCCCGGCGGTCATGCCTTCGGTCCATTGCGGCACACGGATGAGGCTGATGTAGGCGCCGCCGAGCCCCGCGCAAGCGCCGCCGAACATGATCGCCAGCATCCGCACCCGCACCACCTTGTAGCCCAGCGCATGCGCGGCATCGTGGTTTTCGCCCACCGCCCGCAGGATCAGGCCCGCGCGGGTGTATTTCAGCACCGCCCAAACCGCGGCGCAAAGCGCGAGGCCCAGGTAAACCATGATGTCGTGGTTGAAGAGGATCGGGCCAAGGATGGGGAGATCGGCCAGCAGTGGGATGTCCAGCTTGCCCGTAGGGGGCGGTTTGATGCCTTGGTAGCCTTGCCCCAGCAGCGCGCTGAGCCCGAGGCCGAAAAGCGTCAGGCCAAGGCCGGAGGCCACTTGGTTGGCCAGCGCCACTTGTGTCAGGAAGGCAAAGAGCAGCGAAAGCCCCGCCCCGCCCGCGGCTGCCGCGACAAAGCCGATGAGCGGCGAGCCGGTGTTGACCGCCGTGGCAAAGCCGCAGATTGCGCCGGTGATCATCATCCCCTCGACCCCGAGGTTCAGAACACCCGTGCGTTCCACCACCAGTTCGCCAAGGGCGGCGATCAGGATGGGCGTCGCCGCCACCATGAGCGAGGCCAGGAGAAGGACGGGGTTGATCGAGCCGAAATCCATCACGCGGCCTCCGCGGTTTTCAAACGCAGGCGGTAATTGGTCAGCAAATCCACGGCGAGCAACACAAAGAGCAGCATGCCCTGGAACAGTTGAATGGCCGCGGCGGGCAGGCCGAGACTGGACTGCGCGATTTCACCGCCGATGTAAGTGAGCGCCATCAGCAGCCCGGCGAGGGCGATGCCGACCGGGTGCAGGCGGCCGAGGAAGGCGACGATGATCGCGGTGAAGCCGTAGCCGACGTTGAAGTCGATGCTGACCTGGCCGGAGGGGCCCGAAACCTCGAACATGCCCGCCAGACCGGCCAGCGCGCCGGAGGTGCCGAGGCAAAAGAGAACCAGCCGCGCGGGTGAGACCCCTGCGAAACGTGCCGCACGAGGGGCTTGGCCGGTGAGGCGGATCTGGTAGCCAAGGATGTGACGGCCCAGCAGGATATAAGCGAAGATCACCGCGATGAGGGCGGCCACAACGCCCCAATGCATGCCGCTGCCGGCGAAAAGCTCGGCGTTATGGGCCGATGGATACTCCTGAAAATTGCGGCTGCCGGGAAAGCCGTAGCCATCGGGGTTCTTCATTGGTCCAAGCGCCATGGCCGCCAGTAGTTGTTCGGCCACGTAGACCAGCATGAGCGAGACGAGAATTTCATTGGTGCCGAACTGCACGCGCAGAAGCGCCGGGATCATCGCCCAGAGCCAGCCGCCCAAGGCCCCCGCCAGCACCATGAGCGGGAAGATGTACCACGCCTCCAGCGGGTAGAAGGCCAGCCCCACGGCGGCCCCGGTGAGCGCGCCGATGATATACTGGCCCTCGGCCCCGATGTTCCAGATGCCCGCCTTGAAGCCGAGCGCCAGGCCAATGGCAATGAGCACCAAGGGCGCGCCTTTGACCAGAAGTTGCGGGCGGTAATAGAAGGCGTGTTCGCCAAAGAGCGGCTGCCAGAAGATCGTGGCGATGGCCTCGACCGGGTCCTTGCCAAGCGCGGCGAAGAGCACGCCGCCCAAGAGCATGGTCAACACCACCGCGAGAAGCGGCGCGGCCCATGTCCAGAAGCGCGAGGGTTGGGGGCGTTTTTCAAGTTTCAGCATGGGCGCGTCTCATCGACGTGGTTGGGGGGCGCTGCCCCCGACGTTGAAACCCTGCGGCTTTCAACGCCTCCCCCGGGATATTTATGAACAGAAGAAGACTGAAGCGGCCCCTTCTTCTGTTCAGAAATATCCCCGCCGGAGGCATGAAATCTTTGTTGGACGCGATCAGCCATGCGCCACCTCCATGCCATTGGCACCGCCCATCATCAGGCCAATTTCCTCGAGGCTGAGCTCTTGCGTGGGCATGGCCGCGGAGAGTCGGCCTTCGTTGAGCGCGGCGAAGCGGTCGGAGATTTCCATCAGCTCGTCGAGGTCCTGGCTGATGCAGAGGATGGCGCTGCCGTGGGCGGCGAGGTCGAGCAGGGCTTGGCGGATCGCGGCGGCGGCGGCGGCATCGACGCCCCATGTGGGTTGGTTGACGACCAGCACCTCGGGGCGTTGCAGCACCTCGCGCCCGATGACGAATTTTTGCAGGTTGCCGCCCGAAAGCGCGCGGGCGGCGGTCTCGGGCCCCGGGGTGCGCACGTCGAAGCGGTCGATCACCCGGGTGGCGAAACTGCGGGTGGCGGGCCAGCGGATGAAGCCACGGCTCAGCAGGTTTTCACGGTCTGCCCCTGTGAGCAGGGCGTTTTCCGTCAGGCTCATGTCCGGGGCGGCGGCGTGGCCCAGCCGTTCCTCGGGGGCGGTAAGCAGGCCCATGCGGCGGCGCGCGGCGGGCCCTTTTCGCCCGATGGCGTGGCCGCGCAGGGTTATGGCGCGCGCGGCGCTGCGCGTCTCGCCGGAGAGCGCGGCCAGCAACTCATCCTGCCCATTACCCGCGACGCCGCCGATTCCAAGGATTTCGCCCTCGCGCACGGCGAAGTGAATGTTGCGAAGTGGCGTGCCGAAGGCCGAGGGCGCGGGCAGCGACAGCCCGGTGACGTCAAGCGCCACGCCCCCGGGCGTGCGCCCTTCGCGGTCGGGGGCCTCGAAGCTGCTGCCGACCATCATTTGCGCCATGTCGCGCGCCGAGGTGTCGCGCGGCACGCAGGTGCCGACGTTGCGCCCTTGGCGCAGGATGGTCGCGCGGTCGCAAAGCGCGCGAATCTCTTCCAGCTTGTGGGAAATATAGAGGATCGCCACCCCTTCGGCGGTGAGTTTGCGCAGGGTCTCGAACAGGATTTCGACCTCTTGCGGGGTGAGAACCGAGGTGGGTTCGTCCATGATCAGCAGGCGTGGATCTTGCAGCAGGCAGCGGATGATTTCCACCCGTTGCCGTTCCCCTGCTGAAAGATCGCCCACCATGCGGTGCGGGTCGAGCGGCAGTCCGTAGGTTTCCGAGACCCGGCGGATTTGGCCCGCAAGGTCGCGCAGGCGGGGCGGGTTTTCCATGCCGAGCGCCACGTTTTCCGCCACGCTGAGCGCATCGAAAAGCGAAAAGTGTTGGAACACCATGGCGACGCCCGCGGCGCGCGCCGCGCGCGGCTCGGGAGGAGCAAAGGCTTTGCCGTGCAGGGTCATTTGGCCGCTGTCGGGTTTGACGAGGCCGTAGATCATCTTGACCAGCGTGGATTTGCCCGCGCCGTTTTCGCCCAGAAGGGCGTGCACCTCACCGGGGGCGATGTCAAAAGACACGTCGTCGTTTGCCACGACCCCGGGATAGGCCTTGGTCAGTCCCGAGATGGTAAGCAAAGTCGTGGTCACGCGGTGATATTCCGATGGTGGCTTGCGGCAGTTGCCATTGACTAGCGCAGGGGCGGGCCGGGGGGCAATGGGGCTTTGGCGCTTTTATGCACGGTACGGGCGCATTTGCCCGGTTTTTCGGCAGCGCGACCCGAGGCCTCTTTTGCAGGCGGGCGGCTCGGGCTAGGGTCGGGGCATGAGCAGTGATCCCCGATTCATTCATCTTCGTGTCCATACCGAATACTCCCTTCTGGAAGGGGCGGTGCGGTTGAAAAAGCTGCCCGGTCTGTGTGCCGATGCGGGGATGCCCGCCGTGGCGGTGACCGATACAAACAACATGTTCGCCGCCCTTGAATTCTCGGTGACGGCCCAAGGCGCAGGGGTGCAGCCGATCATGGGCTGTCAGGTGGATGTGGAATATGTGCAGGCGCAGCCGGGTGAGCGTGTGAAGCTACCTGCGCCGGTGGTTCTTCTGGCGCAGAACGAGGAGGGATATGAGCATCTGATGAAGCTCAATTCATGCCTTTATCTGCGGGGCGATGGGCAATTGCCGCATGTCACGGTGGAGGAGTTGGAGCGCTATGCCGGGTCGGTCATTTGCTTGACCGGTGGGCCGGACGGGCCGGTGGGGCGGCTGTTGCAGGCCGGTCAGCGGCCTGCGGCGCAGGCGCTGATGGAGCGGCTGAAGGCAGCGTTTGGGGATCGGCTTTACGTGGAGTTGCAGCGCCACCCCGGCGAGGACGGTGCGCCCGAGGCTGAGCGCCTGACCGAGCGGGGCTTTGTCGAGATGGCCTATGCCATGGACCTGCCGCTGGTCGCGACCAATGATGTCTATTTCCCTGAAGAGAAGATGTACGAGGCGCATGACGCGATGATCTGTGTGGCCGAGGGGGCCTATGTGGATCAGTCCGCGCCACGCCGCCGGTTGACCCCGCAGCATTACTTCAAGACGCCCGGCGAGATGGCGACGCTGTTTGCCGATCTGCCGGAGGCGATCGACAACACCGTGGAGATTGCCAAGCGCTGTGCCTTCGGGGCCTATCGGCGTGATCCGATCCTGCCAAGGTTCGCCGATGACGAGGTGGAGGAATTGCGTCGTCAGGCCAAGGAAGGGCTTGAGGCGCGGCTGGCCGTGATCCCGCATGCGACCAGCGTCGAGGACTATCACAAGCGGCTCGATTTCGAGCTGGATATCATCGAGGGGATGGGCTTTCCGGGGTATTTCCTGATCGTGGCCGATTTCATCAAATGGGCCAAGGAGCATGACATCCCGGTGGGGCCGGGGCGGGGGTCTGGGGCAGGCTCACTGGTGGCCTATGCCCTGACAATCACCGACCTTGACCCGCTGCGCTACAGCCTGCTGTTCGAGCGGTTCCTGAACCCCGAACGGGTTTCCATGCCCGACTTCGATATCGACTTTTGCATGGATCGCCGCGAGGAGGTGATCCAGTACGTTCAGGAAAAATATGGCCGCGACAAGGTGGGGCAGATCATCACCTTCGGTGCGCTTCTATCGAAGGCGGCGGTTCGCGATATTGGCCGGGTTTTGCAGATGCCATATGGGCAGGTGGACCGCCTGTCGAAGATGATCCCCGTGGAGGGGGTGAAGCCGGTGTCCATCGAAAAGGCCCTCAAGGACGAGCCGCGCCTGAGCGAGGAGGCGCGAAGCGAAGAGGTGGTCGACCGCCTGCTGAAATACGGGATGCAGGTGGAGGGGCTGCTTAGGAATGCCTCGACCCACGCCGCGGGGGTTGTGATCGGTGACCGGCCCTTGGACGCGTTGGTGCCCTTGTATCAAGACCCACGATCCGACATGCCGGCCACGCAGTTCAACATGAAATGGGTGGAACAAGCAGGGCTTGTGAAGTTCGACTTTCTGGGTCTGAAAACCCTGACCGTTATTCAGAATGCCATTGAACAGATCCACGCCGAGGGGCGCGATCTGCATATCGCGCAAGACGGCAGCACGATTTACGAGCCTTTCGAGGGGGCCGAGAACGACATCGGGCAAATCCCGCTGGATGATGAAAAGACCTATGAGCTTTACGCCCGCGCCAAGACGGTGGCGGTGTTCCAGGTGGAAAGTTCGGGCATGATGGATGCCCTCAAACGCATGAAACCCACCTGCATCGAGGATATCGTGGCGCTTGTGGCGCTGTACCGTCCCGGCCCGATGGAAAACATTCCCAAGTATTGCGAGGTGAAGAACGGACTGAGCGAGCGCGATTACCTGCACAAATCGGTGGATCATATCCTAGACGAGACGCAGGGCATCATCGTTTACCAGGAACAGGTGATGCAGATTGCGCAGGAGATGGCGGGGTATTCGCTCGGCGGAGCCGATCTGTTGCGCCGCGCCATGGGCAAGAAGATCCAGGAGGCGATGGACGCCGAACGCCCCAAGTTCATCGAAGGTGCCAAGGCCAACGGTGTGGATGACCAGAAGGCGCTGGAGGTCTGGAACCTTCTCGACAAGTTCGCCAACTACGGTTTCAACAAGTCGCACGCGGCGGCCTATGCGGTGGTCAGTTACCAGACCGCATGGCTCAAGGCCAATCACCCGGTGGAGTTCATGGCCGGGGTGATGAACTGCGATATTCACCTGACCGATAAGCTGGCCGTGTATTTCGAAGAGGTGAAAAAGGGGCTGAAGCTGCCCTATGCGCCACCCTGCGTGAACCGCTCGGACGCGGTATTCAAGGTGAAGGGCGGCGTGCTGCACTATGCGCTGGGCGCGTTGAAAAACGTCGGCGTGGAGGCGATGCGCCTGATCGTGGAGGGGCGCGGCGAGAAACCTTTTGCGACGCTTTATGATTTTGCCCGCCGGGTGGATTTGAAGAAGATCGGCAAGCGGCCGCTTGAGATGCTGGCCCGTGCCGGGGGCTTTGACGAGTTGGACAGCAACCGCCGCCGCGTCTTCGACAGTATCGAGGCGCTGATGAATTACTCCGCCGCCATTCACGAGCAAAAGAACTCCAACCAGGTGTCCCTGTTTGGCGAGGCGGGTGACGACCTGCCTGAACCGCGCTTGAGCCCGGTGCAAGACTGGCTTCCGGCGGAGCGGCTGACCGAGGAGTTCAAGGCGGTGGGCTTTTACCTGTCGGGCCATCCGCTGGATGACTACATGGGCGCGCTCAAGCGCAAGGAGGTCAAGACGCTGGACGAGGTGACCGCACTGGCCGAACAAAAGGGTGCGGTTGTGGTCAAGATGGCGGGGGTCGTGGCCGGACGGCAGGAGCGCAAATCGGCGCGCGGCAACCGTTTTGCCTTCGCACAGCTGTCCGACACCACGGGGGGCTATGAGATCACGCTGTTCTCGGAAACGCTGGAGAAATCGCGCGAGTATCTGGAGACCGGATCGCAGGTGGTGGTGACCGCCGAAGCGACCATGGAGAGCGACCAGTTGAAATTGCTGGGCCGGTCGGTGTCGCCGATTGACGGGGTTGTGGCCGATGCTGGCGTCATGGGCCTGCGGATTTTCGTGGATACCGAAACCGCGATCACCTCGGTCGCGCAGGTTTTGCAGAACGCAAAAACCGCGGCCAAGGGGGCGCGTGGGCCGGTGCAGTTCTGCCTGATGGCGCAGGGGTTGCCCGGCGAGGTGGAGATCGACGCGGGCGACGAATTTCCCGTCAACCCGCAGATCAAGGGCGCGATCAAAAGCCTGACCGGCGTGGTTACGGTCGAGGAGTTTTAGGGCGCGCTGTGCCTAAAAGCACGGGGCAAGCTGCAGACCTTGTCATATGAGTATTTGAGCCAAGAAGAAGGAGTTGGCTGGTCTTCTTCTTGGTCAAAATACTCAAAATCCGACGGTGGCCATTCAGGGCTTTGCTTGAAGGCTTAGTCGCAGGCGGCGGTAATGATCACTTCGACCTTGAGGACATCACGGGCCAGTTTCGCCTCGCCGCAGGCGCGGGCGGGGGCGTGGCCTTCGGGGACCCATGCGTCCCAGACCTCGTTCATCTCGGCAAAGTACTTCATGTCGGAAATCCAGACGATGGCCTGAAGGATGCGATCCCGCGAGGAACCGGCCTTTTCCAGCAGGGCATCGACACGCGCGAGGCAGTCGCGGGTTTGCTCGGCCACGGTTTCGCCGTCGCCCACTTGGCCGCAGAGGTAGGCCACGCCGTTGTGCTTGACGATTTTGCTCATCCGGGTGGCGGTGTCGATCCGTTCGATCATGGTGCTGTCCTTTTGTGATAAATCTCACCTCGGCAGTATCGCCCGAAGCCGCGGGCGGCAATAGGCCGGGGCTTGCGGAACGGGCGTGGCTGCGCGATGACCGGGGCAAACGCAGGGAGAGACCATATGAGCGATGCTGCATTCACGTTTCTGACGGCCGGGGAAATCTGCTTTGGCCGGGGTGTTGCGGGCAAGGCCGTGGCGCGGGCCTTGGGCTTCGGGGCGCGCGTGCTGATGGTGCATGGGGCAAATCCGGCGCGGGCCGAATGGTTGATGGAGGGCCTGCGCGGCGCCGGGGCAGAGGTTGTGGGCTTCGCCTGTGGGCATGAACCGGATGTCGGGTTGATTGAGGCGGGGGTTGAGGCGGCGCGGGATCATGGCGCGCAGGTCGTCGTCAGCCTTGGTGGCGGGGCGGTGATTGATGCGGGCAAGGCGGTTGCGGCTTTGGTGCCGGCCACGCGGCCCATGCTGGACCATATGGAAGTGGTGGGGCGTGGTCTGCCGCTGGAGGCCGACCCTTTGCCCTTCATCGCTTTGCCCACCACCGCAGGGACCGGGGCGGAAGTGACCAAGAATGCGGTGATTGGCGTACCAGAGGCGGGGCGTAAGGTGTCGCTTCGGGATGCGCGGATGTTGCCCGATCTGGCGCTGGTTGACCCGGGCCTGACCGATGGGCTGCCGAAGGCGGTGACCTTGGCCAGCGGGCTGGATGCGGTCACCCAAGTGATTGAGCCTTACGTGAGTTCCAAGGCGAACCGGATGACCGATGCGCTGTGCCGGGCGGCGATTGCGCCGGGGCTGCGGGCCTTGCGGCTGTTGGTGGATGTGGGCGAGGACCAGGCGGCGCGGGATGACCTGGCATGGTGCAGCCTGTCAGGTGGTCTGGCGCTGGCCAATGCGGGGCTTGGGGCCGTGCATGGGCTGGCGGGGCCGATTGGCGGGGTTTCGCCCGCGCCGCATGGGGCGGTCTGCGGGCGGCTTTTGCCCTTCGTTCTTGAGGAAAACGCGCGCCGGGCCGAGGGCGTGACGGCGGTGCGTTTGGCCGAAGTGCGCGGCTGGATTGCCGAGGCCTTTGGGGGCGCGCCGGATGAGGCCCCGGCAACCTTGGAGGCATGGGCGCGGGAAGCGGGCCTGCCGGGGTTGCAGGCTATGGGATTGGAGCCTGCGCAATTTGGAGCGGTGGCCGAGGCGGCGGTTGCATCGTCTTCGATGAAGGGCAACCCGGTTGCCTTGGATGTCGCCTGCTTGCACAAAATTTTGTATTGCGCGGGCTGAGCGAAAGGCGTTTCGAAACGCCTTTTAACGCAAATTCGAATTTGCGTACTCAAGCGCCGTCGAAGGCGCTTGAGCCAAGGCCTTTCGAAAGGCCTTGGGCCGCGGTGTCGCCGGCGAGGATCGACCATGCCTCAAGCGCGCTGTCCCTTGCGCCTTCGCGCAGGCGCAGTAGCCGGGTTTCGAGGGTGATCTGCAACTCTGTGTCAAACGGGCTGACAAGGGCACCACGGGCAAGGTCATCGAGCACCAAGGAACCAGGGAGCCAGGCCACGCCAATTCCATCCAGTGCGTAGTGATAAGCCGCCAGCGTGAGGGCAGTTTCGGCCTTGCGGTTAAGGTGGGTGCCCGTCGGCAGGCGTGGCCAGACATGCGCGTCCATCACTTGGCCCAGGAACACCTCGCGCGGGTAGGTGATAACCGGCAGGTCGCCATCTTGCAGGGTTTGCGCAACTTCGGGCGTACAGACGGGCCGCAAGGTTTCTTGGCCGAGCGTGTGATCGTGAAAGGCCGGGGTGGGGGCGGCATCACTGCCAGCCAGATCGTAGTTGACCACCAGATCGACCTCGCCCGAGAGCAGCATCAACAGGCATTCATCGCGGTTGCCCGAGCGCACCCGGACAGAGGCCCCGGTCGCTCCGGTCAATTGCCGCACGAGGGCTGGGGAGACAGTGGTGGTGATCGCGTGTTGGCAGGCCAGCGAAATCACCCTGTCTTGCCCGAGTGCCGCGCCGCGCAGGCTGTCGCCCAAGGCGCGCAGGTCTGAGGCGAGGCGGCGCATCTGGGCCTCTTGCGCGCGGATCGCAGGCAGTAGGGTGACAGGCTTGCGGGAGCGGTCGAAAAGCGGCGCGCCGAGGCTGTCTTCGATCGCGCGGATGCGGCGGGTGAAGGCCGATTGCGTGAGGTTGCGCCGCTCGGCGGCGCGCACGAAGGAGCCGGTATCGAGAACCGCAAGGATGTCTTCAAGCCAATCAAGACGCATGTCTTGGTGTGGCGCAAAGCCTATGAAAATGCAAGTTATGCATTTTGAATTGCGCCATTCGCATTTGGATTGTGCGATTTCAGGGTGTATCAGTCGAATTCGTCAACATGAGAGGATACCCGCAATGCATCTTGCCCGCTTCCCCCGCCATTTCCTTGCCCATCTGCCCACACCCTTGGAACGTCTGGACCGCCTGAGTGCGGAACTGGGCGGGCCGGAGATTTGGATCAAGCGCGATGACTGCACCGGGCTTTCCACCGGCGGCAACAAGACCCGCAAGCTGGAATTCCTGATGGCCGAGGCCGAGGCGCAGGGCGCGGATATGGTCATGACCCAAGGCGCCACGCAATCGAACCACGCGCGGCAAACGGCGGCTTTTGCGGCCAAGCTGGGCATGAAGTGTCATATCCTGTTGGAAGACCGGACCGGATCGAACGACCCCAACTATAACTACAACGGCAACGTGTTGCTGGACCATCTGCACGGGGCCACCACCGAGAAACGCCCCGGCGGCGGCGATATGAACGCCGAGATGGAAGCGGTGGCCGACAAGCTGCGCGCCGATGGCAAGAAGGTATACACCATCCCCGGTGGTGGCTCGAACCCCACGGGTGCTTTGGGCTATGTGAACTGTGCCTTTGAACTGCTGAGCCAGGTGAACAGCACAGGCCTGAAGATTGACCATCTGGTGCACGCCACCGGCAGCGCCGGGACGCAGGCGGGCCTGATCACTGGCTTGCAGGCGATGAATGCGCAAATCCCGCTTTTGGGGATCGGCGTGCGCGCGCCCAAGCCCAAGCAGGAAGAAAACGTCTATAACCTTGCCTGTGCCACTGCCGAGAAGCTGGGCTGTGCCGGGGTCGTGAAGCGCGAGGACGTGGTGGCCAACACCGATTACGTCGGCGAAGGGTACGGCATCCCGACCGAGGGTGGTTTGGAAGCGATCCGCATGTTTGCCGAGCTGGAATCGATCCTGCTCGACCCGGTCTATTCGGCCAAGGGGGCCGCGGGCCTGATTGATCTGATCCGCAAGGGGTATTTCAAGAAGGGCGAGCGGGTTGTCTTCTTGCACACTGGTGGGGCGGCGGCCTTGTTCGGCTATGACGCGGCCTTTGATTTCAAGGATCGTTGGGTCACCGTCTAAGCATTGTTCAGGGGATGGACGGAGCGGCCTGCCTGAGTGGCGGGCCGTTTTGCGTTCGGGGGGGCAAGGCGTTTCGAAACGCCTTGGGCCAAGCGATTTCGAAATCGCTTGTTGGTTTACCGCGCCAAGGCCGCTCTCATCCCCGGTTCGGGAAAGCAGGTGGCGCGTTGGCCTGTGGCCTCTTGCCAGCGGCCGATGGAGCGGCGGGTTTTGAAACCGGGTAGGCCATCGGCCCCGCCTACGTCATGGCCCATGCCCTCAAGCCCGCGCTGCATGGCGGCGATGTCTGAGCGGTACATGCGCCCCACGTTGCCCCAGCGACCCTCGAAATCGCCGATGCCATAGGCGATCCGGTCGCCCACGTGACCGACGAAAAGCGCGTAAAGATCGCTCATGTTGTAATCCTTCAGGACATAGAAGTTGGGTGTGACGATGAAGGCCGGGCCGTTTCGGCCTGCGGGCATCAGAAGGTAGCCTTCGCCGCGTTGTTCATGTGCCGGGAAGGCCTTGCCGTTCACCCGCGTGATCCCCATGGCGGCCCAGCGGTTGATCGGGCGGCCTTGGTCGGGGCCTTCGAGGGTGCAGGAGACCGAGGCCGGCACGCGCACTTCAAAGCCCCAGTCGCGGCCTTTCACCCAGCCGTGGCGCGCAAGGTAGTTGCCGATGGAGGCCAGTGTGTCGGCTTCGGAGCGCCAGATGTCGGCGCGCCCGTCGCCATTGCCATCGGCGGCGTATTTCAGGAAGGAAGAGGGCATGAATTGTGGCTGTCCAAGCGCGCCGGCCCAACTGCTTTTCATCGCCCCACTTGGGGCGTGGCCCGCTTGGGCGATTTGCAGGGCGGCGATGAGTTCTTGCGCGAAATACTCGGCGCGGGTGCTCATGAACCCCTTGGTGCCCAGCACTTCGAAGACGTTATGCGGGATGGCGACGCGGCCATAGCCGCTTTCGCGGCCCCAGATGGCAAGGATGATGTGGCCCGGCACGCCGGTGGCGCGTTCGACGCGGGCCAAGGTTTGGGCGTATTGCCGGGCCAGCTTGCGCCCCGTCGCCGTGGCCCCATTCACCGAACCGCGATTGAAATACTTGGCGGGCGCACCGAATTCGGCCTGCCGTTGGCGCTTGGGCGTCTTGGTGCGACTGCCGGGGGGGACGAGATCGGGCAAGTCCCAATTAAGGCGCACACCGTCGAAGGCGGCGTTGAAGGTGGCGCGGCTGACGCCCTTGGCGCGGGCCTGTGGCCAGACGGTTTGCGCCAGCCAGTTTTGGAACTGCGCCTCGACGCGGGCGCGATCTTGGGCGGTGGCGGGCAGGGGGGCCAAGCTGGCCATGACAAGGCCGAAAGCAAGAAGAAGAATGCGCATGATTGCCCTTGGGATGATGATGCTTGGTGAAACTCAACAATAGCAAGATCAGCACATGGGCGGCAGCCCGGCAAGTCTTGTTGTGGGCGATGCGGGGCCAAGGCCGAATCGCGCCGGACTGCGATTCGCCGGTGTTTGATTCGGAGCTTGGCGGCGCGAGGGGCAAGAGAAATTAGAAATTTCTACAAGTATCTGATTAATAACAAGAAGTATTATTTTGCGGTGCGCTAAGTATCGAGCAGAGGGGGTGAATTGGAAAAATATCTTTACCAATTGCTGGCATCGCTTAGTATCGCGGATGTTGCATATGTACTGGCTGGGGAGGAGGTCCCGCCCAGTGCGAGAAACGCATCCAAAGGGAGGAGAACCCATGACCAACAAACCGATTTCACGCCGCGCGGCCCTGAGCGGGCTGGCCACGGCCGGGGCGGCCGGGCTTGCTGCGCCGTCGCTTGCGACAGCACAAGGGCAGACGACCACTTGGAAAATTCAAACCTCTTGGCCCGGTGGGATCGGCCTGCAAATCTTCAAGGATTGGGCCAATTCGATCGTTGAGAAAACCGGTGGTGAGCTGGCATTCGAACCCTTCGGGGCCAAGGACGTCGTGGGCGACTTCCAGCTTTACGACGCGGTGAAAAATGGCGTTCTGGACGCGGTGAACCCGTTCACCATCTATGCCCAAGGGATCATCCCGGCGGCGATGTTCCTGACCAGCTATCCGCTGGGCCTGCGCAACCCGCATGAGTTTGACACCTTCTATTACGGTCTTGGCGGCCTTGAGATGGCGCGCGAGCTTTATGCCAAGCAAAACATGCATTTCGTCGGGCCGATCCACCACGGGCCGAACATCATCCACTCCAAGGTGCCGATCCGCTCGGTCGATGACTTCGCGGGCCGCAAGATGCGTGCGCCCGGTGGCATGGTGGCCGAGCTTTTCTCGGCTTTGGGTGCGAAAACCACGCTGCTGCCCGGTTCGGAAATCTTCCCGGCGCTGGAAAAAGGCACGATCGACGTGGCCGACTACGTGGGCCCGGCGGTGAACTACGCCTTGGGCTTCAGCCAGGTGACCGACTACATTTCGATGGGCCCTCCGGGTTTCATGTCGGTCTATCAGCCGGTCGATATCATGGACCTGACCGTGGGCATGGACAGCTGGAACGCCCTGTCGGACGAGATGAAGCAATTCGTCGAAATGGAAGTGCATGCCTATTCCGATATGCACCACGGCGCGATCCAGAAGGCCGACCAAGAGGCATGGGAGAAGTTCGAGGCCGATGGCACCGAAGTCACCCGCCTGAGCCAGACCGACGTCGAAATCATGACCGAGGTCGCCGTGCCGATCTGGTTCAAATACGCCAACCGCGACAAGGACGCCGCGCGGGTCTTCAAGACGCAGCTTGACTATATGATGTCCGGCTCGCTTGGTTATGTGACGCCTGAAATGGTTGAGGGTCAGACGCTGGATCTTTGATCGGCACCTGATCGACTTCAACGCGCTGCGCCCCCGCCACCATGCCGGGGGCGCGGCCTTCTTTTCCGCTCAGAACGGACGAATTCCATGCCCAGCATCAACTTCATCTTGCCGCATTGGCTGTATTGGGGGACGCTGTTTGTGTTTCCGCTGATCGCCATGGTGATGGCGCGGCGCACGCAGACCAGCGGGTATTCCCTGCCCATTGGCTACATGATCCTGCTGACCGGGGGGCTTTTGGGCCTGCACCGGCTGTATCTGCGGAACCTTTGGGGGCTGATCTTCATCCCGCTTTTCTTTGCCATTCTCTTTGCCAATGCGCAGGGCCGCGAGGCGCGCGAGTTGCAAAGTGAGGCGTCCAATGTGGTCAATAGCGCCCAGAGGGTGATTGAGCGGCTGGAGCCGAAGGTGGCGGGCGCCGATGACAAGATCGCCCAGCTTGAGGCCGATCTGGCCGGGGCCGAGGAGGGCAGCTTTGCCCAGATTCGCGCCGAGCGGAACCTTGAGAAAGCGCGCGAGTCGAAAGTGGCGGATGCCGAGCGGCTGGAAAAGGCGCAGGCCGATCTTGAGGCGGGCAAGCCGGGCCTTCAGGAAGCGGGCGAAAGCCGCGTGTTCTGGTCGAATTTCGCCTTTTATACCTTCCTTCTGATTTGTGCGCTGATGGCGATAGATGCCGTGCTGCTCCCCGGTCTGGTCAAGCGCGCGCAGGTGCGGCTTGAGGCCGAGGGCGACGAGGAATCCCCCGCCGAGCATCGCCTTGAAGAGGTCGAACACGAAGAGGCCGAGGGCGACGAGGCGCATATCCGCACCGGCTTTATCGGGGCGATTGACCGGCTGTCTTTCTACGCGGGCGAATTCGTGAGCTACTGGATGGTGATTGCGGTGCTGGCCTATTACTTCGAGGTGGTGTCGCGTTATGTCTTCAACTCGCCCACGATCTGGGTGCATGAGGGCATGTTCCTGATGTTCGGGATGCAATACCTTGTGGCCGGGGCCTATGCCGCACTGACCGATGCGCATGTGAAGGTGGATGTCTTCTATGCCGAGTGGTCACCGCTGCGCAAAGCGCTCGTGGATCTCTTCACCTCGATCTTTTTCTTCATCTTCGCCGGCACGCTTTTGGTGACGGGGTGGATTTTCGCGATGGATGCGACCGTGGTGAACGAGATTTCCTTCTCCGAATGGACCATCGCCTATTGGCCTTTCAAATGGGCCATCGTGGTGGGGGCGATCCTGCTGATCCTGCAAGGGATCGCCAAGCTGTTGCAGGATTTGGCCACCGTTGGCAATGCAATGAAAGGGGCCTGACGCCATGGGTATCGAAATTGAAATCGGTTGGCTGACCGCCCTGATGTTCGGCAGTTTGATGGTGCTGCTGATGGCGGGGCTTCCCTTGGCCTTTGTCACGGGTGGTCTGGCTTGCGTGTTCCTGTTCATCCTTGGCGATGCGCAGACCCTCAACATCGTGCCGAGCCGGATTTTCCCGCTGATGACCAACTATCAGCTATCGGCGATTCCGTTGTTCATCTTCCTTGCCGCCATGTTGGAGAGGGCGGGGATCATCAACGAGATGTTCGATGTGATCTATAAGCTACTTGGCGGGGTGCGCGGCGGTCTGGCCGCGGCGACGATCATCGCCTCGACCATTCTGGCGGCCATGGTGGGTGTCATTGGCGCCGCCGTGGTGACCATGGGGATCATCGCACTGCCTGCGATGCTGGAACGTCATTATGACCCCAAGATCGCCATGGGCTCGATCATGGCCGGCGGCACGCTGGGCATTCTGATCCCGCCCTCGATTCTGGCCATCATCTATGCGGTTGTGGCCGAGCAATCGGTGGGGGAGCTGTTCATCGGGGCGGTTCTGCCCGGTCTGCTGCTGTCGGGGATGTATATCCTTTACGTGACGGTGATGTGCTATGCCGACCCCAAGAAAGGCCCGCCCATCCCGGTTGAGGACCGGGTGAGCACCGCCGAGAAAATGCGCCTTCTGGGCAATATGGCCGCGCCCATCACCTTGATTTTCGTGGTACTTGGGGTGATCTTTGCAGGTGTTGCCACGCCGGTGGAAGCTGCCGGTATCGGCACCTTCGGGGCCTTCATCGTGGCCGCCATTCACCGCAAGCTGACATGGGCCACCGTGCGCGAGGCCTGCATGACCACGCTGAAGGCCAGTGCCATGGTGATCTGGATCATGTTCGGCGCGACGATCTTCGTTGGGCTTTACGTGCTGGAAGGCGGGCAGGACTTCGTGGAAAGCACAATGACCGGCCTTGGCCTTGGGCCTTGGGGCATCCTGATCCTGATGATGGTGATCCTTGTGGCGCTGGGCATGTTCCTTGACTGGGTGGGTATCCTGCTTCTGGCGGTGCCGATTTTCGTGCCGATCGTGAAAGCCTTGGGCGCGGAATCCTTTGGCCTTGGGTCGGAACGCGATCTCGTCCTGTGGTTCGGGGTGCTTTATCTGGTCAACATGCAGATGAGTTTCCTCAGCCCGCCCTTTGGCTACGCGCTATTCTATCTGCGGGGGGTGGCACCGTCGAACATCCCGATGAGTGACATTTTCAAATCGGCCTTGCCGTTTCTCTTCTTGCAGATCGTGGGGCTGGTGGTGTGTATGTTGTTCCCAGAGGTCATAACTTGGCTGCCTCGGCTGGTCTACGGAGGATAGCCGGGAAGGGATGCAAGGATAGAAACCATGGCGAACTGGACGGGCGAAGCGGCACTTGGAACACCTTACTGGTGGCAGGCCGCCGCGCCCCAAGACCCCGGGCAGGACCTGCCCGGGGTTTGTGATTTTCTGGTGATCGGCGCGGGCTATTGCGGGCTATCCGCCGCCATCGCCGCGCATGACTGCGGGGCCAAGGTGGTCGTCGTGGACGCAGGCGTGCCGGGCGAGGGGGCCAGTAGCCGCAACGGCGGCATGGTGGGCGCGCATCCCCGGCTGGGTTGGGATGATCTGGCCACGAAATTCGGGCCCGCGGTGGCCGATGCCCTGTTTGCAGAGGCGAAACCGGCGCTGGAATGGGTCAGGGGCTTGATCGAGGCTGAGGCGATTGACTGCGATTTCCAACAGACGGGCCGGGTGCAATTGGCTTGGACGCCAAGCCACGCGGCGGCGCAAAAGCGGTTGGCCGACACGGTGCGCGCCAAAAGCGAGGTGCAGGTTGAATTGTTGGATCGTTCCGCCCTGCGCGATGAGATCGAAACAGAGTGCTATCACGGTGGGCTTCTTTTCCCCGAACACGGCGCGCTGCATCCCGCCAAGTATCACGCAGGCCTGATGCAAGCCGCCCTGCGCCGGGGCATCCCGGTGGTGGGGCATGCGGGCGTGTCGGGCTATGAGCGTGCGGAGGCTGGGTTTGTCGTGGAAACTGCCAAGGGCCGCGTGAAAGCGGGCAAGCTGATGCTGGCGACCAATGGCTATACCCGTAAACCCTTCAAATGGCATGTGGCGCGGGTCTTTCCGCTGCCCAGCTATATCATCGCGACCGAGGAGCTGCCTTCGAACCTATTGGGCCACATCGCGCCGGGGCGGCGGATGATGGTGGAAACCCGCGCGCGGCACAGCTATTTCCGACTGTCGCCCGATGGCAAGCGGGTGCTTTTCGGCGGGCGCGCCTCGATGCGCGATTTGCCGATGGATCGCGCGGCGGATCGGATGCGCGACACCATGTGCGAGGTCTGGCCCGATCTGCGCGATGTGAAACTGTCGCATGCTTGGAAAGGCTATACCGGATATAGCTTTACCCATATGCCGCATGTGGGCGAAGACAACGGCCTGCACTATGCGATGGGCTTTTCTGGCTCGGGCACGGTGATGGCGCCCTATCTGGGGGCCAAGGCGGCGTGGCGGGCCATGGGCGATGACCGTGGGCAAACGGCCTATGCCGATACACATCTGACGCGCCATGTGTTGCACCCCTTTGAGGCCCCGCATTTCCTCAAGGCGGCGGATATCTATTACCGCAACTGGGTGGACCGGATGGAAAACCGCGCCGCGCGGCGCGGTTAGGCCTGCGCCGCATGGGGATTGGATTTTGTCGCAGACAAGATAGTCACTGGTGCGTTCCGAACAGACGGGCCATTTGTTGCTTTGCGAGGAAGGTTGCGCAACGGCACGCCGCGGCGGCCCAGACAAAAGAAGGTGTATCATGAAGGACTATTGGCAGAACTACATCGACGGCGAGTGGGTCGACGGCGGCGCGGGCCGTGTCGATGTGGTGAACCCCGGCACGGGCGAGGTTTTGGCGGCACAGGCTTTGGCGGATGAAGCGGATGTCGATCGCGCCGTTCAGGCCGCCAAACGCGTGCATCAGTCCGGCGTTCTGCGCGATATGCGCCCGATTGAGCGGGGCCGTTTGGTGCAGGATATGGGGCGCTATATCCTCGACAATCTTGATGAGCTGGCCAAGGTCCTGACCCAAGAGCAGGGCAAGCCGCTTTGGGAGGCCGAGATCGAGTTGCGCGGTGCGGCGCTCTATTTCGAATATTACGGCAATCAGGCCTCCACGGTGGAAGGCAAGTCGATCCCGCTGGGGGCGGGGTATTATGATTTCACCGATTGCGAGCCTTTTGGCGTATCGGCGCAGATCATCCCGTGGAATTACCCGGTGGAAATGACCGCGCGGTCGCTTTCGGCGGCTTTGGCCACCGGCAACACCTGTGTGATCAAGACACCTGAGCTGACCCCGCTCAGCAATTATATCTTTGCCCATGCCGCCGAGGCGGTGGGCCTGCCCAAGGGGGCGGTCAATATCCTGTGCGGTTGGGGCAATCAGGCGGGGGCGGCCCTGTCGGGCCATCCAGATGTGAACCAGATCGTCTTTACCGGCTCGGTGCCCACGGGTGTCGCCATCGCCACGGCGGCGGCGCAGAACGTGGTGCCTTGTGTGCTGGAACTGGGCGGGAAATCGGCGGCCATTGTGCATGACGACGCCGATTTGGAGGCCTTTGAAAATGACATCCGCTGGGGCATCTATTTCAACGCGGGCCAAGTGTGCAGCGCCATGAGCCGGGTCATCGTACACGAATCGCGGCACGACGAATTGGTCGAACGGGCGGTGAAGGTGGCCAAGTCGCTGTCCGTCGGGCCGGGGATGGAGCGGACCGAGGCGGGGGCCAACATGGGGTCCATGGTCAGCGAAGGTCAACGCGACCGCGCCGCCGGCATGGTCTCGGACGCCGAAGCGCAGGGGGCCAAGGTCGCCACTGGTGGGCGCAAGATGAACATCCCCGGTGCCTTCCTTGAGCCCACGGTGCTGGCCAATGTCACCCCCGATATGACCATCGCGCAGGAAGAGGTGTTCGGCCCTGTCCTGTCGGTACTGAAATTCCGCGACGAGGCGCAGGCGATGGAGATCGCCAATGGCACGCAATACGGCCTTGTCGGTGGGGTGTTCACCGCCGATCTGGACCGTGCCACCCGCGCGGCTCGGCAGATGCGCGCCGGGCAGGTCTTCGTCAACCAATGGTTCGCGGGCGGGGTGGAAACCCCCTTTGGCGGCTACGGCAAATCGGGCTATGGCCGGGAAAAGGGCCGCGAGGCGCTTTGGAATTATGTTCAGACCAAGAACGTTGCTATCAAGTTGAAAGGCTAAGACATGAGCGCATTTGACGAAGACCTGTTCCTCAAGGGGTTAGAACAGCGCAAGGCGACGCTGGGGGCGGAGTATGTCGAGAAGAACCTCGAAGCCGCCGATGGGTTCACGCGGCCCTTCCAAGAGGCGATGACGGCATGGTGCTGGGGATTCGGCTGGGGCGACGAGGTGATCGACGCCAAGACCCGGTCGATGATGAACCTGACCATGCTGGGCGCGCTGGGCAAGATGCACGAGTTCGAGATTCACTGCCGCGGCGCGATCAACAACGGTGTCACCAAGGACGAGTTGCGCGCCATCGTGCATGTCATCGCCATCTATTGCGGTGTGCCGCAAGGCCTGGAATGCTTCAGATCGGCGCGAAAGGTGCTGGACGAACGGGGGATGTAACCCCCTTGGGCGGGGGCGGGTGATTCTGCCCCTGTTCCTGTGGGCTGCACGGCAGGCGGCGCAAGGCTCAGGCGATTGCCGTTCAGCGCTTGTGCGCCCGCAAAACCCCGGTGTGACCGTGTTTTAAGGGGATTTGCGCCCGTCCCGACACAGGGTGTGTGATTAATTCGTCACAACTTTACCAACTCGCATCGGGGCAAGGGGGGTTTCGTTGACAGTTGGGGGCCATTTGCAGCATTTCATCCTCAAGCCGTGTCCAGCCTTGGGGGCGGCGGAAAACGAAACTCTGCTTTGATGGAGGGACACCTTGAAAAAGCATCTTCTCACAACCAGCGCGATCGCCCTCGGCGTAGCCGCTGCACCCGCCGCGGCCCAGGAATGGGACGTGAACGTTG
>NZ_CAJXNN010000041.1 GCF_913057115.1 uncultured Roseovarius sp.
CCATGTTGCGTTTCATACAGATGCGAAGTTTGCAGAAATTCGCCGCCGTTCACGCCTCAATTTACAACCTGTTCAATTCGGAAAGAAGCCTCAGCTCCCGACACATTCTCAAACGAAACCGTGCCGTCGCTCTTGCCGATTGGCGCGGTCTCGGCGCGGCATAAGGGACAGCACATCTGTCCATGCCGAGACTAGTCCGACTTCGTCTGGCAGCTCCATCTTGGGAGTTTGGGTTGCGCGCAGGGCATGAATTCGCACGCCTCTGGCGATTGTTCAGTACGCCAGAAAACTTGCCGGACATCAGCCTGACCGGCTCCTCATACTTGGTTCCGGGTTTTCCGGTTCCGGCAACGAAAGTCTCGGCACGGGGCAACCCGGGCCAAATAATGAAAGGCAGACAATGAAACTGGTCATTCTCGGCGCGAACGGACGCACTGGGGTACATGTGCTGCGTCGCGCACTTGATGAAGGCGCTCACATCACTGCTGTAGTCCGATCCAAAGCCAAACGACCGAAGTTAAGGCATCACCGGCTGAAAGTCGTGGTCGGAGACCCTTGCGACCAGAAGTTCCTGACCGCGGTCTTCCGCGGTCAGGACGCGGTTATTTCGACTCTTGGCGGCAGACGTCCAACCAAAAGTGCGACATCCGTCTATTCATCGATCAGCGAGCGCCATTGTCGAGGCGTCTCGGCAAACCGGTCTTAAAAGGGTCGTCGTCACGTCGAGTGCGCTTCTCTTTCCGCCCCGAAGATGGATTGACCGCTTGTTGACGGTCTTGGTGCGCAATGTTGTCACAAGCGCCAGCCTGATGGAGCAGATCCTGCAGGCCGCCGATCTTGACGTGACCATAGCGCGATGCGGTTTCCTGACCGACGCCAATGAGACGGAATATCGTGCGGTGAATGGAGCATTGCCCGAGGCAGGATCATCGGTTTCTCGTCGCAGCCTCGCCCATTTTCTTGTGAATTCCGCATGCGGGCCGATGTCGGACTTTACTGTATTCGGCGTGTCTGCTCCTTCAAGCCCAAATGCATAGACTATTATGGACGCTGGTTCGACATTCAGCCATGGTCGTCAGGCCCTTTCGCACACCAGACCTTGCTAAGGCAGTGTCAATCGGATGTCTTCTTTCGCCTCCTCCGGAACGCGTTGTGGCTACCGCGGCGTAAGTCTGCTTCCCGCCCCGATAATCATGGCGGCTCACGGCTCGTTCCCGTCACTCGCTGCGGTTTGCGCCAAGGTCTGCTTTCGGGGCTGACCTGCAAGTTTGACTGGACTCTTGGGCACAACAGAGCGGTACTGTCTGTGTCGATGACGCCCGGAACCTCCGGGCTCCACTCAGTACAGGGCGAGGGGTTGGCCTTTGCCCACAGAGTGGAGAAACACCATGACAACATCAGAGATAGCGAAGCAAAAGACAGCCAAACCGAAGACGGCTGCGGGTAAGAAACCGCGCCAGGCGCAACTTAACAAATTGCTGTCGCGGAAGTCCGGTGTAACCATCGCGCAGCTTCAAAAGACCTTCGGCTGGCAACCGCACACGGCAAGGGCGGCGATATCCTCGCAGCGCAAGGCGGGTTGCGTCGTGGCTCGAACGGAAACGGATAAGGGATCGGTCTACCGGATTATCGAAGGGCAGGGCGACCGGTGAGTGCCGGAGAGATAGATCAGGTGTCGATCCTGATCGCAGAGATCGACGCCTGTGATCGATCAGCCTGCTTGGACCGCTGGCGGGCGATCTTCGGCCGCCCGCCGCCCAAGCATCTGTCTCTGCCGTTCCTGAAACGGGTGCTGATCTGGGAGGCGCAGAACCAAGTTCTGGGCGGTGTATCGGCTAAAACGGTGCGCCGCCTGAAACACCTTGCCTCTGGAAAGATTGTACCCGTTGCGGCAAGGCCCGGTTCTTTCCTGGTTCGGGAGTGGAACGGGCGGACATACCAGGTTGAGGTGATCGATGGTGGGTATGTCATGGAGGGCAAAACCTGGCGGTCCCTGTCCGCCATTGCCAGGTACATCACCGGCGCCCACTGGTCGGGCCCGCGCTTCTTCGGGGTCCAGTGATGCGCCGGGTCCGCTGCGCCATCTATACCCGTAAGAGCTCCGAAGACGGGCTGGAGCAGAACTTCAACTCACTCGATGCACAGCGAGAGGCCTGCGAGGCCTATATCGCAAGCCAGAAGCATGAAGGCTGGGAGGTGCTGCCGGATCGTTACGACGACGGCGGGATCTCCGGCGGACACCTGGAGCGTCCCTCGCTGCAGCGCCTGATGCAGGCAGTGGATGACAAGCGTGTAGACCAGATCGTCGTCTACAAGATCGATCGTCTGACCCGGTCGCTGGCGGACTTCGCCAAGCTGGTGGATCGGCTGGATGCGGCCGAGGCATCCTTTGTGTCGGTCACCCAGAGCTTCAACACGGCCACCAGCATGGGACGTCTCACGCTAAACGTCCTGCTAAGCTTCGCCCAGTTCGAACGGGAGGTCACGGCAGAGCGCATCCGGGACAAGATCGCAGCCTCCAAACGCAAGGGGCTCTGGATGGGTGGGAACGTGCCTCTCGGATACCAGGCGGATGGCCGGACGCTGAAGATCGATGCGGCAGAGGCCGCGACGATCAGATGCCTTTATGAGCTGTACCTGGAGCATGGCGCCATCAGAGAAGTTAAAGAGCGCGCCGACGAATTGGGTCTCAGATCACGTCAACGCCTGCGCGGGGCAGGGCGCATTTCGGGCGGGACGCCCTTTGATCGGGGACACATCCATCACATTCTGGGTAACCCAATCTACGCGGGCCGCATCCGGCACAAGGGACAGGTGTATGAAGGGCAGCACCCCGCCATCATCGAACCAGTGATCTGGGAGCGGGTGCAGCGGATGCTCGCAGGCGGGGCCACAAGGGCCCGCGGCACAAAGCGGGTGTCTGCCCGATCCCTTTTGACGGGGAAGCTATTTGATGAGACCGGCGACCGTCTGACGCCCAGTCACAGCAAGAAGAATGGCCAGCGTTTGCGCTACTACATCTCCCGCAGGCTGGTGACAGATCGGAGCCGGAAGCATCCGGATGCCTGGCGTCTCCCCGCGGAACAGGTCGAAGGACTGATCACCGATCTCATCAGAGCGCACCTGCAGCAGCAAGATATTGCGGTGCGCCTGATCCGGGATCTATCCGCATCAGAGGTCGAGGCGGCATTAGCCAAACTCCATGCCATCCAGCGGACAAGGGACTGTCTGATATTGGTTGAGCGCGCCGACCTCAGCTCTGGAAAGCTGACCATTCGTCTGCACCGCGGTGAACTCGTGAAAGTAGTAGAGTGCAATCCAGACAAGATCAATCCCGACGCGCTGATCCTGACAAGCCCGTTCCAAATGCGGCGGCGGGGCGTGGAGCTGAAGCTACATCTCGGAGATGCGCCTGCGGGGTTCGACCCAAAGCTCCTGCAGAATGTGGTCAACGCACAGAGGTGGATGGCGCTGATCCTTAGCGGAATGACATTCTCTGAGATCGCCGAAGCCGAGGGCACATCGAAGCGGCGCATCCAGGACGTCGTTGATCTGGCGACGCTCGCACCGGATGTTCTCGATGCCATCGCTGCCGGTGAACAGCCAGATGGACTGACGTCGGACTACCTGATCAAGACCGGTGTTCCGGCCTTATGGTCAGAACAACGCGAAAAGTTCGCGAAGCCGTAACCCAAGCCCCCCTTAAGACATCCCAAACTCGTACCGCCGGAATGGCGAACAGAGACTGCGGGCGGAAACAGGCCTGATTTGAGCTCCAACGGAGGTCTTACTGCGAACCCTCGAGCCCTAAGCGCCTGAACTCACGCGCTTAATGCGCGGCTGTGCGTGGTGAATTAATGTAGGGGAAGTGTGTGGCTGGGGTGGTAGGATTCGAACCTACGGTACACTGTACCAAAAACAGCTGCCTTACCACTTGGCTACACCCCAACAGTGACGCGCTAGTTACTCTGGTCGCGTGACGGTTTCAAGCCCGCAGTTGCAAAAAATTCACGGCTTTTGCAATTCCCCGGTTTCAAGGCGACTCGCGCTTTTCAATCCAGTATTTCGGCGGGGTTCACGCCCCACAGGTGCACCTTGCGGGCCCATCCGTCATATCCGCCCGCCGTCACTTCGCACCAATCGGTACTGCACTCCTCCAGATGCGCGATCACCCCGAGTTCCAGCCGCGCCACGACCATCGCGCCTTCGGCAGGCTGCGACAGCAATTCCAGCATGTCCTCTTCGACAATCGCGGTCCGTGCGCCCGACAGCAAAGAGTAGTGAATCCAGCCGCCCGCACCATCCCTGTCGCGTACCCGGCGCCAGTGGCCGTGCTCTGCGGTGATTTCAAGCGGCACATCCTTGCGCTTGAAGACCCAGTCGATCCTGTGGGTCAGGCTGGGACCGCGCCGAACATTGCCCTCGGAGGCTTTCATCGACACGAAACGGGGTAAAGGCAGGTTGGTCACAGGGCCGCGCTCCTGCGCCTGCGCGAGTCCTCCGGCCATCAGGGCCACGGCAACGGCCAATGCCAAGCTGGTCTTCATCTGTATCTTCCGATTTCTGCCCGATACCTGTGCCGGGTTCTTGTGCCTCGGCCTTTCCTGCGTCACTCTGGCAGCAATGCGCGGGATTTGGAAGATGAAGGAGGCCCCCCATGGCATCTGATCGCCTGAGTGTTGTCGTTACGCGACGCTTGCCCCAGCCGGTCGAGCGGCGATTGGCGGAACTGTTCGACGTGCAACTGCGCGAGGACGACACCCCGATGACCCGCGAGGCATTGATTTCGGCGGTGCAGGAGGCCGATGTTCTGGTCCCGACGCTCAACGACCGGATTGATGCCGGGCTGATCGGGCAGGCCGGTGAACGGCTCAAGCTGATTGCCAACTACGGAGCCGGTGTCGATCATATCGACGTGCAAACTGCCCGCGAACGGGGCATTCTCGTCTCCAACACACCCGGCGTGTCCGCCGATGACACGGCCGATATGGCGATGGGGCTGATTCTCGCCGTCACCCGCCGTTTGCCCGAAGGCTTGGCGCTCATGCAAAGCGGCGCATGGGATGGCTGGGCGCCAACCACCTTGATGGGCGGGCGCATCGCCGGGCGGCGCTTGGGCATTCTTGGCCTTGGTCGTATCGGTCAGGCGGTGGCCCGCCGCGCGGCGGCCTTCGGCATGGACATCCATTATCACAACCGCCGCCGCCTGCGCCCCGAGACCGAGGACGACCTTGGCGCGACCTACTGGGAAAGCCTTGATCAGATGGTCGCGCGGATGGACGTTCTGTCGATCAACTGCCCGCATACCCCCTCGACGTTTCACCTGATGAACGCCCGGCGCTTGAAGCTGATGAAACCCGAGGCGGTGATCGTGAATACCTCGCGTGGCGAAGTGATCGACGAAAACGCGCTCACCCGCATGTTGCGTGCCGGTGAGATCGCAGGCGCCGGTTTGGACGTCTATGAACACGGGTCCGAGGTGAACCCCCGCCTGCGCGACCTGAAAAACGTGGTGCTTTTGCCGCATATGGGGTCCGCCACCGTCGAAGGGCGGATCGAGATGGGCGAGAAGGTGATCCTGAATATCAAGACATTCGATGATGGCCACCGCCCGCCGGATCAGGTGGTTCCGGCGATGCTTTGATCTGTCTTCCAGTAAGCTGCGAAATCAAAGGACCCGCCATGAAACGCCTTGCTCCGCTTCTCACCGCGCTGGCCCTCGCCCTGCCACTCCACGCGCAACAGGCCACCGATGCGGTGGCCCCCGAAGGCGCCGGGGCAGGTGTGGTCACCACCTCGCCGCAGGTGGCCGCGGCGCAAGAGGCCAAGGCCGCAGGTCGCCCGGTCGAGGCCCGCGATTGGATGATCTCGGCCGCCAATCCGCTTGCCGTCGAGGCCGGGGCCAAGGTGCTTCGCGCCGGCGGCACGGCCGCCGATGCCATGATCGCGGTGCAATCGGTTCTGGGGTTGGTCGAGCCGCAAAGCTCTGGACTGGGCGGTGGGGCGTTTCTGGTCTGGTATGATGCGGAAACCGGCGAGGTGACGACACTCGATGGCCGCGAAACCGCGCCCTTGTCGGCCACGCCGCGCCTGTTCCAGAATGAAGACGGCGAACCGCTGCAATTCTTTGACGCGGTCGTCGGGGGCCGCTCGGTCGGGGTGCCGGGCACACCTGCCCTGATGCAGGCCGCGCATGAGCGTTGGGGCAAGCGCCCTTGGGCGGGGCTCTTCGACGCTGCGATCCGGCTGGCCGAAGACGGTTTCGCGGTCAGCCCCCGGCTCTCCAGCATGGTGGCGGGCGATGCCCTGCGTCTGTCGCGCTTCGAGGCCACACGCGACTATTTCATGCCCGACCTGCAACTTCTCGAAGTCGGGCAGACCCTAAAAAACCCCGCTTATGCCGAAACCCTGCGTACACTCGCGGGGCAGGGGGCACAGGCGTTCTATACCGGCGACATCGCCCGCGACATCGTGCAAACAGTCCGCTCTGCCCCCGGCAATCCCGGTGTTCTGCGTGAGGTCGACCTTGCCATATACCAAGTCCGCGAACGCGCCCCCACCTGCATAGAATACCGTGTCTACCACGTCTGCGGCATGGGGCCGCCGTCCTCGGGTGGTCTCACCGTGGGGCAAATCCTCGGGCTGCTCGAACCCTTTGATTTGGCTGCCCTCGGTCCCGACAGCGCCGAGGCATGGCGCCTTATTGGCGACGCCAGCCGTCTGGCCTTTGCCGACCGTGGCCGCTACATGGCCGATAGCGATTTCGTCCCCGTTCCGGTCAAGGGCTTGCTCGACAAAGCCTATCTCGCCAAACGGGCCGAATTGCTCAAAGGGGACGATGCCCTGCCCGAAGTCACCCCCGGCAGCCCCGAATTCGACCATGCCCTCAACTGGGCCGATGACGAGTCGATCGAGTTTCCCTCCACCTCGCATATTTCCATCGTCGATGGCATGGGCAACGCGCTTTCGATGACCACCACCATCGAAAACGCATTTGGCTCGCGCCTGATGACGCGTGGCTTCCTGCTCAACAATGAATTGACGGATTTCTCCTTCCGAACGCACCGCGATGGCCGGCCCATCGCCAACCGGGTGGAACCGGGCAAGCGGCCCCGGTCGTCGATGTCTCCGACCATCGTGTTGAAGGACGGCCAGCCGGTCTTCGTCGTTGGAAGCCCCGGCGGCAGCCGCATCATCGGCTATGTGGTCAAAACCCTGATCGCCCACCTCGATTGGGGCATGAATGCGCAACAGGCCGTCGACCTGCCCAACCTGGTCAATCGCTTCGGGCCATTTGACGTGGAACTCACCAGTTCGCTTGCCCCCGCGATGGAAGCGCTCGGCTATGAGGTCAACCCCCGTCCGCTGATTTCCGGCATCCATGCCATCGCCCTTGGCGATAACCTGCAAGGTGGCGCCGACCAGCGCCGGGAAGGGGTGGCGCTGGGCGAATAAACCCAGCTTCCCATCGCCACCGCCTGCGTGTATCCCGGCAGAAACTCCTCACGAAAGCCCGCCTCGATGCCTGACACCATGCTCCTGATCCAGATGCTTGTTCTGCTCCTTGTGATCGGAGGCTTTGCCGGTGTGCTGGCCGGGCTTCTGGGCGTGGGGGGCGGCATCGTTCTTGTCCCGGCCTTTTTCTATGCCTTCCAGACGCTCGGCTATGATGGCCCGCAACTGATGCAAATCTGCCTTGCCACCTCGCTGGCCACGATCATCGTCACCTCGCTGCGTTCGGTGCTGAGCCACAACAAGAAGGGCGCGGTCGATTGGGACATCCTGCGCACATGGGCCCCGGGCATCGCGTTGGGCGCGGTGCTTGGCGTTCTGGTGGCCGCAAACCTGCGCTCCAATACCCTGCAAGGGGTCTTTGGCGTGCTGGGGTTGGTGATCGGGGCTTACCTCGGGCTGGGGCGGTCGCACTGGCGCCTGGGCGCGGAAATGCCCAAGGGTCTTACCCGCGCAATCATGTCACCGATCCTCGGTTTTCTTTCGGTGCTTATGGGCATCGGCGGCGGCAGCTTCGGTGTGCCATTGATGAGCCTTTATGGCACCGCCATCCACCGCGCCGTGGCCACCGCCGCGGGCTTTGGCATAACCATCGCGGTGCCGTCCGTGGCGGGGTTCCTGTTTCTTGAAATCGCTGCTGAAAACCGCCCGCCCCTGACCATCGGGGCGGTCAATCTGGTGGCCTTCGTGATCGTCATCGCCATGACGCTGATCACGGCCCCTTGGGGCGTAAGACTGGCACATGCCATGGACCCCAAGCCTCTGAAACGCGTGTTCGCGGTCTTCCTGACGCTGGTGGCGCTCAACATGCTGCGCAAATCTCTGGGATGGTAGCGGCGCTGTTCGAGAAGGGCTGGGCCCACTTCCCAGCCGAAGACAGCCTGCGCGATTGGGCGCGGGCGGCCCGCCAAGTGGCGCTAAGGCGTATCCAAGACCCGGAGCAACAGGCCAAATGGCTGCAATGCGAAGGTACATGGTTCGTGGGCGTTGATACCCTGCCAAACGACACGGTCGGAGCGGTCGCAGACGCCGGACCTCTGCCCGGCGCAGCCATCACCGCCGCCCGCACCTTCTATGGCGATCTGCCCCTGCACGCGGGCCAAGTCTCGGTCACCTATCCGGGCTATCCAAGGCCGCGCGATGGCGAATCTGACACCGCCTTCCGCTACCGTCTCAAACGCGACGCGGCTCATGTCGATGGCCTCCTCGCCGTAGGAAAGGACCGCCAACGTATGCTGCGCGAACGCCACGCCTATATCCTCGGCCTGCCTCTCACCACGACCGGCACGGGTGCCAGCCCCTTTGTGGTCTGGGAAGGCAGCCACAAGATCATGCGGGCGATGTTTGACAGGCACCTCGCCGCGCACCCCGAGCGGGAATGGCCCAATATCGACCTCACCGAGGCTTACCAAGCCACCCGCCGCCACATCTTCGAGACCTGCCCTCGCGTGGAAATCACCGCCCAACCCGGCGAGGCCTATATCGTCCACCGCTTCGCCCTGCATGGCGTCGCCCCTTGGGCTCCTAATGCAAAAGCGCCGCCAGAGGGCCGAATGATCGCCTATTTCCGCCCCGAATTCCCAAAGGGAACCCGCGATTGGCTTAACCGGTCGTAGCCAAATTGAGCGCGCTGCGCGCGCCCATGATATCTCGTCATCGGCCTATGGCCTCTTCCTCGGGATTGCCTCCGGCGGGAGTATTTCGGGAAAGATGAAGCCGCCCCCGTGCTTCATCTTTCTTCAAATACTCCGGGGTGAATTGGCCGAAGGCCAAGAGGGGCAGCGCCCCTCATTCAACAAAACCTGTGCGGCGCAGCCGCGCCTTTTGGTTAGCCGCGCGCCAGTCGGGCCGCGCGACCGCCACGGCGTTTCTTGAGAAGGTTCGCGCGGTCGGGCAGGGCCTCCATGACCTCGCGACGGTCCTCGGCGCTCATCTTGGACCAGCGGGTGATCTCGTCGATGGAGCGATAGCAGCCGGTGCAAATCCGGGCCTCGGGGTGCACCACGCAGACCCGCACGCAGGGGCTTTCGATTTCCTTGCGGCTCCAGACCTTGTCGTCTTTCACGTTTCTGCCCTCATATGCCTCAAACGGTCCAATGCGCCTTGCAGGATATAGGAGGCCGCGACATTGTCGATAACCTCGGCGCGACGCTTTCGTGTCGCATCCGCCTCCAAAAGCGCCCGTTCGGCGGCCACGGTTGACAAACGCTCATCCCAAAAGCCAATCGGCAGGTCGGTCAGCTTCTCAAGATTCCGGGCAAAAGCCCGGGTCGATTGACAGCGCGGCCCTTCGCTTCCGTCCATGTTGCGCGGCAGGCCAAGGATGATTCCACCGGCCTCACGCGCCTCGGCAATCTCCAAAAGCCGCGCCGCATCCCCCCCGAATTTCTTGCGCTTGATCGTCTCCAGCGGTGAGGCCACCGACAAAAGCCTGTCTGACAGGGCAACCCCGATGGTCTTGGTCCCCAGATCAAGGCCCAACAGGCCCCGGCCCGGTGGCACCACCCCGGCAAACCCTTCGATCTCGTCGAAGATCATTCCGCCACACCCGCCGCCTGTGCGGCTTCGCGCACCACGGCCATGGCCTCGGGCGTGTCGGCAAAGCGGGTCTGCGCCTCGGTCCAGATGGCGGCGGCCCGGTCAGTCTCGCCCAACACGCCAAGCGCCCGGATCAGGCGGGCCCATTCGGCCGGTGTGCCACCCTCATCAGCCAATCGCTGTGACAGGCCTTCCACCATGCCACGGATCATCTGCTGGCGCTCCTCCAGGCTCATCTCGCCTGCGGCCTCCATATCAGCCGCGCTTGGCCCGGGGGCACCCTCCAGCGCAGGCAATTGATAATCGGTCACGCCCGCGCGCCACGCCAATTCCTCGATCCGCTCACGGATCGTCGGCACCCATGGCGCGGACGGGTCGCTTTCGCGCAACAGTGCATCCCATGTGCGGAAGGCCGCATCGGGCCGGTCCACCTGCATCAGGTAAACGCCAAGGTAATAGCGCGCCGTCGGCTCGCTCGGGTCTCGTTGCAGGGCCTCGCGCAGGGCCGCCTCGGCCTCTTGGCTGACGTAGCCGCCCGCCGCACTGATCATCAGGTCGGCCCGATAAGCGTGATCGCGCGCCGTGGCCTCCTCGCCCTTGGCGGCGATCAATCTGGCCTGCGCCTCATGCGCCGCTGTCAGGTTGCCAAGTGCGGCCTCGTTACGCACCAGAAGGGTCAGGCCGCGCAAGTCACCCTCGCGCTGCGCCACCGTTTCGCGCAGTTTGTCCATCAACTCCAGAAACTCGGGGCTTGCCTCGGGCGGAACATCGGGCGCGGGCACCCGGGCCTCGGCCTCGGCTTGGCTCAAGCGGTTCTGCCGTGCCGCATCCGAGACCGCCAGCCGCGTCTTGAGCGGCACATCCCGGTACCCCGGCGAACCCACCTGCGCATAAAGCGCCACCGACCCGCCAGCCAATCCCATGATCACCAACCCGGCGGCGATCCAGCCACCGCGCCCCGGTTGCCCGCCCGTGTCACCACCCGCGCGCAACTGCGCATCCGCCGCCAGAACCCGGCGCGACACCTCGGCCCGCAGCCGTTCGGCCTCGGCCGCGGAAATCACCCCGCGTGCTTCGTCACGGTCAACTTCCTTCAACTGGTCGCGATAGACCTGCAAATCATAGGCCGCAGGCGGCGCATCCCCGATACGCCCGCGCAGCAAGGCAAGCCCCAGTATCAAGCTGACGGCAAGTGTCAGCCCCCCGGCCACGATCCAGAAAACCATGATCTCTCCCTAATCTTTGCCCCCCATGTAGCCATCGCGTCGCCGCGATGAAAGGGACAAGAGGTCACAATCCCGCCGAACCCCATCAATGTCGCTTATCGCGCAATTTATGCCGCCCAGAATTGGATTTCCAAAGCGATCCTGTACCATACCCAATCCATGCGGCCCCGCGCCGCGAATCCATCAGATTTCCGAGAGCGCGCATGAAACGTTATTCCGCCTTTGCCGTCGCCCGCGAAGCCCTGCGTTACCACATGGGGTGGGAACGGGCCTGGGCCTCGCCCGAACCCAAGAAAAAATACGATGTGATCATCGTGGGGGCAGGGGGGCACGGCCTCGCCACCGCCTATTACCTTGGCAAGAACTTCGGGATCACCAATGTGGCGATCCTCGAAAAAGGCTGGCTGGGTGGCGGCAACACGGGCCGCAACACCACGATCATCCGCTCCAACTACCTGCAAGACCCCTCGGCGGCGATCTACGAAAAATCCCGCTCGCTCTACGAGACCCTGAGCCAGGACCTGAACTATAACGTCATGTACTCCCCCCGTGGCGTGATCATGCTGGCGCAAACCGAGCATGAGGTGCGCGGCTATAAACGCACCGCCCATGCCAACGCCCTTCAAGGGGTCTCGACCGAGTTCATCTCGCCCCAGCGGGTCAAGGAAATCGTGCCGATCATCAACCTCGATGGCCCGCGCTATCCCGTGCTTGGTGGCCTCTGGCAGGCCCGCGCCGGCACCGCGCGCCACGATGCCGTGGCTTGGGGCTTTGCCCGCGCCTGTTCGGCCATGGGCATGGACATCATCCAGAAATGCGAAGTCACCGGTGTCAGCCGCGATGGCGGTAAGGTCACCGGCGTGACCACCAACCGTGGCGATATCGCCTGTGACAAGCTGGGCATCGTCGTGGCGGGCAACTCCGGCCACCTAGCCGATATGGCTGGCTTCCGCCTGCCCATCGAATCCGTCTCGCTTCAGGCGCTTGTCTCCGAGCCGATCAAACCCTGCATGGATTGCGTGGTGATGGCCAACACCGTGCACGGCTACATGTCGCAATCGGACAAGGGCGAAATGGTCATCGGTGGCGGCACCGACGGCTTCAACAGCTACACGCAACGCGGCTCTTTCCACCATATCGAAGAAACCGTGCGCGCGCTGGTGGAAACCTTCCCGATGGTCGCCCGCCTCAAGATGCTGCGCCAATGGGGCGGGATCGTCGACATCACCGGCGACCGCTCGCCGATCCTGTCGAAAACCCCCGTCGATGGCGTCTTCATCAACTCCGGCTGGGGCACCGGCGGCTTCAAGGCCACCCCCGGCTCGGGCTGGGGCTTTGCCGAACTCATTGCCAAGGGCCATTCGCCGCTTTGCGATGAATTCTCGCTCACCCGCTTCAAAGAAGGCCGGTTTATCGACGAATCCGTCGCCGCCGGCGTCGCACACTAAGGAAGGGACAGACATGCTCATTCTCGATTGCCCCTGCTGCGGCGTGCGCGGCGAAGAAACCGAATTCCACTCCGGCGGTGAGGCCCACCTCAAACGCTTCGGCCCCGGCTCCTCGGATGATGACTTCCACGGCTACCTCTTTGAGAAGGTAAACCCCAAGGGCGTGCATTTCGAACGCTGGCGGCACGTCAACGGCTGCGGCAAGTGGTTCCACGCCGCCCGCTGCACCATGACGCTTGAGGTCTTCGGCACCTATTCGGCCCAAACGCTGGAGCCACCGCAAGAGATCAAGGACAAGATCACCGCCAAGCGCCCCGGCTGGAGCTGGAGAGAATTCTCATGAGGCTTCATCTTTCCAAAAATACTCACATTCCGACCATCACCACTGGCACGAGGGCCTAGGACATGAGCACACGTCTCGCCACTGGCGGCCGCCTTCTCAATAAATCCCGCACCATGGGCTTCTCTTTCAACGGCAAACAGTTGAAGGGCGTCGAAGGCGATACACTCGCCTCCGCGCTTCTGGCCAATGATCAGATGCTTGTCGGGCGCTCCTTCAAATACCACCGCCCGCGCGGCATCGTCGCCTCGGGCGGCGAAGAACCCAACGCGCTTGTGGGGCTGGGCGAGGACAACAAGTTCGAACCCAACCAGCGCGTCACCACGACCGAGCTGTTCGATGGCCTGACCTGCACCTCGCAGAACCACTGGCCCAGCCTTGAGTTCGACGTGGGCGTCATCAACTCAAAGCTTTTCGCGCGCTTCCTGCCCGCGGGCTTCTATTACAAGATGTTCATTCACCCGCGCCCCTTGTGGAAGCACGTCTATGAACCCTTCATCCGCCAATCGGCGGGTCTGGGCAAAGCACCCCGCGACCGCGATCAGGATACCTACGAACACTTCTACGCCTTCTATGACGTGGTGGTGATCGGCGGCGGCGTGGCCGGGCTTCAGGCGGCAAAAGCCGCAGGGCTGGCCGGGGCCAAGGTCCTGCTGATGGAACAAGACCCCCACTGGGGCGGTCGCGCGCCGGTGGATGGCGGCACCATCGACGGCCAAGACCCGCAGGCCTTTGTCGACGCTACCCTGTCCGAACTTGAGTCTATGTCCAACGTTACCCTGCGCAACCGCATGATGGGCGCAGGCGTCTACGACCACGGCTATGTTCTGGGCTACGAGCGTGTGAACGATCATAGGCCCACGGCCAAAGGCCCGCGTCACCGCCTCTGGCGCATCCGTGCCGGGCAGATCATCACCGCCACCGGCGCCATCGAACGCCCGCTCAGTTTTGCAGGCAACGACATTCCCGGCGTGATGCTCGCCTCGGCGGTACGCGATTACGTGGTGAACTACGGCGTGTCGATCGGCGACCGCACCGTTGTCGTCACCAACAACGACGATGCCTACCTCACCGCCATCACCCTCAAAGAGGCTGGCCTTGAGGTTCCCGTGATCCTCGACGCCCGCGCCTCGGGCGGCGGCGCACTGGCCGACCGTGCCCGCGAGATGGGCATTCGCGTTGAAACCGGCAAAGGCATCGCATCGGTCAAAGGCAACAAGCGCGTCGAAGGCGTGGCGATCTGCGCCCAAGCCGGCGAAGGCGCGGTGCTTGAGGAAATCAAATGCGATGCGGTCGCCATGTCGGGCGGCTGGTCCCCCGTTGTGCACCTCTGGTCGCATTGCGGCGGTAAACTCGTTTGGGACGAGGCCGAAGCGATGTTCCGCCCCGACCCCGAAAAGGCCCCCACCGGCGATACCGGCGAAGGCTTCGTCATCGCTGCCGGTGCCGCCAACGGTCAGTTTGCACTGGGCGACGCCCTGACGGACGCCCAAAAAGCAGGCGAAGCCGCCGCCAAGGCCACCGGCCACAAAGGCAAAGCAGGCAAAGCCCCCGCGGGCGAGGCCCCGGCCTATGCCGCGATTGAGCCCGTCTGGATGATGCCGCAAGGCGCCAACATCAAGCTGCGCATGAAAGCCTGGCTCGATTTCCAGAACGACGTGAAGGTCTCCGACGTGCAGTTGGCTGCCCGCGAAGGGTTCGAGTCGGTCGAACACGCCAAGCGCTACACCACCCTCGGCATGGCCACCGACCAAGGTAAGCTCAGCAATATCAACGGCTTGGCGATCCTCTCGGATGCGCTCGGTCAGGCGATCCCGCAAACCGGGACAACCACCTTCCGCCCGCCCTACACGCCGATTTCCCTGTCCTCCATCGCGGGCAATGCCATCGGCGACACCTTCCAGCCGATCCGCAAAACCCCGATGCACGACTGGCACGAGGAAAACGGCGCCCATTGGGAGCCGGTGGGCGCATGGCGTCGCCCCTATACCTTCCAAAAACCGGGCGAGAGCGTCGAAGACGCGGTCACCCGCGAGATCAAGCAAACCCGCGACAGCCTCGGGCTGCTGGATGCCTCCACCTTGGGCAAGATCATCGTCAAGGGCCCCGACGCGGGCAAGTTCCTCGACATGCTCTACACCAACATGATGTCGACCCTGAAACCGGGCCGCTGCCGCTATGGCCTGATGTGCGGCGAAAACGGATTCCTGCAGGATGACGGCGTGGTGGCCCGAATCGACGAGGACACCTTCCTCTGCCACACAACCACCGGTGGAGCGGACAGCATCCACGCCCATATGGAAGAGTGGCTGCAAACCGAATGGTGGGATTGGAAGGTGTATACCGCCAATGTCACCGAACAATACGCCCAGATCGGCGTCGTTGGCCCCAATTCTCGGAAAACATTGGAAAAACTCACTGATGATGACATCTCGGCCGAGGGTCTGACCTTCATGGGTTGGAAGGACATCACCCTCGATGGTATCCCTGCGCGAGTTTACCGCATTTCCTTCTCGGGAGAGTTGAGTTATGAAATCTCCGTGCCTGCCAGCCGGGGGCGCGCCCTTTGGGACAGGTTGGTGCAGGCAGGGGAAGAGTACGGCGTGACCCCATATGGCACCGAAGGGCTGCATGTGATGCGGGCCGAAAAAGGTTTCATCATGATTGGGGACGAAACCGACGGTACGGTCATCCCCCAAGACCTGATGATGCATTGGGCGATTTCCAAGAAGAAAGAGGACTACCTCGGCAAGCGCGCGCAAGAGCGCGAGCATATGGCCGATCCCAACCGCTGGAAGCTGGTGGGCCTTGAAACCACCGATGGCACTGTGCTGCCCGATGGCGCCTATGCCGTGGCCGACGGCACCAACGCCAATGGTCAGCGCAACGTGCAGGGCCGGGTCACCTCGACCTACTACTCGCCCACGCTGGACCGTGGCATCGCCATGGGCCTGGTCCACAACGGCCCGGACCGGATGGGCGAGGTGCTGGACTTCCCCAAGGTGGATGGCACCATCGTAAAAGCGAAAATCGTCGATCAGGTCTTCTTTGACAAAGACGGAGAAAAGCAAAATGTCTAACGCCGCCGTCAGCGCCCTCAACGGCGCCACAGTACAGGGCTTTGCCCGCGTCGAGGAAACGGGCCTTCACGGCATGATCACCCTGCGCGGGGATCTGGCCTCTGCCAAGGTGAAAAAGGCCGTCAAGGAGGCCACGGGTCAGGATGTTCCGGCCCTGCGCACCATCAACACCGGCGACAGCGGCGCGGTGGCATGGATGTCGCCCGACGAATTGCTCGTCATGGTGGACTACGATCAGGTCGATGATACGCTTGCCACGATTGAAAGCACCCTTGCCGGTGAACATTTTCTCGCCGTCAATGTCTCGGATGCCCGCGCGATGTTCCGCGTGTCGGGTAGTGGCGCAGGGGTGCGCGAAGCACTGGCCAAGCTCTGCCCCGTCGACATGGCCCCGGGTGAATTTGAACCGGGCATGTTCCGCCGCACCCGCATGGCGCAAATTCCCGCCGCCATCTGGATGCCCGACGCCGAATGCGTGCACATCGTCTGTTTCCGTTCGGTGGCCGAATATACCTTCAACCTGCTGCGAGATGCCGTGGCCGAAGGTGGTGAGGTCGGGCTCTTTTCCTGACGGTTTTGGACGGATTTATACGCCTTTGGGCCTTGACCTTACGGGGTCAAGGCTACCATGTAGTGGCATGTAAATTTTCAAAACGAACAGGGGGCCCACATGGCTTTTGAACTTCCCGATCTTCCCTATTCGCATGACGCGCTCGCCGATTACGGCATGAGCCGCGAAACGCTGGAATACCACCACGACATTCACCACAAGGCCTATGTCGACAATGGCAACAAGGCCATCGCCGGGACCGAGTGGGAAGGCAAATCCGTCGAAGAGATCATCAAGGGCACCTATGACGCCAATGCCGTCGCCCAAAACGGTATCTTCAACAATGCCTCGCAATACTGGAACCACAACCAGTTCTGGGAAATGATGGCCCCCGGCGGCACCGGCATGCCCGGTGAGCTTGAAAAAGCCATCAACGAATCCTTCGGCTCGCTTGATGAGTTCAAATCGCAATTTGCCGCCGCAGGTGCCGGTCAGTTCGGCTCGGGCTGGGCATGGCTGGTCAAAGACACTGACGGCTCGCTCAAGGTGACCAAAACCGAAAACGGCGTGAACCCGCTCTGCTTCGGTCAAACCGCGCTTCTGGGCTGCGATGTCTGGGAACACTCCTACTACATCGACTTCCGCAACAAGCGTCCGGCCTACCTCGACAACTTCCTGAACAACCTCGTGAACTGGGAAAACGTCGCCTCGCGCATGTAATCCCGGCCCTCAACGACCGTTCAACGCACCCCTCGGCCTGTCGCCGGGGGGTGTTTTCGTTTGGCCGGAACCTGACCGGGCTTGCTTGCGTTTCATCAATGACAGCAACCAAACGGAGGCAAGAATGGCAGAGCGTCACAGATCGAAGGATGGCAGCCGCGACAGCGAAAACATCCTCGGCGACAAGCATCATGTCGCGGATCAGGGTCGCTCGGGCGGCAACCTTGCTCGCAAAATCGCAACCCGCGACGAAGAAAAGCGCGCCAAGGAACGCCCCGGCGGATCGACCCGCGTGACCCAATCCGACGAACACGACAGCGGCACAAATCGAGGAGACGAATGATATGGCCACTTTGACGAACGGAACATGGGTATTGATTGCCGATGGTGAAAAGGCCCTGTTTCTCAGGAACACGCTGGATGCGATCAACCCTGGCCTTGAGATTGTGAAGAAAGAAGAACAAGACAATCCCTCGGACTATGAACAATCGGCCAACCGTCCCGGCCGAATGCAGGATGGTGGCGTTGGACAACTGTCCGCGATGGACGATACCGACTGGCACGAATTGGCCAAGGATCGTTTCGCCGATGATCTGGCCGACAAGCTGTATCACTACGCCCATAAAGGCGCCTTCGATCGGATCGTTCTGGTCGCCTCCTCCGGGACCTTGGGGCAGTTGCGCAAAAAGCTCCACAAGGAAGTTGAAGATCGTGTCGTCGGCGAGCTGCCAAAGGATCTGACGAACCATCCGCTCGACAAGGTTGAAAAGATGCTCAAGAAGGAATTCGACCCCAACCTCTAACGCTACGATAGCGCCAAAACGTACGAGTCGTACGCCCCGCTGGTTTCACCGCCCGAGTTTCGTACGAAACTCCTGTGCAAAACGTACGACCCGTACGCTTTTCCCACTTGCCAATCCCCGCGCCATCCCCCACCCCTAGGGCGGTCTGCAAAGGGATGGGAAAGACAATGCGCGAGCCGGTCAAAGGTGTTCTTGCCATGGTGGCCTGCTGCACGATCTGGGGCCTCTCGGCGATCTATTACAAGCTGCTCGAACACATCCCACCACTTGAGATATTGGCCCATAGAACCCTGTGGTCATTGGCTTTTTTCGCTTTGGTCTTGGTCGTTCAGCGGCGGTTTCACATGCTTGTATCCGCCGTGGGCACGCGCCGCTCCGCCGCCACGATCGGCGCGGCGGCCTTGTTGATCTCGCTGAACTGGTTCACCTTCATCACGTCAATTCAACTAGGCAAAGCGGTCGAGGCCTCCCTTGGCTACTACATCTTCCCCTTGGTCAGCGTCATCATGGGGGCCATCGTGTTCAAGGAACGCTTGGGGCGGGTGCAAATCTTGGCTGTCCTCTTGGCAGGTCTGGCGGTGACCACCCTAACCGCCGGTCTTGGGGTGGCACCTTGGATCGCCCTTGTTCTGGCTGTGAGCTTCGGCCTCTATGGCGTTGTAAAAAAAGGGCTTTCGGTTGGTCCGGTCGTCTCGGTCACGGCCGAGGTTCTGATGCTGTCGCCCATCGCCATTGCGGTTTTGGGCTTTGTTCACGGCCAAGGCGGCGGCAGTTTCGCCACCAACTGGCAAGACAGCCTGCTCTTGGCCTTCTCCGGTATCCTCACCGGCCTGCCGCTGATCCTGTTCAGCTATGCCACCAAGCGCGTCATGCTCTCGACAGTGGGGCTGGTTCAGTACTTGAACCCCAGCCTGCAATTCCTTGTAGCCACACTGATTTTCCGCGAAGCGTTCAGTGTTTGGCACGCCATTGCCTTTGGCATGATCTGGACAGCTTTGGCGCTCTACACCACCTCGGCGCTACGTCAGGACAGGGCCGCGCGTAGGGCCGCCATCAGCCCTTGAATATCCTCGACCACCTCAACGAAATCCAACAGGCTCTCATCGGCGAATTCCTCAGCGATGACATGATTCATCAATTGCATTAGGGGTGTCCAGTAACCATCTGTATTCAAAAGATAGATCGGTTTCTCATGTAGGCCAAGTTGCCGCCATGTAAGCACCTCGAAGAACTCATCCAGCGACCCCGCGCCACCGGGTAAAACCACGATCGCGTCCGAGTTCATGAACATCACTTTTTTGCGCTCATGCATGGTTTCGGTCACCACGTACCGCGTAAGGTCGGTCTTGCCCACTTCCCAGCGAACGAGATGCTCGGGGATCACGCCGAAGGTCTCGCCACCGGCCGTCTGCGCCGCCCGCGCCACCGCCCCCATCAATCCTACGTCCCCCGCGCCATAAACCAAGCGATAGCCCCCTTCGGCCAACAAGGCTCCAAGCCGTGTGGCTTCCGCCTCATAAGTGGGCCGCGCCCCCGCGCGTGAGCCGCAAAAGACACAGATTGATCGTGTTGGCATGGAATTTGCCCCAAGTCTCAAAGGGTTGTTTTGACCAGTGATAGCCTTGTTGCTATGGTCCAGCAAGCGTGTGGCGCGGGGACGTCTCACAAGGGGAAGCGCATGAGCAAACTTGCGGGATTGGCCGGGGGGCCTGGCCTGGCTATTACAGCGACGGCGGTCATCGTGATCGGTGGCGGTCTGGGGCTTTATGCCCTTGGCGTCTTGTCGCAGGACGACGTGCCGGACCAAGAGCAACCCGTCGTTTCCATTGCTGAACCGCAGGCGGAAACAGATCAGGCGACACAAACCAAGCCCGACCCTGCCACGCCCGATTTGCCGCAAGCTCCGAAAATCTCCAACTTTCGATTGGCTCCGGATGGGGCTTTGCTGGTGGCTGGAAAGGCATCCGCAGGCTGGGAGGTGGCGATCCTTCTGGACGGAGCCGAACTTACACGCGTGCCGACCGACCCAAGCGGGGATTTCGTGGCCTTCCACGATATCTCGCCCAGTTCCGAACCCCGCATCCTGACGGTGAATACCTACGCTCCAGAGGGCGGCACGATACTGAAATCCAGGGACGAGATCATCGTTGCCCCGATGGCTGCCGCAATTGAGATGGCCAAATCGCCCGACCCTGCGATATTGGATATCGACCAGACACCGCCGGACGCGGATATCGGTGAGACAGCCGAACTTGATGTCGCACAATCTCAGGCCCCTGATATAAAACAGGAAAGCGCCCCTTCGCAGGCGGTGCTTCTCTCTAATGCCGAGGGTGTCGAGGTGTTGCAGCCTGCGGTGTCCAAAGACAGCAACCCCGAGGTTATGACCAGCGTGGCGCTGGATGCGATCACCTATGCCGAGGACGGCGGCGTGCAACTTGCCGGTCGTGCGCAGGGTGAAGGTTTCGTGCGCATCTATCTGGACAACAGCGCAATCACCACATCGCGCATTACGGAAGATGGGAGCTGGCGAACCGATCTGCCAAGTGTCGATACCGGTGTCTACACCCTTCGGATTGACGAGGTTGGCGCTGATGGACAGGTCACGTCGCGGGTTGAAACCCCCTTCAAGCGTGAAGCGCAGGAGGTGATCGCCACCCAAGACGACCTTGGCCAAAGCGTGCGTGCCGTGACTGTTCAGCCGGGGTCGACTCTCTGGGCCATATCGCGCCGCAACTACGGCGAGGGAATGATGTATGTGCGCATTTTCGAGGCCAACAAGGATCGTATCCGCGATCCTGACCTGATTTATCCAGGTCAGGTGTTTACCGTCCCCAACGGCGGCTAGAAACATAGCGGGGCTGGCCTTCCGGCCTATCGCGGCCTATCTGTGTGCGACGTGTTCAAGACAGGCTCCCCAATGCGCCGATCTACCCTGACAACCACCGACATGCCCGCCGACGGCTGGTCCACGATCCGCCGGGTCGCCCCGTACCTGTGGCCGGATGGTCAGGCATGGGTGAAGCGCCGCGTGGTCTTCGCGCTTATCGCGCTTTTCGTGGCCAAGCTGGTGGCAGTGGGAACGCCCTATTTCTACAAGGCAGCCGTGGATGCCCTGTCAGGTGAAGGGCAGAACCCGGCCTGGATGTTGGGCGCTGGGGCCGTTGGCCTGACCGTGGCCTATGGGATGGCGCGCCTGATGAATGTGGGATTTCAACAGCTTAGGGATGTGATCTTTGCGCGAGTTGCGCAGCGCGCCCTGCGGCAACTGGCGCTGGAGACCTTCACGCATATCCACCGCATGTCGCTGCGCTATCATATCACGCGAAAGACGGGCGGGTTAAGCCGGATCATCGAGCGTGGGGTGAAAGGGGTGGAATTCCTCCTGCGCTTTTTGCTCTTCTCCATCGGCCCCTTGGTACTTGAGCTTTTGATGATCGGCATCGTTCTCTGGACGCTCTTCGATTTTTGGTACTTGGCCGTGGTGGTCGGTGTCATCGCCGCCTACGTGGCCTTTACCTTCAAGGTAACCGAATGGCGGGTGAAGCTGCGCAAGCAGATGAACGACCAAGATACCGACGCCAACCAAAAAGCCATAGACAGCCTCCTGAATTTTGAAACCGTCAAGTATTTCGGTGCAGAGGAGCGTGAGGCCGCGCGATATGACGCGGCGATGGAGGGGTATGAAACCGCCGCGTTGCAAACCTCTTATTCGCTGGCATTCCTGAATTTCGGGCAGTCGATGCTGATCACGGGCGGGTTGGTTGCCGTTATGGTCATGGCCGCCTTTGGCGTTCAGAACGGGAGTTTGACAGTGGGCGACTTCGTCATGGTCAATGCCTACATGATCCAGATTACCATGCCGCTGAATTTCCTTGGCACGGTCTATCGGGAGATACGTCAATCCCTTGTCGATATGGGCGAAATGTTCGGATTGTTAGAGCAAAGCCCCGATGTTTCGGATAAAAGTGATGCCAAGGTTCTGAATGTGCAAGGAGGTGAGGTGCATCTCGACGCGGTCGAGTTCGGATATGACCCCGAACGCCCCATCCTGAAAGGGATCGACCTTCGCGTGAAGCCCGGTGAAACCGTGGCCATCGTCGGGCCGTCAGGCTCGGGCAAATCCACTATCGGCCGACTGCTTTTCCGGTTCTACGATGTGCAGGGCGGGGCATTGCGGATCGACGGCCAAGACCTGCGGGATGTCACGCAGAAAAGCCTGCACGCCGCTATCGGCGTGGTGCCACAGGATACTGTGTTGTTCAACGATACCGTCGGCTACAACATCGGTTATGGCCGCGATGCCGCGACCCAAGCCGAAATTGAAAAGGCCGCCAAGGCCGCGCAGATCCACGAGTTCATTCAAAGCCTGCCAGAGGGCTACAACACGCAAGTGGGCGAACGCGGTCTGAAACTCTCGGGCGGTGAGAAACAGCGGGTCGGCATCGCTCGCACCCTTCTCAAGAATCCGCCGATCCTGCTTCTGGACGAGGCGACAAGTGCTTTGGATACCGAGACCGAGCGGGACATCCAAGGCGCGCTGAAAAGGGCCGGCGAGGGGCGTACCGTGATCACCATTGCGCACCGCCTTTCAACCGTGGCCGATTCCGACCGCATCGTTGTCTTGGAAGAGGGGCGCATCGTCGAAGAAGGCACCCACGCAGACCTTTTGACAAAGCAGGGCCGCTACGCCAGCCTATGGCAACGGCAACAGGCAGAAGAGGCGGCCTGACCTACGCCTGCAATTTCCATGTCTTTTCCTTCTTTTCAACATGGTCTTTGGTGAGATTGGCGCGCATGACACAAGTGGAGTCGATCAAGATGTCGCAACGCGCGGTCTGGATCGGGATGCTGTTCGCGGCGGAACTGGTGGCCATCGTGGTCGCCTTTCAGGTCTTGGCCTCGGTCGAATGTCGGTTAACGACCCTAGAAACAGCATGCCGTGGGTTGCGCGGGGCCGTGGTGCGGGCCCTGTGCCTTGGCTGCATGTTGGGCATCTACCTTTGGGCCTTGCCGCCCGCACGCCGCAGCTTCGCAGCAATGGCCGAGGCCCGATTTGGTGGAAAGCCTTGGCTGTTGCTGCATGTATTTGGCCTTGGGGCGGCCTTCCTGACACTGTTTCTGGTGCCGCAATCCGAATTGAATGCCGCCTTCGCGGTTATCTTCCCGATACTCGTGGTCGGCGGTACCATGGCCGCCATCGGTGGCCTTTTCTGGTTGGCCCGGCCCAGAGATTGGGGGGCTTGGCTGCGTCCGCGCTGGCGCGGTTTGCTGGGCTTCGGTTTTGTCGCCCTGATCTTGCCGGATATCGCCGATTTCGTTGCCCCGCTTTGGTATTGGCGGACCCTGACCGAGATCACCTTCATCGGCGTTGCGGTATTGCAGACGCTTTTGTCCGAGGTCCCGGTGGTCGATTTCTCGGCGCAGATCATCGGTACCAACGGCTTCAATGTGGCCGTGGCCGACAGTTGCTCGGGCATTGAGGGGTTTGCCCTTATTACGGCATTTCTGGCGCTTTACGCCGTACTGTTTCGCGATACCATTCGGATGGGTCGCTTCTGGCTGGTGGTTTGGCCCGTGGCGATTTTCCTGAGCTGGCTGCTCAATATCGTTCGGATTACGGCCCTCATTCTGATCGGGGCCCACGCCTCGCCGGAACTGGCGGTAAACGGGTTTCACAGTTTCGCAGGCTGGTTGTTTTTCACGGGTTTGGCGATCGGGGTCCTGATCGCCGTCAGTAAAATCCGCTGGTTGCACAAGGCATCAAACCTGGGGCCGGCAATGCCTTTGTCCCAAGATGACGCCGCCGCGCGAATCCTGCCTTTTGTCGTTTTCATGCTGTCGGGCATTGTGGTCAACGCCTTCTGGCAGGCACCCGAATTGGGCTATCCGATGCAAGTCGTTGCGATGGCTGGGGCGCTTTTTTACGTGCGCCGCCCTCTCGCTGCATATCTTGAGCGGCCAACGGGACTGGCTGTCGTGGCGGGCATTGCCGTCGGGGTCGGCTGGGTTCTCTTGGCACCCGAACCCGACACAGCATCGCTGGCGCTTGCCGCGTTATCGCCCTTGGCCTTCGCCGCATGGGCCATGGTGCGAATTCTCGGTACCGTGGCCCTTGTGCCCCTGATCGAAGAGGTGTTTTTCCGTGGCTATCTACAGGCCCGCATCGACGATGGAACATGGCTGCGCCGCGTGCTGGCCATTGCCCTATCCGCGGGGGCCTTCGCCCTTCTGCACGGTCGTTGGCTTGAGGCCGGGATCGCCGGGGTCGTCTTTTCGCTGCTCTACATACGACAAGGGCGGCTGGCTGATGCCATAACCGCCCATGCTGTTGCCAATGCCCTGATTGCCTTGGTCGCCGCATGGCGGGGCGATTGGACCTTGATCTAAGGTTTATTGTGCGCGACGGCGCTTGATTTCCCAAGCAAGCGCCAGCGTGGCCAAAACCGCCGCCATGGCCAGAACGCCTGTGGATGCGTCGATTTCCGGAACTGCCGATGCGGTCGCGGTGCCGGACGATGATCCGCCCGAACTCGACGAGCCGCCGCCCGACCAACTGTAAAACCAGCTTTGCCACCAGCTATAGCTCTGCGCAGAGGCCATCGCGGATGTGCTTGCATATGCCAGACTGGCAAGCACGGATGTCTTGAGCAATTTCATCTCATCAATCCTCTCAATCACTCCGTATCATAAATGCACATAATTTGAATGATGGCAAAAGCTTGATGCATGACGTGTCATTTTGTTGCCGAAACGGAAACGCCAGTTAACAATACACTCAATTGTCCCGCGGGTATCTACGAAAACTGCTCAAAAGATTGGCATTGCGGCAAAACTGTGGCGTGCCCGATTGATTCGGCCCCTCACCGTTATTCTGCCGCTCTCAACGGACGGCCATTCTCGTCCTTGCCGGTTTTGCCGCTTTCTCCGAGCACGCGCTTTATGTCCTCGGCCCCCGGGGTGCCGCCTTGCTCGTCTTCATAGCCGGTTAAGTCGCCGTATTCCTCCCAGAGGATTTCAGGTGCCTTTGTATGCCCCGCAGCCCGGTTCAAGGCCCAGTCCTGTGCCGCCCGGCTGCTGCGGCCCAGCGAAAGCATGGCAAGGCCGCGTGCGCCCCATTGCACATAGGTCGTCGCCCAGACCCGAAGGGCCAGCATGGAGGGCGTGAAAATGAGCGTCAGCATCGTTGCGATGCCAAGGCCAAAGACCACCGCCGTGGCCAATTGCTTCCACCACAGGGACGTGGGCGAGTTGAAGGAATAGCCCCCGTTGATGAAATCAAGGCTCAGGCCGAACATCATCGGCGCAAGGCCGGCCATCGTCGTGATCGTGGTCAGCAAAACGGGCCGGATACGCGCCTCGGCGGTGCGGGTAATCGCATCAATCCGAGGCATATAGCGGCTGTATTCCTGATAGGTGTCGATCAGCACGATATTGTTGTTCACCACGATCCCGGCCAAAGCCACGATGCCAGTGCCGGTCATGATGATCGAAAACGGCTGGTTCATCACCAGCATGCCTATCAAGACCCCGGTGGTGGAGAGTACCACCGCCAAGAGTACCAGAACCGCGTTATAGACGCTGTTGAACTGCGCGAGCAGGATGATGAACATCAGGCCCAAGGCCCCGGCAAAGGCCTTTTGCAGGAAGGCGCCGGATTCCTCTTGGTCCTCTTGGTCGCCCGTCCATTCATAGGAAACACTTTCGGGCAGGGCGCCGCTTTCCAGCCACTCGGTCAGGGTCTCAATCCGCTCATTGGCGGTGATCGGCACCTCGACACCATCGCCATCTTCCCCGGCCACGGTTTTGGTCAGACCTTCCTTGACCCCGGCTTTCACGTCGAAATACCGGGTCTGATCGACACGGTCGATCTGGGCCAGCTTTTGCACCGGTTCGCGGGTGATGAAATTCGACAGCGGCACAAGGCCATCTTCGGTGCGCACCTTCAGGGTGTCCAAGGTGCTGAGCACACGGTCTTTCTCGGGCAGGCGCACGCGGATGTCGATTTCCTCGTCAGAGGAAGGCACCCGCATCGTGTCCAGCAGGATACCCCGCGTCACCAGCTGCACCATGGCGCCCACCGTGGCCACATCCGCGCCATAGCGCCCCGCCTTTTCGACATCGACATTGATCTGCCAATCAATACCGGGCAGGGGCAGGGTATCTTCCACAAGCGTCAGGCCCTTAGTCTCGTCAAACCTCTCGCGGGCTTTGCGCGTGGCCTCTTGCAGCTCTTCCCAATTGTCGCCTTTCAGGCGCAGATGCACCGGCTTGGCCGAGGCCGGGCCACGCGCCTGCGCCAGGATCTCGATCTGGATGCCGGGGATTTGCTCCAACTCGGCGGTCAATTCATCAATGATCGTGTCGCCATCGAACTCTTCTGCGCTCACCGCGCGGCGCACCGTGTAATCGAGGACCGGGATGGTGAACCACGCCTCCGTCTCGGTCGGGCGCTCGTCCCACGGGATGGTCTCAAGCTGAACCTGCCCGATAGTATCCAGCGGCGGCTGCGCGCCTCCGGTGTTGTTGTTCAGCCCCCCTTCCCCCGCGAAGGCAAAGGCGGTCTCCACGCCGGGGTGGGCCAGTACGACCCGCTCGACCTGTTCGACAAGGTCATCCTTTTGGTCGATCGAAAGGTTGCCACGGCCACGCACGTAAACGATGGCCTGTTCCGGCTCTGACTCGACGAAGAACTCGGTGCCGTTGTTGTTGTTCACGTAATAAATCAGGACCGAACCGACGAGCACAAAAATCGTCGCAAAGGCCACAAGCGGCATCACCGGGTTGGAGGCAATCGCATGGATGAACCAGCCAAAGGGCGTCCGCCGATATCCGGCGTCAACCCGACCCTTGCGTTGCCGGAAAACCTTGGTTTTGAGCCATGCAAACGCATTCCGGAATCGCCGGACAATCGCCATGACCGCCAGCAACAGGGCGACCACCCCGGCAATCGCCATCGCGGCCAGCGAGACAACACCAAGCAACAAGACAAAGACCGTCGCAAGCGTCGGGATGACCGAAGACAGGATTTGCCCCGCGTCCATTTGACCAAATTGGGTCGATACCTCGTTCAACAGAACGGGCGCCACTGAACCAGCCAGGAAAACCGCCGCCGCCGCCACCGGAAACAGCAGCACATGCCACAGCCAGAACCCATCTCCGATCTGCGAAATCCGGGTGTTGAACCAGCGCTCTGTGCGCCCTGTGACCCCGCCCATCACCGGCAAGTACACCAAAGCCACAAGAAGCGAGGCCGAAAGAACGAAAATCAGGGTCACCGGCAACATGCCCATGAACTCCCCCGGCACACCGGGCCAGAAAAGCATGGGCAGGAAGGCACAAAGCGTGGTCGCGGTCGAGCTGACCACCGGCCAGAACATCCGCTTGGCCGAGGCGACATAGGCATGCATCGGGCCTTCGCCCTC
>NZ_CAJXNN010000042.1 GCF_913057115.1 uncultured Roseovarius sp.
AACGGCGCGCCGGTGATCGGCATCAACGATTCGGGTGGTGCCCGGATTCAGGAAGGCGTGGACAGCCTTGCCGGATATGGTGAGGTATTCCAGCGCAACATCGAAGCCTCGGGCGTGGTGCCGCAGATCAGCGTGATCACCGGCCCTTGCGCCGGTGGCGCGGTCTATTCCCCGGCGATGACGGACTTTATCTTCATGGTGCGCGACAGTTCCTACATGTTCGTGACCGGCCCCGATGTGGTGAAAACCGTGACCAATGAACAGGTTACGGCAGAGGAACTTGGCGGGGCCTCGACTCATACCAAGAAAAGTTCGGTCGCGGATGGCGCCTTCGAGAACGACGTCGAGGCGATGGCCGAAGTGCGCCGCCTTGTCGATTTCCTGCCACTCAACAACCAGGAATCGGTGCCGGTGCGCCCCTTCTTTGATGATGTTGATCGTGCCGAGCCGAGCCTTGATACCATCGTTCCGGCCAACCCCAACATGCCCTATGACATGAAGGAATTGATCACCAAGGTCGGCGACGAGGGTGATTTTTACGAAATTCAGGAAGATTTCGCCAAGAACATCGTCACCGGGTTCATTCGTCTTGAAGGCCGGACCGTGGGTGTTGTGGCCAACCAGCCGATGGTTCTGGCCGGCTGCCTGGATATCGACAGTAGCCGCAAGGCCGCGCGGTTCGTTCGGTTCTGTGATTGCTTTGACATTCCGATTCTCACCTTTGTCGACGTGCCGGGCTTTCTGCCGGGGACAGGGCAGGAGCATGACGGTGTGATCAAGCACGGGGCCAAGCTGCTCTTTGCCTATGGCGAGGCGACGGTGCCGAAGGTGACGGTGATTACCCGCAAAGCCTATGGGGGGGCCTATGTGGTTATGTCGTCCAAGCATTTGCGGGGCGATATCAACTATGCCTGGCCGACCTCGGAGGTGGCTGTAATGGGCGCCAAAGGTGCCACGGAGATTATTCATCGCGCCGATCTGAAGGACCCCGAGAAACTGGCCAAGCACACGGCGGATTACGAAGATCGTTTCGCCAATCCTTTCGTGGCCGCCGAGCGTGGCTTTATTGACGAGGTAATCCAGCCGCGCAGCACCCGCAAACGTGTCAGTCGCGCCTTCGCCGCGCTGCGCAATAAAAAGCGCAAGATGCCTTGGAAAAAGCACGACAACATTCCGCTGTAGGAGGTGTTTGGTGCTTTCGGTCAAGCCCTATTTCGCTGCCCTGGCCCTTTGGGCCAGTGTCGCGGCGGCCCAGCAGGATGAGGCGAAGGAGGAGCGCCTTATCCTGCCTTCGGGGCTTGAGGCGCATTTGCACGAAACGATCTGGAACGAGCGCAGCACTGGACTTGCCTATCGTTTTCGCTTTGTCGCGCCCGATTTGACCGGGCAAGAGGACTTCGAAACCAAGATGACCGACTTGGAGTATCTTTGTAACAGCTACGCGGTGCCGCGGTTGGCCAATATTGGCCCGCAGCCCAGCCAGATTGTCATCTCAATCGCCAACCGAGAATCGGAATTTGGTGTGATTGATCCGGATGTTATCCAGATTTTTGAGGCGTATCGCCTCAATCAGGGTGGCTGTATCTGGGAGATGTTTTGATGCGGCCACAACATCTTGCGGAAAGAAGGGTATGCCACTCTATGGTTGAGGCTTTGGGGCCACATACGCGGTCGTTTGCTGGCTGTACGTATGCAATTGACGGCGAGTCGGATATGGTTAAAGTTGGTTGCACCCAAGTAACCCATACCTCGAAAGTGGGGCAGGTGGGGCGTTTTTCGCTGTGTCTGCCCATGTTTACAGACAGGAGACAAATATGTCGAACAGCATCAAGAGCCTTCTGGCCATCGGTCTGGTTGCCTTCGTGGCGGCCTGTGCCCAACAATCGGCCGAAGAAGAATTCGTCGTTGTGGAGCCGGAGCCCATCTCGACCGAGCCGACCTACACCGGCAAATACAAGTAATCCACTTCGCGATTACACAGGACGGGCCATTGCGCCCGTCCTGATTTCCGCGCAACGCCCTTGTTTTCCGGAGGGCGTGTCATGCTGAAGCATCGCGGGTTCCCGGGGCGTCTTCCCGGTTCGGACTATCAATTTACAATTCGCCGCGCCAATCCCAAGGGCGTTACCCCGATCACGCGTCGGGAACGGTACCGGGACCGCAAGGCCGCTGACCGCCGGGCCGATGCGGGCTTCGTGCAGGCCATTTGGCAGCATTTCGGCGAGGAACCCTTCGAGCGGGGCAATCTGGACGCAGGGCGGCTGAGCTGGCTGTTCGGTCGCGAGGTCAAGCCCGCGGAAGACCCGTTTGACCCGGCAAGCTACGAGGCCATGTTGATTCTCGACGTGCCGGTGGCGCGTGCGTCTTTCCCGGAGGCATTCGAAGCCGACGACGAGGAGGGGGACTGATGCGTGTCTCGGCAACTCTTGCTGTAAGCGGCACCTTTTTGCCCAAGGCCTGTGTTTTTGCGCAAGATACAGCCGATGGTAGTGTTGTCTCGCAGTGTGACTTGGCGAAACCCGCCGCCATCGACAATGTTGACGCTGTAGTGGTGGCCCCCCCCCAATGGGCCCAGACGCAAAGTCTGATCCGTTACCCTTCCCCTTGCAGGCGGTCCTGTGCCTTTAGGCACAGGCCGCCTCTTTTTCGTTCAAATTCAAAGTTATACTCGCATAGGCAAAGGCTCGCGCATGAGCCCACATCGCGCATCTGTGACTTTGCAATACGTGCCTCGCTGCGGTTGGATGGGGCGATACCATCGTTTCATTCACTGAAAGGCACTGAACAATGCGAGCATACGTTTTCAAAGGGTTGGCACTCTGTTGTGCTTTGGGCCTTGCGGCCTGCGGCGGCACGGTTCCCGAACAGGCGATTTTCGGCGCGGGTGCGGGGGCCGGCACCGCTGCGGTCCTGGATGGCAACATTGCCACAGGCGCGGTCGTCGGGGCCGCGGGCAATGTCGCGTACTGCCAAGCCTACCCGGATCGTTGTAACTGAATTCGCTTCGCGCCGTAGCCCGGCGCGCAAGTCTAGCCATCGGACCATCGGCGCTGTCTGCGCCGGTGGTCTTTTTTGTGTCATGCCCGTGCGCTCCTGCGTGGGGCCAAGAACCGAAAGAAGGGACCAGCCATGTTCAAGAAGATCCTGATCGCCAACCGAGGTGAGATTGCCTGCCGGGTGATCAAGACCGCCCGGAAAATGGGCATTAAGACCGTGGCCATCTACTCGGATGCCGATGCGCAAGCGTTGCATGTGCAGATGGCGGATGAAGCGGTGCATATCGGACCGCCGCCGGCCAATGAATCCTATATCGTGATCGACAAGGTCATGGAGGCCATCCGCCAGACCGGTGCTGAAGCTGTGCACCCCGGGTATGGGTTCCTGTCGGAAAACCCCAAGTTCGCCGAGGCGCTTGAGGCCGAGGGCGTGGCCTTTATCGGGCCGCCCAAGGGCGCGATTGAAAGCATGGGCGACAAGATCACGTCGAAAAAGATTGCGCAGGATGCCAATGTCTCGACCGTGCCAGGGGTCATGGGCCTGATCGAAGACGCTGAGGATGCGGTGAAGATCAGTAAAGAGATCGGCTATCCTGTGATGATCAAAGCCTCCGCCGGGGGCGGCGGTAAGGGGATGCGGATTGCCTGGAACGATGATGAGGCGCGCGAGGGCTTCCAATCGTCCAAGAACGAGGCCGCGAATTCCTTTGGCGATGACCGGATTTTCATCGAGAAGTTCGTCACCCAACCGCGCCACATCGAGATTCAGGTGTTGGCCGACCAGCACGGCAACTGCATCTATCTGGGCGAGCGGGAATGTTCCATTCAGCGCCGTAACCAGAAGGTCGTGGAAGAAGCGCCCAGCCCCTTCCTTGACGAGGCGACCCGCAAGGCCATGGGCGAGCAAAGCTGTGCCTTGGCCAAGGCCGTGGGCTATGCCAGTGCCGGGACGGTCGAATTCATCGTTGATGGTGAGAAGAACTTTTACTTCCTTGAGATGAACACCCGTTTGCAGGTGGAACACCCGGTGACCGAATTGATCACGGGTGTTGACCTTGTGGAGCAGATGATCCGCGTCGCCGCCGGTGAGAAACTGGCGATGAGCCAGGATGACATCACCCTGACGGGTTGGGCCATCGAGAACCGGCTTTATGCGGAAGATCCCTATCGCAACTTCCTGCCGTCGATTGGCCGTTTGACGCGCTATCGCCCACCGCAGGAAGTGGCCGCTGGCCCGATGCAGGTGAACGGCACATGGCATGGTGATGCGCCTGTTGGTGAGACCGCTGTGCGCAACGATACCGGCGTCTATGAGGGCGGCGAGATTTCGATGTATTACGACCCGATGATCGCCAAGCTCTGTACCTGGGGCCCGGACCGCCCGCAGGCCATCGAGGCGATGCGCGTGGCCTTGGACAGCTTCGAGGTGGAAGGCATTGGGCATAACCTGCCGTTTGTGGCCGCGGTGATGGATCATGAAATTTTCATCAAGGGCGATATGACGACCGCCTTTATCGAAGAGCAGTATCCCGAAGGTTTCGAGGGGGTCTCGCTTGGAGATGATATGCTGCGCCGGGTCGCGGCGAGCTGTGCCGCGATGCACCGGGTTGCCGAGATTCGCCGCACGCGGGTATCGGGCCGGATGGACAACCATGAACGCCGCGTCGGTGCTGATTGGGTTGTCAGCCTGCAGGGCGAGCAATTCGAGGTTTCGATTGCGGCCGATAAGGAAGGGGCGAATGTGACCTTCGCGGACGGTAAGAGTGTCCGGGTGACGAGCGATTGGACCCCGGGCGACCAATTGGCCGAGTTGTCGGTGGATGGTTCCCCTTTGATCCTGAAGGTTGGCAAGGTGTCGGGCGGATTCCACATTCGGACCCGCGGCGCTGACCTCAAGGTGCATGTCCGTAGCCCGCGTCAGGCAGAATTGGCCGCGTTAATGCCCGAGAAACTGCCGCCTGATACATCCAAGATGCTGCTTTGCCCGATGCCGGGCCTGATCGTCACGGTGAACGTGGCGGAAGGCGACGAAGTGCAGGAGGGGCAAGCGCTTTGCACCGTGGAGGCGATGAAAATGGAAAACATCCTTCGGGCCGAAAAACAGGGCATTGTGACCAAGATCAACGCCGGGCCGGGCGATAGCCTTGCCGTGGATGATGTGATCATGGAGTTCGAGTAACTCCATGCGCGCGGCCTGTGGCCATATCCCGGGCAGGGGGCTTTTGCCGGTTCTGGCAATGGCTTTTCTGGGAGTGGTCGCAGGATGTGGCCCCGAGGACGAAACCGCCATGCGTGATCGTATGGGCCAGTATTTTTCGCTTCGCGAAACCGTTGCCTACGAGGCGCGGCGGCCCTGTTTGGCCGGAGTATTTCATGTGGCCGATGACAGGGTCAAGGCAGCGATGCCCGTGGCCTCGGGGGTGGGTGAGATGCTTGGCCTTTTGGCGCGACGCGATCGGGCCTTGTTGAATGATCCGGGTCAAAGCCCCGATGAGCTTTTCATTGAGGTCATGAATGTCGAGCGCACTCAGGGTATGCGGATGCGCCGGGCCGGGCTGGAGGCGCTTGAATGTATGGATGCCGTCACCGAGACCGCCTTTCGCCATGCCGTGGATGGCCCGGGCAACCTGGTGGGCTTTGACGCGCAAAGCGGGTTATTGATGCTGTTGGATCGGCGTAACCGCCTGTTGGTCATTGCGCGCGGGGCCGAGGCATGACGGCCCAGTCAGCTCAACTGCCGCCGCGGCGGTCGCGAATTTCCTGCTGTCGCATCGGCATCTTGTCGATCACGCGGGATATTTCGCGCACGTCCCAAGGCAGCGGCTTGCGCAAATATATGGTTCCATCCTTGCCTATGAGAACCAGCATGAATCCACGAGGGCGCAACCTTTGGCGTAGCGCGCTTTTGGCGCTTGGGTCGGTATCGGTCAGAACGACAACGTCGCGTTCATCCAGATACTCCAACCGTTCGGTCAGATACTCCATTTGCAATGTATATCGTGGGTCGGCCGGGCTATCGGCGAACACCACGAGCGGGCGTTTTATCCAGAGAAATTCATTCAAATCCGCTGTTTCGCCCGGCAAAATGATTGCGGGCGGGATGTCTTCGCGCGTTTCGTCGCCCTCTTGCGCGGCAAGGGGAGCGACTGAAAACATCATAAAAACAATGGCTAATAGGGGTTTCATGCGATCTCCTGTCCGCCAAGATATAGGTGGCTGGAGGGCAATTGCGAAGGCTGAATGTCTGCAGGCCCCAGAAAATTTTACCGTTAATCACATCCTCAGGGTTCGGCGCAGAGCATGGGCGGGAGTATTCGAGCAACGCCCGCCACTGGCGGCAGACCGGCGAAAGGCCAGTAAACCGATGGATGTGATCTTGCATGTGGGGGCCCACAGAACCGCGACCACCTGTTTTCAGAATTACCTGCGTGAAAACCGTGAAAGGTTGGCCACGCGAGGGATCGGTGTTTGGGGGCCGTGGTGCACGCGCGCGGGGCTCTTACGCGGTGTTCTGCCGGTATCAGGGTTTGGTGATGCGCAGGCGCAGTTGGACAGGGCGCGCGGACGGATTGCCATTCAGGTCGAAAAGGCCGCAGCGCGTGGCTTACGCCAGCTTGTGGTGAGTGACGAAAACATGCTGGGCGCGCCGCGCAACAACCTGCGTCAAGCGGAGCTTTATGCCGATGCCGGGCAGCGCATGGCGCGTTTTGCCTATGCCTTCGGCGCGGTGAACCCGCGTGTTGTGCTGTCAATCCGGCAGCAGGATATGCTCTGGGCCTCGTCGCTGGCCTTTGGTGTGGCGCGGGGGCATCGCGTGCCAAGGGCGCGTGACCTTCGGCATATCGCCCGCGCAAAGCGGAGCTGGCGCGGGGTGATCGAGGATATCGCCTGCGCGGTGGATGGTTCGGCCCCGATGACGGTTATGCCCTATGAGGTGTTTGGCGGGAAATCCGATGTGCGGCTTGCGGCGATGACAGGGAAGGCCGATTTGCCGCGCGCCCATGCCCGCGAATGGATGAACCAATCCCCGCGACTGGCGCAATTGCGTCAGGTGTTGCGGGACAGGGGGCTTGACCCAGCGCGCTTGCCGGACGGCGAGGGGCGCTGGATGCCCTTTACGAATGACCAAATCGCCACCCTGCAAGAGGCCTATCAGGACGATCTGTTCTGGCTAACGGACGGGGCGGATGGCTTGGCGCAACTGACCGAGGAAACCGGCCCGGTGACAGCGGGGCAAACCCTGCGCACGGGCAAGATGACAAGAGGACACGCAGATGGCATCGAAGAAAGACGAATGGCGTAGCATTGCCGAGAAGGAACTGAGAGGACGCACCCTTGAGGAGCTGACGTGGAAGACCCTTGAAGGCATTGATATCGAGCCGCTTTATACCGAAGAGGATGTGGCGGGCTTGGATCACCTCGGGTCAATCCCGGGCCAAGCGCCGTTCACACGGGGCCCCCGCGCGACGATGTATGCCGGACGTCCCTGGACGATCCGGCAATATGCGGGTTTCTCGACCGCCGAGGAATCCAACGCCTTTTACCGCCGCAACCTTGCCGCCGGGCAGCAGGGGGTCTCGGTTGCATTCGACCTTGCCACGCACCGCGGATATGACAGCGACCACCCGCGCGTGGTGGGCGATGTGGGCAAGGCCGGGGTGGCCATCGACAGTGTCGAGGATATGAAGATCCTGTTCGACGGTATTCCGCTGGAGAAGGTCAGCGTGTCGATGACCATGAACGGCGCGGTGATCCCGATCTTGGCCAATTATATCGTTGCCGGTGAAGAACAGGGCGTGAGCCGGGCCGACCTGTCAGGCACCATTCAGAATGACATTCTGAAAGAGTTCATGGTGCGTAATACCTATATCTATCCGCCTGAACCCTCGATGCGGATCGTGTCGGATATTATCGAATACACCTCGAAGGAGATGCCGCGCTTCAACTCGATTTCGATTTCCGGCTACCACATGCAGGAGGCGGGCGCGAACCTTGTGCAGGAACTGGCCTATACGCTGGCTGATGGCCGCGAATATGTGAAAGCCGCAATCGCCGCCGGTATGGATGTGGACAGCTTCGCGCCGCGCCTGTCGTTCTTCTTTGCGATTGGCATGAATTTCTTCATGGAGGCGGCCAAGCTGCGGGCGGCGCGCCTGCTCTGGCACCGGGTGATGACCGAGTTCGATGCGCAAAGCGACAAGTCAAAGATGCTGCGCACCCATTGCCAGACCAGCGGTGTGAGCCTGCAGGAGCAAGACCCCTATAACAACGTGATCCGCACCGCCTATGAGGCGATGAGCGCGGTTTTGGGGGGGACACAATCGCTGCATACCAATGCGCTTGATGAGGCCATGGCCCTGCCCACCGATTTCAGTGCCCGGATCGCCCGGAACACGCAGCTTATCTTGCAGGAAGAGACCGGTGTGACCAATGTCGTCGATCCGCTGGCCGGCTCTTACTACGTTGAAAAGCTGACCGCCGATCTGGCTGAGAAGGCCTGGGAGTTGATGGAAGAGGTCGAGGAAATGGGCGGCATGACCAAGGCCGTGGCCTCGGGCATGCCCAAACTGCGGATCGAGGAATCCGCCGCCACCCGTCAGGCGATGATCGACCGCGGCGACGAGGTGATTGTCGGCGTCAACAAGTACCGCCGCGACAGCGAAGACCCGATCGATCTTCTGGATATCGACAATAGCGCCGTGCGCGACAGCCAGATTGCGCGGCTTGAGAAAATCCGCGCCGAGCGGGACGAGGCTGCCTGTCAGGGGGCCTTGGATGAGATCACGCGCCGCGCGACAGAGGGCGGCAATCTTCTTGAGGCGGCGGTGGACGCTGCCCGTCAGCGCGCATCGGTGGGAGAGATCAGCATGGCGATGGAAAAGGAATTCGGCCGGCACCGCGCCGAAGTGAAAACATTGGCCGGTGTCTATGGCGCGGCTTACGAGGGCGACGAAGGCTTTGCCGCGATCCAGAAGTCGGTGGATGATTTTGCTGCGACCGAGGGCCGCCGCCCCCGGATGCTGGTGGTCAAGATGGGGCAGGACGGGCACGATCGGGGTGCCAAGGTGATTGCCACGGCCTTTGCCGATATCGGCTTTGACGTGGATGTGGGGCCCTTGTTCCAGACCCCGGACGAGGCCGCGCAGGATGCCATCGACAACGATGTGCATGTCATCGGTATCTCGAGCCAAGCCGCCGGTCACAAGACGCTGGCCCCGCAGCTTATCGAGGCGTTGAAGGCCAAAGACGCGGGAGACATCATCGTGATCTGCGGCGGCGTGATCCCGCAGCAGGATTATGAATTCCTGAAAAAGGCCGGTGTGAAGGCGATCTTCGGGCCGGGGACGAATATCCCCGAGGCTGCGCAGGATATCCTGCGACTGATCCGCGAGGCGCGGGCCTGAGGAAGACAAGAGAGGGGGCGCTGCCCCCTCTTGGCCTGCGGCCCATTCGCCCCCGGGATATTTTTGGCAAAAAGAAAACCATTTGGGTTGTGGCCTTGGGTGGCTTGACTAAGCTGGTCCGTGATGAATGGGGGCGGCATGTTGGAGTTGGATCATCTGGCCGTGGTGGCCTGCGATTTGGAGGCCGGGCGCGCGGCGGTTGAAGAGGCGCTTGGTGTGGCGTTGCAGCCGGGTGGGCAGCATGCGTATTTCAGCACCCACAATCTGCTTCTGGGATTGGAGGAAGGGCTATATCTCGAGGTGATTTCCGTCGATCCTGATGCAGCTGATCCCGGTGTCACGCGGTGGTTCGACCTTGACCGGATGGCAGGCGTCCCGCGGCTGGGAAACTGGATTTGCCGCAGTGACGATCTTGAGGGAGAGGTGCAGCGATTTCCGGAGGCAGGGAGACCGGTGTCACTGGCGCGCGGCGACCTGAAATGGCGTATGGCGGTACCAGAGACGGGGCGCCTGCCATTTGACAACCTCTTTCCGGCAATCATGCAGTGGGATTGCGCGGCGCACCCGGCGGAGCGATTGGCCGCGTCCGGCTGTGTTTTGCAGCGATTGGTGGTTGCCCACCCGGAGGCGGCTGAATTGTCCTTGCAGTTGGCCTCGGTCTTGACCGATGGGCGGGTGGTTTTCGAGACCGGTGCGCCTTCTTTGATGGCTGAAGTGATGACACCATCGGGGTTGAGGGTGCTGCGATGATCATCCGGCAAGCGCGACCCGAGGATGCCGAAGGGATTGCCGCGCTTTGGAACCCCGTCATCCGGGAAACGGCGATTACCTTCAACAGCGTCGAGAAGACCATCGAGGCGATAGCCGAAGACATCGCGGCACGTCATGCCTTCCTCTTGGCGGAAGATCAGGCGCTACTTGGTTTCGCCTCTTATGGACAATTCCGGGGTGGGGTTGGCTATGCTCGAACCGGGGAACATACGATTGCTTTGGCACCCGATACGCGTGGTCGTGGTATCGGGCGCGCCTTGATGGCGGCGCTTGAGGATCATGCCCGCGAGGCTGGCTTTCACTCGATGATCGCCGGAGTGAGCGGTGAAAACCCTGGCGGCATCGCCTTTCACGAGCGCATGGGCTATGCGCAGGTAGCCGTGTTGCCGCAGGTGGGCTGGAAGTTCGAGCGTTGGATGGACTTGATCTTGTTGCAAAAACTTCTTTGAGCGCGCGCTGACATTCCTGTGCAAAGTGGATAGTTTCGAGAAATGTCGATTTGGACCCGTATAACCGAAGCCGTTTCGGCCCTCACGAAGGGGGAGGGGCTGAGCGCGGTTTTTGACCGCTTGCGCACACCACCCGAGCGCAGTGTCGCTTTTACGATTGCGGTCATCGCCCTGAGCGCCAAGATGGCCAAGGCCGATGGTCTGGTGACCCGCGACGAGGTGACAGCGTTTCGGGAAGTCTTTCAAATTGCGCGAGCCGATGAGGCCGGGGCGGCGCGCGTGTTCAACCTGGCGCGGCAGGACGTGGCCGGGTTCGAGGAGTATGCCGAACGCATCAAACGCATGTTCGGTGAGCAAAACGGCACGCTTTGCGACCTGATGGAGGGGCTTTTCCACATTGCGATGGCGGATGGCCAATATCATCCCAATGAGGATGCATTCCTGCGGCGCGTGAGTGAGATTTTTGATTTGCCCGAGGGTGATTTCAAGAGGTTGCGTAGTCGGTTCGTTCCCGACGCCAAACCTGACCCATACACGGTTTTGGGGGTGGCGCATGGCGCGCCACTGGAAGAGGTGCGCAAGGCATGGCGCAAGCAGGTGCGCGATAGTCACCCTGATGCCATGATGGCGCGTGGCGTTCCGGAAGAGGCCGTAAAGCTGGCTGAAAAGAGGGTCATTGACCTTAACCGGGCGTGGGAAGAGATCAGCAAGGGGGGCGGTGATGCGGATCGCCACCTATAATGTCGAGTGGTTCAATTCGTTGTTTGACGATAGCGGCGATTTGCTTGTCGATGGCGAGTGGTCGAGCCGGCACAACATCACGCGGCAGGATCAGATCACCGCGCTTGGGATTGTTTTCACCGCCCTGGATGCCGATGCCATCATGGTGATAGAAGCACCGGATCACAACGGTAAACGCGCCACGGTGCCGGCGCTTGAGAACTTCGCAAAGTTCATGAACCTGCGGGCGCGGCGTGCTGTTGTCGGGTTCGAGAACCAGACCCAACAGGAAATCGCGTTGATGTACGATCCTGATGTGCTGAGCTGTGTTCATGATCCGCAGGGGGAGGCGACGGGCAAGAAAGGCTCAACACATGCGCCACGGTTTGACGGTGTGTTCCGAATCGATCTGGATATTGATGACACACACGACCTTGTCGAGTTTTCCAAACCGCCTTTGGAACTGGCCTGTACGACATCGGGTGGGTTTGCTTTTCGCATGATCGGTGCGCATTTGAAATCCAAAGCGCCGCATGGCGCGCGCACGCGAGATGAGATCATGCGCATGGCCATCTCGAACCGGCGCAAGCAACAGGCGCAGGCGGTGTGGCTGCGCCATCGGGTTGAGCAACATGTCGAGGCGGCCGAACCCTTGATCGTCATGGGGGATTTGAACGATGGCCCCGGTCTGGATGAATACGAGCATCTGTTCGGGCGGTCCTCGGTCGAAATCATCACGGGCGAAGGCGGGAATGAAAAGCACCTTCTTTACGACCCACATGCGCGCCGCGCACTGACACGCAAGATCGGGGCGATGAATACGACGGCACGGTTCTACCTGTCTTCCGAGAAGCGCTATTTGCAGGCTCTCTTGGATTACATCATGGTCTCGCCGGACTTGGCCGCGAGGAGACCCTCTTGGCGTATTTGGCACCCATTCGATGATCCGGGGTGCTGGAAAGTGCCCGAGTTGCGCGATGCCTTGATTGCGGCCTCTGATCATTTTCCGGTGACCATGGATATTGATCTGCCGACTTAAAACTCTGAAAAGGGCTCCTATATGAGTCACATGAAACGCTTTGGGTTTATCGCATTTGCCATATGTTTGGCCGCTCCGCTTGCTGCGCAGGAGGAGGTAGAGGATGATGGCCTGACCCTAATGGAACGCGGGGCGCAGTTGTTTTTCGAAGGGATCATGCGGGAAATGGAGCCCGCGATGAAAGACCTTGAAGGACTGGCTGAACGGATGGGCCCGGAGGTTAAGCGGTTCGTCGAGGAAATGGGGCCGGCGTTTGCCGACTTGATGGAGAAGATTGACGATTTTTCCGCCTATCATCCGCCCGAGCTTTTGCCCAATGGCGACATCATCTTGCGAAAGAAATCGCCGGACGAGATGCCAGAAGACCCGCTTGAGGATGGCGAAATCGAGATTTGATGCGTCGTTAACCGCGTGCTGTTTTCACGATTGCCTCTGCTCCGAGAGCATCGGCCAAGGACATGAACCGCGATTCCGCGACTTCACCGAAAAGCGGCGCGGCCTCTTTTGACAAGCGCAGTTCCAGTTTCTTTTTCTTTGGATACCAGCGCATTTCACCCAGCTTGGCGTCCTCCTTGAGCCATAGCATGGCGGCAAAGCGCAGCGCCTTACCCAGAACCTCGGCTTCGTGCGCATCTTTGTCCTCGATCAGGCCGGTCAGGTCTTCGAACCGTGTATCTTCGCGCTTGTTCGAGTAGCGATGCAGCAACGCAAGGCCAAGGTAGACCCGCTCTGAGTGTTTGAGCCCGCCCAGATTGGCGCGGGTTGCGTTGTCGAAACAGTCTTCCGCCCGGTAATCGGGATGCGCGCGCCAACTGACATCATGCAGCAGGCAGGCTGCCTTGATGATGCGGCGTCGGTCGGGCTTGGCCGATTTGAAAATCGGTTGAATGAACTCGTACACCACCTTGCCGAAGCCGGGGATTCGCGCGTCCTTGGACTCAGCAAACCGACAGGCTTCGATCAGTGGGTCACGATCACGTAGTTGTTGCGGCATCTGTTCGTAGAGCAGGCCTTCCCGAATTCCGTAGCTTGAAATGGCGATGTCGCGCGGTTTGAACGTCTTGACGACCTCGCGCAGCACCTCTGCCGCGTAGGGCACGAGCGCCATGCGCGCCGAGGACACACCGGCGCGGTTGCGCAATTCATCGAGATCGTTTTCCTGGATGTACTTGGCCGTTTCGCGCACCGATTTCGGGGTCATCCGGTATTCATGCAGAACCTGAAGAGGATACCCCCTGCGTTCCATGTCGATCTTGGCAATGGCACGCCATGAGCCACCAACCAAGAACAGGCGGTTTTTTTGTTCTCCAAGCGCGCTTTGCATCTCGCTGAGGGTTTCTCGGATGACAGCCTTGCGGTTTTTCTTGCCGCCTTTGAGGTCACGCAGCTTAAGCGGCCCGAGGGATGAGGACATGCGCTTGCCCACCTCGCCATTGTCGATCTCGGCAAGCTCCATGGACGAACCGCCGATGTCACAGACCAAACCGTAAGAGCCCGGCCACCCCAAAAGCACGCCCTGTGCGGAAAGCCGCGCTTCTTCCTTTCCGTCGATCACCCACAGGCGGATACCGGTTTTGGCTTCGACTTCGGCTCGGAAGCCCGGGCCGTCTTCGGCATCGCGCACGGCAGCGGTTGCTACCGTCACGAGTGGGCCGGTTCCCATGCCATCCCCCAAGAGTTTGAACCGCCTGAGGGCGTCCAGGGCGCGTTTGCGGCCCTCGGGGTTCAGTTTTCCGGTTTCGGACATGCCGGCGCCCAAGGCGCACATGATCTTTTCATTGTAGAAGTAGGCAGGGCTGCGCGCCGCACCGTCAAAGACGACAAGTCGGACGGAGTTCGACCCTACGTCAACCACGCCCACGCGGCTAAGCGCACGGGCCGAGGGTTTGTCAAACAGCGGCCGACCGAATGGCCCGCTGTCGTCTTGGGCTGGATCTGTACTTCCGTCCATGAAGCTCTCGGGTCGGTTTGGTCTTGTATGCGACAGGCTGCCGAGGGGGTCAATCCTCGGTGTGGGTCAGCTTGGGCACATCCGAGGCACCGGCCGAGCCGCGCCCTGACAGCGACGGATTTTCCATGAAGAACCGATGGCAATTGAAAGCGAAGCTGCCTTCGGGAACGGACTGCCGCGTGAAGCTTCCGTCGGGCGCCATGATCCAGCTTTGTGCGACATCAGCCATATTTGCGGCCATGACCTGACTGACAATCTGCGCTTTGACGGTCGCGTTCTCGATCTCGACAAGCGTTTCGACGCGCCGATTCAGGTTGCGACCCATCCAGTCAGCGGAACTGATGAAAACCCGCGCCTTCTTTGAAGGCAAGCCAGCCCCATTGCCGAAGCAAACGATGCGAGAATGCTCAAGAAACCGGCCGACGATGGATTTGACACGGATGTTTTCCGACAACCCCTTGATGCCCGGACGCAGGCCGCAAATACCCCTGACGACAAGGCTGATTTGCACGCCGGCTTGGCTGGCCTTGTAAAGCGCGTCGATTACGTTGGGTTCGATCAGGGCATTCATTTTCGCCCAGATGGCGGCAGGTTTACCGGACTGCGCGTGCTGGATTTCCTTGTCAATCATTTCGAGCAAACGGGGCTTGAGCGAGATTGGCGAGATCGCGAGATTTTCGAGTTTCTCAGGCTGCGCGTATCCGGAAAGGTAGTTCATGACCTTTGTCGCATCGCGACCCAGTTTGGCGTCACAGGTGAAAAAGCTCAGGTCGGTGTAAATCTTGGCCGTGATCGGGTGATAGTTGCCGGTGCCGTAGTGCGTATACGTGACAAGCTGATCACCCTCGCGCCTGACGACGGTTGATATCTTGGCGTGGGTCTTGAGATCGAGAAAGCCGTAAACAACATGCGCGCCAGCCCGTTCCAGGCGGCGAGACTGACGAATGTTGGCGGCCTCGTCGAACCTTGCCTTGAGCTCCACAAGGGCTGTCACGGATTTGCCATCCTCTGCGGCTTCGCAAAGGGCCTCGACGATAGGGCTGTCTTTTGACGTCCTGTATAGCGTCTGCTTGATCGCCACGACGTTGGGGTCCCGCGCCGCCTGGGCCAAGAACCGAACCACCATGTCGAAGGTTTCATAAGGATGGTGGAGCAGCATGTCCTTTTGACGGATGGCTGCAAACATATCGCCATCGTGGTCTTGGACACGTTCGGGCACGCGCGGCGTGAACGAGGTCCAGAGAAGGTCGGGGCGGGCATCGAGCACCAATTCCTTGAGGTCGGCCAAACCGATCATGCCATCCACCTCGACCACCTCGTCGGGGGTGACGTGCAATTCGTCCATGATAACGCGGCGCAAGGCTTCGGGTGCGCCAGAGGAGATTTTCATGCGCACCACTTCGCCACGGCGCCGGCGTTTCAAGGCCACCTCGAATTCCCGCACGAGATCTTCGGCCTCTTCTTCAACTTCAAGGTCGCTGTCCCTTAGGACACGGAACGAACAGTGCCCCTTGTACTTGTATCCCGGAAACAGGCTGTCGAGGTGCAGCAAAAGCAGCTCTTCGAGCGGCAAGAAACGATGCTTGCCCTCAGCGGCGGGCAGGGTGACGAAACGATCGATTTGATGTGGAATCGGCAAGAGCGCCTGAAGCGGACGCTTGTCAGACTTGCGTTCGAATTGCAGGGCGAGCGAGTAGCCAAGATTCGGGATGAAGGGGAAAGGATGTGCGGGATCGATGGCGAGTGGCGAAAGGACCGGGAACACCTGGTTCAAGAATACATCTGCCAAATAGGCGCGGTCTGCTTCGGTGAGGCGCTCGAGATCGAGAATCTCGATGTCGTTTGCCTCCATTTCACCACGGAGGATCTCGTATGTTTCCTGCTGTGATTTGAGCAGCTTGCGCGCGTCTTCGTTGATGAGGACAAGTTGTTCGGCCGGCGTAAGGCCATCAGCCGCGGGTGTCGTGTTTCCTGCGTGGGCAAGTTCACGTAGGCCCGCAACCCGCACGTTGTAAAACTCGTCCAGGTTGGTGGCGGATATCGACAGGAAGCGCAGGCGCTCCAGAAGCGGTATCCGGCCATCGCGGGCTTCTTCCAGAACACGCCAGTTGAAGCCCAACCAGCTTAGCTCGCGATTGTAGAAGCGCCCAGGAACATCTGCGGTGACCTCGGGCATGTCGACGGCTTCGGGGAACGGGGATTTGAGGAAATCAGCGTGTGTCATGCGGGCCTTATGGCTTTGGCGTGTAACGGGAAGGTGACGGAGTTTGCCTTCACGCGTCAGGGTTGTCCAGCACCTTTGCCGCGAGCGTGCGGGTGATTGGACGGCCCGAGGATAGCGCCATGTCATCAAGGCGTTCAACCACGTCACGCGCGGCCTCGAACGAGCGCTCAATGCGGCGGGTGAGGTAAGACAAAACACTCGGGGCCGGCGATAGCTGTCGGTCGGCCATCAGCTTCGTCAGCACCGCAGTCAACAGCGCATCGTCAGGTTCGTGCAGGGTGGTGTAGGGCGTGCCCTGCATCCGGCTTGCCAGATCGGGCAGGGTCAGCGGCCAACGATTGGCGGGGGTTGCGGCGGTCACGAGCAAGCTGTTGCCCTCGGCCAATGTCAGGTTGTGCAGATGGAACAAGGCATCTTCCCGTGGGCGGTTTCCCGCGATCTGTTCGATGTCTTCCACGGCGACGGGGCCAGCGGCCAAGGCGGGAATATCGGCCTCGGTCAATTGATCGGCGGCGATGATCCGGGCCTCCGACAAGGCCGCCCAGACATGGGCAAGGTGGGTTTTGCCCGCGCCATGCGGACCGATCAGCACCAGCTTTCGTGCAGGCCATGCCTGCCAGCCTTCGATCATCGCGACCGCTTCGGCATTGGCGGGCGAGACGAAGAAATCATCGCGCCCCAATGCCTCGCGCACGGGAAGGTCAAAACTCAGTTGTTCAGGCATTATTCCGAGCCCCGGCCATCCAGCCCACGGTAAAGGCGACTATCCTTGTATTGCGCAATGGCGAACCGCGCCAGCACGCCTAAGGCGGCGGCGACCGGCACGGCGACCAGCATCCCGACAAAGCCAAAAAGCGCCCCAAAAACCGATAGCGCAAAAATCAGCCATACAGGATGCAGGCCAACGGAATTTCCGACCAGTTTGGGCGTGAGGAAATTTCCTTCGGCGACTTGTCCCAGTACGAAAATGCCGGCCACGAGCCCGATGGACATCCAATCGCCCCAGAACTGGAACAGGGCAAGACCAATGGCCAGTGCGCCGCCGACAACGGCGCCCACGTAAGGTATGAAAGTGATAAGACCTGCGATGAAGCCCACGACAAGGCCGAATTGCAGTCCGACAAGCATCAAGGCAACCGCGTAGTAGGTGCCAAGGATCAAACAGACCGTGCCCATGCCACGGATGAAACTGGCCAGTGTGTCGTCGATTTGCCCTGCCAGGTCACGAATGACAGGCGCATGGTCACGCGGCAGCATGCCGTCGATATTGGCGACCATGCGATCCCAATCGTAAAGCAGGTAGAAGGCAACGACAGGGACGATCACGAACAATACGATGATGTTGATCAGAGAGGCCGCCGATCCGACTACGGTATCAAGCACCTGACCACCGCGATCACGGATCGTTTCGCCCACGGCAATCAGGGATTTGCGCAGGGTGGAGTCTTCATCCACTAGCTGCGGAAAGCGTTCTGTCAGAAAACCTTGTAGATCGTTGAAGAGCTGTGGCGCGATATTGATCAGGGAGAGTGTCTGTTGGATCAATGTCGGGATCACCAGAAGCGCCATGATCACGAAAACCAGCAAGGCAACCAAGGTGATGATGCTGACCGCCAAGGCCCGGGTACAGCCCGCTTTCTCCAGACGGTCTGCGACCGGATCGAGAAAATAGGCAATCGCACCGCCGAGTACAAATGGCAGGATCACGTCGCCAAGAAACCACAGAACGACAAGGAACACCGCAGATGCGATGCCCCAATATTTCATTTGTGTTCCTACTGGTAGCGCCATGATGCCTCGGGCCTGATCTTTCGAAGTACATCGCCTATGGGGCGCGCGCTTTCAAGAGCAGAGCGAGCGAAAGGGTGCTTCTGCGGCTTGTGTGTACAGGCCATAGGCCATAAACGGTAAAAAACGCCAATTGCCGTGAGGTCTGCCCGATGCGCCTGAGCCGCTATTTTTTGCCCGTTCTGAAAGAAACACCTTCCGAGGCGCAGATCGCCAGCCACCGCCTGATGTTGCGGTCGGGGATGATCAAACAGGCCAGCGCGGGAATTTATTCGTGGCTGCCTTTAGGCTTCAAGGTGTTGAGAAAGCTGGAAAATATCGTCCATGAGGAACAGGTGCGCGCCGGTCATATCCCGATGCTGATGCCGACTTTGCAATCGGCGGACCTGTGGCGCGAAAGCGGACGTTATGACGATTACGGGGAGGAGATGCTGCGCATCACCGACCGGCATGGGCGCGATATGCTTTATGGTCCGACCAACGAGGAGTTGATCACCGATATTTTCCGGTCGCATGTGGGCAGTTACAAGGATTTGCCGCTGACGCTTTATCACGTGCAGTGGAAGTTCCGCGATGAAATCCGGCCTCGGTTCGGGGTGATGCGGGGCCGCGAGTTCTTTATGAAAGACGGCTACAACTTTGATTTGACGAAAGAAGATGCGCTGCACGCCTATAACCGCCACTTGGTGAGTTACCTGCGCACCTATGAGCGGATGGGCCTTCAGGCGATTCCGATGCGTGCCGATGGTGGGCCGATTGGCGGGGACTATACGCATGAGTTTCTGGTGCTGGCCGAAACCGGTGAATCGGAAGTCTTCTATGACAGCGAGATCACCGATCTGCGCTTTGGCGAGCGTGAAATCGACTATAACAACGTCGCGCAATGCCAAGAAATCCTTGAAGAATTCACCTCTCGCTATGCGCGGACGGATGAGACCCACGACGAGGCGATCTTCAATGAGATCCCGAAAGAGCGCCAACGCTCGGCGCGGGGGATCGAGGTGGGGCAGATCTTCTATTTCGGGACCAAGTATTCGGAACCCATGGGGGCGACGGTGCAGGGCAAGGATGGCAAGCCGGTGCCGGTGCATATGGGCAGCCACGGGATTGGCGTGAGCCGCCTTGTTGGCGCGATCATCGAGGCCAGCCATGACGACAAAGGGATCATCTGGCCCGAGGGCGTGACCCCCTTCCATGTAGGAATTGTCAATCTGAAACAAGGGGATAGCGAGGCCGACGCGGCCTGTGATGCCTTGTATAAATCGGTTGAGGCCTTGGGGCTGGAGCCGCTTTATGATGACCGGGATGAACGAGCCGGGGGCAAGTTTGCGACCATGGACCTCATTGGGTTGCCGTGGCGGATTACCGTGGGGCCGCGCGGCTTGAAAAACGGAGTGGTGGAACTGACCTGCCGCCGAACCGGCACGAGCGAAGAGTTGCCGCCCGAGCAAGCCGTTGAAAAGATTGCAAGAATCTATCACATTCACCACGGGTCGGACATGGTGGAGCCGATGGCGAAACGATCGTTCCACACTTGGATGTAAATGCTGTATACTGCCTGAAAAAAACAAGAGGCAGAGCAGATGATTTTCAGGGTGATCGCCGTGGTTGGCGGGCTGGCTGGTGCGGCTGGCCTGTCGCAATTTCCTGAGTATTCTCAACAATATACACAGCGTCTTTCAGGTGCGGTGGATGAGCTTTCGAGCGTTGTGGCGCAGTTCGATGCGGATGCGGAAAGCCTTGGGTTGAGCCGGGATGAGGCCTTGGCCGAACTGTCGCTTGGCAGCCGGATGGGCCAAGCGCGGGCGCAATCAATGGGGCAGGTCTTGGAGCGACACGCGCGATTGAGCGCGGATTTGGCCGCTTTGCGGGACTCAACTGTGGTTCAGAAGGCATTGAATCCCATGTATTTTTCGGACTCAGATGTGGCGCGGGCCGCATGGGCGGATTTCACGCCAGCAATGCCTGTGACGCCCGCAGGCGCGGGTTTTGCCGGGGTCGGTTTCGTGGCAGGTTATGGCCTCTTGGCGGGCCTGATGGCGGGTTTGGGCCGGTTGTTTCGGCGCAGGTCACGCCCACAGCCAGCGCAGGCCTGAGTTTCGTACGAATCGTACGTTTATGAGCCGGATTTCGTACGAAAATCGGGGCTGTTGGTTGAGGCTGCGTACGAGTCGTACGAAACTCTTCAGATTAACCCGCGAAGCGCAAATCCCATCAGCACGAGAGTTAACAGCACGGTCATACTGATGACCGAGAGTTTAATGCGCCGTGCGCTTGGGGTCTTTTCCAAAAGTTTAATCATAGCGGAACAACTCGGACAGGATGTTGGAGGCGGGCACGCCCAATTCGATCAGTGTACCCTCGACGGCTTCGATCATCGCGGGCGGGCCGCAGAGGACGTAGAGCCAATCACGATGTTCGGGCCTGCCGAAATGGGCGCGCAGCAGGGGCGCGTCGATCTGGCCGGTGGGGCCGGTCCAGCCGTTTGGAGGCTCGGACAGGACGTGGGTGATTTGGGTGCCGTGGGTTTGGGCGAGGGTTTCGAGTTCTTCGCCTGCCACGATTTGCTCTTGCACGCGGTTGCCGTAGAGCAGGGTGGTGGGGCGTGGATCATCGGTTGCCGCCATCTCGCGCAGGAGGCCCAGTAGCGGGGCGATGCCGACGCCGCCTGCGATGAGGGCGACGCCGGGGGCCTCTTGGTGGCCCTCAAACGTCAGGTGGCCATGTGGACCATCGACCCAGACGCGGGTGCCGGGGCGGAGTGACCCGAGGCGGGAGGTGGAATCGCCCAATTCCTTGATGATGAATTCCAACCCCTCGCCTTGGGCCGGGGCGGAGGCGATGGAGAAGGGATTGTCGTTCAGCGACCAGACCGGGTGCCCGATGGTGAGCCATGCGAATTGCCCGGCGCGGTAGCGGAAGGGCCCGGGTCCATCGGGTGCGAGGTTCAGACGCCATGTGCGCTCGGCCGCACGGGTGACGGCGGCCACCCGGAAGGGGTGACGCAATTGCTTGAGCGGAGAGATCACGTAGACCCAGAGAAGCGCGCCTATGGCGAGGGCGAGGAAGGCCAGCCAAAGGGAGGCAAGCGCCGGGTCGGCGCTGTAGCGGCCCGCGCGCAGGGCGTGGAGCGTGCCGCCGCCCGCCACCAGCACCGCGCCCAGGCCATGCAGGGCGCGCCATGTCTGATAGCGGATGCCAAGCGCATCGCGCCCGATGCCCGAGGCCACCAGCGCGCCGAGCAAAAGCCATGCGGCGATGCCGGGCCAGAGGCCGTGCCACGAGGTGTCAATCGCGGTTTGGCGCGTGGTATCCCAGACGGGGGCGTCTTTCATGGGCGCGGTGTAGAGGAAGGGATGCAGGAGCGCCGCGCCAAGGGCCACGCGGGCCAGAAGTTGATGCGCGCGCATGACCACATCGCTGCCCACCCGTGCGGTGGTGGCGCGGAAGCGGCCCAGTTGCAGGAATTCCAGCAGGATCATGGCCAGCGCCACAAGGCCCAGCCCGCTGGCCAATTCATCCCATGGGCTGCGCGGGGCCAAGCCTTGCGCCCAGGCAAACCCAAGCGGCGCAAGTGCGAGCGCGAGGTAGAGCAGGATGAGGGCGGCGGCGGGCATAGGTGATTCCCTTGTGGTTCTGGGTGGATTGTTGCGTAACTGCGGCGGGCCGACCTTGACCCCGATCATGTTAGCCCCCACTGTCTGCGCAAAACAAAACCCGAGGTTTTCCAGTGCCGAGCAGTCCAGCCCCCTTTGCCCCTTTCGAGTGGATGATTGCCTGGCGCTATTTGCGGGCCAAACGCGCCGAGGGCGGTGTGAGCGTCATGACGTGGATCAGCCTGATTGGCATTACCTTGGCGGTTTTCGCGCTGATTGCGACGCTGGCGGTACGGTCGGGGTTCAGGGCTGAGTTTGTGGATACGATCCTTGGGTCGAATGCCCATGTGACGGTGTATAACAGCGGGCAGGTTGAGGCGCAGACCGGGCGCATCGACCGCACCATCGAGAATTTCGATGAGATGGCCGCGCAGGTGCGCGAGGTGGAGGGGGTCACGCGGGTGGCGCCCTTGGTCAAGGGGCAGGTGATGGCCAATGCCCGCAGCCGCAACGCCGGTGTGCAGGTGTTCGGCATCAAGCCGGAGGATTTGAAAACCATTCCGCGCGTGGCCGACCCGGAAACCGCGCAGGGCGATATTGAGCGGTTTCCCGAGGGGGTCGCCATCGGCTCGGGCGTGGCGCGGGAATTGGGGGTGAGCCTTGGCGACAAGATCAAGCTGATCTCGCCCAATGGGGTCAAGACCGCCTTTGGCACCAGCCCACGGGTCAATGCCTATGAGGTGGTCTATGTCTTTACCGCCGGACGGTATGACATTGACCGGGTGCGGGTCTATCTGCCCTTCGAGGAAGCGCAGAGCTTTTTCAACCGCGAGGGGCGGGCGGATGAATTGGAGGTCATGGTCATGGACCCCGACCGGGTGGAGGACATGACCCTTGATCTGATGCGGGCCGCCGGGGATCGCAGCCAGGTTTGGACGTGGAAGGATGCCAGCGGCGGGTTCTTGCGGGCCTTGGAGGTGGAGGACAACGTGATGTTCATCATCCTGTCGATCCTTGTCTTGATCGCGGCGATGAATATCACCTCTGGCCTGATCATGCTGGTCAAGAACAAGGGGCGCGATATCGGGATTTTGCGCACCATGGGATTGACCGAAGGCTCGGTTCTGCGGGTGTTTTTCATTTGTGGGGCCTTCACAGGCATCATCGGCACGGTGTTCGGCGTGATCCTTGGGTGCCTTTTTGCCATCTATATCGACCCGATTTTCAGTTTCGTGAACGTGATGATGGGCGGGCAGGTCTGGGACCCGTCGATCAGGGGGATTTACCATTTGCCGGCGCAGTTGCAGTTGGCCGATGTGATGTCGGCGGTGGTTTTGTCGCTTGGCCTGTCCTTCGTGGTGACGATTTTCCCGGCGCGGCGGGCGGCGCGGATGAACCCGGTGGAGGCGCTGCGCTATGAGTGATGTGATGCTGTCGCTGGAGGGGGTTTCCAAGACCTATAACAAGGGGCGCGAGGCCGAGGTGCGGGTCTTGCAGGATGTCGATTTGCAGGTGCGCAAGGGCGAGATGGTGGCTTTGGTGGCCCCGTCGGGCGCGGGCAAGTCGACGCTTTTGCACATTGCGGGGCTGTTGGATACCGCCGATGCCGGGAAGGTTTCGATTGGCGGCGTGGATTTCACCGGGTTGTCTGATCGGCGGCGGACGATTGCGCGGCGGCAGGAGGTGGGGTTTGTCTACCAGTTCCACCATTTGCTGCCCGAGTTCACGGCCGAGGAGAACATCGTGCTGCCGCAACTGGCAAACGGGGTGCCGAAGGCCGAGGCGCGGTTGCGGGCCGATGAGTTGCTGGGCCGTGTTGGTGTGGGCGAGCGGGCCGGGCATCGCCCTTCGGCCATGTCGGGCGGGGAGCAGCAGCGGGTGGCCTTTTGCCGGGCCTTGGCGAATGAGCCGAGGCTTTTGCTGGCCGATGAGCCGACGGGGAACCTTGACCCGGCCACCTCGGACCGGGTGTTCGAGGCTTTGGTTGGCCTTGTGCGAGATACCGGGCTGTCGGCGCTGATTGCCACCCATAACCTTGAGCTGGCCGCGCGGATGGACCGGGTGGTGAAGCTGGATCAGGGGCAGGTGGTGGCGGGTTGAGATTTGGGCCGAAGCCTTTGCCGTGCTGTGGTAGAGGCACCCGCGCGTGAGCGCGGATGCCTTTGCGAAAGTGCAAACCCTACCAATAATCAGGCTTGTCAAACGCCGCGACGCATCTGGATGGCCCCTCAAGCGGTGTGAGGGGTGCAGCGGTGAGCGATTGGCCGAGCCAGCCTTCGGGATAGCTGAGCGGTTGGGGAGGCTGTGCAATCTCTGTGCCGATTTGGGCAAAGCCGGTCTTGGCATAGAAATTGATATCGCCATAGGTCACCACCACGTCGACGCCTGCGTCGCGCAGGGCATCGAGGCCGTAACGCAGTAGGTTTTGTCCCAACCCCTTGCCTTGCTGGGTGGTGGCGATGGCGACGGGGGAGAGCAGAAACACGCGGCGGCTGTCCTTTGGGAAGGTGAGGCGCGTGAAGATGATTGTGCCGATGATTGCACCGTCCTCGATGGCCGAAAAGACATGCATGTCATCGCGGGCGGTGGTGGCGAGAATGGTTCGCACCAGTTGCCCGATCAGCGCGCCTTCCTCCGCCCCTTCGGAGGCGGTGAAGGTTGAAGTGAACAGATCGATGATGTCATCGGTGTGATCTGCGTAGGTGTTGGAAAAGTCCATTGGGCTGTCCTTTCATTGGACGTCTATCGTTGATTGAGTTGGGCGCGCACGGCTTTGATGCCTAGCCGCGAGACGCGGTAGGGCTGGCCGTTTTTCGACTGGATCAAGCGCCGGCGTTGCAGGCGCTTGAACAGATCAAGAGTACAGTCCGAAAGGACGTGCCCTTCACGTGTGAAACAGGTGATTGCGCGGATTTTGCCGTTATCGGAGCGGTCGTAGTGAATGGCCCCGCCAAGGGCGAGTTCATGCAAGACACGCTGTTCGTGCTTGGAAATATTCAATGGAGTGCCTCAGTTACATGAGGTTGCAAGAACAGGTCACTCAGCCTGGCGCGTGAGTGTCCTTTGTGGTCAGGCGTTCCGGCATCGTTGGCTGCGGAACGGGCTTATGCCCGGGACTCTTGCATAAAATCTCCATTGGTGAGGCGGGAGCCTCGGGGCGAAAGATAGGCCCACCCGTGGTGCGGAACAAGGCACTTGGGCGAATGGGTTGTTGTTTCTAGGTTCGGTGTTGCGGATCAAGGACATCGGGCGCGCTGGGTTTTCGACATCGCAGCATTTTGCGGCTGTTTTGATCTTAGCCCGAGTGGCCGATGTCAGTTTTGGAGTGGGCTCAAGGCCCCTAACTTCGATTTGCGATAGCTGACCTGCGCTGTGTGGGGTGCGAACTGGTAAGATGCAGGACGAAACGGGCGCTCAACCAAGTATGACGAGCCGCGACAGCGACGGGCCGCGGCGCGGCGAAGGAACGCTGGTTCGGCAGGGCTTTATCCGAGTTACTGGCGCGCTATGAATGAGCTGAGTGCGATGGCCAACCCAATCGCCGGGCCGTGGGGGCGGCCCGTCGATGGCGCGGCGGCCTGCGGCCTTGAACCCGCGCCTTGGGTTTCTGCCGATTGGTCGTCATCCATAAACCCAGGATTGGCGCGTATCATCTCGAAGCCGTCAATTGCTGCATTTCAATGGAACGGCTTCTTTCGGGAAAAGGTCACAGCTTTGCAAACCCCGCTTCCCTGCGCACAAATGCCGCTCTCTCTTTAACGATAGCCTGCGATGTCCAACCGATGACTCAAACGGCCGCATCCCCCACGCATGACGTATTTCCGTTTTCGTTTGACTGAAACCCGCTTCAGAAGGTTTGAATTGACCTGAAGTGCAGCCTTGGCGCAGGTTGCGCCGGATCACGAGACAAGGGGAGACAGGGCCATGGTTGCGGTGACGTTGGACGAGATTGAAGCCACCACGCGGGCGGCTTTGCTGCGTCATGGGGCTGTCGATTGGGTGGCTGATTGCGTGGCCGATGCGGTGCGCAAGGCGGAAAGCCTGGGCAACAAGATTTGCGGGCTGTACTACCTTGAAAGCTATTGCACGCAGCTGACCACGGGCCGGGTGAAGGGCGATGTGGAGCCTGTTGTCACCCGTCCGCGCCCCGGCGTCGTGGAGGTGGATGCCAAGTTTGGCTTTGCCCAGCCCGCTTTTGCCCGTGGGTTGCCCGACGCGGTGACGGCCGCGCGGGACAATGGCGTGGCGAGTTTGGCCGTGGGTCATGCGCATACCTGCACCTCTCTGGGCTATTTCACCGAACAGATCGCGCGTGAGGGGCTGATCGGTTTTGGCCTGACCAATGCCTCGCCCATCGTGGCACCGCCGGGCGGCAAGACGCGGGTGATTGGCACCAACCCGATTGCCTTTTCGGTGCCTGACGGCAAGGGCGGGATTGCCATGCAGTTCGATCAATCGACCACCACCGTGGCCCTGGGCAAGATCACCATGGCCAAGGCGGCGGGCGAGCGCATCCCCGAAGGCTGGGCCGTGGATGCCGAAGGGCGGCCCACGACCGACCCCGAAGCGGCCTTGGGCGGCTCGCTTGTGTCGATGGGCGGCTACAAGGGCTGGGGGTTTGGCCTGATGGCCGAACTTCTGGCCGCGGG
>NZ_CAJXNN010000043.1 GCF_913057115.1 uncultured Roseovarius sp.
GTGCTGTGTGGGTTGCTGGGATGCCTTTTCTGCTCTGGTACTACGATGGGAAAAGCCACAGGGCTGATGGTTGGGTGGCAATCTACATTCCCATCATTGACAGTCAGTACAAACGCGCCAATTACCTCTTGTAGTTCATGACGTGAACTGTTCCTTCGGACTTGGCCCTCAGCAATAGCTGGGGGTCTTTTTCTTTAGATAGCTAAGTAAGCGCATAAGAGTAATCGACGGTGCTTATCAGTGACGTTATCGTTTAGTTTGTAGCACTGCATGCTATGCCTAGATTACTATCCCCACTATAGCCCTCTGTCGTACGCTCGATGGAGGGTTTTTTTCTAGTTCAACCAAGGGTGATCGATGCGATTGACTATCGAATACTTTACCAACACGTCTGGGTCTTTCCGATATGTGCGCTGTCTCTCACTCTCAGATTTGTTTCCTTCCATGCCGTGACCAGTGATCCAATCCATATGTTCAGACGATGGGGCAGGGTTGGTTAAGTTCAGCATAAGCCCTGTAAGGTTGTGGCGTAGTGAGTGGACAACCTTTCTGTCGTCTTCTGGACCATAGCGGATGGGGTGGAAGTAGTTTGCGTTAAGATGCTTACTCACCTTGTTGGAGGCTTTCCCATCGGCATCTGTCTGCCACTGAGGAAATATCCGGCCAGTTCCCTTTTTTGGGAGTTTAAGGCAATCGGGCAGGGCTACAGTACGGGCAGAAAACTTATCGTTCTTGACCACTGCACCAACTGACAAATCAAAGTATCTGATACCATTCCTGTCAGTCTTCAGCTGTTCCCACGTCAAGAGTGCAGCTTCATCTTCTCGCATTCCTGTCGTGAGCAATATCGACAACAACAACCTATCAGATGAAGGCATATCTTGAGCAAATAGGTCGTGTAGCTGGTCTTCCTCTAAGGCTTCCCAAGAGCGTTTCTCAGAGCCATAGCCGCGCAGTGAAAGACCTTTAATCGGGTTTACCGACAGGAAGTGCTGATTTGGTGTGGTGGTTGTGTTGATGGCCTTGGCTACAGCATGGTCAAGCAGGAGTGAGAGGTTGTTCGTGTAGGTGTGGATTGTGCGATTAGCCTTAGCTTGTTCATCCAGCTTCTCTGCTAACTGGTGGCCGTGTGTAAGCATTATCCGGTCTAGGGGCAGGTTCCCAATGATGGTAGCGCAGGCTCTGATTCGGTTCTCTGCTGATTTTTTGGTTTTTTCCCTTACGCCGGACCACTTCTTGTCCCTCATGTATACCGGCAACCACTCAAGTATCCTTGGGCAAGAGGTTCTGTTCGTAAGATCAACAGGCGTGGCATCGGGTTCCGAAGAAGGGTCGGGAAGGCATCTGCTGTCGATTCGCTTGCCTTGGGCGCGTTTGGCGTAGTCTTCCACCTCAAAGGACACGAAATTTAAAGCAGCGTTGTGGCGTTCTTCAGTGTGGGTTGATGGGTTGTCCAAGATGAACTGTGCAGCATTTTCCATTTTACGCCATGCAAAACGGTCTTGTGGGTCAGCACTTTCGTAGCCCATAACAGCGGCAAAGTCTTCTGCCCACTGCTTACCCTGACTGTCGGATAAACCTGCTATCTGTTTGTCAAAGTCAGCCCATATCTCAGCTTCGATTTGGTGCCACCTACGCCCCGCTTCGCGTCTGTCAGTTGTTTTGGTGGATACGCGGCGTTGGATATTCTTGCCCGTCTGTAGTTCTACAGGCTTGGTTGCAACGACAAACCACTTGCTCCCTTTGCTTGGGATTTGCACCAGTGTAGTGGGTAGATAGTTCGATTTAGTGCCCATGGTATTGCCCAAGTTAGTGCCCTAGAGTTGTTCTAACCCTAGATATCCTTGAAAAATATGACAATAAGGGGAATTTGGAGGCGAGTACCGGAATCGAACCGGTGTACACGGATTTGCAATCCGCTGCGTCACCACTCCGCCAACTCGCCGAAGTGAAGTTCCGTCTAAGGGCTTAAATGGGGGGCGTCAAGGCATTATCGGCTGGGAGTTTCCCGTAATCCCTGGAGCGCCGGTTGTCGACTTTTTGAGCGACCTTCGGTGATTGTTTCGCCGCTGACCGGAGACCGTAACCGAAGCCAGTCAGGGCCGTTTTCGCAATTGTCTGCCGTCAATGCTCATCTGCCAGACAACGCCATGCTTTCTGAAGGAAGGAGATACGCGTGGATGGTTGGCGGGGCCCGTTCCGAAACGGTGCTATCGGCATTGTTCCCGGTGGGCGATTGTGCCACTATAAAGCCATAGGATACTGACAGACGAGTTTAGCCAATGACAAACTATGCCGCCCGTCGCACGATGATGGTGGATACTCAAGTCCGCCCCTCCGATGTGACCAAATTCCCGATCATTGACGCGATGCTTTCGGTGCCGCGCGAAGCCTTCGTGCCGCGCGAACTACGCGAGGCGGCCTATATTGGTGAAAACGTTGATCTGGGCGGCGGGCGCGTGGTTCTTGAGCCGCGTACGCTGGCCAAGATGCTGGATGCGCTGGATATTCATGGCGATGAACTGGTGCTGGATATCGGATCTGCGCTGGGCTATTCTGCGGCAGTGATCGCGCGGATGGCTGAGGCCGTGGTGGCCGTGGAAGAAGACAGCGCGATGCAAGGCGAGGCGCAGGGTCTTCTGGTCGAACATGGTGCCGACAACGTGATCCTGCACGAAGGCCCGTTGGCCGATGGCGCAGCAGAACATGGCCCTTATGACGTGATCTTGTTGCAGGGGGCCGTCGAGCATTTGCCCGAGGGCCTGATCGGACAGTTGAAAGAAGGTGGGCGTATCGCCTGCTTGTTCATGGAGGGTGCCTTGGGCGCTGTGCGCGTCGGGTACAAGATTGATGGCCATATCACATGGCGGTTCGCATTCAACGCGGGCGCGCCGGTACTACCGGGGTTCGAAAGGCACGCAGCGTTCACCCTATAACAGCTTTTTGCAGGAATACGGAGACAGTCCATTGCGCAAGTCAAAGGCTCGAATTTTCAGAACGGCGGTCATGGCAATTGGACTTGCGATGGTCATTCCAGTGGTGGCCAAGGCCGAGAATTTGGCTGACACCCTTGCGGATGCTTACAACAATAGTGGCCTGATCGACCAGAACCGGGCGCTTTTGCGCGCTGCGGACGAGGATGTGGCCTCGATCGTTTCCGAGCTGCGCCCGATTATCAATTGGACGGCAGATGCCACGCGCAACTTCGGCAAGAACCGCACCAACGGTGTCTCAACTCCGGTGTCGTCAACGAGCCTGAATCTGGGCGTATCGCTTGATCTTCTTTTGTACGATTTCGGGCGGACGCCTCTGCGTATCGAAGCGGCCAAGGAAACCGTTTTGGCCACGCGAGAAGGCCTGCGCAGTGTGGAGCAGCAGGTTCTTTTCCGGGCGGTTCAAGCCTATATGAACCTGCGCCGGAACAGCCAGTTTGTTTCCTTGCGGGAGAACAATCTGCGCTTGCTTCGGCAGGAACTTCGCGCGGCGCGTGATCGTTTTGAAGTGGGTGAGGTGACCCGCACAGACGTTGCGCAAGCCGAAGCCGCCTTGGCCTTGGCGCGTAGTGGGTTGGCCACGGCCCGTGGCAACCTTGCGCAGGCTGTAGAGGAATTCCGGGCCGCCGTCGGGCGCGACCCGGGCCAGTTGCGTGCGCCTCAACGACTTCCTGCCCTTCAAGGCGGTGTTGAATCAGCCAAGAACGTGACCCTGCGCAACCACCCGGATGCTTTGCAGGTCCGCCACGAGGTGTCTTCTGCGGAACTGACGGTGAAGGCGGCTGCGGCGGCTATGAAGCCGACCATCGGTTTGACGGCGGGGCTGAGTGTCGGTGAATCCCTCAAAGACAGTGACAATTCACGCTCGGGCTCATTCGGGGTGCAGATGAGCGGGCCGATCTATCAAGGTGGACGGCTGAGTTCGGCCAAGCGCCGGTCGATGGCCGTGCGCGACCAAGTAAGAGCGCGGCTGCTGACAACCAATTTGCGGCTGGTTCAGGATGTCGGCAATGCCTATGCAACGCTTGAGGCCGCGCGGGCCAGTCGGGCGGCGAACCAGGAGGCGGTGCGCGCCGCGCGGGTCGCATTCCGCGGCGTGCGGGAAGAAGCCAAACTGGGGGCTCGGACGACCTTGGATGTGCTTGATGCCGAGCAGAACCTTCTTGATGCGCGCACAAACCTTATCTCTGCGGAAGTCGATGTTTATATCGCGGCCTACGCAGTGCTGGGGGCCATCGGTCAGTTGACGGCGAAGGATTTGAACCTGAACGTGCGCACCTATGATCCGGCAGCCTATTACAACATGGTCAAAGACGCACCTGCCCAGATGAGTTCGCAGGGTCAGAAACTGGACCGCGTGTTGAAGGCTCTGGGCAAACAATAAAGGTCAATTGGACGCCTTTTGTCTTAACCTTCCTTAAGTTTAGCTCGAAACTCCTTGGCTAACTTATTGTGCGAATGCGTGCTCAAGGGTAAACTGGGGCGAGGCAAGAGTGGTGTTCAAATATGTCCGATCCCGTGACCAATGCGGAAATCGAGGATGTTCTATCCTCAATCCGGCGACTCGTTTCGACCGATGAGCGGGAGAAATCCGCTGCGCCGAAAGCGGTGCCGGATGAACAGGATAAGCTTGTTCTAACGCCGTCTCAGCGGGTTGATGACGCGCCTGAGGACGATGATGCCGAAGACGTCGGTGCGACCGGGCCCGCCCCGGGGGAGGCGGTCTTCCTTGCGCAATACGCGGTGGAGCCGGACGCCGAATCAGAGGCATCGGAGCATGATGCTGAGATGAAGGAAGACGCGGCAAAGCATGCAGAGTCGGATAGTTCCGGCGACCAGGACGAGGCCCCGGAGCCCGAGTTCAGTCACCATGAAGAAAACCATTTCTTCAAGGCCTCGCACTGTGGCGCTGAGAATGGCAATGCGCCGGAAGCTGATAGCGAGCCCGAAAGCTCGGAGTCCCCGGTCCAGGATGCAGTGGCGGATGTCACTGAGGAGGACGATCGCGACACGGCCAATGGTACCGATCAGGCTACTTTTGAAGCGGAGGAGGCCGAAGAGGCAATTGCGCTTAAAGACGACGGCCCTGACTTGCAAGCGCGTATTGCCAGCGTCGAAGCGGCGCTTGCCGGACGCGACGACGAGTGGGAACCCGATGGCGATGATGACGATCCCTATTCTGGTGATCAGATGACCACGCTGGAGTGGGAGGATCATGCGTCGGATGAGAGTGAGGAAGGCGAAACCGGGCAAGACGCGAAACCGGCCGCTTTCGAGGCAGCCTCCGACGAGGGCTTCGAGCCGGAGACGGAAGGTCTTGCCGATGATTTCGCACCTTCGGCGACCGAACGGGATGACCATCTTGAACGCCCTGAAGACACGGCACCGGGGTCAGAGGACGCTACGGATGATTGGCAGCTTGAAAGTGATGTTCTGGATGAAGACGCGCTGCGCGACATGGTGAGCGAGATCGTGCGTCAGGAATTGCAGGGAGCTTTGGGCGAGCGGATCACGCGGAACGTCCGCAAATTGGTCCGCCGCGAGATTCACCGTGCCTTGGCCAGTCAGGATTTCGAGTAGCAGCGCGGCGTTTCGGCCAAATTCAAAAGCAAATCCAGATCGAGATGTGTTTCGATATGAGTCGCGAGCGTGTTGAGCGCGGCCTCGACGCTATCGGAGAAGGCCAAATCCGATTTGGCCCCCAGATCAGCCAGAATTGCGGCGCGGAAGGCATCCGAGGAAAACAGTCCATGGAGATAGCAGCCGCGCACACGGCCGGTGGTCGACGCGGCGCCTTCGGGGCGGTCCCCCACGCTTAGCCAAGCGCGGCTACAATCCGGGCCTGTGGTTTCGCCAAGGTGAATCTCGTATCCGGTCACGGCATCCCCGGTGGGCAGGTAGGTGGCTTCGGTCAATGAAAGGTGCTTTTCCGGTTTCATTACCGTGATCACGTCAAGGTGCCCGAGGCCGGGAACAGAACCGGGGTTGCCCTCGAGCCCGTCGGGGTCGGCAATCTCGCGGCCCAGCATCTGATAGCCGCCGCAAATGCCCATCACTTGCCCGCCGCGGCGGATATGGGCGTGCAGGTCGACATCCCAGCCTTGCGCGCGGAAATGCGCCAAATCGGCAATGGTGGACTTGCTGCCGGGGATCAGAACCAGATCGGCGTCACCGGGCAGGGGATGGCCAGCTTCGATGATTTCAACGCTGACGTTCGGTTCACTGGAGAGCGGATCGAGGTCGTCGAAATTGGCGATCCGGTTGAGGCGCGGCACAGCGACCTTGAAGGCACCGCCGGGGGTTGAGGCGATATCCATCACATCTTCGGCCGGGAGGCGCCATGCTTCGTCGAACCAAGGGAGCACGCCAAGCGAGGGCCAGCCGGTGCGCCCGATGATCTCGGCCAGCCCATCGTCGAAAAGACTGACGTCGCCACGGAACTTGTTGATCGCAAAGCCCTTGATATGGGCGGCATCCTCGGGCGGAAGGATGGCTTGGGTGCCGACGACCTGCGCGATGACGCCGCCACGGTCGATGTCCCCCACAAGGATCACCGGTACACCTGCCGCCTCGGCAAAGCCCATGTTGGCGATGTCACCTGTGCGCAGGTTGACTTCCGCAGGGCTTCCGGCGCCTTCGATGATCACCAGATCGGTGCCTTCGCAAAGCCTCGTAAAACTTTCCAGCACGGCCTCAAGGAGGCGCGGTTTGGCCTTGGCATAATCGCGCGCGCGTAGCGTTGCGGTGCGTTGTCCCTGTACGATGACCTGTGCGCCGATATCGGTTTCGGGCTTGAGCAAGACGGGGTTCATATCGGTATGCGGCGCACGGTGGGCGGCCAATGCCTGAAGCGCCTGCGCGCGACCTATTTCGCCGCCATCTTCTGTTACAGCAGCATTGTTCGACATGTTTTGTGGTTTGAAGGGCGCAATACGCATGCCGCGATTGGCAAAGGCCCGGGCGAGGCCTGCCACGACCATGGATTTACCCACGTTCGAACCTGCCCCCTGAATCATGATGGCCTTGGTCATGCTGCCCTCTGAATTGCGCAGGCTGGTGATACAAAGCAACTGGGGAACTGGAAAGCCCCAAAGAAAAAGCCCCGCCGATATGGCAGGGCTTTTTCTGGGCAGCTTGATTTAGTGTCAGGCCGCTTCGGCCTGTGCCGCGGCATTGCGGCGTTCGCTTTCTTCACGCGACAGCGCGACAGAGGTACGAACACCTTTGCCGACGAATTCCATTAGTCCTTCGACAACGCGCTCGTTGGGGTCGATCCCGGCGCAGGAAAGCACCTCGCGACCATCGCGGGAGCGCGCCCAGCGGGCGATCTGTTCCGGACCATTGCCATACTTCTTGTCGTCGGAAATGGCGTCGTCCAAAGCGGCCAGAACAACGGCCGCAAAAAGTTTACGAGCACGATTGCCCTGTTCGGCATTGAAGGCTGTGCCGTCAACGAAATCTTTCATGTTTCGTCCTTGATTTTATTGCTCTTGTGTTTCGGGCGTGGCGATGGTTATGGCGGAGTTTTAGCGATTCGGATAGAGCATATTTGCATAGCTTCTATGCAATTTGCTCATATCTTTCTGCACGTGCAGCACGAGATATCGTTTTCTTGCCCCGACATTGCTAACAAGATATAGGGGCGCTTAGACTTCTATCAACCTTCTGACATGGTTTTGCCACAATGCCGAAAATCAACGGAAACGAAATTCGTCCGGGAAATGTTCTGGAACACAACGGCGGCCTTTGGAGCGCTGTAAAGGTCGACCACGTCAAGCCCGGTAAGGGCGGTGCCTTTGCGCAGGTCGAAATGCGTAACCTGCGCAATGGGTCGAAATTGAACGAGCGGTTTCGCAGTGCCGACAAGGTGGAGCGCGTGCGTCTTGAGCAAAAGGACCAGCAGTTTCTTTATGAGACCGACGGGATGCTGGTTTTCATGGATAATGAGACTTTTGAGCAAATTGAACTGCCTGCCGAGATCCTTGGTGAGCGCCGCCCCTTCTTGCAGGATGGCATGACGGTTCAGATCGAGTACTACGAGAATGAGGCATTGAACGCGACGCTGCCTCAGAAGGTCACCTGCAAGGTTGTCGAGACCGAACCGGTGGTAAAGGGGCAAACCGCGGCCAACAGTTTCAAGCCTGCTGTTCTGGACAATGGCATGAAGGTCATGGTGCCACCCTTCGTCGGGCAGGATGAAGACATCATCGTCAACACCGAAACCATGGATTACGCCGAACGCGCTTGAGCGACTTGTGATTTAAGCCGCATTGGCGGTTGGACGCATGACCCGCGCTTCCCATCCGCGTAGCACGGGACGCGCGGGAAGCGGGGCCGCACCCGCGATGGCCAATTCGGGAAAAAGTTCAAGCACCTCGTCCGCTGCTGAGCGCGGCACACTGGCCAGCGCGGCCTGACCGGGAAGGAATGTCTCGGTCTCCAACCCGTCGGCAAGGACGATCTGGTGGGTGCCACACATGATGTGCAAGTAGCGGACCCCGGTAGGACAGGACGCGCGCTGTACATTGACGCCATCGACGAAGTGCACCGAGGCGGCCAGCACCTCGGCCTCGCCACGAAAAAGTTCTGCACGCCAGTCGCTTAGAAGTATGCGGTGCTGGGGCGATAGCAGCAGGTCACGGCAAGGGCGCCCCGGTCCGAAGGCGTGCGCCTTGATCCGAACGGGCCAGAATTCCGGCCGGCGTTGCAGGTCTTGGCCCGATAGCGCCACTTCGCCGACCCAACACAGCGGTTGAGCCCCCGCGTCGCGGGTTTCCACGAGGTCTCCGGCTTTCAAATCTTCGACCCAGCGATAGCCCTGCGGTGTCAGGATGCGCGTTCCGGGAGTGAAACAGGGCGGCGAGGCAAGATCGCTCGCGTCGATTGATGGTTGTCCGGAACTGCCTGGCCCCTCGTAGGCGGCAATGACTTCAAGGTCTCTGCCTACCGGTGGAAACCCGCCGGCAGGACCGACGAAGGCTAGCCCTTCAACCGTGCCGTATTGTGGGTTGGAGTTGTCGATATTGTAGCCCAGAACATCCCAGGTTTCGCCGGTGTCGGGGTCGCGCAGGGTGAGGCGATACTCGGCCTCGACCTGTGTACTGTTGCCGTAGGTCGTTCCGTCGATTGTCTGGGCGCCGTCGAGGCGCTGATTGTTGTCGTTGTCGTCGAAATCACTGTCTTGGCCGCCGTCACGAATGGCCGTTTCCAGCCAGTCGTTGGTATCAAGGCGGATCGTCTCACCCACAAGATGTGAACCATCGCCCTGCGTGATCCCGCTCAGCGACTGACCTCCGCTCACGGTGATATTGGATGCCTCGAGCATCCATACGCTGTACCGCGCCATGTGATCTACCTGCTCTGCCTCTCCTCGGCCTGTGCCATCTTGCCGTGGCTAACCGAAGATTAACAAAGGATATCGCAAACCGCGTGATTTGCGAAGGGGCTTTTCCTTATTGGGGTTAGATTGGATCGACGCGGGCCTCGCCGGCAATCATACCGGGTTTGGCGCGGTCAAAGCGGAGGTAGGCGATTCCGCGCCCACCAGACTGCGTGAAGAGCGTGCCCGCGGGTTTGCCATCGAGGGTAATCGCCGTGCCAATTGGGGCGCTGCCGTTTACGGAAACCGTTGCAAAACCCTTTCGCAGCTCGGTTTTGTGCTTCATGCGTGCGGTGACCTCTTGGCCGACGTAGCACCCCTTTTTGAAATCAACGCCATTGAGCCGTTCGAAACCGGCCTCTAGGATGAACGTGTCGGGGCTGAGTTCCACGCCGGTTTCGGGGATGCAATGGGCCACGCGAATGGCATCCCAATCGGTGCCGTCATCGCCGTCTTCGTCACCGTATTTACGCCAGCCCATATCCGGGTGGCGCGGATCGGGCAGGGCCCCCTCAGGCGCGGCACCAGTGCCGCGCTGAACCTTCAGATCACCTTCGCTGATCTGAACATCGGCGCGCAGTTTGTACATATTGAGGCGCTGCAACAGCCCCGGGGCCAGCATTTCATCGACGTCAAGCAGGATGCTGTCCCCATGACGTAGAAGAAAAAAATCGGCTAGATATTTGCCTTGAGGGGTCAGAATGGCGGCATAAACCAATCCATCCTCAAGATGCTTGAGGTCGTTCGTGACCAGCCCCTGAAGAAAGTCTTCGGCCTCAGAGCCGGATATTTCGAGGATCTTGCGCGTCATTGCCCCTCCAATCGCCTGTTTCCCTGTAATATAGGTCTTGGCGTGGCTGGCAACAGGGGGCGGTGATGCGCGCGAAATTGTCGATTGTGATCCCGACATTGAATGCTGCGGACGCCTTGCCGCTATGCCTGAGTGCGCTTGGCGAGGGGCTTGATGCCGGACTGATCCGCGAGGTTGTTTTTACTGACGGAGGGTCGGAGGATAACACCCTTGAGATCGCCGAGATGGCGGGGGCGGTTGTGGTCAAAGGCCCGCCGTCGCGCGGCGGTCAGTTGCGGCGCGGGGTCGAGGCCACGCAGGGCGAGTGGCTCTTGGTGCTACATGCAGACAGCGTTTTGCCCTTGGGCTGGCCTGCGGTTGTGACGGCTCAGATGCAGGATGGCCGGCCCGCTGCTTTCCGCCTGAAATTCGATACATCTGGTCTTGCGCCGCCTGTGGTCGCCGGGTGGGCCAACCTCCGGTCCCGGGTGTTTCACCTGCCTTACGGAGATCAGGGCATGCTGATGTCTCGGCGGGACTATGATGCCGTCGGGGGGTATCCCGATGTGCCGCTGATGGAGGATGTGGCCCTGTCGCGCCGTTTGGGGCGGCGATTGCGTGTACTGCCGCAAGCGATGACGACAAGTGCAGAAAGATACATGCGCGAGGGGTGGTTGCGGCGCGGGGCGCGGAATCTCTCGCTCCTAGTTCGCTACCTTTTGGGCGCGGACCCGGGGCGTTTGGCCAAGCGGTACTGACCTTCAGACCAGCGGTTTGTGCTTTGCCTCATAATCGGCTTGCATTTGCAGGTGATCGTACTCGGTTTTGATCCAGTCTTCGAAACCTATGCCGGTTTCCTTCTGGCGTGCGTCATAGCGATCAAGAATGAAATCCAGAACGCCGGTTTTGGTCCAGCGGAAGTGGATATATTTGGCGCTGAGCATCTTGCGCGCTTCGGAGACCGGGCGGCCCTCGATAACCAGAAGATATATGGCCGAGGCAAAGCCCGCGCGGTCGGCCCCGGATTTGCAGTGCATGACAAAGGGTTTTTCGATGCTGCGGAAGGCCTCGATCACTTGCAGAATGTTTTCCCGGGGCGCGGCGTTGCGTGCCATGAGCGAGACATTGACCAGTGTCAGGCCAAGCTCTCGGCAGCTTTCTTCCTCGACCAGATAGTGCGCTGCCCCGGCCGCCCCGCGCAGGTTGAGAACCGATTTGATCCCCATCCCCTTGAGCTTGACGAAGCGTTCATGCGTTGGTTGGTTCGAGCGATAGACCCCCGGTGCAACCGGGAAAAAGTTGGTCCAGAATCTGCGTAGGATCGCGTGATCGAACCACAGGTTATAGATATGCGCGCGGCGCCGGTTTTCCGGTGTTGAAAGATCCGTGTTGTAGGAGGCGCGCAAGTCGCGTTCCCAATTGGATATCCGTTTGAAAATGGGCATGTGGTGGCTTGCGCTCCGTCCTTGTGGCCCGCGGATCGGGCGAGCCCCGTTTAGGCGGCGGGCGCGCACAAGGCAAGACAGTCATCGTTGATTGACGGCGTGAAGAAGGCGCGTAGTGTGAAACCCTGCATGTTTGGAGAGATCCCATGAGCCATACCACCGGTCGCCCCTACCTTGCCATCCCGGGCCCTTCGGTCATGCCCGAAGCGGTATTGCGCGCCATGCACCGCAGCGCTCCCAATATCTATGAAGGCGAGCTTGTCGAGATGATGCCGGGCCTAACGTCGGACTTGTGCCGTGTGGCGCAGACCGAGGGGCATGTGGCGATCTACATTTGCAATGGCCACGGCGCGTGGGAAGCGGCCCTCGCGAATGTCGTGGCGCCCGGGGAGCGAGTATTGGTGCCGGCTACGGGGCGGTTCGGCCATGGCTGGGGAGAGATTGCCAGCGGCCTTGGCGCTGAAGTGGATGTGCTGGATTTCGGTAAGCGGTCCCCGGTGGATCTGGATCGCTTTGAAGTGGCTTTGCGCGCTGATAAATCGCATGAAATCAAGGCAGTGCTGGCCACGCATGTGGATACCTCGACCTCCATTCGCAACGATATTGAGGCGATGCGCCGTATCATCGATAGAGTGGGGCATCCGGCCCTTTTGATGGTGGATTGTATCGCTTCGCTGGCTTGTGACAGGTTCCAGATGGACGATTGGGGCGTCGATGTGATGGTTGCGGCCAGCCAGAAGGGATTGATGGTGCCGCCGGGGCTTGGATTCGTGTTTTTCAACGAGAAGGCGGCCGAGGCGCGCCGTGGCATGGCGCGTGTCAGCCGGTACTGGGACTGGACGCACCGGGCCGAGCCAGAGATGTTTTACCAATATTTCGGTGGCACAGCCCCCACGCATCATCTTTATGGCCTGCGCGCGGCCTTGGACATGATCCATGGCGAAGGGCTCGAAGCGATCTGGGAGCGGCACGCGCGTTTGGCGCGGGCGATCTGGGCCGCTTGCGATATCTGGAGTGAAGAGGGACCCTTGGCACTAAATGTTGCGGATGTGGCGCATCGTAGCCATGCCGTGACATCGCTTCGGATCGGGGCGCCCTTCGGCACGGAGCTGCGCGCATGGCTGGAACGCGAGGCGGAGGTCACCTTGGGCATCGGCCTTGGCATGGCCGAACCCGGTGACCCGGAATGGCATGGGTTTTTTCGCATGGGACATATGGGGCATGTAAACGCGCATATGGTGTTGGGTATGCTGGCGTCGGTCAATGCGGGGTTGATGGCTTTGGGTGTGCCGCATGGCGCGGGTGCCCTTGATGCAGCGGCTAAAGTCTTGGCGGAAAGGGAAAATTCAGCGCCGGTTGGCCAGCCAGACAATGAGTCTGTCGAGGCTAAAACCTGCTGCTAACACCGCTGCGAAGCCAAAGGCGGCCCATAAGACCATAAGAACCCACAATAAATTCACAAAACCCATGACAAGTGCGGCGTTGGTGTAATCCGGGGCAGAGGGCATGTTTCCGCGTCGCATGAGGGTAGATTAGCGCGCAATTTGCGAAAATCAGGTAAATTCTCAGAGAGAACCGAAATGCGCGGAAAGTTACGTACAACTTGTACGTTTTGTACGCGAGTTTTGTACGAAAATTGATGGCGGCCGCGTGGGTAACGTACAAAACGCACATATCTACCCGGTTCGCGTCCGGTTTTTACCCTGCCTTAACCTCTGGAGCGCACTCTGTCTGCCATGACATGTTTGCGACTCATAGCGGGGCTTGTCGGGTGGCTGCGATATTTGGTTCAGCCGCGCGCCTCGGCCAAGGCCTCTGGTAGCGCTTCGGCCAGAATGTCGAGGTCTTGCGCGCGGCCACAGCTGATACGGATGCAGCGGTTCTGCGGCGCGACAAAAGGCATGCGGACGAATACGCCGCGAGCGACCAACCCATCAAGCACGGCCTTGGCGAATGTCCCGTCACCGCCGCAATCGACGGCCATGAAGTTCGTGGCCGAGGGCAGGGTGGTCAGACCATTGTCGCGCGCGATCTGGTCGATCCGCTTGCGGGCGGTGGCGACTTCGGCCTGCACATGGGCCAGCCAGGCTTTGTCTTGCAGGGCGGCCAAGGCCCCGGCCTGCGCCAGTCGGTTCATGCCGAAATGGTTGCGAATCTTGTCAAAACTTTTGATCAGACCCGCAGCACCGATGGCATATCCGATCCGCGCGCCCGCCATGCCATAGGCCTTGGAAAAGGTGCGCATCCGGATCACGCGGGGGTCCTCGGGGTCAATATCGGGCGCGGTGCCTTTGGGGGCAAATTCGATGTAGGCCTCATCCAAGAGCAGCAGGCATCCCTCGGGCAAACTCTCCAGAACGTTCATAAGGGTATCGCCCCTGTGCCAAGTCGCCATCGGGTTATCGGGATTGGCCAGATAGACCAGTTTGGCTCCGACCGCCCGCGCCTTGGCAAAGAGGCTGGCCGGGTCTTCGTGATCGCCGAGGTAAGGAACCTTGTGAAGTGCTCCGCCGAAGCCCGCAACATGGTAGTTGAAGGTGGGATAGGCCCCGTCCGAGGTAACGACCGCATCGCCGGGGGCAATCAGCAGCCGTTCGAGATTGCCCAAAAGCCCGTCAATCCCTTCGCCCACAAGGATATTTTCCGGCGCGCACCCCATGTGATCGGCCAAGGCATGGCGCAAATCGTAGCTATCGGGTTCGCCGTATTTCCAGATGCCGCCTACGGCTTCGCGCATCGCTTCAACGGCCTTGGGCGAGGGGCCGAACAGGCTTTCGTTGGCCCCAAGCCTTGCGCGGAAAGGCGCGCCACGGGCGCGTTCCTGTTCCTCAGGCCCGACAAAGGGCACGGTGGAAGGCAGCGATTGGATGAGGTCGGTGTAGCGTGGTCCGGTCATGGGTAGCAGGTAAGGGCAAAGCGGGCTGGGATGCAAGAAAGACTGAGGTGCTTGATGGCCAGAGAAAGTTTTATGAACATGAATGCACACCCCACGCAAGGTTACGCCCGGTTGGAGCCGAGTGCATTGGACAGTATGTCCTTTGGATCGGGCGCACCTGACAAATTGGACAGGTGCACCAAGCGCGCGGGGGGGCGGGCGAATTCTTGCAAAGAATTCGGACTGTTTTCTTTGAAAGAAAACAGCCCCTTAGCCAGCGTCGCGGCCTTTATCCCAGTTCGGCCAAGCGATCCAAGGCGGCGCGCAGCTTGCCCTCTTCTTCCTCGCGGGTGCGCAGGTTTTCGCGGGCTTCGTCCACGACTTCCTCGGGCGCGCTCTCGACGAATTTGGGGTTGTTGAGCCGCCCGCGCAGACCACCCAGCTCTTTTTCCAGCTTGCCAAGGGTCTTTTCCAGGCGCGCCTTTTCCTCGCCCACGTCGATCACATCGGCCAGCGGCAAGGCAAAGCTGCCGCCATCGACGGCCACAGTGATACAGCCCTTGGGGAGTTCATCCACATCGGTCAGGCTGTCGATCCGGGCGAGGCGCTTGATCATCACCTCGTTACGCTCCCATGCGGCGCGGCCTTTGTCGTCCAATTCGGTGCAGAGCACGGGGATATAAAGACCCACCGGCACATGCACCTGCGCCCGGGCCGAGCGGACCTGTTCGATCAGGTCGATCACCCAGTTCATCTCGCGGTCGGCCTCGGGGTCGATCAGGTCCTCGCCGTATTGGGGCCAATCGGCGTGAATCAGCATTTGATCGCGCTTACCCAAGGTGCCCCAAAGCTCTTCGGTGATATAGGGCATGATGGGATGAAGCAGAACGAGGCATTGGTCGATGACCCAGGCCATGGTGGCTTGGGTCTCGGCCTTGGTGGCATCGTCGCCATCCATCAGTAGCGGCTTGGAGAATTCCACATACCAGTCGCAAACCTTGCCCCAGACGAAGGCATAAAGCGCATTGGCGGCATCGTTGAAGCGGAATTGCTCAAGCGCATGGTCCACCTCGGCGCGGACGCGGGCGGTTTCGCCGATGATCCATTTGTTGACGGTGGCCGTGGCCTGCGGGATTTGCCCGTCGGAGCCTGTGGCGTCGTTCATCTCGGCGAAGCGTGCGGCGTTCCAGAGCTTGGTGCCGAAATTCCGATATCCCGCAATGCGTTGCGTCGAGAGCTTCAGGTCGCGGCCCATGGCGGCCATGGCCGTGAGCGTGAAGCGAACGGCGTCGGCGCCGTAGTCGTCGATCAGTTCCAGCGGGTCGAGGACATTGCCCAGCGATTTGGACATCTTCTTGCCCTTCTCGTCGCGGACAAGAGCGTGGACATAGACGTGGCTGAAGGGTTTTTGGCCGACCACGGCGTATTGCATCATCATCATCCGGGCGACCCAGAAGAAGATGATATCAAAGCCGGTGATCAGGACGGAGGTGGGGAAGTATTTATCCAGTTCCTCGGTGTTTTCCGGCCAACCCAGGGTGCCGATCGGCCAGAGGCCCGACGAGAACCAGGTGTCAAGCACGTCCGGGTCACGCCAGACGGGGTAGACCAGATGGGTGGGGTCTTGGCTGGCGGTATACTCGGCAAGGCTGGCGGCGAGTTTGTGCAGCGCGTCTTCGCGGCTCTCGGCCTCGACCACGGTCATGGCCTGAAGGGGCACGGGAAGTTGCGCGAGCTTTGCGTGATAAGCCTCGGAAATTGCGTCAAAATCTGCGGCGCATTCCATGAGCGGGCTGTTGTGGCCTTCGATCAGCAGGTTTTGCATCTCCACCAGGTCAAGGGTGCCATCACCTTCGTCATCGTGGAAGCTTGGGTTGCTAAGGTCAAAACCATACCAAACCGGGATCTGGTGGCCCCACCAAAGCTGCCGCGAGATGCACCAAGGCTCGATATTTTCCAGCCAGTGGAAATAAACCTTGCGGTCGCTTTCCGGCATAATGGTGACCTCGCCGGATTTCACCGCCTCAAGGGCGGGCCCGACGATTTTGGAGGTGTCCACGAACCACTGATCGGTCAGCATTGGTTCGATCACGACCTTGGAGCGATCGCCAAAAGGCTGCATGATTGGCTTGTTATCCACAAGCGGCACCGTTTCGCCTTGATCATTTTCAACCATGACAGCGAGGCCTTCGCTAGTGATCTGGTCGACCACGCGCTTGCGGGCCTCAAACCGGTCCAAGCCGCGCAGATCGTCGGGCACGAGGTTGAGGGTGTCGACTTCCTCCACGGTAAAGTCGGCTCCGTTGGCGATTTCCTGGGCGCGGGTGGCGGCCTGATCGTAAGCTGCGCCGTCGGCCCGCATATGGCCCTTGGTGTCCATCAGGCGATACATCGGAATGCCGCCGCGCTTGGCGACCTCATAGTCGTTGAAGTCATGCGCGCCGGTGATTTTCACCGCGCCCGAGCCGAAGGTGGGGTCGGGATATTCATCGGTGATGATCGGGATCAGGCGACGGTGCTCCTTCGGACCAACCGGAATTTCACAGAGTTTTCCAACAATTGGCGCGTAACGCTCATCTGATGGGTGAACCGCCACCGCGCCATCGCCCAGCATGGTTTCCGGGCGCGTGGTGGCGATGGAAATGTAATCGCGTTCTTCTTCCAGCACGACGTTCCCGTCTTCGTCTTTCTCGACATAGGTGTAGGTTTCGCCACCAGCCAGCGGGTATTTGAAATGCCACATATGGCCCGGCTTTTCGATGTTCTCGACTTCTAGATCGGAAATCGCGGTTTCGAAATGTGGGTCCCAGTTCACAAGGCGCTTGCCGCGATAGATCAGGCCCTTGTTGTACATGTCGACAAAGACCTTGATCACGGCATCGTGGAAATTGCCCTCTTCGCCTTCCGGTGCGCCGTCGGCACCGGACATGGTGAAAGCGTTGCGCGACCAATCACAAGAGGCCCCAAGGCGCTTCAATTGGTTGATGATCGTACCGCCCGATTCCTGCTTCCATTCCCAGACCTTTTCGAGGAATGCCTCACGTCCTAACTCGCGCCGCCCCGGCTGGCCTTCCTCGGCCAGCTTGCGCTCCACCACCATCTGCGTGGCGATCCCGGCGTGGTCTTGGCCCGGTTGCCAGAGCGTGTCATGCCCACGCATCCGGTGCCAGCGGGTCAGGATGTCCTGCAACGTGTTGTTGAAGGCATGGCCCATGTGCAGGCTGCCCGTCACATTGGGTGGCGGGATCATGATCGAGAACGCCTCAGCCCCCGGCTTGGCATTGGCCCCGGCCTTGAAGGCCCCGGCCTCTTCCCATGCCTTGTAAAGGCGCTCTTCGGCCTCGGCGGCGTTGAATGTCTTGTCCATGCCCATGGCGCGGTCCCCGTGATCTGATCGGTCTTTGTGGTCCATCTACCCAATGCGCAGGCCAAGGGAAAGGGGCCAGGTCTCCTTCCCTTCTTCTGTTCAAAAATATCCCGGGGGAGTCGCCCGAAGGGCGGCGGGGGCAGCGCCCCCTTTTCCAAACAAACCTGTGCGGCGCAGCCGCGCCGCGTGATCAGGTCGCGAGGGCCTTGCAGCGCGGACGGGGCGGGCGTATACGCGCGGTTTGAATCAAAGGAGCCGATCCAATGGTGGGCAGTGCCAATCTCAACATCATGATGAAAGCCGCGCGCAAGGCGGGGCGGTCCTTGGTCAAGGATTTCCGCGAGGTGGAAAACCTGCAAGTCAGCATGAAGGGCGCGGGCGATTTCGTAAGCCGGGCCGATCTGGCCGCCGAGGCGATCTTGAAGGAAGAATTGCGCGGCGCGCGCCCGACCTATGGCTGGCTGGCCGAAGAGGGCGGCGAGGAGCCGGGTGAAGACCCGACGCGCCGCTGGATTGTCGACCCCTTGGATGGCACCACCAATTTCCTGCATGGTTTGCCGCATTGGGCGGTGTCCATCGCGCTTGAGCATAAGGGCAAGATCGTGGCCGGGGTCATTTATGATGCCGCCAAGGACGAGTTGTTCTTTGCTGAAAAGGGCGAGGGCGCCTTTATGAACGAAAGCCGGTTGCGGGTGTCGGGGCGCCACAAGATGATCGAGTCGATCTTTGCTACTGGTGTACCGTTCGGCGGCCGCAGCGATTTGCCGGTGACCTTGCAGGATCTGGCGCGGATCATGCCGGAATGCGCCGGGGTGCGGCGTTGGGGGTCGGCCGCCTTGGACATGGCCTATGTCGCGGCGGGCCGCTACGACGGCTTCTGGGAGCGACGCCTCAATGCTTGGGACATGGCCGCAGGCATCATCATCATCCGCGAGGCGGGCGGGTTGATCGAGCCGATGGGCGAAGGCGGCGATATCCTTGAGGATGGCGAGGTGATCTGTTCGAACGAGGCGATTTTCGACAAGTTTGCCAAGGTGATCCGGGGCTGAAGCCCATGTAAGCCCTCACAGGCCCGATCTATAGAAAGCCGACGCCCCCGCGCGTCGGTTTTATGCTTTCTTGTGTCGGCTGAACCCTTCGCCGTGTGACAGGCGTGATAGATATCTTCTAACACACGGACCCAAGGAGTCGCCGGTCATGAAAACCCAAGTCAAAGCCCTCATTGTCGGTGGTGGCGCCATCGGCACCTCGATTGCCTACCACCTCGCCAAGTTCGGTTGGGAAGACGTGGTGTTGCTGGAACGTGATGAACTGACCAGCGGCTCGACATGGCACGCGGCGGGCCTTCTGCCGCTGTTCAACATGTCCTACGCCGTGAGCCATATTCACGACTATTCTGTGAAGTTCTACAAGACGCTTGAGGAAGAAACCGGCCTCAACGCGGGCTTTAGCGTGGTGGGTAACCTGCGCATGGCGCAATGCGAAGAGCGGATGGATGAATATCGCCTCTATGCCGCCACCGCCGATACCGTGGGCGTGCCTTACGAGTGGATGACCCCGGCGCAGATCAAGGACCGGTGGCCGCTGGTCAACTGCGAGGATCTGGTCGGTGCGATCTATCACCCCACCGATGGCTATATTAACCCCGCCGACGTGACCATGGCGATGGCCAAGGGCGCGCGTCAGCGTGGCGTTACGATCGAGCGGAAATGGCAGGCGGATGCCTATCACTGGAACGGTGAGGCCTGGGAAGTGACCCTGACCAAGATGGTCGAAAAGGGCGGTAACCTTGTGCCCTCCGAAGAGCAGATGGTCGTCACCGCCGAGCATGTGGTCACCGCCACCGGCAACCACGCGCAGCGCACCGCGAAGCTGTTGGGGATCAAGACCCCGGCCATCCCGGTCGAGCACCAGTTTATCGTGACCGAACCCGACCCCGAATTGGTTGAATACCGTAAAACCCACGGCGAGCATCCGGTTCTGCGCGATGCCGACGCCAAGTGGTATGTCCGCGAGGAGCGTGGCGGCTGGATCCTTGGCCCCTATGAGCGCAACGCGCCCGCGCGTTTTGAATACGGTGTGCCCGATAGCTTCCGTGCCGACCTCTTCCCGCTGGATCTGGAGCGGATCGAAGAGGAATACATGAGTATGATTCACCGTATTCCGTCGTCGGAGACCGTGGGTCTGAAGGACGACTACAACGGTCCGATCTGCTATACCCCCGATGGTAACCCGCTGGTTGGTCCGGCACCGGGCCTGCGCAACATGTGGCTGGCTGAAGGGTTCAGCTTTGGCATCACCGCTGCGGGTGGCACCGGCTATTACATGGCGCAGATGATGGTGGAGGGCGAAGCCGAGATCGACATGGCCTCGCTTGACCCGAAACGCTTTGGTAGCTGGATGACGACCGAGTGGTCGGCGCGCAAGGATGAAGAGGCCTATGAGCACGTCTATATCCTGCACCACCCCGACGAAGAGCGCGAGGCTTGCCGCCCGCTGCGGACCGCACCTTGCTATGACCGGATGAAGGCGCGCGGCGCGCAGTTTGGCTGTGTCAACGGGTTTGAGCGCCCGAACTACTTCGGGCCGCTGGATGCGCCTGAGACTTTTGACCACGACGCGCGGTCCTTCCGCCGTGGCGGTTGGTGGCAATATGCCGTGGAAGAGGCCAAGGCCATCCGCGAAGGCGTGGGCGTGATCGACGCCTCGGCCTTTACCAAGCATGTCGTCAAAGGCCCCGGTGCCACCCAATTTCTGGATTGGTTCACCTGCAACAAGCTGCCGAAGGTTGGGCGCATCAACCTGACCTATGCGCTGACCCCTGCCGGAACCACGCGCACCGAGTATACCATCGTGCGTCTGGCCGAGGATGAGTATTACCTTGTCTCCTCCGGCGCGCTGACCGATTACGACGGTGATTACCTGCGCAAATGTGCCGAGGATAAAGCGCCCGAGTTCGGCTATATCTCGGTTGAGAATGTGACCACGCAGTGGGGCGTTTTCGCCATCGCCGGGCCGAAGTCGCGCGATGTCTTGAAAGAGGTGGTCAAGGACGTTGACCCCGAAACCGTGCTTGGCAACAAGCGCTTCCCGTGGCTGAGCTGCCGTGACATCGAGTTGGGCATGTGCCCGGTGCGCGCGATCCGCGTGGCCTATACCGGTGAGTTGGGCTGGGAGCTTCACCACCCGATCGAAATGCAGAACTATCTGTTCGACCTGCTGGAAAAAGCCGGTGAGACGCATGGGATGAAATGGGTCGGTGCGCGGGCGCAAAACTGGCTGCGTCAGGAGAAGTCTTATCGCGCCTTCGGCAACGAGTTGGGCCGCGATGCGACGCCGCTTGAGGCCGATCTGCCGCGCTTCGTGGATCAATCCAAGGAGTTTCAGGGCAAGGATGCCATGAACGCGCTTGGCGTGCGGTTCAAATGTGTGACCGTTCTGATCGACGGGCCGGAGGATGCCGACCCTTGGGGGTCCGAGGCGCTGTTCGATGGCGACACCAAGGTGGGCCGCCTGACCTCGGGCGGTTATTCGGTGCACTTCGGCAAATCCATCGGCATGGGCTATGTCAGCAATGACAAGGCCGAGGTGGGCCAGAAGCTGAAAGTGAAGATCATGGATCAGCTTTGGGACGCCGAGGTTGTCGAAGACAGCCCCTATGATCCGAAAAACGAGGTCATCCGCGTCGACGGGTAAGCCCGTCTGGATAGCGTTAGAGGAAGCGCCGGGTAATTCCCGGCGCTTTTTCGTTGTAAGAGGTGCATCTTTCGATATGATCTAAACTGTTTAGTTTGTTTATTGAGGCGCCTCATGTCTTTGCGAAAACTGCACCGTTGGAATGCCGGGTTACTGGGGGCCTTCCTTCTGTTTCACCTTGGAAACCATTTGGTCATTCTGGGCGGGATTGATGCCCATCTGGCGGTGATGGAGGGGCTGCGGGGAATTTACCGGATTCTGCCTTTGGAATTGGCGATCTTTGCCTTGTTTTTCATACAAATCCTCTTGGGCCTGATCATGGTCTGGCGAGGTGGGAAACCCCAAAGCGGGTGGGCTTGGGCGCAGGTTTTATCCGGAACTTATTTGGCTTTTTTCCTGCTACAGCATTTGGGCGCGATACTGGTGACGCGGGCCATGTATCCGGAGCTTTCGACCAACAGCTATTGGGCGGCTTCAGTTGTGAGCCGTGCGCCGGCGGTGTTTTACTTTGCGCCGTATTATTTCTTGGCGTGGCTGGCCTTGTTCACGCATATTGCCTGTGCGCTGCGCTTCAGGGCTTTTGATCGCCCCGCGCGGCCATGGCACTTTGCGTTGCCGGGATTGGGCGGGCTGCTGGGCCTGGCTGTCGTGGCGGGGCTTATGGCGTCTTTCGCCGACCTTCCACCTGCCTATGTAGATTACGTTGATGGCCTTTTTTTTGGGGGGGGCAGCGGGCGAATGAGTAGCGGCGGCTCACCGCATGTTTTGAGATAGCCATCGCCGCCAGTCGGCGCGGCTGCCGTTGAAGACGTTGATATCGACATGGCCGGTGATGCCGGGGATGAGGCCGGTGCCGGTGTATTGCCAGAAGCGCCACGGCTTGCCCGGATAGACCTGTGCCGGGGTCTTGGCGGTGGCGCGCAGCCAGAAATCATAGCCCCTAAGGCCAGTGATCCCTGTGTCGTGGTCAAACCCCGGCGTGGTGTAGATGATCGGGCGTTGGCCGTAGTGGTTTTCCAAGATGCGCAGGAAGATTTTGGCATCCTTGCGCACCTGCGCGCCATCGGGGCGGTGTTGGCAGGTGGGGGAGTGGTGGTTCCACTCCAAATCCAGAACCGGAGGCAGCATACCCGCCCGTTTTGGCACATTGCGGATGAACCAACGCGCCTGGACCCGGGCAGGGGTGCAAAAATAATAGAAGTGATAAGCCCCTACGGGGACGCCTGCGCGCAGGGCACCATTGAGGTGGGTTTTGAATTCCACATCCAGAAGATCGCCGCCCTCGGTGGCCTTGACGAAGGCAAACCGCACGCCTGCGCGCTTGGCCCGGCGCCAGTTGATGTGGTCCTGAAAACGGGCGGCGTCGATGCCGTGGATTGGGTAGCTTTGCGGTGCGGGGTGGGCGAAATCCACCGGGTCGCTGTCGCCAAAGGCGTTTTGCGCCGAGGCGGGGGCGGCAAGGACGAGGACCAGCAAGGCGAGGATCAGGATCAGTCGCATATGCGGCCCCAAGATTTGGTTGAGTGAACTTAGAATCGGACGCGCAAAGCGTGTTGTCAAGCTATGCTGTGAAACGACAAAGGGCCACGGCGATGCGCGGCCCTTTACCTTGATTTCAATAGGTTTTTCAGCGCATGAACTTGCCGAGGATGTCGTTCATGGCGTTGCCGTCGCCATCAGCGTCCAGCATTTGGTTGAGCATGCCAAGCGCATTCCCTTGGCCTTCGGCTTCACCGCCCTTGTTGCCGCCCAAGAGCCCGCCGATCATGCCCATTAGCCCGCCGGATTGTTGCGGTTGCGCGGCGGCCATCATGCCGTCGATCTGTTCATCCGGCATTTGCTTTTGCAGGCCGCCTTGGGCCATGGCCGCGACCGAGGGCATGAATTGTTTGAAGGTGTCTTGATCCAGCCCAACTTTTTCGGCCAGCGTGGCGGCAAGGCCTTCGGTGGCGGCACTGTCGCCCAGCAGGTTTTCAAGGAAATTCTGGCCTTGTGCCTGTGCCTCGGGGGCGGCGGCAGCGGCGGCATCGTCGAAAAACGCGGCCTTGTCTTCGCCTTTCATGGCACCGAGGACAGTGTCCAATTGACCTTCTTCGGCACGTTTCTTGGCGGCTTGCCCAATGGCGGGGGCCAGCATTTGCGTGAGTTCCTGTGCCTTGGATTCGTCCAAGCCAAATTGGCTGGCCAGTTGCGAAAGGCCTTGGCCGCCTTGGGCCTGTTCAAGCAATTTCATGATCGACATGTGGAATCCCCCTTAACTGTAACTGTCACCCAACAGCAAAGCGGGATTTCCGCCAAGGTTTAAGGGGAAATCCCGCGTTTGCGCCGCAACGATGCGCCTTTAGGCGGATTTGCTGAGTTCGTCGTAACACTCAAGGGCCTTTGCCGCGTACATCATCGAGGGGCCGCCGCCCATCTGGATACACATGCCCAAGACATCGCCCACCTCGTCACGACTGGCGCCGCAGCGGATCAGGGTTTCGATGTGGATGGCGATGCAGGCTTCGCATTTGGTGGCGACGGCGATGCCAAGGGCGACAAACTCCTTGGTTTTGAAGTCAAGCGTGCCGCCTTCTTTCACCGATTTGCCCAAAGCGCCGAAGGCCTGAGCGGTCTCGGGGATGCATTTATTGAGGCTGCGCAATTGGTTACGGGTGCCGCTGAGTTTGTCGCTCCAGCTCATGTTCTGACTCCTGAATGTGTTTTCAGGATGGTCCATAGCAGCCCGGCAAGGCCCGTCTTTGATGCAGATCAGCCGGGGCGCTTTGCGACCAATGCCAGGTTGTTGGCGGGCATTTCGACCACATCGACCAGCTCCAGCCAAGCCTCGTGCAGCCAGTCGATCACGTCGAAATCATCTTTGTAGCCAATTTCCGGGTCTTGGGCGGTCAGCGAGGCGTGGAAGCTGGCATCGCCCTCTGATGTCGCCTCGCCATCGCGCAGGAAGGGGCCGTAGAGAATGAGGCGACCACCCGGCGCGAGGGCCTGTGCGGCCTCCGAGACAAGGGTTTGCGCCTCTGGCGTGGAGATAAGGTGCAGCAGGTTGACCAGCAGGATCAGGTCTTGGCCTGCATGATTTGCGCCCCAGCCGGGGGCGGTTGCGTCAAGCTCGATAGCCGGTTGAAGGTTGGGCGCATCCACGGTTTTCGCCCAAGACTCAATGCTTTGGCGGCGTGTAGCGTCGATCTCGGTGGGTTGCCAGTGCAGACCGGGCAGGGCTGCGGCGAAATGTGCGGCGTGTTGGCCCGTGCCTGCGGCCAGTTCCAATGCGCGGCCTTCGGAGGGTCCGTGGTGTTTGAGAAGGGCAAGCAGGGGACCGGCGTTGCGCTCGGAGGAGGGGGCGTAAAGGCGGCCATCCTCGTCGGGGGTGGCGGTGGAGGCGCTGTCGGGCAGGTTCAGGCGGCGTGGCATGGCTCAGGCCTCCTCAATCCGGTCGGTGGCGGGCGGCGGCGTGGGGGTTAGGGCGGTGAGCCGCTCATAGAGCGCGTCATCCATGGGGAAATCCAGCGCCGCGAGAGAGGGGGTGAGCTGATCCACCGAACGGGCCGAGAGGATCGGCATGTGATTTGAAGCATGGCGCGCAGCCCATGCAACGGCCAAGGTGGCGGGAGCCACGGAAAGTTCATCTGCTATAGTTTTCAAGTGCTTAGCGGCCTCGTGCATCCAGTCCAAACCATAGCGCGCGGCGTAGCGGTCATCCTCGGTGAGGCGGCCGGGTTGGCCTTGGGCGTACTTGCCGGTGAGCAGGCCGCCGCCAAGGGGGGAGTAGGGGGCGACGTTGATGCCTTCGGAGGCGCACATCGGCAGGATCTCAACCTCGGCTTGGCGTTTGACGAGGCTGTACATCGGTTGGAGGATGCCGACGGGCAGATCGAAAGCGGCGCCGATGCAGGCGGCTTTCATCACCTGCCACGCGGCGAAGTTCGACAGGCCCAGATAGCGGATCTGGCCCGCGTCGCGCAGATGGGCGAAGGTGTCGAGGGTTTCGCGCAGGTCGGTCGCGGGATCGAAGCGGTGGAGATAGAGGATATCGACCATATCCATATCCAAACGCTGGCGGGAAATGTCGAATTGGGACAGTAGGTTAGCCCGCCCCGCGCCGCCCGTATATCCCGCCTTGGTGGCGATCACGAGCCGCTCACGATGGGCGGCGGCGAAGCGGCCAAGCAGGGTTTCGGAAGCACCGTCATTGTAGACATGGGCGGTGTCGAAATGGGTGATCCCGGCCTGCAAAGAGGCTTCGAACATGGCTTGGCTTTCGGCCTCATCGGCGCGGCCACCGAATTGCATGGTGCCGAAGGCAAAGCGGCTGATGGGGGTGCCGTTGGGCGAGGTGATCTGTATCATGGGGTGAAAAGTGGCACGGTTTCGATTGGTTGGAAAGAGGGGGCGGCGAATCGGGGGTAAGGGGTTGAGTTAACAGGGAAAACCCCTGTCTGTAACAGATCGGTAAAACGTCGGTATCGCGTCGGTATTTTTCGCGGTGCCCCGGCGAGTTAACAGGGCGCGCTGTGGGTTTTGTACGAAACGTACGGGCGTTTCGTACGGTTTGGGTTTTTCCGGAAAGAAATGTCGGGTGTCAGCCCGGAGCGGACGAGATGCGAGACAGTGAGGTACGTCAGAGCGGAACTTAACTGTGCGCCTGTTGAGTAACCGACATGCGGCACGGAGCGGACATTGCCATTGCGCGGAATCAAGGCGCGTAGCGCCGCCGCGCATCG
>NZ_CAJXNN010000044.1 GCF_913057115.1 uncultured Roseovarius sp.
AGGTAATTGGCCGGGTTCACCGACAGGGTGCTGTCATCCACCGGCGCGCCGTCCGAGATCACCATCAGGATCTTGCGCGCCTCGCGGCGGTTGACCAGACGTTTGTGCGCCCATTCCAGCGCCTCGCCGTCAATGTTCTCCTTGAGCAACCCTTCCTTCATCATCAGGCCAAGGTTGTCACGGGTGCGCCGCATGGGCGCGTCGGCGGATTTATAGATGATGTGGCGCAGGTCATTGAGGCGACCGGGCAGTTGCGGGCGGCCTTCGTTCAGCCAGGCCTCGCGGCTTTGGCCGCCTTTCCAAGCGCGGGTGGTGAAGCCCAGAACCTCGACCTTCACCGAGCAGCGCTCCAGCGTGCGGGCCAGAACATCGGCGCAGATCGCGGCGATGGAAATGGGCCGCCCGCGCATGGAGCCGGAATTGTCCAGCAACAGCGTGACGACGGTATCGCGGAACTCAGTGTCCTTTTCGACTTTGAAGCTGAGCGGCGTGGTGGGATTGGCGACCACGCGGGCAAGGCGCCCGGCATCCAGCACGCCCTCTTCCTTGTCAAACTCCCAAGACCGGTTCTGCTGCGCCTGAAGGCGGCGTTGCAGCTTGTTGGCAAGGCGGCTGACCGCGCCTTTCAAGGGCTCCAACTGCTGATCAAGGTAAGCGCGCAGGCGCTCAAGCTCGACCGGCTCGGCCAAATCCTCGGCGCGAATCTCCTCGTCGAAATCGGTGGAATAGACGATGTAATCCGGGTCGGCCTCTGAAATCGGCGCGGGCGCGGGCGGCTCCATCGGGGCCTCGCCCTCGGGCAGTTCTGTTTCCTCGCCCATCTCCTCGTCGGCCATGTCGTCCATCGACACCTGGGCCTGGCTTGCGTCCTGCTGTTCTTCCTGGCTGCGTTCTGCTTCGGCGTCGCTGTCGGAGTCGTCGCTGTCGTCTTCGCCGGAGCTGTCGGGCTGTTCCTCGTCCTCCCGGCTTTCCTCGGCCTCGTCCTCGGCGTCATCCTCGGGCGCATCCGGATCATCGCCCAGTTGATCGCCATAGCCCAGATCTTCGATGATCTTGCGGGAAAAGCGGGCAAAGGCGGCCTGATCGGCAAGGGTGTCTTCCAAGCCTTCCAAGGTGCCACCGGCCTCGGCCTCGATGAAATCGCGCCAGAGGTCCATGACGTTTTGTGCCCCTTCGGGCAATTCCCGCCCGGTCGCCAGATGGCGCACAAGGTAGCCTGCGGCCGTTGCGAGCGGCGCATCGGCCCGGTCACTGATCTGGTCATAGCCCATGCGCTGCGCTTCGGCACCGATCTTGGCGTCGATATTGCCGGCGGTGCCGGGCATCTCGCGCGCGCCGATCGCTTCGCAGCGGGCGGTTTCCATCGCCTCGTAAAGATCGCGCGCCATCTCGCCCGCCGGGGCATAGCGGGCATGCAACCCACCATCGTGGTACTTGTGCCGAAGCGCCAGCGCATCGGCGGTGCCGCGCGCCTGCAAGACCTCGTCGCGGGTCATCCGGCGGCTGACCTGCGGCAGGCGCATGGAATCGCCCGACAGGCCCGCCGGATCGACCGAATAACTGACGTTCAGCTCCGAATCATCCGCGATGACCTTGGTGGCCTCGGCGAGCGCCTTCTTGAAGGGATCTGCGGGATTGTCGTTGTTTTGAACCATCGCCAGCTTCCTGTGTCAGACCCGTGCCGGGACTGCGCCCTTCTTCTGTTCCAAAATATCCCGGGGTGAGGCCGAAGGCCGAGGGGCAGAGCCCCTCATGGCGCGCGCAAGCGCGCTCCCCCTGTCTGCGCCAATGGCGCAGTCCGTCAGGTCAAACCCGGTCACCCCAAGCTCATGCTGGCCGCGCTTTCGGGCAGTTCCTCGTCAAAGCAGCGCTGATAGAACTCGGCCACGGTCTGCCGCTCAAGCTCATCGCATTTGTTGAGGAAGCTCAGCCGGAAGGCATAGCCCACGTCGCGGAAGATGGTGGCGTTCTGCGCCCATGCGATCACCGTCCGGGGGCTCATCACCGTCGACAATTCGCCATTCATGAAGGCGGTGCGCGAAAGGTCGGCCACGGTGACCATCTGGCTGATGATCTTGCGCCCTTCTGCGGTGTTGTAGACCGGGTTCTTGGCCAGCACGATGTTGGTTTCGGCATCGTGGCTGAGGTAGTTCAGCGTGGCGACAAGGCTCCAGCGGTCCATTTGGCCTTGGTTGATCTGCTGGGTGCCGTGGTAAAGCCCGGTGGTGTCGCCCAGACCCACGGTATTGGCCGTGGCAAAGAGGCGGAAATAGGGGTTCGGCGTGATGACCTCGTTCTGGTCCAGAAGCGTCAGCTTGCCGTCGGCCTCCAGAACCCGCTGGATCACGAACATCACGTCGGCGCGGCCCGCGTCGTATTCGTCAAAGACGATGGCGGTGGGGTTGCGCAGCGCCCAGGGCAGGATGCCTTCGTGGAACTCCGTCACCTGCTTGCCATCGCGCAGCTTGATGGCGTCTTTGCCGATCAGGTCGATCCGGCTGATGTGGCTGTCGAGGTTGACGCGCACGCAGGGCCAGTTGAGGCGGCTTGCCACCTGTTCGATGTGAGTGGATTTGCCGGTGCCGTGATAGCCTTGAATCATCACGCGGCGATTGTGCGAGAAGCCCGCCAGGATGGCTAGGGTCGTGTCCGGGTCGAATTTATAGGTGCTATCCAACTCGGGCACGCGGTCGGTGCGTTCGGCGAAGCCTTTGACCACCATATCGGAATCAATACCGAACACCTCTCTGACCGAAATCTCTTCGGTCGGTTTTGCATTCATGTCGATGCTGCCGTCGGCCATTGGCGCAATCCTTCACTTCACGGTCTGTCTCAATTCGTGCTCCGTCGTGCAACATATCGCGCGGAAGGGCAAGGGAAAGGGGAAGTTTTGCATTGGCCTCACGACAAACCACGTTAGGTTGGCGGTTCAGGGAGACAGTGAACCACATGGCGACTCGCGACGACATCGAAGCATGGCTTGCCGCCTGTACCACGGGGGACAGGCGCGCATTTGGCGCGCTTTATTCCGCGACCTCTGCGAAACTTTTTGGCATCTGTCTGCGTGTCTTGGACAACCGGGCCGAAGCTGAAGAGGTTTTGCACGACGTCTATGTGAAGATTTGGCAGAATGCCGGTCGGTATCAGGCCAATGGCCTGAGCCCGATGACGTGGCTGATCACGATCGCGCGGAATACAGCGGTGGATCGTCTGCGCAAACGGCGATCACCCCCCGCCAGCATGGAACAGGCCGAAGAACGGCCCGATCCCGCGCCGGGGCCTGAGACACAGGCGATCGCGGCCTCCGAGGGGGGCCGTCTGAGCGCCTGTTTTGACGAATTGGACGAGGGTCACGCGCAAGCGGTGCGCGGGGCCTATCTTGATGGCGAGACCTACGCCGATCTTGCGGCGCGTTTCGAGGTGCCGTTGAATACGATGCGAACATGGCTGCGGCGCAGCCTGTTGAAACTGAAGGAGTGCCTCTCGCGATGAGCGACGAGTTGCCAGAACGCGACGCCGACAAGGCCTTGGCCGGGGAATATGCCCTCGGGCTGCTGCCCTCCGACGAGGCAGCGGTCTTCGAGCAGCGTCTGGTGAACGAGCCCGAGTTGCGGGCGCTTTATGCCGAGTGGTGCGAGGATCTGGCGGCGCTGACCGACAGGATTGATCCGGTGGCCCCGCCGCCGCGATTGCAAGGCCAGGTGGAAGCTGCCTTGTTCGGCGCGCCGGCTGGAAAGTCTGGCGGCATGGGCTGGTTCGGCGTGTTTCTGGGCGGGCTTGCGGCGGCGGCCTTGGCGCTTGGGCTGATCTTCGGGGCCGATCTTTTGCCGCGTGGCCCGCAAGCGCCCGCCGATCCGGCCTATGTCGCCGAAGTGGCCGCCGAGGATGGCAGCCTCGTGGTCGCTGCCGCTTACGATGCCGAGGCGGGCGAACTGTTCGTCGATCGACGTCAAGGCGGGCCGCGTGAGGGCCGAGCGCTTGAGCTATGGTTGATCGCTGGCGAGAACGCGCCGGTGTCCTTGGGCGTTTTGCCGGGCGATGCGCAGGCCGCGCTTGCCGTCCCTCAAGACCTGCGTCCGCAGCTTGCTGGCGGCATCCTGGCGATTTCCGACGAGCCGCCGGGCGGGTCGCCGACGGGGGCGCCCACCGGCGATGTACTGGCTGTCGGGCCGATCACGAACACGTGATCACTTGAGCTGAAACTCTGTCGGGTGGAGTTGCGTGCCTTCGTCAGCTTCGGGCAATCCAGCCCGAGCCGACAGAGGAGATTGAAAGATGTTCAAGACAGGATTTTTCACCGCGACGGCCGTTGCATTGGGTCTTGCCGCCGGAACGGCGAGCGCCGAAAACCCCATGGTGGGTGGCGCGCCGATGTATGCGGACAAGACCATCGTGGAAAACGCCGTGAATTCGGCGGACCATGAGACCTTGGTCGCGGCTGTCAAAGCGGCGGGCCTTGTCGAGGTTCTCAACTCGGAAGGACCGTTCACCGTTTTCGCGCCCACCGACGATGCTTTCGGGATGCTCAAGGATGGCACCGTCGAGGCGCTGTTGGAGCCGGAAGCCAAGGACCAACTGGCCAATATCCTGAAGTGCCACGTCGTGGGCACCGAGGCGATGTCGATGGCCATCAAGGGTATGGTGGATGACGACGGCGGCGTGCACCCTGTGCCGACGCTGGGTTCGTGCACTTTGCAGGCCACCTACAGCGGTGACAAGATCATGCTGGAAGACGAGCGTGGCCGCACGATCAACGTGACGATTGCCGATGTCGACCAGTCGAACGGTGTGATCCACGTGGTTGACCGCGTGATCCTGCCGCCGCAGTCGTAACGCTCACCGGATTGTGTGGAGCCGTGCATTGTGCGGCGGCTCCACACAGCACAGATTTCTAGAAACGTAGCTGTTAGGAGGTCCGTTATGAATCGCCGTCGCTTTTTTGCCCTTGCCCTTGGAACTGGGGGCGCCCTGACACTGGCCGGACGTGGTATCGCGGCGAGTGGTGACTTCGAGGTGACCCGCAGCAAGGCCGAGTGGAAAGCCATGCTGAGCGATCTTGAGTATCGCGTGATGCGTGAAGAGGGGACCGAACCGGCCTTCTCGTCGCCTTTGGACAAACAGTATGATGACGGCATCTATCATTGCCGGGGCTGCGATCTGGCGCTGTATTCCAGTAAACACAAGTACGACAGCGGGACCGGCTGGCCGAGTTTCTGGCAATCCTTGCCGGATGCGATCGGCACCAAGCGGGATTTCAAGCTGATCTATCTGCGCACCGAGTGCCATTGCCGCCGCTGTGGAAGCCACTTGGGCCATATTTTCAACGATGGCCCGCAACCCACCGGTAAGCGGCATTGCCTGAACGGGGTGAGCCTTGTGTTCAAGCCGGCCTGACTGGTGCAACGGCGAAGGCCAATTCGAGAGGCTGAACACGGAACCGCCCCGGCGCAGGTGCGCACGGGGCGGTTCTTTGCTTCAAGGTCAGCGCGTTACTTGAAGTAACGGCTGTCCTTGATCTGGTCCCAGGCCCAGACGACCTCTTGCAGTTGTTCTTCTTGGCTGCGGTCACCACCGTTGATGTCGGGGTGCAGCACCTTGATGAGCTTCTTGTAGGCCTTGCGGATTTCCACCTTGGTCCAGGTATCCTCGGCTTCGAGGATCTCGATCGCCTTTCGCTCGGTCGGGGGCAGTTTGCGTCCGCCGCCCTGTTTCTTGCCCGGGTTCTTGGTGGCGTTTTCGCCCAAGACCTGATGCGGGTCTTCGATGCCCAGACGGGCCCAAGCGCGTGCTTCGGGGTCGGAGAAGGACTTTGTCTGTCTTTCCCAGACCTTGTCCTTGGACATTTGCGCGTTCATCTCGGCCTCGGTGGTGCCGTGGAAGAAGTTCCATTTCAGATTGTATTCGCGCACATGGTCCTTGCAGAACCAGTAGAATTCATCCAGCACGTCCGGCGCCTTGGGCGCGCGGTATTTGCCCGGCTCGTTGCAGCCCTCGTGTTCACAGACGCGGGTGGAGGTTTCGGAGGCACCGGACATGCCACGGCGGCCGCGCGGATTTTTCTTCTTCGCGGAAGACACGGACATGTCGAAACCGAAGGGATCTGACTTGGACATGGGGCTACCTTTTCGACTCGGAGCGGTGATTTTAGGTCAAAACGAGATGAATTGAAGGGGCAAAATCCGAAAAATTCACGACTGTGGCGGAGGCTTGCCGGTTTTGGGTCAGGGGCGGCTCGGGGGCGTGTCTTCCGGGTTTTCGCTTTCTGCGGAATCCTCGAAAGGTGTTTGGTCTCCCGAAGTGTCCCTGAGGTCGATATCCGGGGTCTCTACTGTCGCGACAGGGGCGCCTTCGACCGTGGCTGTGGCGGGGGCGGGGCGACGGAAAACAAGGACGCTGCGGTAGACGGTATGCGAGGAGGTCAGGCCCTGGCGTTCCTCGGAGGGTAGAATATCGGAGCGCTGATATTCCCAGCCTTCGGCGGCTGCTTCGTTGATAACCTCCTGTAAACTATGGGCAAATCGCGCGTCCGCCCCTTTGACGCCCGGCGCTTTGCGGCCCTTGGTGGGCGCGGGGATGACCCGGTATTGATAGGCTGTCATGGAAGCGTCCCTTCTAAAATGCGCGCCACATCCTAGACGTTTGGACCGCTAGTGCAAGAGGTGATGGCGCCGCATGACCACAATAGAACCCCCGGAGTTTGGTTGAAACTCCGGGGGTGATCGGTTTGTCGTACGGGTTGTACGAAAATCGCTTATTCGGCGGGGTGCAAAGCCCCGGTGGTTTGTTCGGCGGGGTGCAGGATGCGCTGTGCCACAAGACCACCCGCGATGATCGAGGCCAGCGCGAGGACTGCTGCCAGCGACAGGGTCGGGACACCGGCAAGGCCCGCGCCCACGGTGCAGCCACCGGCGAGAACACCGCCCAAGCCCATGAGCACGGCCCCGGCGAGGTATTGGCCGGTCTGGCGTGGCGTTTCGAAACTTTGCCACTGGAAGCCGCCCGACAGAAGCGCGGCGACCAGGGCACCGACGATGACACCGCCCAGAAGGCCCGCGCCGAAGTTGGCGGAAACGGCGGTGGAGGCCACGGTATAGAAAATCGAATCTGCGGCGGGCGATGTGAAGGAGAGCGACTGCATCGCGATGGGATCGAAGTCATCGTAAAGGACGAAGCCGGTGCCGACCCAAGCCGAGGGAACAAGCGCGCCGATCAGCGCGGCGAGGGCGAGGGTTGTTACGCGGTTGCCGGACCGTAGGGCGAAAATCAGTGCGACGGCGGCGATGAGCGCCGTCCAGATCAGCGGATTGCCGGGCAGGGCGGCAGAGTCCAAAGGCAGGGTGACGCTGCCCAATGTGGTGCGAACGGGGGCCAAAACGCCCTTGAGCGCGGCGTGGGCGGTGATCGCGAAGACGATCAGCACGAGCGCGGCGCGCAGGTTGCCCGCGCCTGTCAGGACCGTCAGCCGCGAGATGCAACCACGGGTGAGCACCATTCCGATGCCGAACATCAGGCCGCCGGCGATGATGGCCAGAACCGGGAGATCCGCCGCCATGAAGCGGTGATCGGCGAAGGAGATCACGCCTTGCGCCACGGCGAATTGGGTGCCCAGAAGGGCCACCGCAAGCGCGGTGAGCCAGACACCGGCGGCCTGTTTGCGATCCTCGCCGACGACTGCGCGGCGCAGGCAGAAGCGGGTGATCTGGGCCAGGCCACCGAAGACGGCGCCAATGGCCAAGGCGAACCAGACGGCGGCCTGCGGGGCGGTGAGGGTTTCAAACCCCAAGGATTCGAACATGGTTTTGCTCCCGAATGCGGAATTTTGTTCCATGTGGCGGGGAAAATCCTCTGGATCAAGGCTTTGGCGATGAGGTTTTTGGTTACTGCGCGGGAAGCTGTTCTGGTTGGCGGCGTTGGGGAGGACGCTGTTCCGGTTTGCCGCACATGGGCTGCTTATTGATCCGGTTTGGCCCACTTGCGGGGTATGCGGTTTTTATTCGCTTTTCAGAGCGCTCCTCAGCCCTGACGGGCTTCTTCGCGAGGAGCGGTAGCGATGAGCGCGCCGTGGGCTACTGTCTTGGATCATAGCTTTGGCGCAAGGATTCCCCGGCCCATGTGACGATCAGGACGATCAGCGCGAAGAGCGCGCCGGGGGCGAGAGCGCGGGCCGGATCGGTTCCGAGGTAGGGCAGCGCCTCGTGCAGGAGGCTGCCAAGGCTTGGGGTTCCGGGCGGAAACCCGAGGCCGAGGAAGGACAGGGTCGACTCTGCGATCATTGCGCTGGCCATGGCCAGCGTTGCGGAGGTGACAAGCGGGGCCATCGCGTTTGGCAGGATATGGCGTATGGCCACCTGCCAGGGCGGTACGCCCATGGCCTGGGCGGCGCGGGTGAATTCCATTCCCGAGAGGCGCAGCACCTCGGCCCGGATCAGGCGGGCGCATTGCATCCAGCTTGTCAGGCCGATCACGGTGGTGATGAGGACGAAACTGCCGACCGTCTGGCCCAGAGCCGCTGTCAGCGGCCCGTGGAAGAGCATGACCACAAGCAGCATCATGGGCAGCATGGGCAGGGCGAGGCAAAGGTCGGTCAGGCGCATGAGCCACGGGTCAAGGCGGCGGGACATGCCGGCCAGCAAGCCGACGCCTGTGCCGAGGAGCACGGTGAGCGCCATGCCGGCGAGCCCCGTCAGCACCGATATTTGCCCTCCCAGCAGAAGCCGCGCAAGCCGGTCGCGGCCCAGCCTGTCGGTGCCGAGCGGATGCGCGAAGGAGGCATCGAGATTGCGCAGCGTGAGGTCGGGTGCCGTGGCTCCGGGGGCCCAGAGTGGCGGCGCGGCGAGCAGGCCGAGGACCATAAGCCCAAGCGCCCAGAGTGCGCGGGAGGGGCGGAGGCTCATCGTGTAAGCCTTGGGTCGAGCCAGCGATAGGCGGCATCGGCCAGCAGATTGGCCAGCACGACAAGGACGGCAACCAGCAGGGTTATGGTTTGCACCACCGGCAGGTCGCCGGCGTGGATCGAGGAGATCAGCAGATGGCCTATGCCGTTGATGGCGAAGATCTGCTCGGTGATGATCGCGCCGCCGACGATCTGTGGCAGGCCGAGGGCCACGATGGTGACCACCGGGATCATGCTGTGGCGCAGGACGTGGCCCATCAGAAGCGCGCGTGGGCCAAGGCCCTTGGCGCGGGCGGTCCGGATATGATCGGCACCCAGAACCTCGATCGCGCTGGCGCGCAGGTGCCGGGTCAGTTGCGCGGTGATTTGCAGGGTGAGGACGGCGACCGGCAGGATAAGTTGCCTGAGTTCGGTGCCGAGGCTTGCGGCATCGGTGATCCGCAGGCTGTTATCATAGCCCGAGGGTAGCCAGCCAAGCGTGATGGAAAAGACCCAGATCAGCAGCAGCCCGGTGACGAAAGGCGGCAGCGCGTAGGCGGTCATGGTGAGGGCCGTGGTGGCTTGGTCAGCGGTGCTGCGATAGCGGTGCGCCTGCCAAAGGCCCAAGGGAAGGGCGCAGGCGAGGCCGAGCGCATAGGACAGCCCCATGAGGCGCAGTGTTTGCGGAAGGCGGTCGGCGATAAGCCCCATGACCGGGCTGCGGCTGTGCCAGCTGATGAGGCGGGGGGCACCTTCGGCCCAAGTGGTGCCAAACAGGGTATCGCAGAGGACCAGCGGCTCGACGATCAGCGCCTGCCAGAGCCAGAGGCCAAGCCGCGTGGGCCATGGGGCGTCGAGGCCCATGGCCTCGCGCATGGCGGCGCGCACCTCGGGTGGCAGGGTCAGGGGCATTTGTGCCAGCGGGTCGCCGGGGGCAAGCGAGAGCAGCCCGAAAATCGCCAGTGCGATGGCCAGCAGTGAGAGGCCAAGCGACAGCCCGCGCCGGGCCAGCCGGATCAGGGGGCGCGGCGCCATTCGGCGATGTTCCAATAGGGACTGCCCCAAGGGTTTAGGCGGGGGCCTTCGAGGTCCTTGGCGGCGGCGGCCACCCGGCCGCGATGTACCAAGGGCACCAGAGCGTGACTGTCGGTGAGACGGCGCGACATTTTCTGCACGAGCTGTGCCCGGGCCTCTGGATCGGCGGTTTCGGCCAGCTGCGCCGAGAGCGCGTCGAAACCCGGGTCGCAGATGCGGGCAATGTTGGCGCCTTGCCAGTCGGTTTCGGGCGAGGGGATGTTCTCGCAGCGCCAACCGGCAAGGAAATTGCCCGGATCGGTCCCGGCAAAGGCCGAGGCGAACATCTGCACATCGGCGTCGAATTTCTGGAAGGTGTCGGGGTTGGCGGGGTCGGAGCCGAAGAAAATGCTGGCGTCGATGGCGCGCAGATTTGTTTCAACGCCGATTTGCCGCCACCAGTCTTGAATCACGACCTGGAAATCCTGCCGAACCGGGTTCACCGAGGTCTGGAAGTCGAGGCGCAGGGGGCGTCCATCCTTGTCGCGCAGGCCGTCGCCATTGGTGTCGCGCCAGCCCGCCTGATCGAGCAGCGCGCGGGCGCGGGCGAGATCTTGATCGGCGCAATCCTCGGGCTGTGGCGGGGCGAAGCGGGCCGGCGCGGGGATCAGCGCGCAGGTCACGCGGCCCGCTGGACCATAGCCCAGATCGACCAGCGCCTTGCGGTCCAGGGCGAGGCTGAGCGCCGCGCGCACCGAGGGATCGGACAGAATGGGATGCGGATGCGCGCGGGTGGAGCCTGTCGCGCCCGACGCGGGGTCGGGATCGGTCAGGTTGAACACCAGTCGTTCCAGAAGCGGGCCGAAGGCGGTGAGAAGCCTGCCGCCCCCTGCGGTCTGCATGGATGTGAGCACCTCGGGCGGGAGTTGCAGGTTGGCGGCGAAATCCGCCTCGTTGGTTTGCAGCACGGCGCGGGCCGCCCCGGCGGCGTCACCACCGCCTTGCAGGATCACCCGGTCAAAGCCGGGCTTGCCGGGGGTCCGATACGCCGGATTGGCGGTGAACTCTGCCATGTTTCCTGGCTGGAAGTCCTTGACCACGAAGGGGCCGGTGCCGATGGGGGCGCTGTTCTGGGCGCTGCAGGTTTGCGCCTTGGGGCCAAGGCAGTCAGCGAACTGCGCCTGCTGCAGGACCGGCGTTTCCGGGCCGACGAAGGCCTGATAGGGCATCGGGCGGGGCGCGTCGAAGTGCAGGGTGACGGTTTGGGCGTCGGGGATGTCGATGCGCGACACGCCATCGAATTTCATGGCTTGCGCGCAACCCGCGCCCTCGGCCATGCAGTATTCCCAGGTGAACCGCAGATCCGCGGCGGTGACCGGTGTACCGTCAGACCAGGTAAGCCCGTCGCGCAACCGCCATGTGATCGCCGTACCATCGGCGGCGATGCCGCCGTTTTCAAGAGTGGGGATCGAGCGGGCAAGCCAAGGCACCAGTTTTCCGTCGGGATTGGTGCGTGCAAGCGGTTCGAGCACGATACTGGCGGCCTCGACATTTTTGGCACCGGCGGAGAGATAGGGGTTGAGCGTTGCGGGGGCCTGCCAATTGCGCAGGCGCAGGGTGTCGCCGTGACTGCGGGTTTCGGCCAATGGCTGCGTGGGCGTGGCGAGCGCCGAACATAGCGCGATCACGGCGGTGATTGCGTGGGTTTTCGCAGGGCGGCGGGTCCAGTGAAACCGGTTGTGTCTAAGGTCTTTCAATTGCACGAAGTCCATTCATTACTACGCGGATACAGTCTGCGAATTATCCTTGGGTATGCAACCCTTGGTTTTGCCTGCTTCGGGAATTCACCGGCAGTTTTGAAAGTTTGGCGTTGAAATCCGCGCCAAAGCCGTCAGGTTGACGGTGACACCCCGAATTCGAGGATACGCGCGATGCCCGTGAAGAACCGCTTTGCCGAATTGCATGATGAGATCACCGCGTGGCGACGCGATATTCACCGCCACCCCGAAATCCTGTTTGAAACGCAGCGTACCAGCGCGCTTGTGGCCGACAAGCTGCGCGAATTTGGCTGCGACGAGGTGGTGACAGAGATCGGGCGCACCGGGGTTGTCGGTGTCATCAAGGGGCGTGAGACCGGATCGGGCAAGGTGATTGGCCTGCGGGCTGATATGGACGCCTTGCCGATCCACGAGGCGACGGGCGTGGACTATGCCAGCGAAACGCCGGGGGCGATGCATGCCTGCGGCCATGACGGGCATACCGCGATGCTGTTGGGCGCGGCACGATACCTGGCCGAGACCCGTAATTTCGATGGCACCGTCGTGGTGATCTTCCAGCCCGCCGAAGAGGGTGGCGGGGGTGGCCGCGAGATGTGCGAAGACGGCTTGATGGAGCGTTTTGGCGTGCAGGAGGTTTACGGCATGCACAACTGGCCGGGGATGCCGGACGGGACTTTCGCCATCCGCCAAGGCCCGTTTTTTGCCGCCACCGACCTGTTCAAGATCGAGGTCCGGGGCGTTGGCGGCCATGCCGCCAAGCCGCACGAGACCGTGGACCCGGTGGTGATGACCGCGCAACTTGTCAGCGCCTTGCAAAGCATCGCCAGCCGCAATGCCGACCCGACCGAACAATTGGTGGTCTCGGTCACCTCGATGGAGACCACATCGAAGGCCTTTAACGTGATCCCGACAGGTGTGAACCTGATGGGGACCGTGCGCACGCTGAGCCCGGAGATGCGTGATTTGGCCGAGACACGAATGAACGCGATTTGCGAGCATATCGGTATGGCCATGGGCGGGGAGATTTCCCTTGAGTATCAGCGCAATTACCCGGTGATGGTGAACCACGAGGCGCAGACCGCGTTCGCCGCTGAAGTGGCAAGATCGGTGAGTGGGCAATGCGACGAGGCACCCTTGGTCATGGGGGGCGAGGATTTCGCCTTCATGCTGGAAGAGCGGCCGGGGGCCTATATCCTTGTCGGCAATGGCGATACCGCCATGGTGCATCACCCCGAGTATAACTTTAACGATGCGGTCATTCCGGCGGGCTGTAGCTGGTGGGCGGAGGTCGCCGAGCAGCGGATGCCTTTGGGCAGGTGACCGCGCGGGGATTTGGGGGGCTTTGCCCCCATCGCCTTGCGGCGATTCCCCCAGGATATTTTTGAACAGAAGAAGGGCTAAGGGGCGGTCCAGAGGGCCTCGTAGACCTTTGAGATGCCTTGGGCCTCGGCACTGACGCTGAAGATGGTTTCCGCGGCGCGGCGGGCGGACTTGGCCATTTTTTCGTGGTGGTTTTCCGAGAGTAGCCTTGTCAAGGCGGCGGCGGTGGCGGGCGCGTCGTCTTCGGGCACGATCAGGCCGGTGGTGCCGTTTTGCGAGAAATGCCGGTAGTAGCCTGCGTCGGTGGCGACGAAAGGCACGCCGCTGGCCATGCCTTCTAGGGGGGCCATGCCGTAGCCTTCGTAGCGGGGCAGTTGCACGATGGCCGAGAGCGCCCGGGTGAGTGTGGGCAGTTCATCGGGGGCGATTTCGCCGGGGAAAAGGATTCGCTCGGTGAGGCCAGCGTCGGCAATTTTCTGTTTGAGGTCAGCAAGAAAGGCTTGATCGGATTTGGCAGCACGGCCGATGACAAGCGCGGTGGCGTCCGGATCATCGGGCAGATAGGCGAGCATGGCGTCGACAAAGCGGTCGGTGCCTTTTTCGGGGCGGATGCGGCCGATGGTGGCAATGCCACGCGTGCCGGGGTGGCCCGTTGCGGCCCAAGCGGCGGCGCGGTTCTTGGCCGGGGTGAAATAGCTACAGTCAACGCCGTGGGGGACCACCGCGCGGACATTGGGGACGAAGTCGGCCGCGTGCTCGGTGGTGGCGATCACTGCGTCCATTTTCGAGATCAGCCAGCGGGGGAAGGCGGAATGGCGGCGCTGGGCGGCGGAGGTGAAGACGATTTTGACCGGCAGGCGCAGCACGTCGCGCGCCCAGAGGGCGGCGCGCATCTCGGTGTTGCGGCGCACGTGCCAGATGGTGAAGGGACGGTTGGGCGGAGCCTTGCGCGAGAGGCGGCGCGCCTCACTTTTGCTGATCGGGTCGGGGCAGCCGGGTAGGGGGTGGCCGGCAAGCGCAAGGTCATAGTGCTGCATTTGCTGGCGGATCACACCGGCGGCGGTGGCCGAAACCCCGGTAAAATTGCGGTTGAAATTGGTGACGATCAGCTCGGGCACTGGGGTGGGCCTTGGTGTTGTGTGCCCTGTGCTTAGCCGAGCGACAGCGCCTTGGAAAGGGTTTGGGCGGTGTCGTGCAGGGCGTCGGCCTGTGCGGCGGCGAAGGCGTGGCTCTTGTCGCGGGCGGTGTCGAGGCTTTGCGGATCGCTTAGAAGTGTGTGCAAAGCACCGCTTAGCATCTTGGCGTCGGGGACTTCCTTAGAAGCCTCTTGCGCCCCCAGATCGGCGTAAGTATCGGAAAAATTGGCATAAAGCGGGCCGTGCAGGAGGGCGGATCTGGCATGAGCAGGCTCGTAGGGATTATGGCCACCCACCGGCGTGAAGGAGCCGCAGAGGCAGGTCACTGGGCTAAGCGCATACCAAAGGCCCATCTCGCCCAAGGTGTCGGCGAGGTAGGTTTGGGTTTCGGGCGTCAGGGCCATGCCGGTGGAGCGGCGGGCGGTGTTGAGGCCAGCCTCGGCCATTTTCGCCTCGATCGCGGTGGCGCGTTCGGGGTGGCGCGGCACGAGGATCAGGAGCGCCTCGGGGTGGTCTTTCAAAAGCGCCTTGTGGGCCTCGATCATCACCTCGTCTTCGCCCGGATGGGTGGACGCGGCAAGCCAGAGGGGCCTGGGGCCGATGAGGTTTTGCAGGCGGGTGAGTTCGCCCGTGTCATAGGGCAGCGCGCCGGAGAGGGATTTGAGGTTCACGCCCGGCGCGGCCTGTGTGATGCCGATGTCGTGGAAATGGCGGGCTGTGCGGGTGTTTTGGCAGTGGATCAAGGTGAAATGGTCCAGCAGGTGGCGCGCGGTTTTGGCCAACCGCTTCCAGTTTCGGGCGGAATTCTCGGAAATCCGCGCGTTGATCAGAGCGAGGGGCAGGCCGCGCGCCTTTGCCCCGCGCAGCATGTTGGGCCAGAGTTCGCTTTCCACGAAAACACCTGCGTCGGGGCGCCAATGGTCGAGAAACCGGTCGACGGCCCGGCGGGAATCCAGCGGTGCGAATTGGTGTTGCGTGCGGGGCGGCAGGCGGTTGGTGACGATCTGGGCGGAGGTGGCCGTCCCGGAGGTGATCAGGAAGGACAGATCGGGGTGCTGCCTGCCCAGTTCGTCGATCAGGCCGAGTACCGACAGGCTTTCGCCGACGGAGGCCGCGTGAAGCCATAACAGGCGGCCTTCGGGGCGGGCCAGGGTGGCGCGGCCCATACGTTCCTTGACGCGGGAGGGTGCTGTGCCTTGGGCCTCTAGTTTGGCGCGGACGCGGCGATAGGCCAGCGGCGCGATCAGGTTGGCGGCCACGCCGTACAGGCGGACCGGTAGGGGCGCGGCAGGCCCGGACATCAGCCGCCGGTGTGGCTCATGTGCCGCGACATGCGGCCATCCACCGATTGGCGGGAATAATCGAAGTCATGCCCCTTGGGTTTGAGCGCGATGGCGGCGCGAATGGCCTCTTCCAGCGGCGCGTCGCTGTTGGGGTTGTTGCGCAGGGGCGCGCGCAGATCAGCCATGTCTTCCTGACCAAGGCACATGTAGAGTTCCCCGGTGCAGGTAAGGCGCACGCGGTTGCAGGATTCACAGAAATTATGCGAAAGAGGCGTGATGAAACCAATTTTTTGTTCGGTTTCTTCAAGTTTCACGTAGCGGGCCGGGCCGCCTGTGCGCTCGGGGAGGTCTTCCAGCGTGTAATTTTCCGCCAGTCGCGCGCGCAGATCGGTGAGCTTCCAGTATTGATCCAAACGATCCTCGTTGCCGATGTCACCCATCGGCATCACCTCGATGAAAGTGAGGTCCATGTCGCGGCTTTTGCACCATTCGACCAGCGTGAAAAGTTCATCTTCGTTGAAGCCTTTGAGGGCCACAGTGTTGATCTTGACCCGAAGCCCTGCACGTTGCGCCGCATCAATGCCTTTGATCACCTGCGGCAGGCGGCCCCAGCGGGTGATGTCGGCGAACTTCTTCTCGTCAAGCGTATCGAGGGAGATGTTCACGCGGCGGACGCCAGCGGCGTAGAGATCATCGGCGAAACGTTCAAGCTGACTGCCGTTGGTGGTGAGGGTCAGTTCCTTGAGGTCGCCCGATTCGAGATGGCGGGTCATGGCATTGAAAAAGGTCATGATGCCCTTGCGGACCAAGGGTTCCCCGCCAGTGATGCGCAGTTTCTCAACGCCTAGCGCGACGAAGGTGGAGCACATGCGATCCAGTTCTTCGAGTGTCAGGAGTTCCTTCTTGGGTAGGAACGTCATGTTCTCGGACATGCAATAGACGCAGCGGAAATCGCAGCGGTCGGTGACGGAAACGCGCAGATAGGAGATCGCGCGTTGGAATGGATCAATCAAGGGTGCGGTCATGGGTAAAACTTAGGATCTCTGCCGATGTGGGGCAAGTACGATCTTGGTCGTTGCAGGGGGCTTGGAGCGGGTTTACTGTGGTTTTTATGAAGGTGAGCTTTGCAATCGTCATTATGGCTATGCCTTTGGCTGCCTGTGCGCCGGGACAAGGACTTTTTGACCCTCAGCCGCGCAGCGCCGACAATAATATTGTTGTTCTGAGCCCGGCCGAGGGGCAAACACGGCCCAAGGTGCGGCCTTCGGACGGCACGGCGTTGCGGCCACCTTCGGGTGCACGCACGGCAGAGGCCTTTGATACGACAACTCAAGAAGAGCGCGCGGCGGCGGTTCAAACAGCGCAAACCGAGACACGGGCCAGCCTTCTGGGCACGACAATCGCCTCGCTCGGGGCGCCGTCCGAGCCGGGAATATGGATGAAAACACCGCTTGCCGACAGCCCCGGCAAGGGGCGGGTGGATGATCCGGCCAGCGGCGGATCGGTCGCGGTGGACCTGATACCACTGGATGCGCCGCGCGGAGCGGGCAGCCAGTTATCGCTTGCCGCAATGCGGCTTTTGGGCGTTGGCTTGACCGAACTGCCTGAAGTTGAGGTGTACCGGCTGCCCTGATCCGGGCGTCACTCGACGGTGACGGATTTCGCCAGATTGCGCGGCTGGTCTGCATCGGTGCCTTTGGCGACAGCAGTGTGATAGGCCAAAAGCTGTGCGGGTAGGGCGTAAAGGATCGGCGTCAGGACCGGGTCGACCTCGGGCATGGTGATAAGCATCCACGCGCCTTCCTCTGCCGCCGTTGCCCCGGCCTGATCGGTGATGAGCATCACCTTGCCACCACGGGCCATCACCTCTTGCATGTTCGACACCGTCTTGCCGAAAAGACCGTCACAGGGGGCCATCACGACCACTGGCATGTGCTTGTCAATCAGGGCGATCGGGCCATGCTTCAGCTCACCCGATGCATAAGCCTCGGCATGTATATAGCTGATTTCCTTTAGTTTTAATGCGCCTTCCAGCGCAAGCGGATACATCAGGCCGCGCCCGAGAAACAGCGCATTGTCGGCTTCGGCCAATTGCCGCGCGGCGTTCTTGAATGCCGGGTCCAGTTCCAGCGTGTGGGTGATGATCGCTGGAAGACCGCGCAGCTTGGACAGGGTGTCGGCGATCTCGTCAGGGGTGCGTGTGCCGCGGTCCTTGGCGGCCTTGAGCGCCAGCAACAAGAGCACGGTCAATTGGCAGGTGAACGCCTTTGTGGAGGCCACGCCGATTTCGGTTCCGGCGAGGATCGGAAGGGCGATATCGCTTTCGCGGGCGATGGAACTTTCCGCCACGTTGACCACCGACAGCACCTTGGCGGCGCGCCCCTCGCAATAGCGCATGGCGGCCAGCGTATCGGCGGTTTCGCCTGATTGGCTGACGAACAGGGTACCGGTGCGGGCCGGGATGGGCGGTTCGCGATAGCGGAACTCGGAGGCGATATCGACCTCGACCGGCATTTCGGCCAGTTGTTCGAACCAGTATTTTGCGGTCAGGCAGGCGTAATAGGCGGTCCCGCAGGCGACCATGGTCATCCGATCCAGATCTGCGAAATTAATCTCTTCGCCGGGCAAGACCACGTCGCGGCCATCGTCGGAAAGATAATGGCGCAGCGCTTCGCCAATCACCACGGGTTGTTCGGCGATTTCCTTGGCCATGAAGTGCTTGTGCCCACCCTTGTCGACCTGCGTGCTGTCGATCGTAATGGTGCGCATCTCGCGATTGGCCAATTCGCCGTTGGCATCAGTGATGGTGACGCTTTCGCGGGTCAGAACGGCGATGTCGCCTTCTTCGAGATAGGTGATCCGGTCGGTGAAAGGGCCAAGCGCAATCGCGTCGGACCCGACATAAACCTCGCCGTCGCCGTGACCAATGGCCAGCGGGCTGCCTTTGCGGGCGGCGATCATCAGGTCGGGTTCGCCGTCGAAGAGAAAGGCGAGAGCATAGGCGCCTTCGAGCCGGTCAATTGTGGCCTTGGCCGCATCGACGGGCGCGAGGCCGAGATCCAGATAGAGCTTGGTCAGAAGGGCCACGGTTTCGGTATCGGTATCGGTATCGAACCCGATCCCCTTTTCCCCGAGATCGGCGCGCAATTCGCGGTAATTCTCGATGATGCCATTATGCACCACGGCGACCGGACCTGCCCGATGCGGGTGGGTGTTGCCCAGCGTCGGCGCGCCATGGGTGGCCCAGCGGGTATGCCCGATACCCGCCTTGCCGGGCAGCGGTTCATGCACCAAAAGGTCGGAGAGGTTGACCAGTTTGCCCACCGCGCGGCGGCGGTCCAGATGACCGTCATTCAATGTCGCAATGCCGGCGCTGTCGTAGCCTCGGTATTCAAGCCGTTTGAGGGCCTCAACGAGAATTGGCGAGGCTTCGTGTTTGCCCAAGACGCCTACAATACCGCACATTATCCTGCCCCTTTGTCGCGATTTGACTTTTTACTCTTTAGAATTTCGAACAATTTGCGCGCCATGCCGGGTTTTTCGATTTGATCGGCGCGCGCAAATGCCAAGGCGCCTTCTGCCACGTTCTTCGTGATGACGGACCCCGAGGCCGTCATCGCCTCGTCGCCCACAGTGACGGGGGCGACGAGCATGGTGTTGGAGCCGATGAACACCCGCTTGCCAACCTCGGTATGATGCTTCATCACGCCGTCATAGTTGCAGGTGATGGTGCCAGCCCCGATGTTGGTTTCCTCGCCCAAATGAGCATCGCCGATATAGCTGAGGTGATTGACCTTGGCGCCGGCTTCGATCACCGCGTTCTTTGTTTCCACGAAATTGCCGATGCGGGTGTTTTCGGCCAGTTCCGTGCCGGGCCGCAGGCGGGCATAGGGCCCCACCACCGCGCTGCGCGACACATGGCAGCCTTCGAGATGGGAGAAGGCGCGGATATGCGCGCCGGACTCGACGGTGACGCCGGGGCCGAAGACCACGTTCTGCTCGATCACCGTGTCGCGGCCAATGTGGGTGTCATGGGCGAAATGCACGGTTTCGGGGCAGGTGAGAGTGACGCCGTTCTGCAGCGCCTCGGCCCGCGTGCGGGCCTGAAAGGCAGCCTCGGCCTGGGCCAGTTCGGCACGGGAATTGACGCCCATGGTCTCGGCCTCGTCACAGGCGATGGCGGTGGCCGAAAGCCCCTGCGACCGGGCGAGGCCGACGATGTCGGTCAGGTAATACTCGCCACTCGCGTTGTCGTTGCCCACCTGTGAGATCAGGTCGAACAACAGCGGTGCGGCGGCGCAGATCACCCCGGAATTGCAGAAGGTGATGGCGCGTTCATCATCGTTGGCATCCTTGAATTCAACAATGCCTTCAAGGGTTTCGCCCGACATTTTCAAACGGCCATAGCGGCCCGGATCGGTGGCCTCGAACCCCAGTACCACGACATCATGCGCCTTACGGGCCTCGGCCATGCGGGTCAGGGTTTCAGGCTGGATAAAGGGCGTGTCGCCGTACAGAACGAGGGCGTCGCCTTCGTAGCCTTCCAGCAATGGCGCGGCTTGGGCTACGGCATGGGCGGTGCCCTTCTGCTCGGACTGGATGGCGATTTGCGCGGTTACGTCATGGGCTTGTGCTGCTTTGCTGACGGCCTCGGTGCCATGACCGGCCACCACCACCGTATGATCGGGTTTCAACACCGCGCCAGCCTTCATCGCATGCACCAGAAGCGGCGCGCTGGCGACCTGATGAAGCACCTTGGGCAGGTCCGATTTCATTCTGGTGCCTTGGCCTGCGGCAAGGACGATCAATGCAGTACCCATACGAAATCTCTTTGTGTTCTTTGCGCGCCCGTTTTATCCGGATACCCATTCGGTGCAAGGGGCAACGGATCAAACCAGATTTCGCTATGTGACAATCGCTGGCGGAAAGATGCCAATGGCCATGCGGTCGGGGGGACGATGCGAACAGTTGTTTTCGATTTGGATGGCACGCTGGCGGATACCAGTGGGGACTTGATAGAGGCGGCCAATGCCTGTTTCAGGGGTATGGGCGCAGGGGATATTCTGGACCCCGCGCGAGATGCCGGCACCGCCTTTCGCGGTGGCCGCGCAATGCTGACGCTTGGGATGGAACGGTTGGGACGTGCGGATGATCGGGCCGAGGTCGATCGGCAGTATCCTGTGTTGTTGGAGGCTTACGAAGCAAGCATTGACGTTCACACCATCCTGTACCCCGGCGCGATGGAGGCGGTCGAGGCCCTGAAGCGGGCCGATTACAAGGTTGCCGTCTGCACCAATAAACCCGAAGGCCTCGCGCGTCTATTGATGGCGCGGATGGGCGTGCTGGAGGCTTTCGAGGCGCTGATCGGTGCGGATACACTGCCGGTGCGCAAGCCTGATCCAGAGCCCTTGCGCGAGGCCGTGCGGCGTGCCGGTGGCGATCTGTCGCGCAGCCTTTTGGTGGGAGATACCGTGACCGACCGCGAGACCAGCCGTGCGGCGGGGGTACCTTCGGTTCTTGTGACCTTCGGGCCGGATGGGGACGGTGTGGCCGCCTTGGAGCCTGAAGCGCTGATAGGACATTACGACGAGTTGCGCGATGTGGTGCGTGGCTTGATCGGCTGAGGCTTTTGGAAAGTGCGCAAGCGGCTTTCGGGTTTCGTAAATGGCTGTGGCGCGGATACGAAAAGATTTGACCGGGCTGCCCGCACGGCCCAAAACATGGCTATGAGCGAGATATTCAAAGGCAATTTCACCCAGCAGGAGCCGATTCCCGATGAGGGGATCGAGGCGGCGCTGGAGGTGATGCGCAGCGGGCGGTTGCACCGCTACAACCTTGTCGGCGACGAGGTGGGCGAAACTGGCCTTCTGGAACGCGAATTCGCTACGTACACCGGCGCAAGATACGTGCTGGCCGTTGCCTCGGGCGGCTATGCCATGGCTACCGCGATGCGCGCGGTGGGGGTGACACCCGGCGACAAGGTGTTGACCAATGCCTTTACGCTGGCCCCGGTGCCGGGGGCGATTGCCAGTGTCGGGGCTGTTCCGGTTTTTGTGGGCGTCACCGAAAGCCTGACCATCGACCTAGAGGATCTGGCCGCGAAGGCTGGCGAAGCCAAGGTTTTGATGTTGAGCCATATGCGCGGCCATCTGTGCGACATGGAGCGCCTGATGGAGATTTGCGAGGGCGCGGGTATCACGGTGATCGAGGATTGCGCCCATACCATGGGGGCGGCGTGGAAGGGCAAGCCGTCGGGCCGCTGGGGCCTTGTGGGGTGCTATTCGACGCAGACATATAAGCATATGAATTCGGGTGAGGGCGGTTTTCTGGTCACCGATGATGATGAGATCGCGGCGCGGGCGACGATCCTTTCGGGCTCTTACATGCTTTATGGGCGCAACGGGACGGTGCCGCCTGCGGAGGTGTTCGAGCGGGTGAAGTATGAAACGCCCAATGTTTCGGGGCGGATGGACCATTTGCGCGCCGCGATCCTGCGGCCGCAACTGGCCAAGCTGGATGCGCAATGTGCGGCGTGGAATGACCGCTACGCCGTGGTCGAAGAGGGCCTGCGCGGTACGCCCGGTTTGCAGGTGGTGGAGCGGCCAGAGGCGGAGACTTTCGTAGGCTCGTCGATCCAGTTTTTGCTTTTGGATTGGGAGGATAGCGCGATTGGCGAGGTGGTCTCGCGCTGTTTGAAGCGAGGTGTGGAACTCAAGTGGTTTGGCGGCGCGGAGCCTGTGGGCTTTACCAGCCGCTATGACAGTTGGCGCTATGCCCCGAGTGAGCGGATGCCCAAGAGCGACCGGATTTTGCGCGGCATTCTGGATATGCGCCTGCCACTGACCTTCAGCCTTGAGGACTGCGCGCAGATTGCGCGGATCATTCGTGGCGAGGTGGGCGCGGTGTATCAAGGGCAGACCGCGTAAAGGATTTTGGGGGCGCTGCCCCCGCCGTTGAAAATGGGATTTTCAACGCCTCCCCCGGGATATTTTTGAACAGAAGAAGAGCCGGGCCGCGCCTGGAAAGGCCGGTGTTGCGCCTGTGCTTGGATGCGGGGGGAGGCTGTTTTGCGTGCGGGATTGACCCGACTCGCTGTTTGTGAATATAAAATGAACAAGTGTTCAATAAATACCAGAAGCGGGAGAGGACGCGCGATGTTCAACGCGGTGATGCAATTTGATCTGGGTGAGGATGTGAACGCCCTGCGGGAGATGGTTCATCGGTGGGCGCAGGAGCGGGTAAAGCCCATGGCCGCCGAGATCGACGAAAAGAACGTCTTTCCCAACGAGTTGTGGACCGAGATGGGGGAGTTGGGCCTTTTGGGGATCACCTCACCCGAGGAATATGGTGGGGCGGATATGTCCTATCTGGCGCATGTCATCGCGGTGGAGGAGATCGCGCGTGCCTCGGCCAGTGTATCGCTGTCTTATGGGGCGCATTCGAACCTGTGCGTCAATCAGATCAAGCTGAATGGCAATGACGAGCAGAAGGCCAAGTATTTGCCCAAGCTGATCAGTGGCGAGCATGTGGGCGCTTTGGCGATGTCCGAGGCGGGCGCGGGCAGCGATGTGGTGTCGATGAAGTTGCGCGCCGAAAAGCGCAACGATCATTACAAGCTGAACGGCAACAAGTATTGGATCACCAATGGGCCGGATGCCGATACCTTGGTGGTTTATGCCAAGACCGACCCCGAAGCCGGGGCCAAGGGGATCACCGCCTTTATCATCGAAAAGGACATGGTGGGCTTTTCCACCAGCCCGCATTTCGACAAGCTGGGCATGCGCGGCAGCAATACCGCAGAGTTGATTTTCGACGATGTGGAAGTGCCTTTTGAGAACGTGCTGGGCGAAGAAGGCAAGGGCGTGCGCGTTCTGATGTCGGGCTTGGACTACGAACGCGTGGTTCTGGCCGGGATCGGGACAGGGATCATGGCGGCCTGTCTGGATGAGATCATGCCCTATATGGCCGAGCGCAAGCAGTTCGGGCAGCCGATTGGGAATTTCCAGCTTATGCAGGGCAAGATCGCCGATATGTATACGGCGATGAACAGCGCAAGGGCCTATGTTTACGAGGTGGCCAAGGCCTGTGACCGGGGTGACGTGACGCGGCAGGACGCCGCCGCCTGCTGTCTTTATGCCAGTGAAGAGGCCATGAAGCAGGCGCATCAGGCGGTGCAGGCCATGGGCGGTGCCGGGTTCCTGAATGATGCCCCCGTGGCAAGGATTTTCCGCGATGCCAAGTTGATGGAGATCGGTGCGGGCACCTCGGAGATTCGGCGGATGCTGGTGGGCCGCGAGTTGATGGGGGCGATGACCTAGTGCGCGCCTTGGCTGTCATGCTGTGTTTTTCGGCGCCCGCGATGGCGCAGGACATCCGCTTTGACATCGCGCCGACGGCACGTTGTGTCGAAGAGGGCGGGCGCGAGAAATGTATTGGCAAGGCGTCGGGGGCCTGTATGGAGGCCACATCGGATGGCTATACGACCCTGGGCATGAGCGTTTGCTCCGACCGTGAATTGACGTGGTGGGATGCGCGGTTGAACCGGGTTTATCGCGACTTGAAGGCGGAACTGGCCGCGCAGGATGCGGATATGCCGGACTATGCGCCCGATCAGGAAGCGGCCTTGGTTGAAATGCAGCGGGCGTGGATTGCCTTTCGCGATGCCAAGTGCCTGTCGGAAATGGCGCTTTGGGGTGGCGGCACGGGCGGTGGCCCGGCGCATGTCAGTTGCATGATGTACGAGACCGCCGAGCAGACGCTTTACCTTGAAACTCGGTTTCCGATGAGGTGAGGCGTGCGGCGGTGGATGATCTTTGTGCCATTGATGGGTTTGGCGGCGGCATTGGTCGCCTTGGGCCTTTCCTTGGGGCGCAAGGCGGCGCTGAGCAGCGAGAGCGAGGTGATCGAGGCCGTGGCCGACCGATATGTCGAGGAGGGGGGTATGGCGCGCAGCGATTGCCATGCCCGGCCTGCTGCCTCGGAGGGGCTGTGGTTGGTGGTGACCTGCGCACGTGCGGGCGTTGGTTTTGAGTATTTCATAGACCGGTTCGGGCGCGTGGCGGATCGCGCGGCGCTGACCGGTGACAGGTGATCAAGGGATACAAGACCAAGAGATGCTGACACGATTGCCATATGACGAGCTTGTCGCGGCGTTTCGCTGGGACCTGCCTGAGCGGCTGAACATGGCTGTGCAGGTTTGCGACGAATGGGCGATGCGCGATCCTGAGCGGGTGGCGATCATTGATCTGAGCGAGGGGCGTGAGGAGGTCACGTACAGTCAGTTGCGCCGGATGGCGGATGGGCTGGCCCGAGGTTTGCAGGCGCGCGGCGTGTCGCGCGGCGATCGTGTGGGTGTGTTGCGCAGTCAGGATGCGTGGTGTGCGGCGGCGCATATCGCGATCTGGAAGCTGGGAGCGGTGTCGATCCCGCTGTTCAAGCTGTTTCGGCATGACGCCTTGGACAGCCGTCTGGCTGATGCGGGAGCGGCTTGGGTTGTCACCGATGAGGATGGTGCCGGGATGCTGGTGGGCATGGCGGCGCAGGCGCTTTTGCCCGATATCCTGACGCTGGACGAGGCGCCGTTTGAGCCTGTCCCAACCGGGCCGGAAGATCCGGCGGTTTTGATTTACACCAGTGGCACCACGGGCAGGCCCAAGGGCGCCCTGCACGGGCATCGGATGCTGACGGGGCATTTGCCCGGTGTCGAGATGAGCCATGATTTTCTGGGCCAAGAGGGCGATTGCCTTTGGACGCCGGCGGATTGGGCGTGGATTGGCGGTTTGTTCGATGTGCTGATGCCGGGGCTTGCGCTTGGGGTGTCGGTGGTGGCGGCGAGGCTGGGCAAGTTCACTCCCGAAGAGTGCGCCCGGATCGTGCGCGAAGGGGCGGTGCGCAATGTGTTTTTCCCGCCGACGGCCTTGCGGATGTTGAAGGCGGCGGATCAGCGGATTGAGGGCCTACGCAGTGTTGCCAGCGGGGGCGAGCCCTTGGGGGCCGAGATGCTGGAGTGGGGGCGGGCGGGTTTTGGCGTGACCATTAACGAATTTTACGGCCAGACCGAATGCAACATGGTGGCGAGCAGTTGTAATGAATTGTTCGCGCCGCGCCCGGGCTGCATCGGCAAGCCGGTGCCGGGCTTCGAGATCGGGGTCATTGATGAGGCCGGCGAGGTCACGGAGGGCGAGGGGGATATCGCCATTCGCCGGGGCGCGGCCAGCATGATGCTGGGCTATTGGATGAAGCCTGAAGCCACGGCAGAGAAATTTCGCGGTGACTGGATGCTGACCGGGGATCGCGGGGCTTGGGATGACGGGTATTTGCGCTTTGTCGGGCGTGAGGATGATGTGATCACCTCGGCGGGTTATCGGATTGGTCCGGCCGAGATCGAGGATTGCCTTTTGACCCACGCGGCGGTGGCCACGGTCGGGGTGGTGGGCAAGCCCGATGCCCTGCGCACCGAGGTGGTGAAGGCCTATGTGGTGCTAAAGGATGGGGTGGGGGCCAGCGAGGACTTGGCCGGGGAATTGCGCGACTATGTCAAGGCGCGGTTGGCGCAGTATTCCTATCCGCGTGAGGTAGAGTTTCTGGAGGCTTTGCCGATGACCGTGACCGGCAAGGTGATCCGCAAGGAATTGAAGGCTCGCGCGGCGGCGGAGGCAGCGCGATGATGGGATTGGCACAAATGAAAAGGGCCAGCGCGGTGGCTGGCCCTTGGGTCACTGTTCCTGTGGCGAGATCAGAATTTCATCACGTAGG
>NZ_CAJXNN010000045.1 GCF_913057115.1 uncultured Roseovarius sp.
CCACCACGCCGATGCCGCGCCGCAGCTTGACCAAACCGGCCATTCATCCATGGCGCAGCATTTTCAAAGGATGATGGTTGGCAACGCGGGACTAAACCGAATTCGCGATATCTTTCCCATCGGCCGCGCCCAGCCCAGAGCGGATCCAAGGCCCCAGACGCCGATTTGCGATAGCTGATGGGGTGGATGGCTCCTGCTTCAACCGGCGTCGCAATGCGCCATAATGCAGGTGTCTAAATCTGCTTTGAGAGGAGCCACCCCATGCAAGTTACCACAATCGGCGTTGACCTGGCGAAGAACGTTTTCCAAGTCCATGGTATCGCAGAGAACGACGTTGTGTTGTTCAACAAGCCCCTGAGACGGGCACAGTTTCTGCCGTTCTTTGCTAAGTTAGAACCCTGCCTGATCGGCATGGAGTCTTGCAGCAGCGCCCATCATTGGGCCCGCGAATTGACGGCCTTAGGCCACGAGGTGCGTTTGATCCCACCGATGTATGTGAAGCCCTACGTCAAGCGAGGTAAGTCAGATGCAATCGACGCCGAGGCAATCTGTGAAGCCGTGACACGGCCCACGATGCGCTTTGTTGCGATCAAAACGGTTGAGCAACAAGCTTTGCTGTCGCTTCATCGGGCTCGCGACCTATTGGTCCGTGAAAGGACGCAGCTGATCAACGGCCTACGTGGCCTGGTTGCTGAGTTCGGTGTCTACATCCCCAGAGGACTGGCCCGCGTGATTGGGTTTGCTGAGGATATCACACTGGGTGAAGTGCTCGACTTGCCAGACATCGCCAATGAGGTGATCCGCAACCTGTCAGAACAGTTGATGGCATTGCATAAACGGATCCGATGGTATGAAGAGCGCCTCAAGCAAGTGGCCAAAGAAGATGCGCGTGTCCGTTTGTTGCGCACAATACCTGGCGTCGGCGCGGTGACGGCTTCTGCGATCATCGCCAGCATCGGCGACGGGCACCAGTTCCGCAATGGCCGGGAGTTCGCCGCCTGGCTGGGCTTGACGCCTGCAAATAAATCCAGCGGAGGCAAGGAAAAGCTGGGGCGGATCACCAAGATGGGCGACCAGTATTTACGCTCTTTGCTTGTCGTCGGCATGACATCACTGGTCCGACAAACACGGTCCCACCCCGAACGTGCCAGCAAGTGGCTGACGTCACTGCTCGAACGCAAACCCGCCCGTGTCGCAACTGTCGCCATGGCCAATAAGACCGCCCGGATCGTCTGGGCTGTCCTAACCCGCGACGAACCCTACAGCCCCCGTGCGGCAGTCTGAGAAGAAAGGAACAACGAGTTAGCAAGACCTGCGAGATGATGGTGCATAAGTCTGCCGCCAAAACCAAGACACTCCGCCGAATGTCCCGGGCGTCATAGCCCGCTAAGCTGTAAGGAACTTGGTTTGCGGAACCCATCAGGGCCAGCGGTCAAAACCGCGCAAACAGGCCGGACACATGACTGCTTCTGACAAATGCACAAATCAAATCAAAAATGTCTTGCTATGCAGGAGCCATCCACACAGGACATTCGCTGCGCGGATCACGAAGTGATAAGACGCGGGACAAACCAGCCTATCGCGGTTGCGACGAAATAAGAGCCGCCGATTGACCAGTGTTAATGAGCTCGGCGGCATGGTGCATCAGCTTCCCATTATTCTTTAGCGAGGAAGGAGAATTGACATGGCATATTTGCCAAGAATGGTGGCAATGGCCCTTGTCGTGGCAGTCTATGCCGGCGGCGTGCCGTTGCAGGCTCAGCCGACCTATGACCCCGAGACACGGGAACCCGTGGTAATCAGCCCGACGGATTGGGAATTCAACAATTCATGTGCGTCTTGCCATGGTGAGGACGGCAAGGGAGCCGGGTTCTTGACCCGTGTGTTCCGCGGTGTAAACCCCGGCGACCTGACCCGTTTGGCGGCCGACAATGGCGGTACGTTCCCGGTAGAGAGGGTATATTCTGTGATCGACGGGCGCGCCGAAGTGGCTGCCCATGGCGAGAGCAAGATGCCCGTGTGGGGCGACCGCTACATGACGGCAGCAACAGGCCAATGGGGCCCCGACGAGCTGAACGAGTTGCGGGTGAGAAACCGGATTTACGCGCTGGTGCATTACCTCCAGTCAATTCAGGTCCCGGCCGAGTGAAGGCTGCGCGCGGGCCTCAAAAAGCTACTCGGCGGCGAGCCGGAAGCGGTGACACCCGATAATGGCACCCTCACAAGCCACGAAGGTTCGGCTTTGCATGGTCAAGGAAAACGGCGCGGTGATCGTTTTTCGTTTCCAGACGTCTGTGACGTCATAGTGTTGGGAAGTAATGCGCCGGGTCACGACACTTCAAAATTGCCAGTTTGGTGCGACTACTTCATGGCGGAAAAATGGAGGATCGTGGTACGAGCGAGCCGAAACCTATTTGCATGACCGCGAGACGCGCTCTGGCGGTCACATATTATCTCGAACCTATCCAAGACGAAATCGCCGAACGGTACTATTTCCAATCACACAAAACAAAAGTCACGCCATTTTTTGAGTAAGTATGAACATAACAATTGCTTTGAATAAATGTGGAACCGGACGCACTCTATTCACCACTTTGAGAGCTTGTGTATTGCCGTTTCAGAACACAAAATCGCGGGTCACTAATGGAAGATCTTCTACTTCTGCCCGTTCCAGATCTGATTTGGTATGCGGCGGTACTTTTTGCGGCATCGTATATACGCGGCTTTTCCGGATTTGGCTTTACGGCAGTCTTCCTGACCGGTCTGGCGTTCAATTTGCCGGTTGTCGAACTCGTACCTTTGTCCATTGCGCTGGAGGTGGCCGCCTCCTCGGGACAGGCGCGCGGCATTTTTCGTGATGTCAAATGGCGTGAGCTTGGTATCCTGCTGGGAACCGGCCTCGTTTGCACGCCAATCGGGATATATTTTCTTGGGTACTTTAACGATCTGACCCTTCGCATCGTCGCGTTGGGTCTCATTTTTTTATCCAGCTTGATTTTGGTCTCTTCGCATTTGCGACCATTGCGGTTGTCTTTCGTTTCCTACGCGATAGCGGGATCTGCGATCGGCATCGTGAACGGTGCGGTGGCCCTCAGTGGGCTGGTACTGGCCTTGTTCTTCAGTCTGTCAGATGAACGCGCGGCACAGATGCGCGCGACGATGATTGCCTACCTTTTCGCCGCCGATCTCTGGACCCTCACGCTTCTTGCCGGATCGGGGTACTATGATACCATCGCGTTAACGCGTGCAGCGCTCTCCCTGCCGATTCTGGCATTGGGCGTCTGGTTGGGTTCCCGACACTTCGCATCGGCGCGTCCAGCTTCCTACAGAAAAGCCGTTTTGTGGCTGCTGCTTTCCTTCAGTGCCATTGGCCTTGCATTGATTGCCTTGATTGAACTGGCCTGACTTGAACAGATCAGGGCCACGCTGATCCGTAGTCCGTCTGGGCGTCCTGCGGTGGCGCAAGGCGCAGGTGCTCGGCCCAACGTCAAAACCTGCGAACCAAGCAAGGCTTTTGCGATGCGCGCGTTAGAGTCTTGTCACAAACCAAGCCATGCCCGCACGCTTTCCCAGTGCGTCTTCTGATGCCTTGCCGCTATGCGAGGGCAACATCCAGTAACATCATCAAAGCGAGCCCGGCGAGCAGTCCAAGCGTCGCAATCTTCTGGTGGGCGTGACTGTGAGTCTCGGGAATGATTTCGTGACTGATCACGTAAATCATCGCTCCGGCCGCCATTGCCATCCCCCAAGGCAAAAGAGCCGCCGAATAACTTACCGCGATTGCACTGAGCAAACCGGCAGCGGGTTCCACCGCCCCGGTAAGTGCGGCGATGATAAAGGCGTAGGAACGAGAATACCCTTTGGCGAGAAGTGCGACGGCGACGGCCAGGCCTTCTGGGGCATTCTGAAGCCCGATGCCGAAAGCAAGCTTGCTGCCGGCAAGAATGTCTCCGGCACCGAAGCCCACGCCGACCGCCATTCCTTCCGGCAGGTTGTGAAGCGCGATGGCGATGACAAAAAGCCATACCCGCTTGATTTCCGCTGCCTCCGGCCCTTCCCGACCGGTTACGAAGTGCTCGTGCGGCAATCGTTCGTCAAGAAACAGGATGACAGTCGCTCCCAGTAATAGCCCGCATGTCACTATGGCCGCGGGAATGAAACCCGGGCCATAGTGATCCGATGCGATTTCGATACCGGGCACAAGCAACGAGAAAAACGAGGCCGCGAGCATAACCCCTGCAGCAAAGCCCAAGAGTGCATCCGTCGTGGCCGGTTTGACCGTATGTCCGAAAAGCACTGGCAACGCACCGAATGCAGTCATTGCTCCGGCCGCCAGACTGCCAAGGAATCCCAATAAAACAAGGTTCATTCAGTCAAGTCCCTCAAAAACATATCTTTGGTTCACGGCGCAAGCTGTGGGGCTGCCGCAGCGACGTCTTGGGATTACGGGATCAATACCGCCGCGCCCTGAAGCCGCCCTGACCTCAGATCATCAATTGCCTGGTTGGCGCGCTCCAATGGATAAGAAACCGTCTGCGTCTTCACTTCTGCTTCCTGCGCCAGCGGGAAGAACTCGTCACCGTCCGAGCGCGTCAGATTTGCCACTGACAGGATCGACCGCTCCTCCCAAAGGTCCGCATAGGGAAAGCTGGGGATGTCGGTCATGTGGATGCCACCGCAAACCACCCGACCACCCTTGCGAACCGACTTTAGTGCTCTCGGCACAAGGGCACCGACGGGTGCGAATATGATCGTGGCATCAAGGGGTTCCGGGGATGGAGCCGTAGAAGCACCGGCCCATACTGCCCCAAGGCTTTTTGCGAAAACCTGTGCGGCGTGGTCGTTTTCCCGCGTAAATGCATAGACCTCGATGCCCTTGTGCCGTGCGATCTGGCAAAGAATATGGGCTGCGGCCCCAAACCCATAAATCCCGAGTTTTCGTGGATCGCCGCTGTTTTTGTAGGACCGATACCCTATGAGACCGGCACAAAGAAGTGGCGCCAGCGATGCGGCCTTTACCTCTTCGGAAAGCGAGAAGACGAACCGTGCATCGGCGGTGCAAAGCTCTGCATAGCCTCCGTTGATCGTGTAGCCCGTGAAGCCGGGTGCGTCGCAAAGGTTCTCACGCCCGCTCCGACAGTAGTCACATGTGCCGCAGGTGCGACCCAACCAAGGGACACCCACCCTTTGGCCGGGCTTGAATCCCGACACATGACTCCCGATCCGTTCGACACGCCCGACAATTTCGTGGCCCGGGATCAAAGGGAGTTTCGGCTCTTTCAAGTCCCCGTCAATGACGTGAAGATCAGTCCGACAGACACCGCAAGCCTCAACCCTGATTTGCACCTCGCCCGCGCCGGGTAAAGGATCAGCCACTTCAGATAATTTGAGCTGTGGCGACGTCCCGTCGAAGACCATTGCCCGCATTCCGAACCTCCCGAAGCTTTGGTCGATTGGTCCTTGCACCCTACTATGGGCGCCATTGGGCGGCCTTGATCGAAATCAGCGGTGGGCGACCAGAACGGGCAGTTGCGCCCCGCGCCGGGCCGCCTCGTCCACGCTCAGGTGACTGCGGGTGTCGTGCGACACCTGCCGCGGCAACCGATAGGCGCGTTGCTTGTGAGGCCGCCCGGCGCGAAGTCTGCCACACAAGCGACAAGGGATTGATAGGTGCTGACCCTGAGGCGTTCCGCCTTTGACCTGATGCATCAGCGAAAGGCGACAAGCGGGCGACGATTTGGCGTTGCACTGCATTTCGCCAACAGCTGCAAGTCAGGCTTTTCGCGAAACGTTTTAACCTGCGTAATCCGCTGCACGTCGGATTGATTGATCCCGGTTAACGCTTGGACGATCCTGCCGGTGTAGGGCAAAGCGGCACACCGCAAGCCACGTAGCGAAGGATACGAGGAAATGTTCGGCAAGAAGATCGGCCTGTTTTCCATTCTCGGCTTCCGCGTCAGCCTGGATTTCACCTGGTTCTTTCTGGCCATCCTGATTGTCTGGTCGTTGTCACGTGGGTATTTCCCGGCGGTCATCGAGGGGCTGGATCCCAATACCGCGCTTGTCCTCGGCATCGTCGGGGCGCTTGGGCTGTTCTTCTCGATCATCTTCCACGAATTCTCGCACGCGATCGTGGCACGGCAATTCGATATCCCCATCGCCGGAATCACCCTTTTCATTTTCGGTGGGGTCGCGGAATTGGAGAAGGAACCGCCAAGCGCGAAATCTGAATTCCTGATGGCGCTTGCAGGACCGATCGCAAGCTATGTGCTGGCGATTGCTTTCTACATTATCGCCGGGCTGTTGCCCGACGCCACCGCAGGGGCGCCGCTGGCGGCGGTGTTTTCATATCTCGCCGTGATCAATACCATTCTGGCGACATTCAACCTGCTTCCGGCCTTCCCGCTGGATGGGGGCCGCGTATTCCGTGCGGCGATCTGGGGGTGGACGGGCAATCTGCAACGCGCGACCAAACTGGCGGCTGGGACCGGTCGCATTTTGGGCACCTTCATGATGGTGCTGGGCGTCTTCAGCATCATCAGCGGCAATTTCGTCGCGGGGATGTGGCAGGCGCTGATCGGGCTGTTCATCATCGGCGCCGCGCGGTCCTCGGAGGTCCAGATGGTCATGAAGACCTACCTGGATGATGTGCCAGTACGGCAGCTCATGGTGGGCAACCCCGTAATCATCCCGGCCCATATGCCCATTGATGAAATCATCGAAGACTACTTTTACCGCTTTGGGCACAAGGTTTTTCCGGTCGTGCGGGGTGAGGTTCTTTTGGGATGGGTCCGGCTGGAAGATATCGGGAAACTGGCGGTCAAGGAGAGGGCGCGCCTGACCGCGTTCGATGTTCTGTCCCGCGATGCGCTCGACAGGACAGTGTCACCCGACAGCTCGGTGACGCATGCGATGGATATCATGCGAAAGCACAACACCAGCCGCCTGTTGGTGACCAGCAATGGTAAGTTGAAGGGCATTTTGACGCTGAAAGACATCATGAACCATGTGGCAGTGCGGCAGGAAATCGGGGCTGCCGGATATCCCGAGAGATCTGCCGAAGACTCCTTCGGGTGACCGAATTCGGGCGACGAGCAACGACCAACAGATATTGTGGAAGAGACCTCATGGATGGATTTCTTAACCGAACCGAAGCTGGCAAGGCCCTTGCCGCAGAATTGGCCGGACGTAGGCTGAAGGATCCCGTGATCCTGGCGCTGCCGCGCGGTGGCATTCCGGTAGGGATCGAGGTCGCGCGCGAGCTTGGCGCACCGATGGATCTTGTGATGGTGCGCAAGATCGGTGTGCCCGGGCAGCCGGAACTGGCGGTGGCCGCAGTGGTCAACGGTGACGACTCACAGCTCATCATCAACGAGAGCATTGCGGCGCATGCCAGGCTGTCGCGCGAGGACATAGAGCACCTAGCGAAGGCGCAGTTGGATGAAATCGCGCGCCGACGGGCGATCTATCTGAAAGGCCGCGCGGCAGTGCCTCTTGAAGGGCGGACTGCCATTGTCGTTGATGACGGAATAGCCACTGGGGCGACGATGCGCGTCTCGCTCAAGGCCGTGCGGCGCCGCCTTCCGGGCAAGCTGATCCTGGCTGTCCCCGTCGCCGCACCAGACACGCTTGGCGCATTGCGTGAAGAGGTCGATGAGGTTGTTTGTCTGCTCGAGCCTCAGCCATTTTTCGGCGTCGGCGCGCATTATGCGGACTTTAGCCAGACATCCGATGACGAGGTCGCCCGACTGATGGATGAAGCGGACGACCTGTCTTAGCACACAGGCCATGACGCGGGTCAACGCAGCTGTGCCTGCAGTCGCCTTATCCCAATCCGGCAGATGACCCCGGGATGCTTGCCGGAGGTTAAAGCAGCGAGCGCCGACCTGCTCTACACTGGATCCGTCCAGTGCTGCAGCGTCGCCGCTGGACTTTGCAAGGAGGATCAAAATGTCTGTACTCAAGGTTGTCGAAGTGCTGGCGGAATCGAACAAAAGCTTCGAGGACGCGGCCCAGTCCGCCGTCACCAAGGCATCGGAGACGGTGCGCAACATCAAGTCTGTCTACATCAAGGACATGAACGCGGCAGTCGAGAACAACAGGATCGTCAGTTACCGCGTGAACGCGAAGATCAGTTTCCTGCTCGAGGATCAGCCCGCCGCGGGCTGAAGCACCTACGGGGGGTAGCAGGTCATGGGCTGGGACACGATCACGAAATCGGCAAACGACAGGGCAAACGCCGCGCTACCCGACACCGAAAAGGCGCGGAAGGATTTTTCCTGGAATGATGCGCGCCAAGAGTTGAGCGGCCTGCCGGGGGGCGGGCTGAACATCGCCCACGAGGCGCTTGACCGGCATGTCGCCGCGGGACATGGCGCGCAATGCGCGATCAGGTGGCTGGGCGCGTCTGGCGAGACACGCGATTTCACCTACGAGCATCTTCAGCGCAATGCCTCGAAATTCGCAAGCGTCCTGACCAGGCATGGTATCGGCAAGGGTGACCGGCTGTTCTCGATGATGGGCCGAGTCCCCGAACTCTATTTCGCAGCACTTGGAACGCTGCGCGCCGGGGTGGTTTTCACCCCGCTATTTTCGGCCTTCGGCCCCGAGCCCGTGCGCACGCGTATGGAGATCGGCGAGGCCAGCGCGCTGATCACCACCGCCGCGATCTACCGGCGCAAGATCGCCTCGTGGCGGGCCGAAATCCCGTCGCTGAAACTGGTGCTGATCGTCGGAGATGACGCCCCCGAAGATTGCATCGCGCTCGGGCCGGAAATGGACCGCGCGCCGGACAGGTTCGAGGTCATGCAAACCGACCCAGAGGACATGGCGCTGATCCACTTCACCTCCGGCACCACCGGGCGGCCCAAGGGCGTCGTCCATGTGCACGAAGCCGTCGTCGCCCACGCGGCGACGGGGCGCTTCGCGCTCGAGTTGCGGCCTGGTTCCGTCTATTGGTGCACGGCCGATCCTGGCTGGGTCACAGGCACATCCTACGGTATCATTTCACCTCTGGTAAACGGCGTCACCATGGTCGTCGACGAGGCCGAATATGATCTGGACCGCTGGTATCGCACGCTTGAGCGCGAAAAGGTCGAGATCTGGTACACTGCGCCGACAGCGATCCGGATGATGATGCGGGCCGGACAGGACGCGGCGGCGGGCTATGATTTCTCAAACCTGAAGTTCCTCGCCAGCGTGGGGGAGCCACTCAATCCCGAGGCGGTCGTCTGGGGCAAGGAGGTGTTCGGCAAACCGTTCCATGACAACTGGTGGCAGTCGGAAACCGGCGGCATCATGATTGCCAACACCGCCGCGATGGACATCAAGCCCGGCTCTATGGGCAAACCGCTGCCCGGGATTGAGGCAGGCATCGTGGAGACCGCAGGCGACGAACTCAGCGAATGCGCACCAGAAGAGGTCGGCGAACTGGCTCTGCGCCCGGGCTGGCCGTCGATGATGCGTGCCTACCTGAATGAAGAGGCGCGGTACGCAAAGTGCTTCCGTGATGGCTGGTACCTGTCGGGCGACCTGGCAATGCGCGATTCCGACGGGTACTTCTGGTTCGTCGGCCGGGCGGATGACCTGATCAAGTCGTCGGGCCACCTTATCGGCCCGTTCGAGGTGGAAAGCGTGCTGATCGAGCATGACGCGGTGGCCGAGGCCGCGGTGATCGGCATTCCCGACGAAACCGCGGGTGAAGTGGTGAAAGCCTATGTCGTGCTCAACCCCGGTTTCGATGCGTCGGACGAGATGGAGCGCACCCTGCGCGGCCACGCCCGTAAGCGGCTTGGTCCGGCGGTGGCCCCGCGTGAGATCGTGTTCCGCCAAAGCCTGCCCAAGACGCGGTCTGGCAAGATCATGCGCCGGCTTCTGAAGGCGCGCGAACTGGGCCTGCCCGAGGGCGATATCTCGACCCTCGAGACAGATGAGAAATGACCACGCCCCTACCACGTAAACTCTGGAGGCCGCATGACCCGCAACGAGATACGAACCGCCTTTGTCGATGAACTGACCCGCATAGCCCCCGATATCGACGGAAAAACCGTCTCGGACAAGGATCACCTGATGGATGATCTGGGACTTGATTCCATGGATATCCTTAATCTGGTGACGGCGATCCAAACACGGCTTGGCGTTTCGGTCCCCGAGACCGATTATCCGCGTCTCGAAACCCTCGAAAAGGCGGTGGAATATCTGGCGGGCAAGCTTGGCTGACAAGCAGGGCGCTCGTTTTTGATCGCCGATTAACACGCGTCAAGGACGTTTCATTCCGCGACGCCTACCCTTTCTTGGATTGAGGACGCAGAGACCGCCCGCATGGCGGATGCTGCGGAACCATTTTGGGAGGAGGCAATCATGACATATGACTTGAAGCCGTCACCGCAGCCCAGCGGCGGCGAAGCACCCAGTTCCGAATCGCGGCGCGGGTTTCTGAAACTCGCCGCGCTTACCGGCGCGGTGGTTTCCACCACCGGAAGGCGTGCATTGGCCACCGGAGATATCGGGTTTTTTGCCAAGGATCTGTCTGACGAAAAACTGATCGATATGTACCGGACGATCCTTCAGATCCGCTGGCATGAACGTACCCAAGCCGACCAGATGCTGAGCAACCCTGATTACCGGGGCTATAACCACTTTTATGCCGGGCAGGAGGCGGTCGCCACTGGCGTCTGCGCCGCGCTACGCAATGACGGTCCGTTTGACCAGATCGATGTCGTCTATTCGTCGCACCGGCCTTCGGGACATGCTATCGCCAAGGGCGTGGACATTCCCAAAATGGTCGCGGAAATGGATTTCCGCGCGACCGGGATGAATGGCGGATATGGCGCCGAGATGCATATCTCTGACCCCTCGGTGGGCTTCATCGGGGCGGACGGCATGATTGGTCCGGCGCCGGTGATCGCGTCCGGTTCGGCCTTCGCCTTCAGAGCGCGCGGGTCGGACCAGGTCGCGGTCGTCTTCGCCGGGGACGGCAACTATGCCGCGCCGCATTTCCACTCGACGCTCAACAACGCGAAGCTGCTCGACCTGCCGCTGATCTATGTGTGTGAGAACAACCTCTACCACCAGTATGCACACTACAGCTATTCCTGTCCTCACAAGGACATCGCCGAAGCCGCCGGTGCCTATGGCATCGAGACCGAGATCGTCGACGGGCAGGACGTGGTCCAGGTCTACAACGCCGCAAAAGAGGCGGTGGATCGCGCGCGCGCCGGGGGCGGCCCGACCTTTATCGAGGCCAAGACCTATCGCTATTACAACCACTGGGGGGCCCCGGGTGCCAAGGCCGGTGAGTTGGGTGCATTCGGGTACGACCCGCTGGCGATCACCTCGTTCCGGCCAGAACGCGAGGTCCGCGCATGGATGCAACGCGACCCGGTAGATATCGCGCGCAAGATCCTTGTTGACTGGGGCGTGGTCGACGAAACCCGGGCCGCCGAGATTGATGAAGAGGTCAAGGCCGAGATCGCCGAGGCTTTCGAATGGGGGCTGAGCCAGCCGCTCTGCGCCCCCGAGGATGGGCTCAAACATGTTTTCGCCGAAGGCACCGTACCCGCCCGCCAATTCGGTTGAGGCGACTGGCGACATTTTGAAAGGACAAGACAATGGCACAGAAAAGCTGGATGTATTCGGTCCTTGAGGCCGTACAATACGAAATGCAGCAAGATCCGGCGATGACCTGGATTTTCGAACTGACCCCGCCGGTCGCGTCGAACCCCAACATGCCCGTGATCAACTTGGAGACCGAGTTCGGGCGCAAGCGCGTGGTCAACACCGGCATCGACGAGAACTGGATGGCCTCCGCCGTGCTGGGTGCCGGGCTGGCCGGGTCGAAATCCGCGACCTACATTCCCTATCAGGGCGCGCTCATACCCTTCCAGGTAATCCAGAACGTGGCCGGGAAGCTGCGTCACAAAACCGGTGGGCTTGCCGAGATGCCCGTGGTCTGGATCATCGAGATGACCGGCCAGACGCCGGGCTTCGGGCAGCAGCATTCCTGCTACGAGGAAGACAGTTACTACATGCATATCCCCGGTGTGCGCACGGTGGTTCCCTCCACGCCATATGACGCCAAGGGCATGATGCACGCCGCTATACGCTCGCCCGATCCGGTGGTCTATCTCTACCCCGCCGGGCTGCGAACCCTAACGCAGGAAGTGCCGGACGATGCCTTTGAGGTACCGCTTGACAAGGCTGCCGTGCGGATGGAGGGCAGCGACCTGACCATTGTCAGCTCGGGCGCGGGCATGCCCGGGGTACTGGAAGCCGCCGAGACGCTGACCGAAGAAGGCATGAGCGTCGAGGTGATCGACCTGCGCGCGCTGAACGCGATGGACACCGAGACCATCGTCAATTCGGTTGCCAAGACCAAGCGGCTTCTGACCGTGGACCAGTCCTACTACACGCTCTGCCCGGGCGCCGAGGTGATTGCTCGCGCGGTCGAGAATGTCGATGGCGTGAAGGTCAAACGCGTGGCGTTCCCGGACGCGCCGCCGCCAGCCTCGCCCGAGATGTTCACCTGGATGCGGCCCAATGCCGAAGGCATCAAAGGGGCGGCCCGTGCTCTTGTCTGACGAGATGCAGCAGGGAAAGCAGGCGCAGCAGGAGCAATGCACCAGTTGCGCCGCGGGTACGCTGAGTCGCGACCGGGTCAGCACCGCCCTCTGGCGCGGAGACGATCTGGTGGTGATCGAGGACATCCCGGCGCTGGTCTGCACCCGCTGCGGCGAGCGCTACTTCGAGGATGAAACCGCGATGGCACTGGACCTGATGCGCGCGGGCAAGGGGGCCGAGGGCTCACCCGCGCGCACCCTCTCGGTACCAGTCTATGCCTATGCGCCACAGGGCCGAGGCCGGGAGGAACAGACATGACACGCCGTGCTGTTCTGCTTGCATTAGCTCCGCTCCTCGCCGTGGCAGGCTGGGCCGCCGAGGAACAGTTCGCATTCATGCCCGATGGTGGCCGGACGATCTTGGCCCGACTGGTGGCGGGGCTGGAGCCCGACACCCGGCAGGCGGTCCTGACACGGGAGGCCGAGGCCGACGACTGGGCTGATTGGGCCCGCGCGCAGGACCCGGAGATAAGCGAGATCGCGGCGAAGACCCTAGCGGGATATTCCGCGCTGAACCTGCCGCTGGCGGATGCGGCGCTCGCCAAGGTGTCGCCAGACGATCTGGCCGATGCCTTGCCACCGGACGGGAAGGACTTGGCGATCGCACAGTGCCAGTTCTGCCATTCGCTGTTCTCGGGTTATCTGATGCATGATCGGGACGAAACCGGCTGGAAGGGCACCTTCAAGGCGCCGTTTCACACCGAAATTCCCATGACCGAAGTCGAGCGCGACACCTTCGCCGGCTATTCGGCCCTGAACATGCCACTGAATTTCGAGGACGTACCGCCAGAGTGGCGGTTCTAAGGACCAACGGCGTGCAGGAGGAGTGACACCATGATCAAACTTGTACCGCGGATCGCCGCCCTGCTGGCTGCTGTCGTACTCGGCAGCTCCGCTGCATCGCAGGAGGACGACATCTTTTCGTTCATCCCCGATGGCGGGCGAAGCCTCCTTGAAAGTATTCGCAGTGAGGGTCTGCCGGCTGACTTCGAGTCCGCGCTGCAGTCGGCAAACGGCGACGCAGCATACTGGCGCGATCTATTGGCCAAGGCCGCCGACACCGCGCCGCAAATCGACGCGCTGGATGACTGGCAAGCACAGACGCTGGCGCAGTATCTGGCCGTGCGCGCCCCGCTGGACGACCCAGACGTGGATCTACCGCGCGACGGTCGCGACATGGCATTGGCTCTTTGCCAGTCCTGCCACATAATCACGGTTACGATCACTCAGGATCGCACGCGCGAGGCTTGGCTAGGGACAATGAACTCGCCAAGTCACATCGAAATCAAAACCACGCCCGAGGAACGCCAGCTTTTGGCCGACTACCTGGTCATCAATGCGGGCATTCCGATTGACCTGATCCCGCCGGCGCTGCGCGCCGGCGGCGCATCTTACTGAGGGTGTGCCACGACCGGCTGACGGGAGGAAGGCATGCTGTTCACATCGCTTGAATTTCTGCTGTTCCTGCCGGTCGGCGTCGCGCTGTTCTGGTGGTTACCAGCGTCATGGCGACTTCCTTGGCTGCTACTGGCGAGCCTTGGGTTCTACGCCAGTTTCGCGATTGCGAACCTTGCTTATCTCGGGGCTATCGCGCTGATCACTCTGGCGGCAGGAAGATACCTGTCCACGTCCAATGCACCGAGGCGGAGACTCGCCCTCGGGGCGGGGATCGCCGCGGTTCTGTGCCTTATGGGAATGCTGAAGTATTACGATCCGCTGGTCGAGGGCATCCCATGGCTGCCCCGGATCGGACTGACTGCTCCGGCGGGTTTTTCCTTCTACGCCTTCACCGCCATCGCTCTCATGATCGACCGCTATCGGATACCGGACGAAACCGCAGCAAGCGCCCAGCAGGATCTGCTCTACCTCGCCTGGTTTCCCAAGCTGCTGGCCGGCCCAATCGAACGCATCGGCCCCTTTACCTCGGAACTAGTCCGCCGCGCGCCCATGAAACCAGTACATTTTGCCTTGGGTGGACAATTGTTCCTGTGGGGATTGGTGAAAAAGGTTGTGGTGGCCGACAACCTCGCCCCCTTCGTCGATCGCACCTATGCGATCCCGGGCTATGCGGTACCGCTGGAACTGGTCATCGCCACCTATTTCTTCGCCTTTCAGATCTATTGCGATTTCTCGGGCTATACCGACATGGCGCGCGGCGCCTCTCAGCTGTTCGGCATCCGTCTATCGGAGAACTTTCGCCGGTCCTATTTCGCGCAGTCGATCAGCGAATTCTGGTCGCGGCGCTGGCACATCTCGCTGGCCGACTGGTTCCGCGACTATCTATATTACCCGTTCATGGGAGGGTCCCGTACCGCGCTGCGGATGTATCTGGGCCTGATGATCGTGTTTCTGGTCAGCGGCATCTGGCACGCCGGGCTGGGCTACGGAATTGGCTGGGGTTTCCTGGCTTGGGGGGCTTTGAATGGCGGGTATTTGTGCGTCGAACGTACCCTCAGCCCGGTCCGGCGGTCCATCCGGGTGCGCCTGAAGGGCAGTGTATTTGTCGGGTTTTACAGCGTTCTCACAACCCTGCTGGTCTTCCACCTCGTACTGGTCAGCTGGGTTTTCTTTCGCGCCGCCAACCTGGGGGACGGGGTGACGGTGATCACCCGCATCTGGGCTGCGCTGCCGGACCTTCCCGGCCTGATCGCCCGCTATCCGTTTACCATTGAGCATGGATTTTTGGCGGCACTCATCGTCGGCCTGCTCTCTGTCGAACTGCTGATGGAAAAGAAAGGCCTGAGAAAACGCCTATCGACGGCACCACGCGCGCTGCGGTGGGCCGCCATCTATGCCGGTCTCTTCGCGCTGCTGTTATTTGGCCGCTGGCAGGGCGAAGCCTTTGTTTACATGCAATTCTGACGGAGTTTCCCATGGATATTGCAGACCGTCCCGTTCAGCCTTTCCCACGGCGTTTGATCGCTGGGTTCGCGGCTTGCTTCTTGGCGCTATACGTCGCGGCGGCAGGGATTGCCGAGGTCGCCGTGGCGCGAAAGGGTGAAGACACGGCGTTTCAGAAACTGCTTGCTTTGAAGGGACAACAGGTCGACTGGGTCGTTCTTGGCGCTTCGCACGCCTTGCCGCTGGCCTTTGGGGATGTTCCCGGACGGCTACAGGCGGAGAGCGACCAGTCGATGGTGATATTGGCCGAGGTCGGTGCCGGACCGCTTTACAACCGTTTTGTCTTCCAACAAGCCTTGCACGATATCGCGCCCCGCCGCCTGCTCTATGTCGTCGATACCTTCGCCTTCACCTCACCGAACTGGAACGAGGCACGGATCAGCGACCGCAAACTCTTGCGGAAAACGCCATTGCGTCTGTCCACAGCCCGTAACATGGCGAAAATCTCAGCTCGCTATGGCACCGACCCGGCCGGTTTGGCGGACTATCTGACCGGTTTTTCAAAACTCAACCCACCCGACCGGTTCCCGCAAGCCGGTTGGGGCGGTGCGGCAGATTTCGACCGCAAGGTCCGGTTGTCCCGGCACGCGGTACAAGGCCGGATCGACTACCTTTACCCCGAACCGCCGCAGGTGAACGCAATCTCCCGCTATCTCGATGTCCTGACAACGCTTTTCGAAGTTGCTAAGGCGCGGGGCATGGAGGTCATCGTGGTCAAGCTGCCACTGCCGGATGCGTTCCGGGCGGCCCTGCCGGACGAGGCCGGTTTTGACCGGCTTTTGCGAGATAGTCTGGAGCCGCGCGGCATCCCCTACCACAATCTGAGCGAGACACTGACCGATCCGGGCTACTTTTTTGATACCGACCACCTGAACCGGCCGGGCGTCGCGGCGCTATACGATGGATACCTGCGGGAGATCCTTGCCCCGGAAACGCCTTCTTGACGCGCGTTAATGCGCGCGCGCCGGAGAGACCGGTATCTTCACAAGGTCCGATAGGGGCAGGCGGCGAACTGCCCCAAGTCTGTGGAGCATGGCGTTTATGGCACATGATCCGGCTATGAAACCCGATAGCACTGCGATGCGCACACTGCTGTTTGCAGTGCTTTGCCTGCTCTTTTCTGCAACCGCTGCCGCGGCTCAGGCCGGTTCCACAATCGGTCGTCCCGACTGTGTCGAACAGACGTTCGGCACAGCGGAAATAGAATACTGGCTCGAAACCGTGAGTGATACGGAGTCATCTCCTTCGACGGATCAGACCCCGTCGGATAAGGGATGCCTGACCTGCCACGGCAATGCCGGACACCTCATAGGGATGGTCAGATCGCCAAAGGCGCCTTCTGAGGATGGATGCGCTTCAGCTCCGTCGCGCCCGCCTTTTCTGGGCTATTTTGTCAACTCGGCTTTCCCCGAAACTATCCATGGACGATTGGGTTGTTCCGGCTGCCATGGTGGCCAGCCTGATGCCGCGGGGCACAGGGCCGCCCATCAGGACCTTCGCGACCCGAACGAGACCTGCACCGATTGTCACGCAAAGATCGTGGCACGACATGACAGCAGCCTGCACAAAACCCTGAACGGGATGGCGCATGCCTTGCAGCTCAGGACCGGCCAGACGGAGTTCGGCTCGCTGAAACCTGTGTGGCAGGCCGATTGCGCAACCTGTCACACCACCTGCGGAGATTGTCACATCTCCATGCCGGATGCCGTGGGTGGTGGGTTGATCAAGGGCCACGAATTCCTGCGGCAGGCGCCGATGGAGGACAGCTGCGCGCTCTGCCACGGATCGCGCGCGGGTGGAGAATACCTTGGTCAGTTTGAAGACTTGGACCCTGACGTTCATTTCGAGGCCGGGATGCATTGCCTCGATTGCCACACCAATGACCTACACGGCGATGGCCGCTTGTATCAATCCCGCTGGCAGGTCGAAGGCCGCGCGCAATGCACCGATTGCCATGACGTGGCATCACGGACGAATGTGCCCGCGCACGGTGATATGCACGCCAAGGTCGCCTGCCAAGTCTGCCACGCCCAGCCGTACCAGAATTGTTTCGACTGCCATACAGGCGAAGAGGACGGACTCTATTTCCGCCGGGCCGGTTCGAAGGACATGACACTGAAGGTCGGCCGGAACACGGCGGAAAGCTATCCCTTCGGGTTTGTGACACTGCGCCACAATCCGGTTGCGCGCGACAGTTTCGATCATTTCGGCACGGCGCTCATGCCCGGGTTCGACGCCCATCCGAACTGGAAAACCGCCGCCCCGCACAACATTCGCCGTGTGACCCCGCAGAACCGCAGCTGCGCGGCCTGCCACGAGAACGAAACCCTGTTCCTGGATCAGGACGATCTGCTGCCCAACGGGCCCGCCGCAAATCGCGACGTCATCGTGCCGTGGCCGTGACATCCGCACCCAAACGAAGCCAGACCGAAGGAGACCCCCCATGACCCGAAGCAACCCTTTCAAACGCATCGCCTGCGCCACCATTGTCGTCCTGGCCTCGGGGACAGGGCCTGCCGCCGCCAACGACGCCGCGCTCAATGCTGACGAGCTGGCCCGCTGGACCACGTCTCTCACTCAGATCCGGGACATGGCGCCGGAATGGGGTGTCCAGGGAGCCGACGCCTTCAAGACCAGCAGCGATGCCGGCGTGCCGGTTTTCTACCTTGATGTGCGCAAGCCAGAGGAATGGGAAAAGGGGGTTGTGCAGGGCGCGGTGAAAATCCGCCTGACCAAGCTGGCAACCGAGACAGGCCTTGCCAAACTGCCTAAGGACAGATCGACCATCATCGCCGTTTACTGCAAGTCCGGCCATCGCTCAGCGCTGGCCCTGCCGCTTCTGCATCAGTTGGGCTACCCGAACGCCATCAGCATGAAAGGCGGCTACGACGGCTGGGTCGCCGCGGGTTATCCGATCACGGGCGCAACCGGCGAATAGCCGGTTTTTCGGCCACCGGCCGCGCCTTCGACTGTCGGATTTACTTCGGTTAAGGCGGCGCCGCTCAACAGGCGCAATAGTGTCTCATCAGAGGAATCGAAAATACCACGATCAACATGAAAGGAGGACAAAATGGCACAAGATCAGGAAACAACCCCTGTGAAAACTGAAGCCGGCGACCCCCGGACCGCTCCCGAGCGGACGTGGCATCCGTTCTGGGAACTGCGCGAGGAGATCGAGAACCTGTTCGATAATTTCTATTCGGGCAACGCCCTTGCGCCGTTCCAGCGCTGGCGCCGTCCGGGAGCCGAGCCAACCGCCTCAAGGCTTTCTGCAGGTGCCTCGATTCCGAAACTTGATGTCATCGACAAGGAAGACGAGGTCAAGCTGGTTGCCGAGCTTCCGGGGATGGCGGAAAGCGACATCGACGTGCAGGTCACCAATAGCACCCTGACGCTGAGCGGTGAGAAAAGGGAGGAAACCGAAAAAGGTGACAAGAAAGGCGACTATTACCTCTGCGAACGCAGCTTCGGGTCCTTTCGCCGATCGATCCGTCTTCCGGAAGGTATCGATCAGGACAAGATCGATGCCAAGTTCAGGAACGGCGTGTTGACGGTGCATTTGCCGAAAAAGCCCGAGGCACAGCACCCCAGCCGCAAGATTGAGGTGAAGGCCGAGAAATAGAGCCCGCCGCCGCTTGAATGCCCAACACCTGGGGGGCGCATGAAGCTTTGCGCCCCCATTTGTCTTTCACGGTTCCGCATCAAAGCGTGTCGCGTCCGGAATCGGCGTTTCCGAAAGCAAGCCGCATCCGCTTTTCCGTTTCGATCAGCACGAAGAAAACGGCACCGATGGCGACGATCAGCAGACCGTCGAAAAGCGGCACGGCCTGTGTGCCGAAGACGGATTGTAAAGGCGGAAAATAGGTTATGGCAAACTGCGCTGTCACGACGGTGCCGACGCAGGCCCAGATCACCTTGGTGCCCCGGACCACCGACCAGCTCAGCGACGTACCGTGGATGTTCCGGATGAAGAACAAGTGGAATAGCTCGAGCACGACCAATGTGTTCATGGCAATGGTCTGCGCGAGTCTCAGGGGATAGCCTTGGTCGAGCGCATAAAAGAACACACCGAATCCCGCCGCCAGAAAAAGCCCCGAGACCAGCACGATGTGCCAGACCAGCCCGCCCGTCAGTAGAGGCGCCCCACGCGGTCGCGGCGCATGGCGCATGGTGCCGGGCTCGGACGGCTCGAAGGCCAGCGCAAGGCCCAGTGTCCCGGCGGTCACCAAGTTGATCCAAAGGATCTGCACCGCCGTCACCGGCAGTGCCAGCCCGGCAAACAGCGCAACGACAATGGTGGCCGCCTCACCGAAGCTGGTGGGCAATGTCCAGCTGATCACCTTCTTGATGTTGTCAAAAACCGTGCGCCCCTCGCGCACGGCAGCAGCGATCGAGGCGAAATTGTCATCGGCCAGAACCAGATCGGCGGCTTCTTTGGCCGCCTCGCTGCCCTTTTTGCCCATCGCGATGCCGGCGTCTGCGCGCTTAAGCGCTGGGGCATCGTTCACCCCGTCACCGGTCATCGCAACGGTTGACCCACGGGATTGCAACGCCTTCACAAGGCGCAGCTTGTGGGCCGGCGAGGTGCGGGCAAACACGTCCACGTCCGCCGCCGCAGCGGCAAGCGCCGTGTCGTCCATCGTTTCCAGATCTGCGCCGGTCAACACGTGTTGACAATGCTTCAGACCGATGGCCGCAGCTATGGCGCGCGCCGTCGCCGCATGATCTCCGGTGATCATTTTCACCGCGATGCCGGCGGCATGGCATTCGGCGACGGCCTCGACCGCTTCACGGCGCGGCGGGTCGATCAGGCCGATCAGACCGATCAGAGTCAGGTCCTCCTCCAGATCGCTTGCGTTCAGGACCGTTTGCTCCGGCGGTACCGCACGCATGGCGATCGCGATCACACGTTGCCCATCGGCGGCAAGCTCTTCCACCATTTCGTGCCAATAGCCGGGGTCGAGCGGCGCCCTGTCGCCATCTGACACGCGCTGGGTTGTGCACATGTCCAGCACGGCCTCGGGTGCGCCCTTCACATGGATGTTGGCGTGTCCGTCGTGATCATGGTCCAGCACGGCCATATAGCGATGCGCCGCATCGAAAGGGATCGCATCGGTTCGGGTCCAATCGGGAAAGGGATCGTCGGTTTCACCTGTGACCTTGCCCGCAAGCGCCAGAAGCGCGCCTTCCATAGGGTCGCCGTCGACACGCCATCCGTCCTCTTCCGCGCGAAGCCTCGCATCGTTGCACAAGGCGGCGGCGCGAGCGAATTCCATAAGGATCTCATGGTCGTCGCCCATCGCACCCTCTTGCCGACGGCGCAACGCGCCCTCGGGGGCATAGCCATCGCCACTGACCGAAAATACCTGTCCGGCCGTGGCGAGAGATGCCGCCATCATCTCGTTGCGCGTCAGCGTGCCGGTCTTGTCGGTACAGATCACCGAGACCGAGCCAAGAGTCTCGATCGCCGGTAGGCGGCGGACGATGGCGTTGCGCCGGGCCATCGCCTGAACCCCGACCGCCAACGTGATGGTGAGCACCGCCGGAAGCCCCTCGGGGATTGCGGCGACGGACAGCGCAACCACTGCCATGAACAGTTCGGCAAACGGCAGGTGTCTGACGAAATAGCCGTAGACCAGCAAGCTGGTGGCAATCAGTAGGATGAATGCCGTGAGCCATCGCGCAAACATATTCATATGGTACAGAAGCGGTGTGGAGAGTGTCTGGACACTTGTCAGCATGTCGCTGATCTGGCCGATCTCGGTATTGCTCCCCGTCGCAACGACCACACCGCGCCCGGCCCCTGACACGACGAGCGTTCCGCTGAACAGCATGGAACTCCGATCACCGATGGCGGCTTGCGCCTCGACCGGGTCGGTCGCCTTGTCCACTGGAACGGACTCGCCTGTCAGTATCGCTTCCTCGGCCCGGATACCCCGCGCCTCGATAAGTCGCAGATCGGCTGGGACGCGACTGCCGGCATCGACAAGGACGATATCACCCGGCACCAGATCGGCGGCGTCAACCGACCTGCGGCGCCCGTCCCGCAAGACGGTGGCGTGCGGCGCCAGCATTTCACGGATCGCTTCCATCGCGCGTTCAGCGCGGCCTTCCTGCAAGAACCCGATCAAGGCATTCACCAGCACCACGGCAAGGATCACGCCGGTATCCACCCAGTGCTGAAGCGCCGCCGTAACCCCGGCAGAAACAAGCAGCACGTAGATTAGCACGTTGTGAAATTGGCGGAGAAACCGCAGCACAGCGCCTTGCCTTTGCGGTTCGGGCGACCGGTTCGGCCCATGAACCTTCAGCCGATGCGCAGCTTCTTGCGAACTCAGCCCATCCGACGCCGCCGCAACCAGCTTCAGCGCATCCGTAGTGGAAACGGAATGAACCGCACCACTCGGCTGCCGCCTCGTTGCTTCGGCTTGCATGGGCGGGGATGCAGGGGGTGTTGCCATTTCTGCGTCAGCGTCCGTCAGATCAATGCCGGGCGCGGGTCAGCTGCCCATTGGTGTCGTCTTCCATCAAATCACCCGGATTGCGAGCGTGCTATTTCATTTCTCCTGACGTAAGGGGTCGAATCGATCCTGCGCGAAGCCTATTCTCGGCGTTCGACCCATTGTCGGCATTAACCTTCGTAAAGGCCAAGCGCGGGAAAACCGGCGGTAGATCGCTGCTCAACATGCGCGCTCATGCCGCAAAGCGTCAGGTCAAAATAGGCCAGCCCATTAAATTCCCCTGATTTTTCGGCCTACACGCACTCCTGCCGTATTTGCCGGGCAATTGGCCCGCGCTGCGGATTGACGCGAGTCAATAGGCCCGTCTCTTGCTGTGCTACACAATCACACGGGCGCGAAAACGGCCAAACCGTTTAGTTGCCGCCCGAAACGGATGAATTCGAAGTTTCCAATCAAGCTGATTCGACGCCGCAAGGAGGATTCCACAGTGTTCGCTGAATATCTCTTCGCAGAATATCCGCATGCCGCCGCAAGGGTGTTTTCCGGAATCGGCGGTGAAGCCGTTCCGCTCATGTTGCAGACAGTGTCCAATCGGCATCCCCACCATTTCAGCAAGGACGCCACGCTGCTTCTTGAAGGCGACAAATGCAACGTCGTGTATTGTGTGCTCGATGGGTGGATCGCCTTGTCCAAAGCGCTAGAGGACGGACAGAACCAGATCATTGATTTCGCGCTGCCTGGCGATATCGTCGACCCGGTCGCGGCCGATGGCACGACCTCATCGGTCACGATCGAGGCGCTGACCGATGCGTCGCTTGCCGCCATATCCTACGGCAGCTGGGAAATCATGATCAGTGAGTGGCCTGAACTGTACCATCTGGCGCATCTGGTAGAGGCCGCGAGACAGGCGCGCCGCGATGAACGGATACTGCGGCTGGGCAAGGGCACGGCCGAAATGCGCGTCGCCTATGCGCTGCTGGAGTTCTGCATCCGGCTCGCCCCGGCCTGCGGGTCGGAATGCCATCAATTCCATATCCCGCTGACACAACAACAGCTAGGCGATTATGTCGGGCTGTCTTCGGTACATGTCTGCAGGACCATGCGTCGCATGGTCCGCAACGGGATTTTGGAGATGCATGATCATATGGACATCCGAATTTTGGATGCCCCGTCCTTGGCCCGGTTGGCCGGTGTCGACATCGAAGAACTCAAACGAGAGATCGTCCCCACCAGAATGTGACCGGGTTCGAAACCAAAACCCTTGTCCACACCATGCGTTCCGGCCATGCAGCAAGGCCGATGCCGACCGGTCAGCGGTGTAGGTCCTTGGTCACCTGACCGCCTCGTGTTTCCACGATCTCGCCCAGCGCTTCGCCCGCCAGATGTTCCGAATACTCCTCGGCGATCCTGTCAACCGACAAGACCCCAAGCAGACGTTTCGCCTCGTCGCAGACCGGCAGGCGGCGAACCTGATGGTCCCCCATGGCGGCGGCTGCATCCTCGATCGTCTGACTGTCGAAGCAGGTCAGCACCTTGGGGGTCATGACGTCCCCCACCCGAACATGCATCGCCGTCTCGTCGCGGCTGACGAAACGCACCACGATATCGCGATCGGTGATCACGCCGACAAGCCGGTCCTCCTCATCCAATACGGTTAGGATACCGACATTCCATGCGCGCATCCTTTGTGCGGCTGTGGCAATGCTGGCAGAGACCGGGATGGTAACCGCAGGCTGTCTTATAATGTCAACTATTTTCATATCAATCACTCTCGACGCAACTCCCGACGACGCGACCGAGCGCGGCATCCGGCCCCGGCGTTGAATCTGCATGCTTGCCAAAGCCCATTTGCGTTTATGACATTACACTCTTGCCCAAAATGCGGGGCATGGCTTTAACCGAGGGCAATCCGCGAGTTTGGAAAATCCGGGGGTCACAACGCGGCGCTGGCGCGGGTCAGGACGCTCTGCAAATCCCCCCGGGCATCAATCCAAACCCAGTTTTCCGCCGCATCGCCAATGGCAATCTGCTTTCGCACCACCGCGGCATCGGCGTCCGAGGCATTCGCCCGTCGCGCCGAGACCCTTGGTACCATGGTCTGCTGGTTCGCCTGCAACCAAAGCCCGGTAAAGGCAGTGTCAGAGGGTTGAACTTGTGACCTCCGCAACCGGTACCTACCCCTCCTGAATGAGCAATCCCAACCCGTTCCGTTACTTCAGAACCAGCCGCGAGGTCATCCGCCTTGCGGTGATGATGTACGTCAGATTTCCGCTCCCACTGCGCAATGTCGAAGATCTTCTGCATGAGCGCGGCATCGACGTCAGTCATGAAGCCGTTCGGTACTGGTGGCATCGGTTCGGGCCGCTCTTCGCGGCCGAGATCAAAAAAACGCTGCGTAGCCGGAATGAAGTCCAGCCGCTGGCGATGGCATCCGGACGATGTGTTCGTGAAGATCAATGGTGAAAGGCGCTACTTGTGGCGGGTCGTGAATCATGAAGGCGAAGTCCTGGAAAGCTTCGTGACGAAGACCCGCGACAAGAAGCCAGCCTTGAAATTCCTAAAGAAAACAGTGCGTAAACATGGCCAACCAGACGTCATCGTCACCGACAGGCTGCGTTCATATGGCGCTGCTCTGAAAGACATTGGTGCGGCGAATATGCAAGAAACTGAGCGCTGGTTGAACAACAGAGCCGAGAACTCTCACCTTCCCTTCCGACGACGAGAGCAGGCCATGTTGCGTTTCATACAGATGCGAAGTTTGCAGAAATTCGCCGCCGTTCACGCCTCAATTTACAACCTGTTCAAT
>NZ_CAJXNN010000046.1 GCF_913057115.1 uncultured Roseovarius sp.
ATCCTCGGGCGTGTCATTCACCAGATCGGCGGCCGTTGGGCCCTCCTGGCTCATCCGCATGTCGAGCGGGCCGTCTTTCATAAAGGAAAATCCGCGCTCGGCCTGATCCAACTGCATCGAGGAGACACCCAGATCAAGCACCACGCCCTCCACGCCCTCGGCATGGTCATCCATGTTGGAAAAGGTATCGCGCACCAGCGTCAGGCGATTGCCGTATTCAGCACCCCAATTTTCGGCCATTTGCAAGGCCAGCGGATCCCGATCAATCCCGATAACGCGCTCCGCCCCGGCCTCAAGCAAGCCACGGGTATAGCCGCCCGCGCCAAGCGTTCCGTCAATCCAAACGCCCGACACAGGCGCGACAGCCTGCAACAAGGGGCGCAGCAAAACCGGGATATGCGGGTCAGTTTCGGGGGCTTTGGCAGCGGCAGCCATCCGTCACTCCCCTTTCGCCCCGTCCAGGAAGACCAATGGGTCGAAATCTTCGGGCAGTTCGTCCAGCCACTCTTCGGTCTTGGCCAGCTCTTCGGCCTCATAGGTCTCGGGCTTCCAGATCTGGAAGGTATCGCCCGCGGCGATAAAAAACGCCTCGCCCTCAAGGTCGATCTTCTGACGCAGCTTGGCAGGCAGCACCAGCCGCCCGGTTTCATCGACATTGGTGGGGTAGCTCTGGCCATGAAACAGCCGTTGCAGCATCTTACGTTCCATGGAGCCGCGCGGCAAAGCGTCGATCTTGTTGTCGACCTCTTCGATCGCTTCCATGGTGTAACATTCAAGGTAATTGCGGCGGTGATCGCCATAGACGATCACCAGCTCGGGCGCGTCGCCGGGGGTCCAGTTTGGATCGGAGGATTCGAGCACACGGCGAAAAGAGGCCGGGATCGAAACCCTGCCCTTCGTGTCCACCTTGTGGTGGCTCTCGCCTCTGAACCTGCGAACCACTGTCCCGTCCGCCCTTTTTGTTGGTGCCGGTGGGAATTCACCGGGCTTTAAACGAAACGACGGATTGAGCTGCTGCCACTGCCCAATCCGCCGCCCTCGTCCCGCCTAGCGGGTAGTCCAGCTGCGCGCGCCACCTGGGGGGATGTCTGCTCGCCCGCGCGCCGGATCTCTTTGTTTCGATGAAAGCGGGTGCCTGTATGAAACCTGACTTTGGGGATTTTGTTTCGGGGTCTTTTTAGCGCCCCTTTGTTCCCGTCCTCATCGTGGTAATAGGGATGCCATGGGAATTTATGGAAATCAATAACTTTTTGAGGGAAATAGGCACAACACTTTGTTTGAAACCCCCTCTGAAAACAAGATGATGTGGTCAGAACTGCAAATTTGACGCAGAACCTAGCGGAAGCTCTATATTTAAACACAACATATAGTGCGCCCATATTGGCTCAAAAATTTCCCACGATTTCCCGGATTTTTTGGAACCTTGCCCAAATATCTTTGAAAATTCACAGGTCTTGCGCCGGTGAATCACGAAAACACCCAGTGAATCAAGCAATGATTCGTCACAAAGCGCGCAGTGGGCAGCCGATTGGGCACCCTATCCCATGCATTCCCAAGGGTGCGTCCCATGGTTTCCCATGCCACGTCCCATGCCGTCCCAAAATTCTGGATAATTCAGCCGCCCTGCCCGTCCGACAGCCACTTATACATCACCCGCGCCTCGACCAGCCCCTCCTCGGGGTGGTTGAACGCGCCCGGCATCCGGCCAACCGTCTCAAAGCCCATCTGCTCCCACAGGGCGATCGCCCCGGCGTTGGTCTCGACCACAAGGTTGTACTGCATCGCCAGATAGCCCAGCTTCATGGCCTCATCCTGACTATGGGCGCACATCGCACGGGCAACCCCCTGCCCGCGCGCCGACGGGGCCACCATGTAGCCGCAGTTGCAGACATGCGCGCCGCCGCCCGCGTGATTGGTCTTGATATAATAGGTGCCAATGATCTGGCCATCGGCTTCGGCCACGTAACAGGCGCGCGGAATCTCCATCCACATCTCAAGCGCTCGGTCCCGGGTCATGCCGGGATCAATGGCATAGGTATCACCCGCGCGGATCACTTCGCGCAGAATAGGCCAGAGCGCCTCGGCGTCCTCTGGCCGTGCAGAACGGATTTCCACCCCTGTCGTGCTGCTCACTTGGCTCCCCCGGTGCCCTGCCGAGGTCGGATACTAGACCGATGCGCGGTCGCGAACAAGACGCACACGCGCGCATCGGTGTTTCACGCGTTAGCCGCGGACGACCATGACCGAGCATTTCGCATGCTCGGCGATCTTGCCGCCATTCGACGGCCAGACGTAATCCATCAGGTTGGGCATATGGCTTTGCATCACCACCAGATCAGCCCCGGTGTCGCCGATCGCCTTCATCAGGGCATCGTCCACATCGGTAGCCGGATCGTGGCTGACAACCGCATCCGCCGTGGCATTTATGCCATGCTTGCTACCCTGCTCATCGGCAAAAGCCTTCAGCTTCTGGCCATATTCCTCGGGGGTATGGCCCAAACTGCTGGGCGAGGGCGAGGTCACGCCCACGTAATGCACCTGAGCGCCATAGTGCTTGGCCAAATCGGCGCTGACCTGGAGCGCATGCTCCAGATCATCCAGATGGCGCAAATCAACCGGCGTCATGATCGTCTTGAACATTCTGTTCCCTCCTGTTGCGCGCGCCGCTTTTCCCTGCATCGGCCCATTGCCTCGGACCGCACCCGCGGGCGCCCGTTCCCGGGGGTCTGCGGCGGTTCCACAGGATGCCCCGTTGAATCCACGGTAACGCGGCCTTGCCCCGGAAATCAATCAACCGCGCCGCTTTTCACACAGCGCGCGACATGCCCCTACCCATTGCGCATGATACGCGCGGCGTGCAAAGCTGCTTTGATTGTCTGTTTTCATTATGTCACAGCCCATATGCCCATGTCCTTTTTGTCCCTCCGAGCGGTGCCACGACTGATACCCATCTTTGCGCTGTGCCTGCTTGCGGCCTGTGGAGGCGGTGTCACGCGCAGCTTCACCCCGGCCAACGACCCCGCGCCGCAATCTGCCACGCCCCCCGATAGCATTGGCCCGAAAACTGTCGTTCTGATGCTGGATGGCACCGGCAATGATCTCAACAGCGTCACCAACGTGGGCCGCTTGCATCAGTTGGTGACTTTGCAAAACCGCCGCGACCTCTCGGTCTTTTATACCTCGGGCGTGGGCGCCGACCGCACCGGCCCTCTGGGGCTGGCCACGGGCCTCGGCTTTCGCAAGGATGTTGAATCCGCCTATGGGTTTCTGTCGGATCATTTTGAACCGGGCACCGACAAGCTCCACCTCTACGGCTATTCGCGCGGGGCCTTTGCCGCCCGTGCCCTGGCGGGCTTCGTGCACAGCGTGGGCCTTCTGGACCTGTCGCAGTTCGACCAACCCAAGGGCGGCTATGATCCCGACCTCACCCGCCAAAGGCGCGAATTCCTCTCGGCCATGTTCACCGCCTACAAGTTCCCGCCCGGCCACCTGCGCCAAAGCGCCTGTGGCACCCAAGACCAACGCCTGATTGATATCTGCATGCGCCGGGCCGCGACGGCACAGGTGCGCGAACGCTGGAACGTGCCACTCCGCGCGCATCATTCCCAAGTTTCCTTTGACGTGGTCGGCCTCTGGGACACGGTCGAGGTTCTGGGCCTCTCCAACGGCAAGGATGACGCGAATTTCGTCAATCCGCGCTACTCCGATCAAATCTGCAACATGAAAAAAGTGCTGCACGCCGTGTCCCTCGATGACACCCGGGCAACCACCTATACCCCCGTGCTGATGACCCGAAACCGCATGACGCGCGATTGTGACAACCCGCGCGAACATCACTTCGACAAAGTCGATGAGGTCTGGTTCGCAGGTGCCCATGGCGATGTCGGGGGCAGCTATGCACAGGGCGCGCTTGGCGGTGTCTCGCTCAACTGGATGCTGCAAGAGACTAAAGACGCCGGCGTCGGGGGCAACCCGATCTACCCCAAAGGGGCCAAAGTCTATCAGCATCACCTGGATATCGTGCATGATACCGAGCGGATGAACCGCGGGTTTCAACTGATCTTCTTCCGCAACCTGCGCAACATCGCGGGCTACCTTGAGACATGCGCGCAAGACACCCCCGGAAGCCACTGCGGCAGCGCGGTCACCCACTTCCAAATCCACCCCAGCGCCGTGGCCCGCGCCAAGGCCGATGCGGTGATCTCCCCCAATCTGCGCCGCAACCCCTCGGGCAAGCCGCCCAATGTTCTGGAACAAACCAAACAAAACCTGTGGGAATGCATCAAAGCCCTGCCGGGGCAGACAGAAAACTGCCCGCCCCTCAAGATCTGGAAACCCGATTAGGCGTTCACATCCACCACGACCCGGCCCTTGACCTGACCTTTGAGGATGTCACGGCCCAGCCCCGGAAGGTCCGAAAGGCTCGCAGGCTGCACCATGGCCTCCAGCTTGTCCATCGGCAGGTCCTTGGCGATCCGCTCCCACGCGCGAAGGCGGTTGTCATGGGGTTGCATCACGCTGTCGATGCCCAAAAGGTTCACACCACGCAGGATAAATGGCGTAATGAGCGCGCCCTCGATGGCCGCACCCCCGGCAAGGCCGATGGCCGCCACCGACCCGCCATAGCGCATCTGCTTCAGGACCCGGCCCAGCATCGCGCCTGCCACCGCATCCACACAGCCACCCCAGCGTTCGGCCTCCAGCGGCTTCTTGGTCACCTCGGTCAGCTCATCCCGCGCCACGATCTCGGTGGCCCCCAAACCGCGCAGGTACTCTTCCTGCTCGGGGCGCCCTGTCACGGCGGCCACCTCATGGCCCAGATTGGCCAAGATCGCCGTCGCGACCGAGCCCACGCCACCAGCGGCCCCGGTGACCAAAATGGGGCCTTCCTTGATCCCCTGATCTTCCAGCGCCATCACCGCCAGCATTGCGGTAAAGCCTGCGGTGCCCACGGCCATGGCCTGCCGGGTGTCCAGGCCTTCGGGCAGTGGCACAAGGAAATCGGCGGGCACCCGCGCCTTCTGCGCATAACCGCCCCAGCGGTTCTCGCCCACGCGCCAACCGGTCAACACGACCTTGTCGCCGGGCTTGTAGCGGTCATCGTCACTGGCCTCGACGGTCCCTGCAAAATCAATCCCCGGCACATGCGGATAGTTGCGCACCAAACCGCCCCCCGGCCCGATGCACAGGCCATCCTTGTAGTTCACCGTGGAATAGTCCACCGCCACCAAAACCTCGCCCTCGGGCAAATCGTTTTCGGAAATCTCCGTCACAGCGGCAGATGTCTTGCCGCTCTCCTCGTCCTTCTCGACGACCAACGCCTTGAACATATCGCTCTCCTTCTCAACCGACAGGACCAGCCCCCTGTCTTCTTCTGTTTCCAAATATCCCGGGGAGCGCGAGGGGCTGGCCCCTCGCTCCCACCACCTGCGGCCCGTGATCAGGCCCAGAATGTTTCGTGTACGATGGCCTTGCGCGGCCCATCCGGGGTGACGACCTCCACTTCGTCGCCCTCGTCCCAATGGGTCAGTTTGACCATGCCGATGGCCACATTGGTCTTGTGATCCGGGCTCCATGCGGCGGAACTCACCCGCCCCACCTTGCGGCCCTTTTCCGACAGAACCGGCCACCAGTCATTGCAAACCGGCACCGCGTCACCCTCGATCTCCAGCGCGCGGATTTGCTGCACCGGGCCTTCCTTGGCCACCCGCAGCAAGGCATCACGCCCGACACAACCAATCGCAGTATGCGTGTTGCAGAACCGGCCCAGCCCGCATTCATGCGGGGTGTTGTCGTCGGTCATGTCGTTGCCATAAGACAGCAACCCGCCCTCGATCCGCTCGATCAGATTGGGACAGCCCGCATGCACATCCAGATCGCGGCCCGCCTCCATCAGGGCGTTCCACAGGTCCATGCCGATGTCGCCGCCCTCAACGTAAATCTCGAAGCCCCCCTGCTTGGAATAGCCCGAGCGCGCCACAACCATATCCCGGCCCTGAAAATCGAAATGGCCAAAGCGGAAAAAGCGGACGTCATTCACCGCATCGCCAAAGACCCGCGCCATCAGGGCGTCGGATTTGGGGCCCTGCACCGCCAAGGGGCTCACGTCTGGCTCATCCACCAGCACGTCCAGCCGCCAACCATGCGCCGTGGCCCGCACCCAATACAGAAGGTCACTGTCGGCAATGGAAATCCACCAACGATCCTCGGCCAGTTTCACCGCCACCGGATCGTTCAGCATGCCCCCGGTTTCATCGACGATCGGCACATAAAAACACTGCCCCGGCGTCATGCCGCGCAAATCGCGCGGGGTCATCATCTGCATCAGGCGGGCAGCATCGGGCCCGCGCAGTTCCACCTGCCGCTCACAGGAGACATCCCAGACCTGCACCGCCTCTTTGAGGTGGTGATAATCCTCCTCGACGCTGCGGAAGACCGTGGGCAAAAGCATGTGGTTATAGACCGTATAGGCCTTGACGCCCGCCGCCTCCACACCTTCGGAAAAGGGCGTGCGCCGCAACCGGCGCGACAGGGACAGGAAAGGTGCGTTCATGCGTCATCCTCCGGCATGAGAAACAGGTCGCTTACCGGCGCCTCGATCTTGGATTTCGTGAGCATCGCGTGCACCTGCCCGCGATGATGGGTTTGGTGGTTGAAGAAATGGGTGACGCAACGCGCCACCGGGCTTGTCGCCTCCCGCCCCAAGCTGGCCGAATGGAACCGCAATTCCCCGGTCAGATCGACCGCGTGCAGCCGCTTGGCCCAGCGCGTGATCAGGCCATCGCAGGCAAACCGCTCTGCATCCCAGACGCCGAAGGTGGGGCACAGCTCTGTGCTGGCCTCGATCCCGCCCTCGGGTGCGGCTTGCAGGTCAGGCGCAAAGCGGCTCATCCACAAACGATCCGCCCAAAGGATATGGTTGAGTGTGCCAAGGACCGAACCGAAAAAAGCCCCGTGATCGGCGCGCAGCACATCCAGCGGCACGCCGTCCAGGCTTTCGGACAATTGCCGGTTCTGCCACGCGTTATAGCGCGCCATCATCCGCACATAGCCCGGCTCGATCACCATCAGCGGGGGCCTTTCCAATCGATCTGGCAGATCTCCGCGCTGCGCCCGTCGAAATCCCAGACCCGGCCAAAGGCACGCACCCGGCCTTGGGTGGCCGTGGCCACGGTGATATCCGGCCCCATCCAGTATTCGGTGTTGGTCACAACGATATCCTCGCCGTTCTTGCCTTCCACCGGCACAACGGCGCCCTGGATCTTCTTGCCCACCATCAGGCGGCGCTCCTTGCCTTCGGTCTCAAAGACCACCGGCGCGCGTTCTGCGCCCAGAAACTCGCTGACCAGCATGCCGAACAGGCCCGTGGTGCCGCGTGCGGCGCCGCTGAAGATATTGACCAGCGCTTCGTATTGCGCGTCATCGCTGCGTTCGTCGATAAAGGCCGCCGCTTTCCAGTTGCCGCGCCCCATGTTGCCAGGGATTTCAAGGAATAGCCCCACGTTCAGCCCCGAAAGGTCCGCGTCGCCATAATGCCCCTCGTCAATCCGGATGCCCGACCACGCCTGACAATAGCCTTCCGTCGGCGGGTGCTTGCCAAGGCTGACAACGCAGGGGCAAAAGACCGTGCAGTTACAGTTGAGGATCAACTCACCCTTGATCCCCCAAGGCACGGTGCCCACCGGCTGCGCCTCGCCCTTTTCCAATGTTTGTGTTCCTTCGGCCATGTCAGCCTCCCTTTCTTGTCGTCTTCTCTTGTCTCAAGTCACAGCGCCCAGCGCCATCGCCCCTGCCCCGGCCAAAAGCGCATAGCCCAAGGGCCGCGTCAGCCACCGGCCCAGATCGGGCAGTTTTTCGATCACCATGATCACCGTCGCCAGCCCCATGAAGGCGATGTTCATCACACCGCCGACGAAGGCCAACAGCATCAGCGCCCAGCAACAGCCAAGGCAAACCGCGCCCAAGCGAAGGCCATTGCGCCAAGGCCCTTCCTCCCAGTGCTGCATGAAAAATGTCAGCGGTGCGCGGCACTTGGACAGGCAGGCCTCTTTCATCTCGCTGAACTGGTAAAGACCCGCCATGGCCAGCAACCCCGCCGACAAAAGCCCCGAACGGCTATCGCCGAAGGCACTGACAAGCCCGGCTTGATAAAACCCCATCTGCAGCGCCGCCGCAAAAACCGAAAACCCCAGCCAAATCGCCATGTACCCGCCCACCAAAGCGCCAAAGCGCGTCTGGCCGGTGTGTGACAGCTCATCATAGGTGGCGAAGGCGGGCAGCGCCGTGGGCGCCATCATCGCCGCCGACATCAGCGCCCACATCAAGGTGATCCGTGCAAAGCCTGCGGCATCCGGGGTGACGGTGCAGAGGCTTGCCAGAAAATCAGCGCCGTAAATCCGCCCCGCCGCGCGCAGCTCCTCGGGCAAGGCCATGGCATAGAGCAGCCCCCACGCCAGCAGGATCGCGCCAAAAAGCGACAGCCAATGCCACCCGGTCATGCGTCTGATCCGCGCTGCAATCATGCCGCCCTCCCTGATGCGACTCGCCCCGTTTGCGCAATTGTCAGACATTTAATGCCCCCTTGCAAGCCAATTGTCCGACAATTAAAACATAACCATGAAAATCGACACAGACCCCAAGGCCGACCTCTCGGCGCAAATCGCCAAATCCATCCGCGATGCGATCATCAACGGCGATATGATCGTCGATGAACGTCTGCCTTCCGAGGCTGAACTGTCGGATCAATTCGATGTCTCCCGCTCGACCGTGCGCGAGGCGCTGAAACGGCTGGCCGCCCAATCGCTCATTCGCACGCAGCGCGGGGCCTCCGGCGGGGCCTTCGTGCGCCGCCTGTCTTATGAGGAAGCCTACGGCCAGCATATCACCACCTCCACCCTTCTTCTGTCGATGAACGCCGTCAGCTTCGAGACCGCCTGCGAGGCGCGATATGCGCTTGAACGCGCCTGCGCGCCGATGGCCTGCGAACGGCGCAACCCCGATCATCTGGCCACCATGCGCGCAGAGACTCACCGGCAATCGCAACCGGGGCTCAGCGACGAGTCGTTCTGCGCCTCCGACGTGGCGCTGCACCGCGCGCTTGTCGATGCCGCCCACAATCCGGTACTCAGCTACCAATTGGCAGGTGCTGTCGAGGCGATGCAACCCTTGATGAACATGATCACCTTCACCGCCCGCTCGCGCGAGGAAATCGTCGGCATCCACAGCCGCCTGACCGACGCGGTCGAGGCGCAAGATGCCGCCAAGGCCGATCATGCCCTGCACGCGCTTGAGGCCTACACCCTGCACCTTGGCCGCGATGTCATGGCCGCGCGTGCGCAAAAATCAGGCGACTAATTCAATCACCTGCATCTGCCGTCGGTTTGGTTTTTGGAAATAAGTGAAAGTCGTGCTACTTTCCTTAGGGTTAACCAACAGGAGAGACGGGATGACCTTCAAAACGATTCTCACCGCCGCCGCCCTGACCATGGCCTCCGCCGCTGGCGCTTTTGCCATGTGCGCAGACAAAGAACACGCCATGTCCTGCGGCGAAGGCATGACCTATGACGCCGACAGCCATAGCTGCGTGCCGCAAACCACAAGCTAAAGCGTTCGACCCAAAACCTGAATCACAGCTTTGGGCCGAACGCAGTACAACATATGAATGTTGCACGCGCCCTGCCTCTATGTGATGTGTCAGGTTAAAGGCAGGACGCTTTAAATTCCGAACCCGGCTTTCGGGCCGGGTTTAGACATTTCTTCACCCTTCCCCGCCTATGCTGCGCTTAATACCGCCAGCAAGGGGATGGGATGACCGAACAGACGCAAATCGCCCGGCTTTCGCCGCCCTCGCACAGCGCGGCGCGCCTGACGCGCCGTCAGAAGGCTGCCATTATCGTGCGCTTCCTGCTGAGTGAAGGTGCCGATGTGCCGCTTACCGAATTACCGGAACCCCTACAGGAATCACTGACCACGCAGATGGGGTCGATGCGATACGTCGATCGCAACACACTGGCGGAGGTGGTCGGCGAGTTCGCAGGTGAGCTTGAGGCCATGGGCCTGACCTTTCCCAATGGCGTGGCTGGGGCGCTTTCGGCGCTCGATGGGCGGATCAGCCCGCAAACCGCCGCCCGCCTGAAGAAAGAGGCCGGCGTGCGCCAATTCGGCGACCCGTGGGAACAGGTACGCACCGCCAAGCCCGAAGACCTTTTGACCATCCTGCAACGCGAAAGCACCGAGATTGCGGCGGTCATGCTGTCCAAGCTCGATGTCGCCCGCGCCGCCGAACTACTCGGCAAACTGCCCGGCGACACCGCGCGCCGCATCACCTATGCCGTGTCACAAACCGAGGCGGTCACCCCCGACGCCGTCGATCGCATCGGCCTTGCCTTGGCCGCGCAACTGCACGACGTGCCCGATACGGCCTTTGCCGACGGGCCGGTGCAACGGGTGGGAGAAATCCTCAACTACTCCCCGGCCGCCACCCGTGACGAGGTTCTGACCGGTCTTGAAGAAACCGACGAGGACTTCGCGCGGCTGGTGCGCAAGGCAATTTTCACCTTCGTACATATCCCCGACCGGGTGAACCCGGTGGATGTTCCCAAACTCGCCCGCGAGGTGGATCAGGCGGTGCTGGTCACCGCCTTGGCCTCGGCCTCGGCTGGCGATCTCGCCCCGGCGGCCGATTTCATCCTCGACAACATGTCGAAACGCATGGCCGAAGCCCTGCGCGAGGAGATGGGCGAACTGGGCGCCGTCAAACCCCGCGACGGGGAAGAGGCGATGACCCAAGTGGTCAACGCCATCCGACAGTTGGAAGCCGCCGGTGAGATCACATTGATCACCCCCGATGAGGACGAAGAATCCTGAATTCGGATCGCATCGCGAAGAAGGCCGCAAGGCCTGATAAGCGGCACGCCTAACCTGCGAACACTGCTTGGATCGTACGAGTCGTACGATGACCGTGGCATATGGCTGGATTTTCGTACGAAAACCGCCATCTCTTCGTACGACTCGTACGAAAATCCGCGAAAGGCCTAGCCCATGACCAATAGCCCCCTAACGCTTGACGATTTCTCAGAAACACACAGCGATTGGGAGATGGTCTCGGATCAGGTGATGGGCGGCGTATCGGATGGAACACTGGCGCATGAGGCGCTGCGCGGGCGCATGGCCCTGCGCCTGACCGGCCTTGTAAGTACCGAGAATAACGGTGGTTTTTTGCAAATGGCGCGGGATCTTGGTGAAGGCCAAGGCATGGATGCCAGCGGCTATACCGGCCTTGAACTCGATGTCTTGGGCAATGGCGAGGTTTACAACATCCACCTGCGCACCGCGGATGTCACCCGGCCTTGGCAATCCTACCGCGCCAGCTTCACCGCGCCGTCAGACTGGACCACCCTTAAACTGCCCTTTAAGGATTTCGAGGCCCATAGAATTACATCACCTTTGGACCTCAAATCATTGAGAAGAATAGGAATTGTGGCAATCGGAAAGGCATTTACCGCTGATGTCGCGGTGGCTGATTTGCGGCTTTATCCCTGACCCTCTGGACAGGCCCTGACCTTCCCGCCTAGTCTTTCCGCATGACTTACCCCAATGGAAAACGCTGGCACGACATGGGCGGCACCCCCGCCGGCCCGGTGTGCCAGGATGATCACGATTTCGCGCTTTGGGAAAAGCGCGTCGATGCCCTCATGGTGCTCTGCGGCAACACGGGGCTGTTCACCGTCGATGGGTTGCGCCGCGCGCTCGAGGACATGGGCGAAGAGGCGTTTGAAACCATGAGCTACTACGAACGCTGGATCGCGGCCATCAACCAAAACCTATTGGAATCAGGCACCTACAGCATAGAAGAGCTTGGCGCACGAATGGAGGAGGTCGCCCGCCGTGGCCCCACCTACGGCGAGGCGCAGGATGGCTGACCGGGTACGCGTCAAGACGATGATGCCACCGGGGCATGTGCGGACCCCTACCTATTTGCGCGGAAAAGAAGGGGTGATCGAACGCACGCTTGGCCGCTTCAAGAACCCAGAACAACTGGCCTATGGCCTGCCCGCAGATGAAAAACCGCTCTACCGCGTGCGCTTTACCATGGGTGAGGTTTGGGGCGATCAGGCCGAATGCCCAACCGATACCTTGGACGCCGAGATTTACGCACACTGGCTGGAAAGGCTGTAACGACATGCCACATGATCACCTCAGCCCCTCGGGCCACCCCTATCGCAAGGATGATGATCACCCGCTAACCTATTGGCAAACAATGGAAATCGCCGTTCGTGAATTGCTTGTCGAAAAGGGCGTCCTGACCCCGGCCCAGATCACCGCGCAGATAGAGACGATGGATGCCCGTAGTCCCGCCAACGGCGCCGCCGTGGTGGCCCGGGCTTGGGTTGATCCGGACTTCAAGGCGCGGCTTTTGCAGGATGCCTCTGCCGCCAGCCGCGAAATGGGATTTGACATCGGGCCACTACACCTCATCGCAGTCGAAAATACCAAGGAAATTCATAATCTTATCGTCTGTACTTTATGCTCTTGCTACCCGCGCAACCTGCTTGGCCTGCCGCCCGATTGGTACAAGACCCGCGCCTATCGTTCGCGCGCTGTTCGCGAGCCGCGCAAAGTGCTTGAAGAATTTGGCCTATCTCTCTCCAAAGAAACACAAATTCGAGTTCACGACAGCACCGCCGACATGCGCTATATCGTGCTGCCTGCGCGCCCCGACGGCACCGACAACCTAAGCGAGGCCGATCTTGCCGCGCTTGTCACCCGCGACTCGATGATCGGAACCGGCCTGCCCAAGCAGCCCTGACAGGCTTGTACGCCGCCCCCACGCGGCGTATGTCACCTCCAAAGCAAGCAATCCTAGGCCCTCAATGAGCGACCCAAGCCAGACCGAGCGCATCCCGCTGCGCGAACGCCTGACCGGCGCGGCGCTATATGCACCGATCCGGCTGTCGCGTGCCTTGCCCTATCGCTGGCGCATTCCTGCGGCGGGCTGGCTGACCTCGCGTGTTCTTGCGCCACTGGCCGGATACAACAAGCGTGTGCGTCAGAACCTGGCCTATGCCTGCCCCGAGATCGACAAACAGCAGGCAAAGCGCCTGAGCCTTGAGGTCACCAACAACGCAGGCCGCAACATGATGGAGCTTTACAGCCCGGAATTCCGCGAACACGTGCGCCAGACGCCTGTCGAAGGCCCAGGCCTGCCGTTGATCGAAAAGGCCCGTGCTGAAGGCCGGCCAATCCTGTTTGTCACAGGGCATTTCGGGTCGATCAACGCGACCCGCGTGGCAATGATCGAAATGGGCTTTCCCATGGGGGTCTTCTATCGGCCGATGGTCAACCGCCCGTTCAACGCGCATTACGTCGAGGCCATGGCCCGGATCAGCGAACCCCTCTATGAACAAGGCCGCCGCGGAATGCTGCAAATGGTCAAGCGCCTGCGCTCCGGTGGCAGTGTCGGTATCCTGACCGATCTCAACGCCCATGACGGTGTGCCGCTCGAATTTTTCGGGAAGCCTGCCCTCACCTCGCTTGCCACGGCGGAAATGGCCTTGAAATACAACACGCCGCTGGTACCAGTCTGGGCCATTCGCGAGGCCAATGGTCTGGATTTTCGGATCATCGTGGAAGATGAAATTCCCGCGACCGATGCTGCCACCATGACGCGTGAATTCAACGCGCGGCTGGAGGCGATGATCCGGCAGCATATGGGACAATGGTTCTGGATACACCGCCGATGGAAGGATGGCATCGGCCCATTGGCCGACCGGGGCGCGCGTCATTTGGCCGTGCTTGAAGGCACAACCGAGGATTAAAGCGGCCAGATCAAGGGAATAATGGCACTGGCCAAGAGCCCGACGCTAAGGTTGAGCGGGATACCCACCTTCATGAAATCGGTGAAACGGTAGCCCCCAGGGCCATAGACCAAGGTGTTTGTCTGGTAGCCGATCGGCGTGGCAAAGCTGGCGCTTGCGGCCACCATGACCGCGACCACCAAGGGGCGCGCGTCGATTCCCATGGCATCGGCCAAACCGATGGCAATCGGCGTCACGACAACCGCTACGGCGTTGTTGCTGACCAGTTCGGTCAAAACCGAGGTCAGAAGATACATGGTCCAGATCACCAAGACCCCCGGCAAGAGCATCAAGACCGGCGCGATCCAACCCACGATAAGGCGCACCGCTCCCGAGGCCTCAAGCGCCGCTCCCACCGCCAGCATTGCGAAAATCAGCGCCAGCAATCTCCCTTCGATGAAGGAAAACGCCTCGTCGGCGTCGATACAGCGGGTTATCAAGACAGCCGCGACAGCGATCACCGCCAAGGCCAGGATCGGGGCCACGCCGAGGGCCGCCAGGATCACGATCCCAGCCAAAGACGCCAGCGCCAATGGGGCATGTCCGCGCCGGAACGCCCGCGCCGAAGGCTGAGAGACATCGACAAGATCCATGTCACGGGACAGGCGTTGGATATCTTCGGGCGCGCCCTCCAACAGCAGGGTGTCTCCGACCCGCACGACAAGATCGTCCAACTGCCGGCCGATATTCTGGTTCCGGCGGTGCACGGCCAGCGGATAGACGCCATAGCGCCGCCGGAGGCGCAATTGACCAAGCGATTTGGCCACCATTTTGCAGCCTGGGGTAATCAGCACTTCAACCGTCGTCGTTTCGACCGCTGAGACCTGGTCAACACGCTTCAGGCTTTTGTTGCGTTGCAGGCTGAGCAGTTCGGTCATCTGCGTCCGCAGCACGACCCGATCACCGACCTGAAGGGTCACCCCCTTGAGATTGCGCCGCAGCGAGGTATCGCCGCGCACCACGTCGATCAGGCGCACGCCATCGCGTTTAAACAATTGAACGCCTGTTACCTCGCGCCCGATGAGGTTGGATTCCGGTGGGATCACCGCCTCGGTGAAGAATTTCATTTTCGAGCGATCCGACAGCATGTCTGCCATGCTCTCGCGGTCCGGAAGAAGATAAGGTGCGATAAAGTATAGATAAATCATGCCCCACGCGACAAGCACCACAGCAAGCGGTGTCACCTCGAAAATCGTGAAAGGCTCCAACCCCTTAGATCGCGCCACGCCATCCACAAGCAGGTTCGTGGATGTTCCGATCAGCGTGAGCGTTCCCCCCAAGATCGCGCCATAGCTCAACGGGATCAGTAATTTGCTGGCGGTGATGCCAAGTGTGCGCGCCAATTGCACGAAAACCGGGATCATCACCACAACCACGGGCGTATTGTTCATGAAGGCCGAACCGATGACGACAAACCCCATCAGCATCGCAATCGCAACCCTAGGGTTCACCTTCGCCTGTTGGTCGGCCAGCGTGGTAAAGGCATCCAGGGCTCCGGTGCGTACAAGCGCGCCCATGACAATGAACAGCCCCGCAATTGTCCAGGGGGCCGGGTTGGAGAGCACATTGAGCGCTGCTTCATAGGGTAAAACCCCAAGCGCCAGCAGGACGGCCGCGCCGGAAATCGCCACAACTTCGGTCGGGTAGACCTCGCGGATGAACAAGATAAACATGCCCAAGACCACAAGTAACGTAATCACCGCCTGACCGGTTTGTGAAAGCTCCAGAAATTGCATCACGTCTGCTCGTTACTTTGGTCTTCTGCGTCATTGTTGCCCAAGGCTGGGATAGGGGCAAGCGGCATTGGCCGCCGGGGCTGTACCAAGAATATGCCGAACAACATTGCCCCCAAAGCCGCCCAAACCGTAGGCGGGTAGCGTTCCTGCAAAAGCCAAATGGACCAAGCCACGCCAAATCCCGTGACCAGATAAGCCACCTGCGCGGCGAAGACCGCGCCCCCCTGTCCGATCAACCAGACATAGCTGGTATAAACCACGGCATGGATCACCGCCGAAATGAGCAAGGCCCAGTCCGGTGCCCCCCAAGGGCCACGCGGGTCAATCCATTGGCCAAGCGCCAGCGCGAGGATCAGGGAAATCGGCACCCCCAGAAGAGAGGCTGCTGCAAGGATTTGGATCGGGTCCATTCCGAAGGTCCCCCATCGGGCGACCACATTGCCCTCGACCGCGTAGAAAAACGGCGCGATCAGGGCCACAGGGATGAATGCAGCAAGCGCGGCATCCGGCAGGCTGGTTTTAGGTGCGGCGATCAGGATAACACAGAGAAGGCCGAAACCGAGGCCAAGACACCGCACCCAGTCAAAACGGTCTGTGCCAAGCAGGACGGCAATGGGAAAGGCCATGAGCGGCACGGTGGACAACAGGATCGCAAGGATACCACCCGGCAGGTATACCGCCGCCGTGTAGGAGGCCGCCCCCGGCAGGATCGTGCCCAACAGGGCGACGATCAGGCACAGCCGCCATTGTGGCGCGGTTCTTGGTAGCGCCATGCCCCGCATCCAAGCAATGCCCTGCAAAAGGACAGCAGAAACAAGAAGTTGCCAGAAAATCAGACCAAACTGCCGATAGCCTTCACTGACCGCGATTTTCGACAAGGGCGTGGTCAGGCCCCAGCCCGCGCCGACCAGCAGCAAAACGCCGATAAGCGCCAGCCGCCCTGTCACGGGCTTGCCGCCTCAAGCCGTCCGCCTTGGCGGATCATCTTGACCGTGGTGGCCTTGCCGCTGCGGTCATCGGTTTCAACGAACAGCCCCGACAGGGTGACATCGCCCATGGCGGGTTGAAAACGGCCTTTGGCCATGCCGGTGATAAAGCGGCGCATGGGTTCGGCGCGCTCCATTCCGATGATCGAGTTGTAATCTCCGCACATCCCCGCATCGGTGAGGTACGCAGTGCCGCCAGGCAGGATTTGCGCATCGCAGGTGGGCACGTGGGTATGGGTGCCGACCACCACACTGGCGCGGCCATCGCAGAAATGGCCCATGGCCATCTTCTCGCTGGTGGCTTCGCAGTGGACGTCGACAAGGCTGGCTTGTACCGCGCCGCCCAAGGGGTGAGCACGCAAAACCGCGTCCATGGCCGAGAAGGGATCGTCAAAACAGCGCTTCATGAAAACCTGCCCAAGCACTTGAGTTACAAGCACTTTTCGCCCCCGCGCGTCCGAGAACACCCGCGCGCCACGGCCCGGAGCCTCCTTGGCGTAATTCAGGGGCCGGACCAAGCGCGGTTCGGACTCGATGGATTGCAACATGTCCTTTTGGTCAAAGGCGTGATCGCCAAGGGTGACCACATCGGCGCCCGCCTCGAAGAAGCCCTTGGCATGCGCGCCGGTGAGGCCCATGCCGCCCGAGGCGTTCTCGCCATTGACCACGACAAAGTCCAAACGCCAGTCTTTTCGCAGGGTTGCGAGGTTTTCTGTAATCGCACGACGGCCCGCGCGGCCCACGACATCGCCTAGAAATAAAAGTCTCATGAATTGTTGTTAGGGGCGCAGGGGGCCGAGGGCAAGATGCAATGGGATTTCCGTACGAGTCGTACGACGAACCCCCGGTTTTCGTACGAAACTCGGCGGATCCGGCGGCGCCTTCGTACGAGTCGTACGAAAATTGTACGGATTGCACAGTCTGTACGTGGGTTTTGTACAGAAATCCGGGGGTGGCCGAGGCGGGATGTACAGACTGTACAGAAGGCCGCGCCGTTGGGGGGGCGACCGGTGGCGCAAGGTGGTGTTAACGGGTTTGTGGGAGGGTTGGTGGTGTGGGGATGGGTGAGGTGGATTTTGGGAGGGGTGTGGTTTGCGAGAGGACGAAGCGGCAGCTTGAACCGTGTGTTCTTAAGCTGACTTGAGACGAACGATTGCAACACGAATAAAGGTGCAAATTCGGCATCCTTGATAATGGGGAAATGACGATGCCCTAGCAGATCCCAAAGGTCCCAAGACTTGAAAAGAGACCATGGCAACGCTGTGAAAGGAAAGAGGTTCTAAGCGGTGTCAGACCTCATATATTCAGCGGTCATTCACTTGCTTTACTCTGTTGGCCGCGTCCAACAATTGATGTGTAACTTGATTTATTTCATCTTTTGTGGACCCAAGGAAAGTTTGGACCCCAAATGCCTGACAAACCAAGTCCATCAAATGCACACTTGGAATGACACTGCGTTCGGACGGATTTTCAGTTTGCTCGCCAAGCACGAACTCGTAAAAACTATCTGCGCCAAAGCCTTCAGGAACCGCTCCTTCAGCGTTCAAGCAAAGCGGCAAACCGTAGAACTTCATTCTTGTTAAAATGATCTCCGCATCAATAAATGGCGCTAGGTGCCAAATTCCACTTAAGATAATCTTCCCGTGAATGCGTCGCTTTGATGTTCCATTTTTGTCGAGCAAGCGATCAAATTGATTAAGAACAGCGACCAAAATTTGGAACAATTGGTTCAGGTCAACGATTTTTCCATCAGTCACTTTAGATGTTTCGAGGAGTTCATAGAAAAAATCTGTATTTTGATATTTAGCGAATTCTTGAACGAATGGCTCTTTCCCGTTTGTGGCGTGGACGTTTAAAGGAATCCAAACCTCGCTGCGCAAACCTTTACCGATTATCCACGTTAGACCGAAATCAGCATGGTTCGTAAGACTACTGGTCTGACGTGCAACGATACCGCGATGAGAAGGGTAACAAGAGTCAACTGGGATACCAAGACCGTTATTACTATCATTAAATACGCCCATCACATCATTAACCGAAAGCTGCCAAAAATCTTCTTCCAGCTGGCAAATGTCTGCGTCGAGGAGCAGTCTTAAGTAAGGTCTCTCAGCCTCGCCCCTTGTTCTTTCAGGTGCCCGCTTAATCCAGTCTGCATATTCGCTATCAATTTTTTCTCTACGTCGCCACAAAACATCTAGCTGATGCCGATCAGACTCTGGCTTCGGCTCTGAACTATCAGCAACCCGTCTGTAGATGCATCCATTGGAATGAATATGAGGGGCAAGATAACTGATTGGAACACGTATACAGATTACTACCCTGTCCTCGGGTAGATTGATGCCTTCCGCTGGCCCGGAAAAAACTTTAGTTTCAAAGTGAGGTATTGGATTGAGATTGCTGGCAACACTTTGTCTAATTTTCTGAAGAGCAGCATCCATCTCGCTCTTTGGAATTCCAACGAACTGGCCAGCTGAATTGTCACCATTGCCCTTTTCGTGAACTCCGTAAAAAACCCAACCACCATAAGTATTAGCAAAAGAAGAGACAGACTTTGCAATGGTCTTTGGATTGCTCACTTCACTCTTATACTCAACGTACCAACCTTCATTGACTGTTCTAAGATTTTCGAGATCACGGGTGCAAAGTTCAGGGAACTGTTTTTGCAGAAAGGGTGTATATTCTTCCATCCAGATGTTTGACCTCTTTGGGCTCAAGTGACTTAGGCTTCAATCTAAACGTGTTCACAATTTCTGCAATCACCGATACCTCTTTAAGACCCCCGCGCGGAATCAAGGCGCGGAGCGCCGCCGCGCATCGCCGGGCCGCCCCCCGGCACGGCGATTGGGTTGGGCTGGGTGCGTCGATTTGAGGTTACGCGCCAGTGGTTGGGATAAAGTTCTATAGACCACGGGTTGCATCGCCGTACCGCGGCCCGTCGAGGCGCGGCTTGGGGCGTCACACTTGAGGTGACGATTGGGATGGGTGCTTAAGTTGGAGGTGACGCGCCAGCTTCTTGGACAAAGTGCCATAGACCACGCGTGGGATCGCCGTACCGCGGCCCACCTCTCGGCGATTGCAACAATCGCCTGCCGGTCAGTGGGCGCGGCTTGGGGCGTGGTGCGCAGTGAATGCGCACCCTACGGGGTGGTTCGACGGTATGCGCGGCTTGGGGCGTGTTGCGCGACACAGCGAGGCGGGCCCAAACCTATGGAGAGGAGGTGCGACCGGCCGTTGAATGGCGATGCGCGCCGACGAGGTTTCTGGATTTGGCGGTATCTGTCGCGGTCAAAAGCAGGTCGGTCACTTGGGTGTAAATTGACTGAAGCTGCGGCACATGTACGGCGCTGAGGCTGAATTGCAATTCCTTGTCAAACCGCATCCAGAACCAAAAGGTGCACTTGGAGGGCGCCGATTGTTTCGAAGCTGAACAGCGACCGTGGCCAATTGGCCTGTTTGTGTGGTCATAGACTGCATAAAGGTCGCGTGGGTTCCCATAAAGGTCCACCGAGCCGCATTTGGGAGGGAAGAAATACTTGCTTGGGGGGCGGTGGGGGTCGGTGCCATAGGTCTCGCCCATCTGACGCACCTCGGCATCCGTTGGTTTGCGCAAACGGAACACACCGGGGCCAATCTCGGCGGCTTTTCGGCAGTTGAAATTCGCCTTCAAATCATGCTGCGATGAAAAGGTAAGATCGGCGCGGCCTTCGAACTTTCCCGTGCCATAGCGGAGGATGCGGGAGGCGACGGAGACCCTCAGATTGTCGGTCAGTGATCCTTCATAGGGGTCTTGGACGAACTCGAACTCCGGAAGCCCGACGATGAATGAGAACTGTGTATTATAAGGGTAGTCGGGATTGTCTTTCTTCTGCTGTTCGGTCCGGTCCTCATCCATGGTGTGAAACCAAAGGCCCGCCGGAAGGCGCAGAACCCAGTGCTGATCATCGGAAGTGCCATCCTTTCGGTCTTGGCCAGAGTTGATCAGGCGATATTCCGTTGTCCCATCTGGGTGTCTGATGGGGGGATGGAGCTGTGGGTTCGGATCGTGCAAGGGCCAGAGCATCCAGAGTATGCCGATAACCATCACGCAGCCAACAAGCAAAACCCTACGCCGCATATCGTGCCCTTTTGTTTTGCCCCGTTAGGGCACTTTCACATAGGGCGGCGAGACCGCCCTGAAGATATCTATTGGAAAGACACAGGGTGTTGCAACTATAAGGTGTGGGAGGGCTTTGCGAAAAAAGTTATTTGTCGTTGCTAGCTCATCTGATGAGGTGTCTCGCCCCTGCCCCTAGACCAGCCGCGAGGTCTCCAGCGCCGCGCGCACGAAATCGGCAAACAGGGGATGCGGGTCGAAGGGTTTGGATTTGAGTTCGGGGTGGAACTGCACGCCGATGAACCACGGGTGATCGGACCATTCGACGATTTCCGGCAAGCGGCCATCGGGGGACATGCCCGAGAAGGTGAGGCCCACCTCCTCCAGCTTTTCGCGATAGGTCACGTCCACCTCGTAGCGGTGGCGGTGGCGTTCGTCGATTGCGGTGGTGCCGTAAACCTGCGCCACGCGGGAGCCTTCCTTGAGCGTCGCGTCATAGGCCCCTAGGCGCATGGTGCCGCCTTTGTCATCCGAGACCTTGCGCTTGACCTTCTCGTTGCCCTGCACCCACTCTTTCAGGTGGTAAACCACCGGGGTAAAACGCTTTTTCCCGGATTCATGGTCAAACTCTTCGGAGCCTGCATCCTTGAGCCCGGCGAGATTGCGGGCCGCTTCGATCACCGCCATTTGCATGCCGAGGCAGATGCCAAGGTAGGGAATCTTACGCTCACGGGCGAATTGGGCGGCCTTGATCTTGCCTTCGGTGCCGCGTTCGCCGAAGCCGCCGGGCACGAGGATGGCGTGGAAACCTTCAAGATGCGGCGCGGGGTCTTCTTTATCGAAAATCTCGGCATCGACCCATTCGACGCGGACCTTGGCGCGGTTGGCCATGCCGCCGTGAGTCAGCGCCTCCTTGATCGACTTATAGGCATCCTCAAGCTGGGTGTATTTGCCGACGATGGCGATTTTTACCTCGCCGTCGGTGTTGTGGATACGGTCATAGACGTCTTGCCAAACGGTGAGGTCGGGCTTGGGCGCGGGGGAGATGTTGAAGGCATCGAGCACCGCCTGATCCAGCCCTTCGCGGTGATAGGCGAGCGGGGCCTCGTAGATCGAGCCGAGGTCATAGGCGGCGGTGACGGCTTCTTTGCGGACGTTGCAGAAGAGCGCGATTTTCTCGCGTTCCTTTTCCGGGATCGGCTGTTCGGAGCGGCAGACGAGGATATCGGGGGCGATGCCGATGGATTGGAGTTCCTTGACCGAGTGTTGGGTGGGTTTGGTTTTCAGCTCACCGCTGGCGGCCAGATAGGGCAGCAGGGTCAGGTGCATGAAGATGCATTGGCCGCGCGGGCGGTCATGGCTGAACTGTCGGATCGCCTCGAAGAAGGGCAGGCCCTCGATGTCGCCCACGGTGCCGCCGATTTCGCAAAGCATGAAATCGACCTCATCCTCGCCGATGGCCAGGAACTCCTTGATCTGATTGGTGACGTGGGGGACCACTTGGATCGTTTTGCCAAGGTAATCGCCGCGGCGTTCTTTTTCCAGAACGTCGGAATAGATGCGGCCGGAGCTGACCGAGTCGGTCATTCGGGCGGGGACGCCGGTGAAGCGTTCGTAGTGGCCAAGGTCAAGGTCGGTTTCGGCGCCATCGTCGGTGACGAAGACCTCACCATGTTCAAAGGGCGACATGGTGCCGGGATCGACGTTGAGATAGGGGTCGAGTTTGCGCAGGCGGACCGAGAAACCGCGCGCTTGCAGGAGCGCACCAAGGGCGGCCGAGGCAAGGCCTTTGCCGAGGGATGAAACAACGCCGCCGGTGATAAAGATATAACGTGCCATGCGCCTGGCATCCCCCCGTGAAATTGAGCGTGACATGAGCCCGAACCGGCCTTTTTTGGCCGCAGCATCACGGGACTCAAGATATAAAGGATTCGCGCGCCATGCGCAAGCCAACCGCAAGATGCTGTTGCGGTTAAAGAATTGCCCTCAAGGCATTGTGGTTAGTCGGCGGTGGGCGTCAGTGGGGCCGTATCATCCGACGAGGGCGGCAGGAGACCTTCGCCCGCGTCAGGCAAGGCCGGGGCCGCTTCGGACGCCGGGGCCGGCGCATCGGTGATGCGGTCCAACACCGAAGACCCGGAGGATTTTTGTGCCGCGATGATGGTGAGCGTCATCGAGGTCGCGATGAAGGCAATGGCCAAGATCCATGTGAGCTTGCCCAGTGCGGTGGCCGCCGAGCGGCCCGCCATGGCGCCGCCACCGCCGCCACCGCCACCCATGCCAAGGCCACCACCTTCGGAGCGCTGCAAAAGCACCACGCCAATCAGGGCGAGGGCCAGAAGAAGGTGAATGATCAGGACGACGTTTTCCATGTAAGCGGCCTTTGTCGAGCGGGTTGCATCAAGGGGCTACTTAGGCAATTCGCGCGCGCCCCGCAACCCGGCAATCGCGATCAGCGGACAACGCGCCGCAGACCGCCGTCGCCGCCCTACTGGGTAAAGCGCCGGCGCTTGTCTTGGTACATCCGGGAATCGGCGCAAGATAGCAGCGCCTGACGCCCCTGCCCGTCGCGCGGACACAAGGCACAGCCAAGGCTGGCCACTTGGGTCAATGGGCCGTCGGGCAAGAGGAAGGGGGCGGCAAAGCACTGGCGCAGGGCCGCCATGGTTTGCTGGACCACAAGGGCGTCCTTGGGGGCGCGCAGGATAAGGGCGAATTCATCCCCGCCGATCCGGGCCAGAAGGTCATGCGGCCCACGGGCCGCCGTCAGCCGCTGGGCCACTTGCACCAAAAGGGCATCCCCCACGGCATGGCCGCGATCATCGTTGATCTGTTTGAAGCCGTCCAAATCGAGGAAAACCAGGGCAAATCCTTCGCCCTTGCGGTGATAGCGGCGCAGGCAGGCGTTCAGATGCTCGTCAAAGGCGCTGCGGTTAGCGATGTCGGTCAGCGGGTCTTGGTAAGCCTGCCGATGCAGCGTGGTCAGGGTATCTTCGTCAATCTGCATGGGGCGGATATCGGAGATGAAATGCGACGGCTTGCCTTGGCGATCAAGGACCAAGCGCACGCCCAGTTCGGCCCAAAGAGGGTGCCCGTCGGCGTGCCAGTAGCGTTTGAGCATGGAATAGCTGCCCATGCCGCGCGCGAACAACCCTTCAAGACGGGCCTCGTCGCGCAGCAGGTCATCGGCATGGGTGATGTGTTGAAAGCGCATGCGCCGCAGGTTTTCGGGCGTGAACCCCAGAAAGCCAGACAGCGCATTGTTGACGCTGAGGAACTGGCCCTCAAGGCCAACAAGCGCGCGGGCCTGCCCATCTTTCATATCGTCATGTAATACCTGGTTCATACTCAACGGCCCTAAAGACGGCGCGGGCGGCATTGGTAAGGATTGCTCAATAAGTCTTAAAAAATGGTTAACGACCGGGCCGGGGGGCGCTATGCGGCGGGGGCACCCATGTCAGGTTGGAATTGCCCGCAAGCCCAAGGCAACAGCCATGGCCGTCAGCAAAGCAAGGCTATTCATCAACGTCGTCCATATCCGCCTGCCCCGACAGGCGTCGGCGGACATGCGACCATGACAGGCCGATACCCAGTACAAGCGACAGCGCGGCCAGCCCGATCCATGTGTTCTGCGTCGGGTTTTCGAAAGTCAAAAGCCCGTAGTCATACAGCACCCACAAAAGCGCCGCCGCCACGGCCAGCACCAGCCCCATACCGAAAGCGCCAATGGAGCGCAGCGTGGCACGCAGGTAGATGATATAGCCCACCGCCAGCAGCAGCCCCAAAAGCACCGCCAGCGGCATTTGATCCGAGAAATTCGCTTGCGCCCAGCGGGTGTAGTTCCAGTCGGTAGGGTTGAAGGTGGCGGCCAGAAGGCCAAAACCCACCGCCCAGCGCAAGATAAACCCAAGCATCGCGTGCCTCCGCGTCAAACAAAACCCAAGGCTTTGCATCGCCCAAAGCCACCCGCTTGTCCAGCTTGCCGCAGGGGCGAGTTTGCGGTTTCCCCCACCTGCTGCATTCGCTATACGGTGCCGGGTTTTGACCCGCAGCATCATGCAAGAGGATCATCATGGCAAACGTCGTCGTCGTGGGCGCC
>NZ_CAJXNN010000047.1 GCF_913057115.1 uncultured Roseovarius sp.
CGCGCCGCCCTCCTCGGGGCGGGTGAAATCCTCAGGCAGTGTTTCCGGCTCGAAGGTCGAGGCGACAGGCAACTCATATTTCCGCGCGAAATCAAGGTCGCGCTGGTCATGCGCGGGGCAGCCGAAGATCGCGCCGGTGCCGTAATCCATCAAGATGAAGTTGGCCACGTAAACCGGCAGTTCCCAAGAGGTATCGAAGGGGTGGCGCACGCGCAGCCCGGTGTCAAAGCCCTTCTTCTCGGCCTTTTCAAGCTCCTCTTCCGAGGTGCCCATGCGGCGGCATTCAGCGTTAAAGGCGGCCAGTTCGGCATTGTCTTTTTCCAACTGGCGGGCCAGCGGGTGATCGGGCGACACACCAATGAAGCTGGCGCCATTCAGGGTGTCGGGGCGGGTGGTATAGACCTCGATCCGGTCGTGGCCTTCGGGGCCGTCGATGAGCGAGAAGGCAAATTGCAACCCGCGCGACCGGCCAATCCAGTTGGCCTGCATCAGCTTCACCTTGGCGGGCCAGTTATCAAGCCCATCCAACGCGTCGAGCAATTCCCCGGCAAAATCCGAGATGCGGAAGAACCATTGGGTCAACTCACGCCGTTCCACCAAGGCACCCGAGCGCCAGCCGCGCCCGTTTTCCACCTGTTCGTTGGCCAGAACGGTCATATCCACCGGGTCCCAGTTGACCACGGCGTTCTTGCGGTAAACGAGGCCCTTTTCGAGGAAGTCGAGGAAGAGCGCCTGTTGCTGGCCGTAATATTCGGGGTCACAGGTGGCAAATTCGCGGCTCCAGTCGATGCTGAGGCCCAAGGGCTTCATCTGGGCGCGCATGTCGTCGATATTGCCGTAGGTCCAATCCTTGGGGTGGCCGCCGCTGGCCATGGCGGCGTTTTCGGCGGGCATCCCGAAGGCATCCCAGCCCATGGGGTGCAGCACGTTATGACCTGTGGCCAGCTTGTAGCGCGCGATCACGTCGCCCATGGTGTAGTTGCGCACATGGCCCATGTGGATGCGGCCCGAAGGATAGGGGAACATCTCAAGCACATAGTACTTGGGCTTGTCTTGGGTCCGGGTGGCGCGGAAAACCCCGGATTTTTCCCATGCCTCTTGCCACTTGGCTTCGATCTCGGACGGCGAATAACGCGACATATGCAGCTTACCCTCAAAGTGGTCTGGTCTTTACCTTTGCGTGATAGGCCGCGTGGCGCGCAGGGTCCAGTGCCGGAGCATAAAAAGACGGGGCTTTGCAGGCAATCCAGGCGTCCCTATAACGAGAAAAAACAAGATCGAGCGGTCAGCGCATGAAAATCCTGTTCATCCACCAGAATTTCCCGGGGCAGTATAAACATCTGGCCCCGCTTTTGGCCAGGCAGGGGCATCAATGCGTGGCGCTGACCCTGCGGGTGAAGAAGCCGACGACGTGGAACGGGGTGCGGTTGATCCCCTATGGCTTACCGAAACGCGACGGGCAGAAGCTGCATCCATGGTTGGTGGATCTGGATACCAAGCTGACGCGCGGCGAAGCCTGCTGGCGGGCGGCGCGGGAATTGAAGGACAAGGGCTTCATGCCCGACCTGATCCTTGCGCATCCGGGTTGGGGCGAGTCGATGTTCTTGCACGATGTCTGGCCCGAGGCCCGGATCGGGCTTTATTGCGAGCTCTATCACCATGCTGAATACCCGCATCTGAATTTCGACCCCGAGTTCGACAAGTCGTCGGACGCGGAGGCGCAGGCCCTGCGCATTCGGATGAAGAACATCAACAACCATCTGCATTTTCCCGCCGCCCATGCCGGGATCAGCCCGACGGCGTTTCAGGCCGATACCTTCCCGGCAGGGTTTCGGGAGCGCATCACCGTCAGTCACGACGGGATCAACACGGCCACCTCCTGCCCCAAGCCGGATGTGCGCCTGACCATCGAGGGCAAGGTGGATGTCACGCGCGAGGACGAGGTGATTACCTTCGTCAACCGCAACCTTGAACCCTATCGCGGCTATCACGTGTTCATGCGCGCCCTGCCCCGGTTGCTGAAGGAGCGGCCCAAGGCCAAGGTCCTGATCGTTGGCGGTGACGAGGTGAGCTATGGCGCGCGTCCCCCCAAGGGGCAGACGTGGAAGCAGATTTTCATCGACGAGGTGAAGGACCAGATTGCGCCGCAGGATTGGGAGCGGGTGCATTTCCTTGGCCGCATCCCCTATGACACGTTCACCCAGCTTTTGCAGGTCAGCCGGGTGCATGTCTACCTCACCTACCCCTTTGTCCTGAGTTGGAGCCTCATGGAGGCGATGAGCTGTCAGGCGGCCATCGTCGCGGGGCGGGTGGACCCGGTGGAAGAGGTCATCACCCATGGGCAGACCGGGCGGCTTGTCGATTTCTTCGACGGTGACGCCTTGGTGGCCGAGGTTTGTGACCTGCTGGAGGATGAGGACGCGCGGCAGAGCCTTGGCGCGGCGGCGCGACAGTTGATGCAGGCGCAATATGACCTCAAGTCGATCTGCCTGCCGCGGCAGATCGAGTGGGTCAAAGCCCTAGCCGAGAGTCATGTGGATGACCGTGGGGCGCTTCAGTAGCGCCCGGCCTGAATGCGCAATTGGCGCGCGCGGGCCAGAATGGCATCTTCCACGGCGCGTTGGGTCCCGGCGCTGACCGGGCCACCGCGGGTTTGCAGTGCCACGTTGAGCGAACGGGCATCAAGCGCGGGGTCGCTGATGAGGACGGTTGCGCGATAGGCGCGGCCACCGCCCGGAGGTGTGCCATACCCCGTTGCAATCACCCCGGTAAAGGGATCGGCGCTTTGGACCGGCAGAAAATCAAGCACGTCGAGGGAGGCGGTCCAGAGGTAGCGATTGACCTTGATATTCGATTCGCCCACGCCGCGCAGCGCATCCAGAAGCGAGGTTTCCGGCACACCATATGTATCCGGGCCGCGCTCACGCAGAAGCTCTTCCGGAGTCGGCTGAACATTCTCGGAACTGCATGACGCCAGCCCGAATGTGGCCATCAAGACAAAACCGGCAATTCTCAGCAAAAGGGTCATAGCAGCACCGTCCACCTGTGTTTCCCTTCCCTAGTATCCAACGTGGGCAGATGGGGCAAGGTGGTTTGCAGGGATTGTAGTGAGGCGCGGCTTTGTGGCAAAGCTGAAGCTATCGTCGCAAAGCACATGAGGGGCCGCAAATGAGCCTTGAAGACATCCAGAGCCGCATCCAGAAAGCCGAGGCCGAGGCGGGCCGCGAGGCAGGCAGCGTATCCCTGATCGCGGTGTCGAAAAAGCAGCCGAACGAGAGGGTTGAGGCGGTTCTGGAACAAGGCCATCGCATATTCGGTGAAAACCGGGTCCAGGAAGCGGCGGGCAAATGGCCCGAGTTTCGGGAGAAATTCGACGGTGTGGAATTGCATTTGATCGGACCTTTGCAGACCAACAAGGTGCGGCAAGCCTTTGATCTGTGCCAATACATCCACGCGGTGGACCGGCCCAAGCTGGCCAAGACAATCGCGCGGATCGCGCAGGAAGAAGGCCGTTGCCCGGGCGTTTTCATTCAGGTCAACACCGGCGAGGAAGAGCAAAAGGCCGGCATCCTGCCCGCCGATGCGGATGCGTTCATCAATGATTGCAAGGGGTTGGACCTGCCCATAGAGGGGCTGATGTGCATCCCGCCAGTGGATGAAGAGGCCAGTCTTCATTTCGCCCTTCTGGCCAAGATCGCCGAGCGCAATGGGCTCAAGGGGTTGTCGATGGGAATGAGTGGCGACTTCGAGAAAGCCATCGCCCTTGGGGCCACGCATGTCCGGGTGGGCAGCGCCATTTTCGGCGCGCGGGACTACGAGTAGGCACTGTCAGCGGCGTACAATCAGGCGGCTTCCATAGCTGATACCTTGCGCAATCTCACGCAGATGATCGCGGCGAAAGGCGATGCAACCTTCGGTCGGGTAATGCGGCCTGCGCCACTGATGCAGGAAGATGCAGGAGCCACGATTCGGCACGGCGTAAGGCCAATTCCAATCGGTGATCAGCACCAGGTCGTAGAGCGGATCGGCGCGGCGCATCGTCTCGTGCGAGCCGGAATAGGGGTGCGAGACCAGCTGGTTGTAATCCTCGCACGTCGAATCATCCGACCAAAGGTCGCCCGGTGAAATCGGCACCGCCCAGGAGGTCGGGCGCGCCATGCGATCGGGCCGGTACATCAGGCCGACAATCCGATGGGTTCCGACCGGCGTCGCGCCGTCACCTTCGCGTTTGCACTCGCTCAGCCCCCCCTTGCCAATGGCACAGGGGTAACGCCGCCCGCGAAACCGCAGGCCAAGGGGGGTCAGGACAAGATCATTCGGGGTCATGGCGGCCTTTCGGCAGAAATTCACAGTAAAGCGGTTCGAAATCGAGTTGTGTCAGAAACACCCGAGACATCCAATCACAGGCCGCGCCTCGCGGAAAACCTTTTTGCCGATCACACTCGGGGATGCTCTCGTCGTACCGAGATGACCCCGGTATCATACAAGCCTCAAGGCACGGGACAATGGCCGGGACTCGGGCGATACATCCATCCGCACAAGACAAAAAGGCCCCGCATCATGCGGGGCCTTTCGCTTTGACAGGCTGAACCGGTCTTTATTCTTCGCGGCTTTCCGGCGTGTCGACAAAGGTGTCGAACTCGTCTCCGCCGACCACATCATCCTCGGCCGGGGCCGCCAGTGCTGCGGCGGCTTCGGCTTCTTCGCGGCGGGCCTCGATGACCACGTTATCGCGGCTTTGAGCGATGCGGCGCATCTCCTGCGTGGCCCCACCGGTGCCCGCCGGGATCAGGCGGCCCACGATGACGTTTTCCTTCAGACCAACCAGCTTATCGCGTTTGCCCTGCACCGAGGCTTCGGTAAGGACGCGGGTGGTTTCCTGGAACGAGGCCGCCGAGATGAAGCTGCGGGTCTGCAGGCTTGCCTTGGTGATACCAAGCAGGATCGGTTCGCCCTGTGCCGGGCGGCCGCCTTTGGAAATCGCCTTTTCGTTGGCGGCGTCGAACTCGGCCTTGTCCACATGTTCGCCCTTGAGCAGCGTGGTTTCGCCCGAGTCCAAGATCTCCCACTTTTGCAGCATCTGGCGGACGACCACCTCGATGTGCTTGTCGTTGATCTTCACACCCTGCAGGCGATAGACGTCCTGCACCTCGTCGATCATGTAATCGGCCAAGGCCTCGACACCCATGATCGACAGGATGTCGTGGGGCGCGGGGTTGCCATCCATGATGTAGTCACCCTTCTGAACGAAGTCACCTTCCTGAACCGGAATGTGCTTGCCCTTGGGCACCATGTATTCGACGGGCTCCATCGACTCGTCCGACGGCTCAATACTGATCCGGCGCTTGTTCTTGTAGTCGCGACCGTAACGCACATAGCCGTCGATTTCGGCGATGATGGCGTGATCCTTGGGGCGACGTGCCTCGAAAAGCTCGGCCACACGCGGCAGACCACCGGTGATGTCCTTGGTCTTGGCGCCTTCGCGCGGGATACGTGCGACGACGTCACCGGCCTGGATGTCCTGCCCGTCTTCGATCGACAGGATGGCATCCACGGACATCGGGTAGGTCACAGGGTTGCCCGCGTCGTTGCGCACGGGTTCCCCATCTTCGCCGACGACGATGATCTCGGGCTTGAGTTCATTGCCTTTCGGCGCCGCGCGCCAGTCGGTGACGATTTTCTGCGTCATGCCGGTGGCCTCATCCGTCACGTCACGCACGGCGACGCCACTGACCAGATCGACGAACTTCGCGGTACCGCCCTTCTCGGCCAGGATCGGCAGAGTGTAAGGGTCCCATTCGAACAGCTTGTCGCCGCGTTCCACCTTGTCGCCGTCCTTGACGTGCAGCTTGGTGCCGTAGCCCAATTTGAAGCTGGCCAGTTCGGCGTCATTCTCGCCCATGATCCGGATTTGCATATTGCGGTTCATGACCAGCATGTCACCGGAGGAGTTTTCCAGTGTCTGGGCGTTCTCGAACGAGATGGTGCCGGCTTGCCCCGCCTCCTGGAAGGACTGTTGGCCACCTTGGGCCACGCCGCCGATGTGGAAGGTCCGCATCGTGAGCTGGGTGCCGGGTTCACCGATCGACTGCGCGGCGATGATGCCGACAGCCTCGCCGGTGTTGACCATGGTGCCGCGGGCAAGGTCGCGGCCATAGCACATCGCACAGACACCATCCTCGGCCTCACAGGTAAGGGGCGAGCGGATGCGCGCGGTTTGCACGGCGGCCTCTTCCACCGCGTCGGCCATACGTTCGTCGATCAATTGACCGGCGGCGATGACGACCTCTTCGGTCACCGGGTTGACGATATCTTCGGCCGCGACACGGCCAAGGATACGTTCACCCAAGGATGCCACGACTTCACCATCGTTGACGGCGGCCTCGGCGGTGATGGCGCGTTCGGTGCCGCAGTCATGCTCGCGCACGATGCAGTCTTGCGCCACGTCCACCAGACGACGGGTCAGGTAGCCCGAGTTCGCGGTCTTCAAGGCGGTATCCGACAGACCCTTACGGGCACCGTGGGTGGAGTTGAAGTACTCCAACACGGTCAGGCCTTCCTTAAAGTTCGAGATAATCGGCGTTTCGATGATGTCGCCGTTGGGCTTGGCCATCAGGCCGCGCATCCCGCCCAGCTGTTTCATCTGCGTGACCGAGCCCCGCGCGCCCGAGTGGGCCATCATGTAAACGCTGTTGGGTTCGGATACGGCGCCGTTCTCGTCACGTTTCTCGGCCGAGATGGTGCCCATCATCGCCTCGGTGACTTGGTCGTTACACTTCGACCAGGCATCGACCACCTTGTTGTACTTTTCGCCCTGAGTGATCAGGCCATCCATGTACTGTTGTTCGAAACCTTTCACCTGATCGCGGGTTTCCTCGACGATGGTCCATTTGCTGTCGGGGATCACCATGTCGTCCTTACCGAAGGAAATCCCGGCGCGGAAGGCTTCCTTGAAGCCCATCGACATGATCTGGTCACAGAAGATCACGCTCTCTTTCTGGCCGCAGTAACGATAGACGGTGTCGATCACCTGCTGCACTTCTTTCTTGCGAAGAAGTTTATTGACCAGTTCGAAAGGCGCCTTGGTGTTCATCGGCAGCAGCGCCCCGATGCGGACACGGCCCGGCGTGGTTTCATAGCGTTGCATGACCACTTCGCCGGTTTCCGGATCAACCTGCGGCACACGCGCGGTGATACGCGCGTGCATGTGGACTTCGCCCGCGTCCAGCGCGTGCTGCACCTCTTCGATAGAGGAAAAGACCATGCCTTCCCCCTTCATGCCGTCGCGCATGATCGAGGTGTAGTAAAGGCCCAGAACCATATCCTGCGACGGGACGATGATCGGTGCGCCGTTGGCTGGCGACAGAACGTTGTTCGTCGACATCATCAGAACGCGCGCTTCAAGCTGAGCTTCGAGGCTCAGCGGCACGTGCACGGCCATCTGGTCCCCGTCGAAGTCGGCGTTGAAAGCCGAGCAAACCAGCGGGTGAAGCTGGATTGCCTTGCCTTCGATCAGCACGGGTTCGAACGCCTGGATGCCCAAGCGGTGCAGCGTCGGCGCGCGGTTGAGCATGACGGGGTGTTCGCGGATCACCTCGTCAAGGATATCCCAGACCTCGGGGCGCTCTTTCTCGACCAGTTTCTTGGCTTGCTTGACGGTCGAAGACATGCCCTTGGCTTCCAGCCGCGAGTAGATGAAGGGCTTGAACAGTTCCAGCGCCATCTTCTTGGGCAAGCCGCATTGGTGCAGCTTGAGTTCCGGCCCGGTCACGATGACAGACCGGCCCGAGAAGTCGACACGTTTCCCCAGAAGGTTCTGACGGAAGCGGCCCTGTTTACCTTTCAGCATGTCCGACAGCGATTTCAGCGGGCGCTTGTTGGCCCCGGTGATCACGCGGCCACGGCGGCCGTTATCGAAAAGGGCGTCGACCGACTCTTGCAACATCCGCTTTTCGTTACGGACAATGATGTCGGGCGCGCGAAGCTCGATCAGACGCTTGAGGCGGTTGTTCCGGTTGATCACCCGGCGATACAGGTCGTTGAGGTCCGAGGTCGCGAAGCGACCACCGTCCAGCGGCACCAGCGGGCGCAACTCGGGCGGAATGACCGGGATCACGGTCATGATCATCCACTCCGGGCGGTTGCCGGATTCGATGAAGGACTCGACCACTTTCAGGCGTTTGATGATCTTCTTGGGCTTCAACTCACCGGTGGCTTCGGCCAGATCGGCGCGCAGCTGCTCGGCCTCGGATTCAAGGTCGATGTTTTGCAGCATCTCGCGAATGGCTTCAGCGCCGATGTTGGCGGTGAAGGCATCCGCGCCATAGGCGTCCTGCGCGTCCATGAACTCTTCTTCGCTGAGCATCTGACCATAGGTCAGATCGGTCAGGCCCGGTTCGATCACGACGTAGTTTTCGAAATAGAGAACACGCTCCAGATCGCGCAGGGTCATGTCCAGCATCAGGCCGATGCGCGAGGGCAGCGACTTCAGAAACCAGATATGGGCGCAAGGTGCCGCCAGTTCGATGTGGCCCATGCGTTCGCGGCGGACCTTTTGCAGGGTGACTTCCACACCGCATTTCTCGCAGACGACGCCGCGATATTTCATCCGCTTGTATTTGCCGCAAAGGCATTCATAATCCTTGATCGGGCCAAAGATACGGGCGCAGAACAGGCCATCACGCTCGGGCTTGAAGGTCCGGTAGTTGATGGTCTCGGGCTTCTTGATCTCACCGAAAGACCACGAAAGGATCCGCTCGGGCGAGGCAAGGCTGACCTTGATTTCATCGAACACCTTGGCGGGGGCGTTCGGGTTGAAAGGGTTGTTTGTGAGTTCCTGGTTCATTTTATGTCCTCAATTCTGAGAGGGTGCGGTGGAGAGGGGTGGCGTGGGATGCGCAGTGGCTGCGCACCCCTTGGGAAAACGTCACTCCGCGTCTTCCTCCTCCGCATCCAGGAGTTCCATGTTGAGGCCGAGGCCGCGCACTTCCTTGACAAGAACGTTGAAGCTCTCCGGCACGCCGGCTTCAAAGTTGTCCTCGCCCTTGACGATGCTCTCATAGACCTTGGTCCGGCCTGCCACGTCGTCCGACTTCACAGTCAGCATTTCCTGCAGGGTATAGGCGGCGCCATAGGCTTCCAGAGCCCAGACTTCCATTTCCCCGAAGCGCTGACCACCGAACTGTGCCTTACCACCCAGCGGCTGCTGCGTAACAAGGGAGTACGGACCGGTGGACCGTGCGTGGATCTTGTCATCAACAAGGTGGTGCAGTTTGAGCAGATATTTCACACCCACGGTAACGGGGCGCGAGAACTGCTCGCCCGTGCGACCATCGAACAGGATCGACTGACCGCTTTCGTCAAACCCGGCACGTTTCAGCGCATCGTTCACATCGGCCTCTTTCGCGCCGTCGAAGACGGGCGTGGCAATGGGAACGCCGCCCACCACGTTGCCAGCGGCTTCGACAAGTTGGCCTTCGTCCATACCGGCAATGCCTTCTTCGTAGACATCGTCGCCATAGGCGATTTTCATGGCCTCACGCACCGGCGTCAGGTCGCCGGACCGGCGGTATTCCTGAAGCGCCTCGTCGATCTTGATGCCAAGGCCACGCGCGGCCCAGCCCATGTGGGTTTCAAGGATCTGACCCACGTTCATACGCGACGGCACGCCCAGCGGGTTCAAGCAGAAATCAACCGGGGTCCCATCGGCGAGGAAGGGCATATCTTCCATCGGCACCACCTTCGAGATCACACCCTTGTTCCCGTGACGACCGGCCATCTTATCGCCCGGCTGAAGCTTGCGCTTCACGGCGATGAAGACCTTGACCATTTTCATCACACCCGGCGGCAGGTCGTCGCCACGGCGGACTTTCTCGACCTTGTCCTCGAAACGGGCGTCGAGCGTGCGTTTCTGCTGCTCGTATTGCTCGTTCAGGGCTTCGACGATCTGGGCGTCCTTCTCGTCTTTCAGCGCCAGTTGCCACCATTGGCCCTTGGTGAGCGTCTCAAGCAGTTCCTCGGTGATTTCCGAGTTGGCTTTGACACCTTTGGGGCCTTTGACAGCCACTTTGCCAAGGATCAGCGATTTCAGACGGGCATAGATGTTACGATCCAAGATACCCAGTTCGTCATCGCGGTCACGGGCAAGGCGTTCGACCTCTTCCCGCTCGATCTGCAGGGCGCGTTCGTCTTTTTCAACGCCGTGACGGTTGAAGACGCGGACCTCGACCACGGTGCCATAGTCGCCCGGCTTCACGCGCAGCGATGTATCGCGCACGTCGCTGGCTTTCTCGCCAAAGATGGCGCGCAGCAGCTTTTCTTCCGGGGTCATGGGCGATTCACCTTTCGGGGTGATCTTACCCACAAGGATATCGCCCGGCTCCACATCGGCGCCGATGTAGACGATGCCCGCCTCGTCGAGGTTGCGCAGCGCTTCCTCGCCGACGTTCGGGATGTCGCGGGTGATTTCTTCCGGCCCGAGCTTGGTGTCACGGGCGGCGACCTCGAATTCCTCGATGTGGATCGAGGTAAAGACGTCATCGCGCGCGATCCGCTCGGAGATCAGGATCGAGTCTTCGAAGTTGTAGCCGTTCCACGGCATGAAGGCCGTGACCACGTTCTTGCCAAGCGCCAGTTCGCCCATATCCGTGGACGGACCGTCGGCAATCACTTCGCCCTTTTCGACAGTGTCGCCCACTTTCACCAGCGGACGCTGGTTGATGGTGGTGTTCTGGTTCGAACGCTGGAACTTGCGCATCCGGTAGATGTCAACGCCGGGGTCGCCCACCTCGAGGTCGGCGGTGGCGCGGATCACGATACGCTGGGCATCGACCTGGTCGATGACACCGGCGCGCTTGGCCATGATGGAGGCACCCGAGTCGCGTGCGACCACTTCTTCGATGCCGGTGCCCACAAGCGGGGCCTCGGAGCGCAGCGTCGGCACCGCCTGACGTTGCATGTTCGAGCCCATGAGCGCGCGGTTGGCGTCGTCGTTTTCAAGGAACGGAATGAGCGAAGCCGCGACCGAGACCAGCTGCTTGGGGCTGACGTCGATCAGGTCCACACCCGCGACAGGCGACAGGGTGTACTCCCCCGACTGACGCGTGTTGACCATCTCGTTCACGAACTTGCCGCTCTCGTCGAGGTTGGCGTTGGCCTGCGCCACGACGTGACGCTGTTCCTCGGTGGCGGACATATAGGCCACTTCGTCGGTCACCTGCCCGTTTTCCACCTTGCGATACGGTGTTTCGATGAACCCGTATTTGTTCACCCGCGCAAAGGTCGCCAGAGAGTTGATCAGGCCGATGTTCGGCCCTTCCGGCGTTTCAATCGGGCACATCCGGCCATAGTGGGTGGCGTGAACGTCGCGCACCTCAAAGCCGGCACGCTCACGGGTCAGACCACCCGGCCCCAGTGCGGACAAACGGCGTTTGTGGGTGACTTCCGAGAGCGGGTTGGTCTGGTCCATGAACTGCGACAGCTGCGAGGAGCCGAAGAATTCACGCACCGCCGCCGCGGCGGGTTTGGCATTGATCAGGTCTTGCGGCATGACGGTGTCGATCTCGACCGACGACATGCGCTCCTTGATCGCGCGCTCCATCCGCAGCAAGCCCACGCGGTATTGGTTTTCCATCAACTCGCCGACCGAACGCACGCGGCGGTTGCCGAGGTGGTCGATATCGTCGATGTCGCCCTTGCCGTCGCGCAGTTCCACCAGCGCCTTGACACAGGCAACGATGTCTTCGCGGTCCAGCGTGCGTTGCGTATCGGGCTTTTCAAGCGCCAGACGCATGTTCATTTTCACCCGGCCAACAGCCGAAAGGTCATAGCGCTCGGAATCGAAGAACAGCGTGTCGAAAAGGGCGCTTGCGGCCTCTTCCGTGGGCGGCTCGCCCGGACGCATGACGCGGTAAATATCCATGAGCGCAGATTCGCGGTTCATGTTCTTGTCCATCGCCATGGTATTGCGGATGTAGGGGCCGACATTGATGTTATCGATGTCCAGCACCGGGATGTCGGTGATGCCCGCATCCAGCAGCTCTTGCACGGTGCCGCCGATGATTTCACCGTCTTTGTCCCGCTCCAGCGTCAACTCATCCCCGGCTTCGACATAAATCGCGCCGGTTTCCTCGTTGATGATGTCACGCGCCACGAACTTGCCCGCGATTTGATTGAAGGGCAGCAACAATTCGGTGACTTCGCCCTCGTCGATCAGCTTCTTGACGGCGCGCGGGGTGACTTTCTTGCCCGCTTCGGCGATCACTTCACCGGATTTGGCATCGACAAGGTCATAGGTCGGGCGGGTGCCGCGCACACGCTCGGGGAAGAACTTGGTGACCCAGCCGTTGGCCTTTTTCTTCAGCTTGTAATCGACCGTGTTGTAGTAGGCGTTCATGATGTCTTCTTGGTCGAGACCCAGCGCATAAAGCAGGGTCGTCACCGGCAATTTGCGGCGACGGTCGATCCGGGCGAAGACGATATCCTTGGCGTCGAATTCAAAATCCAGCCACGAGCCGCGGTAGGGGATGATGCGGCAGGCGAAGAGCAGCTTGCCCGAGCTGTGGGTCTTGCCCTTGTCATGGTCAAAGAACACACCGGGGGAGCGGTGCATCTGGCTGACGATCACGCGTTCGGTGCCGTTCACGACAAAGGTGCCGTTCGGCGTCATCAGGGGCATATCGCCCATGAACACGTCTTGTTCCTTGATGTCCTTGACCGATTTGGCCCCGGTATCTTCATCCACATCAAAGACGATGAGGCGCAGGGTCACCTTCAGCGGGGCGCTGTAGGTCATGTCGCGCTGCATGCATTCCTCGACGTCGTATTTCGGCTTTTCGAGCTCGTAATCGACGAATTCCAGCACGCTGGTCTCATTGAAGTCCTTGATCGGGAAAACCGATTGGAACACGCCTTTGATGCCTTCGCCGTCCATCGGCTGGGGCTGATCGCCGGAGTTCAGGAATAGATCATAAGACGACTTTTGAACCTCGATGAGGTTCGGCATGTCGAGAACTTCGCGAATTTTACCGAAGTATTTACGCAGACGTTTCTGGCCAAGGTAGGTCTGAGCCATGGTCGATGTCACCTTTCGTTTCTCACCGGAAACGCCTGCTGTCGGGCTACAGCGGCGTACCCATACGAGACGGCGGGTGCGATCCATTCCCGGCCCCTGTCCCACCAGAGGCCTCCCGATCGCGAGAACCGCGCCTTAGAAAGGGCTTTCCAACCGAAACGGGCTGCAAAAGCCCTTTCTAAGACAGGTTCGGCTGAGCGCGGGATATGCCCGCGCTCAGCCTGTTTTGTGTGCTCCGGGTTACCCCGGAACCAATTACTTGAGCTCGACTTCGGCGCCAGCCGCTTCGAGTTTCTCTTTGATCTCGTCGGCTTCGGCCTTGTCGACGCCTTCTTTGACGGCTTTGCCGCCGGCTTCGACCAGTTCCTTGGCTTCTTTGAGGCCCAGACCGGTGATGCCGCGAACCTCTTTGATGACGTTGATTTTCGACGCGCCGGCCGATTTCAGGATAACGTCAAATTCGGTTTGCTCTTCTGCTGCACCGCCAGCGTCGCCACCAGCAGGGCCGGCCATCATGACAGCGCCGCCAGCGGCGGGCTCGATACCGTATTCATCCTTGAGGATGGTTTTCAGTTCTTGTGCTTCGAGAAGCGTCAGACCAACGATCTCTTCAGCGAGTTTTTTCAGATCAGCCATTTTATCAGCTCTTTCCGTTTTAAGATGTGTTCCAACGTCAGGGGTGTTCCCTACGCGGAGCTTTTCAGTTGCTTACGCGGCTTCCGCCTTCTCTTCGATGGTCGAAAGGATGCTCGCGATGTTCGAAGCAGGTGCGCCAACTGCACCGGCGATGCCCGAAGCGGGTGCGCCCAGCATGCCAGCGATCTGAGCAAGCAGCTCTTCGCGCGACGGCATATCGGACACGGCTTTGACACCGGCACGGTCCAGATGATCCGACCCCATGGCACCACCAAGGATCACGAATTTCTCGTTATCCTTGGCAAACCCTTCGGCCACTTTCGCAGCCGAAACCGGGTCTTCCGAGTAGGTCAGAACGGTCATACCCGTCAGGAATTCACCAATGCTTTCGCACGGCTTACCCTCAAGGGCGATCTTGGCGAGCCTGTTTTTCGCGACACGTACAGAGGCTTCGGCCTCACGGGCACGGGCCCGCAGGTCTTGCATCTGCGCAACTGTAAGACCCGCGTAGTGGGCAACCACTACGACGCCAGAGCTTTCGAAGATCTGGCCGAGTTCCTCGACCACTTTCTCTTTCTGGGCTCTATCCACAGTTTCACTCCAATTTTGGGGGTCTCCCCCCGGCTCTTGTTTGCCACCCCATATGAGGCAGCGTTCGGGTCCAAAGTCAGGGTCCCGAGGCCAAGATCACCCGAAGGCCTAGCCTTCGTTGAAATCTCATCTCGTTCCCCATCTCAGGAAGGAATTACCGGGCTTTCGCCCAACCCTCCATCTCGGACAGGACGGGGCCACTTGCGGCCCCGCCATTCGCCCCGGCCCCGAAGGACCGGTGCAAATTCTTATTCCGACGCAGCGTTGCTCACGTCGATGCTGACGCCCGGACCCATGGTCGAGGTCAGCGAGATTTTCTTGACGTAGGTGCCTTTGGCGCCGGTCGGCTTGGCCTTGTTCACGGCGGCCACGAAGGCGCGCACGTTTTCAACCAGCTTGCCTTCGTCGAACGAGGCTTTGCCAACACCGGCGTGCACGACGCCTGCTTTTTCGGCCTTGAACTGGACCTCACCGCCTTTTGCGGCGGCAACGGCGTCAGCCACGTCCATGGTCACCGTGCCGACCTTGGGGTTCGGCATCAGGTTGCGGGGGCCAAGCACCTTACCCAGATGGCCAACAACGGGCATCATGTCAGGGGTCGCGATGCAGCGGTCAAATTCGATCGTGCCGCCCTGAACGGTTTCCATCAGGTCTTCGGCACCGACGATATCGGCACCGGCCTCTTTCGCCTCATCGGCCTTGGGGCCACGGGCGAAAACCGCCACGCGCACATCCTTGCCGGTGCCGTTGGGCAGGCCGACAACGCCGCGAACCATCTGGTCGGCGTGACGCGGGTCAACACCAAGGTTCAGCGAAATCTCGACGGTTTCGTCGAACTTGGCGGTGGCGTTGGATTTGACCAGTGCAACGGCCTCTTCCACGCTCAGGTTTTCCTTGCCGTTCACGGCTTCACGGGCGGCGCGGGTACGTTTACCAAGCTTTGCCATCTTACTTCACCTCGATGCCCATGGAGCGTGCGGAGCCGAGGATGATTTTCATCGCGGCTTCGACGTCGTTTGCGTTCAGGTCTTTCCACTTGGCTTCCGCGATTTCGCGAACCTGCTTGGTGGTCACCGAGCCTGCGGTCGCACGACCGGGGGTATTCGACCCGGATTTCAGCTTGGCAGCTTTCTTCAGGTAGTAAGACGCAGGCGGCGTCTTGATGTCCATTTCAAAGGACTTGTCCTGATAGTATGTGATCACGGTGGGGCAAGGTGCACCCTGCTCCATTTCCTGCGTCTTGGCGTTGAACGCCTTGCAGAATTCCATGATGTTGATGCCACGCTGACCAAGCGCCGGACCCACGGGCGGGGACGGGTTTGCTTGACCTGCGGGCACTTGCAGCTTCATCGTGCCTGCGAGTTTCTTGGCCATTGGCCTTCTCCTTATCCAACCTCCTCGGGACGCGTCCCGCGGAGCTTATGTTGTGTGGTCCGGTCCGGGCATCGCGACGCCCTCGCCTCCCACGGCTTGCACGTCAGGCCTGTTTGGTGACCTGCGTGAATTCCAGTTCGACCGGGGTTTCCCGGCCAAAGATCGAGACCGTCACCTTCAGGCGCTGGTTCTCGTCGTCCACTTCCTCGACCATCCCGTCGAAATCTTCGAACGGGCCGTCGTTGACCTTGACCTTCTCGCCCACCTCGAAGCTGATCATCAGCTTCGGCGCATCCTCACCTTCCTGAACGCGGTTCAGAATCGCGTTCACTTCGGCGTCACGCATCGGCATCGGGCGGCCCTGCGGCCCAAGGAACCCGGTGACGCGGTTGATCGAGTTGATCAAGTGATAGCCCTTGTCCGACATCTCCATATGCACCAGCACATAGCCCGGCATGAAACGGCGCTCGGCAGTGACTTTCTTGCCGCGGCGCACCTCGATCACCTCTTCGGTGGGCACTAGAACCTCGTCGATCTCGTCTTCGAGTTCCTGCTCGGCAACGGATTGCTTGATCTGCTCGGCGATTTTCTTCTCGAAATTCGAGAGAACACTGACCGAGTACCACCGTTTTGCCATCTTCGACCCATGCCTTTGTAACTGTCGGCCTTGCGGCCGGAATTCTTTAGTATTCTCAGGGGTTTACCCCGGGCACCCCAAAACAAAAAATCGGCGCGTAACTCGAATCGCCACGCGCCCTGCTTGGAAGTGTGGCGTCAACTACCGCTGTTTTCGCCTGATTTCAAGGGGCTAAAGCGATTTTTCGCCGGACGCGCGGGCCTCTTATCCAAAGAGGTTCAGCACTCCGGTCAAACCACTCCGAATAACAAGGTCAACCAAGGCGAAGAACACCGCCGTCAGCGCCGCCATGATGAAAACCATCACGGTGGTCAACAGAACCTCGCGGCGCGTGGGCCAAACCACCTTGGCCACTTCCGAGCGGACCTGCTGAATGAACTGAAGCGGATTCGTGCGTGCCATGTGCGCTGTCTTCTTTTCTACCTGACGTGAAGGGGCACATACGCGCAGCGCGCCATGAATTCAAGGCCAGAAGCGAAAGCCGCGCCCTTGTTGTCACTCAGCCCCGGAAAACCTCGGCCGGAAGGCGCGTCTCGTAGGGGTCGTCATCTTCCGCGGCCACCTTCCTGTCCACCGGCGCGGCCCAGCGTTGGTCCAGATTGCCCGGCAACCTTTTCAGAACGGCCATCGCACCCAGACCGACGGCATCGCTTGTCTGTCGCAGCGCTGTCGCCAGAGCCGGGTTGCGCCGCAGGAAAAGCGCCCATGCGCCATTCAAGAATTCGAAAACCCGGCCCGGCCCGAAGATGAGGCTGAAACAGATGATGCCCCAAAACACCCCCATCAGCAGGCTCTGGATCACCATCGGCTTGAACACCACGAGAAGCACCATGGCCGAGAGAACAACATGCCAGGACTTCACACGCGACCTGCGCACGCCCGTCCTCCGGCCCTTGACCTTGGCCCCGAACAGCCTTGCGAGCAACCGGGGGCGGGGCTGGCGCAGATCATCGGTATAAACGTCGAAGTGGCTATCGGGGATTGCGTCGAGGGCCTCCCCCCAAGCTTTTCGCCGTTTGGCCCGCGCAGATGCGGCAGCCGGGGCGCCATGGTGCGTTTCGTCAGAGGTGTCTGGCAGGATTTCGGGCAGTTGGTGCCGATTGTATTGGCGCCGCTGCTCGGCCAGCATGTGCCGGATCATATCTTCGGATTCAGCGTTGATATCATGCTGGACAAGGGCATTTTGGTCGCTTGGCTGCGGCACGACTTCGCGCGCGTCATCCGCTTCGCCAGAATACCTCGGTTTTGCAATCTTTCTCATGTGTGCCTTCGTGTCCGCGTTCACTTGTGTCAACCAAGGGCCACTGTCTTGGCGGCACCATCCTGCAGAGGAAGACACTAGGCATGGAAATGGGCCAAAACATGACCCAAGAAGGCAATTTTGCAGACAAGGTTAATGGCAGGGGCAGCAGGGTTCGAACCCGCGACCTACGGTTTTGGAGACCGTCGCTCTACCAGCTGAGCTATACCCCTAAGGCCACAGGTGGGATTAAGGCACCTTGGGCCGGGAATCAAGCGCCCATTGATGGTTTTTTGGCACCCGCGAAAACGGGGGCCGACTTATGCCGCCGAACGCGCATTAAAGCCCGGGCTTTGCACGATCCCCTTGTCGTGCAGCTGCGCGATTTCGGTATCAGTCAGGCGTGCCACATCGCCAAGCACCTCTTCGGTATGCTGGCCCAGTTGCGGCGCGGGTTGCGGTTTGATCCGCGGCTTGGCCGAAAATTCGCCCGGGAATCCCGGCACCGGAAAGCGCCCCAGCCCCGGCTGATCCAATTGCGAGAACATCGGGTTCGCCTCGCTCAGGTCCGGGTCTTGAACCACCGCCTCGGGGACCGTGCGGAAGACCGACCACGTCAACCCGCGATTGTCGAACTCGGGGCCAAAGTCGGCAATCCGCCGGGCGGCGAACCACGGGCGCAGGATCTCGGTGATCTCATGGCGCAATTCCCAGCGCACGCCTTCGTCCCGCAAATCGCGGCCCGTGCGTTTGGCCAGCATCTCCATCGCATCGCCGGTCCCGGTCACCTTGACCAACCCCGACCATTGCCGCCCCGTGAGGCCAATCACCATGACCCGCCCACCGCAGGCGCATTCGAAATCCTGCCCATAAGCGCCATAAAGCGCATTGCCGGATTTCTCCCGCGCATGGCCATTGACCACCGCATCGCCGATCATCCCCAGATGGCCCAAGGTTGCGGCGGCCACATCCTTGAGGGCAATCTCGACCTCCTGCCCCTCACCATGGCGCAACCGGTGTCGTTCTGCCGCCAGAAGCGACGAGACCACCAGATTGCCGGCCATCAAATCCCACGCCGGCAGCGCATTGGCCACGGGCGCATCATACCCTTCCGGCCCGGTCATATCGGGGATGCCAAGCGCGGGGTTTACGGTATAATCCACCTGCGGGCGGCCATGCCGGTCGCCCATCAAGGTCACCATGATCAGATCGCGGCGGTATTGGCTCAGCGTTTCATAATCCATCCATCCCCGCACCCGCAGGTTGGTCAGGAATTGCCCCGCATCCTTGCCCGGCGCGGTGATGATCCGCGTAACCAGCTCTTGGCCTTCGGGGCTGCGCATATTCACCGCCACCGATTTCTTGCCCTTGTTCAGCCCCGCCCAAAACAGGCTTTGCCCCGAGGGTGCCAAGGGCCAGCGCCCCGCATCCAAGCCGCCTTCGATCCGGTCAAATCGGATCACCTCGGCCCCCATCTGCGCCAAGGTCATCCCCGCCAAAGGCACCGCCACAAAGGCCGATCCTTCGACCACGCGCATTCCATCCAAAATCCGGTTCATTGCGTTTCCTCCCACATGGCCGTGGCCTGCATCCCCTGATGGCCGCCCTGCCCCGTGCACAGGATCAAACCACCCATTTCATCCTCTTGGCCCATGACCTCGATATCGCGGCTTTCGCCGGGGGTCAGGAACACCGGGTGCACGCCGCGGAAATCGAAATGCTTCGGCCGCCGTCCCTTATGGGCACAGGCCGCTTGCATCAGCCAGGTCGCCTGAAGCGGGCCATGCACCACCAGCCCCGGGTAATGCTCAACCTCCTGCGCATAGGGCAGGTCAAAGTGAATGCGATGCGCGTTGAAGGTGATGGCCGAATAGCGGAACAACAGCGGCTCCGACACTTGCCGACGCTCATGCAGCACCGGGTTGTCCGGCAAGGCACGCGGGCGCGGCGGGCGGAAGGTCTCGGGGATATCCAGATAAACGATGTCCTGCCGTTCCTCGATGGCAAGGCCCTGCTCGCCGTAAATCTTGTGATCGACCGAGACCAGAACCATCGGGCCCGATCCGCCTTCCTTCTCGATCACGCTGCGAATGAAGGACCGTTTGGTCAGCCGCTCGCCCACCCGCAAGGGGGCCCCGAAACTCAGACTGCCACTGGCCCACATCCGCCGCTCCAGCCGCACCGGCGGCAGGAAATCCCCAAGCACCGGATGCCCATCGCGTGCCAATTCGCCCATCGGGTTGGTCGGCGTGAAGGCGCACCAGTGCCACAAAGGGTCCATCGCCTCGCCCATGGTGGGCGGCGCATGGCGGGACGATCCCAAGGTTGCGTGGATCTGTGCCGCCTGCGCGGGGCTGATCACCCCCTCCTGAAGATCGGTGCGACCTTCCCAGGCGCTGACATTCAACTTGTCCATGGCAAACCTCCCGTTTTGCATGCCTATAGGCTGCGGGATATTTGAAAAAATAGCAATATTTCAATGACTTAGCGGAATACCGCGGTATGCAGAACGATTGCTGCATCTGCACAAGGAACTGGTTGCGCCTTGTTTTACATCACGAATTTTCCCTGAGCGCAGCCCCCGCGAGGCCCGCTCACATCACATTTTCTGCATTTGAAAACGCCCTCGCCCACCCCCCGGCCTTGCGGCAGATTGCCCCATTACCCCGGGCCAGCCTCGGCGGCGGCCTCCAGCGCGAGCAAATCCGCCCCGCAAATCGCCGCCTCGTGATGCAGGATTCGCTCCATCGGCCAAGTCCACCATGCCACGGCCAAAAGCCGGTCAATGGTCGCCTCGTCAAAGCGCCGCCGCACCACGCGGCCCGGGTTGCCCGCCACCACGCTATAGGGCGGCACCGTGCCGCCCACCACGGCCCCCGCCCCGACAATCACACCATCCCCAATCTGCGCACCGGGCAGAATTCGGGCTTCCTTGCCGATCCAGACGTCATTGCCGATCACCGTATCCGGCCCCGGCCCCTGCGGAAGCGAAGGCCGACCACTGTCGAAATCGCTCTGGAAAATCGCGAAGGGATAGGTCGAGAACCCATCGCGCCTATGGTTGGCCGAAGAGGTGATAAAAACCACCCCATCCGCGATCTGGCAGAATTTACCCATTATCAACCGCTCCGCCGATTGCGGGTACAAATACGGCGCCAGATGCGCCGCCCAATCCTCGGGCGGCTCAAAGGCACTGGCATAGGTGAAATCGCCCACCTCGATACGCGGATGGTCGATCAGGGGTTTGAGCAAAAAGGTGCCGGGATGGGTCGTACCATCGGGCAAGGTCAGCGGATGCGCGGTGTGCGCGGAGGGAAAGGGGGCAGGCATGTCAAAGCGGCCTTTCTCAAGGATCGGGTTTCGAACGAACGGGCGATCAGGCGGCTTTTAGGCGTATGGTTCCTTGAGATCACAAAAAAGCCAAAGCAATAGCATTGCCGCAAAGGGATTTATGAACAAGGCGACCACCTGCCAGAGTAGGCGATCTTGGCCACGGCGTTCGGCCATATCGCCCACCAGTGCGAACAACTGCCATATGAGCCATAGCCCCCCGATCAAGAGAAGAAATGCAAAGGCAGTTTCAATCATCTGAAATAGCTTTGGACTCGTTTTTCGACTGCGGCTTTGGTCACAGCACCCTCCATCGGTTGCTGAAAACCTACTTACCGGGAAACAGCCCAAATAGAAAGGGCGCCCCAATGGGACGCCCTTCGCTTTTCTAAACGGTGCAAAGATTATTCAATAATCTTCGACACGACGCCGGCGCCGACGGTGCGGCCGCCTTCGCGGATGGCGAAGCGCAGACCGTCTTCCATGGCGAT
>NZ_CAJXNN010000048.1 GCF_913057115.1 uncultured Roseovarius sp.
GCCAATCACACTTCGATACATCATGATCTCGAAGGTATCGAGTTCAAAGCTGACTTCACGGCCCGCGATGGCCATGGTGGAAAAGGAGAGGACCGCGCCCAGCATCCAGAGCGCCGCGCGAATGACCGCGGCGGGATCGTTTTGGGCGGGCGCTTTTGGGGTCACTCCCACTCGATCGTGCCGGGCGGTTTGGAAGTGACGTCATAGGTCACGCGGTTGATGCCCTTCACCTCGTTGATGATGCGGGTCGCGGTTTCGCCAAGGAAATCGTGGGAGAAGGGGTAGTAATCGGCGGTCATCCCATCGACCGAGGTCACGGCACGCAGGGCGCAGGCGTAGTCATAGGTGCGCCCGTCGCCCATCACGCCCACGGTGCGCACAGGAAGGATGGCGACGAAGGCCTGCCAAATCTCATCGTAAAGCCCATGTTTGCGGATTTGGTCGATGTAGACCGCATCGGCCTTGCGCAGAATTTCCAGCTTGTCGCGCGTGATCTCACCGGGGCAGCGGATGGCAAGGCCCGGCCCGGGGAAAGGGTGGCGCCCGATGAAAGAGGCGGGCAGACCCAGTTCATGGCCTAGCGCGCGCACTTCGTCCTTGAAAAGTTCGCGTAGTGGTTCAACCAGTTTCAGGCCCATCTTTTCGGGCAAGCCGCCCACGTTGTGGTGGCTTTTGATCGTGACCGAGGGACCGCCGGAGAAGCTGACCGATTCAATGACGTCCGGGTAAAGCGTGCCTTGGGCCAGAAACTCGGCTCCTTCGATGTCACCGGCGTATTTCTGGAACACGTCGATGAAGAGGCGGCCAATGGTTTTTCTCTTTTCTTCCGGATCGCTTATGCCTTCAAGTTCACCCAAGAAGAGGTCGGATTCATCCGCGTGGATGAGCGGGATGTTGTAGTGATCGCGGAACATGCCGACGACCTCGTCGGCCTCGTTGAGGCGCAAAAGTCCGTGATCGACGAAAACACAGGTCAGTTGATCGCCGATGGCCTCGTGGATCAGGACCGCGGCAACGGAGCTGTCGACGCCGCCCGAAAGGCCGCAGATCACCTGTTTGTCGCCCACCTGTTCGCGGATCAGGCGGATCGCCTCGTCTTTATAGGCGGCCATGGTCCAGTCACCCTTGAAGCCGGCCAAACGCACGAAGTTTTCGTAAAGCGTTTTGCCGTTGGGGGTGTGGTGCACCTCGGGGTGGAACTGCACGGCATAGAAATTGCGGTTGAGGTCGGCGGTGATGGCAAAAGGCGCATTGGGGGAGGTGCCATAGACCTCAAAGCCCGGGGCGATGCTGCTGACGTGGTCGCCGTGGCTCATCCAGACTTGTTCGCGTTCTTCAAGGAACCAGCCGGTGAGCAGATCGATTCGCTGTTCGGAGGGGGTGACATAGGCGCGGCCGAATTCGGCGGTGCCATGGCCGCGTTCGACGCGACCGCCCAGCATATGCATCATCACCTGTTGACCGTAACAGATGCCCAAGATCGGCACGCCCAGATCGAACACCGCTTCGGGCGGGCGGGGTGACCCTTCGTCGATCACGCTGGCCGGACCGCCGGAGAAAATCACGGCTTTGGGCGCAAATTCCTTGAGAAAGGCGTCGGTGACGTTCTGGAAGGGATGGATTTCACAATAGACGTTCAATTCGCGCAGGCGGCGGGCGATCAGCTGCGTCACCTGGCTGCCGAAGTCTATGATAAGAAGGCGGTCGTGCGATGTCTGGCTCATGTCTTGCCTAGTAGGCCCGGGGCGCGATTTGCGCAAGGGGCCAATGGGAATCTGCAAAAATCGACACAAGCTGTGGTGCCATATGTCGCTATAGCACCTGAAAGGGCGCAAATCTCCGATGGAGGGGGGAGGTGCTGCGATAATATCTCGGGAAGCTGCACCCGAGGGGGGTGCAAATCATTGCAGGGGTAAAACATGGCCGAAGCAGCAACCCGTAGACGTGGCCGTGGCGGCGGTGGAGCCGCCCGCCGGGCAGAACGGACCGCCGTCAGCGTCGAGACCGCCAAGTATATCGAGCGGAACATTCCGCTTTACGAAGTGCTGGACGAAGAGGCGCTTGAGATTATCGAGACAAACGCCGAAACGATTCTGGAAGAGATCGGCGTCAACTTCGTTGAAAACCCTGCCGCGCTGGACCGCTGGCGCGAGGCCGGGGCGGATGTTCAGGGCGAACGCGTGCGCATTCCGCGCGGTTTGGCCCGCAAGCTGTGCTCGACCGCGCCGTCGCGTTTTACCCAGCATGCGCGCAACCCGGAACGGAATGTCGAGATCGGTGGTAACACGCTGGTCTGTGCGCCGATTTACGGCCCGCCCTTCGTGCGCGATATGGAAGGTGGCCGCCGTTATGCCACCATGGCCGATTTCGAGCGCTTCGTGAAACTGGGCTATATGTCAAAGTGGTTGCACCATTCCGGCGGGACGGTGTGCGAACCCACCGATATTCCGGTGAACAAGCGTCACCTCGATATGCTGCACGCGCATATGACCCTGAGCGATAAGCCTTTCATGGGCTCGGTCACAGACCCCAGCCGTGCGCAGGACAGCGTTGAGATGTGCGAAATCCTGTTCGGTAAGGATTTTGTGCAGGACAACACGGTGATGACCTCGCTTATCAACGTGAACTCCCCCATGACCTTTGACGAGGTGATGATGGGTGCGCTTGAGGTCTATGCCAAGAACAACCAAGCCTGCATCGTGTCGCCCTTTATCGTCGGCGGGGCGATGGCCCCGGTATCGGTCATGGGAACACTGACCCAGGTGCTGGCCGAAGTGATGGCCGGGATCTCCTATAGCCAATTGGTGCGCCCCGGTGCGCCGGTGATTTTCGGGGCTTTTGTCAGCTCGATCGACATGAACAGTGGTGCACCGACCTTTGGGACACCGGAGGCCAGCCAAATCATCTATGGCGCCGGGCAATTGGCCCGCCGGATGGGGCTGCCGTTCCGGTCGGGTGGGTCGCTTTGCGGCTCCAAGCTGCCGGATGCACAGGCGGCGTATGAAACAGCCAACACGCTGAACGCTGTTTTGCTGGGTGGTGTGAACTTCATGTTGCACAGCTGCGGCTGGCTTGAGGGTGGCCTTGTGGCCAGCTTTGAGAAATTCGTCATGGATGCCGACCAGCTGGGCGTTTTGCACAAGCTGGCGGCGGGTATTCCCACGGATGAAAACGGGCAAGCCATGGAAGCAATCCGCGAAGTGGGCCCCGGAGGTCACTATCTTGGCTGCGCGCACACGCAAGCCAATTTCAAAGAGGCGTTCTGGCGCTCGGATGTCTTGGATTACAAGCCTTTCGAGACATGGCATGAAGACGGTGAGCGCGACACCATGACCTTGGCCAATGCCAAGATGCACCAGATGCTGACCAACTATCAGCAACCTGCTTTGGACCCGGCGATTGCAGAAGCACTGGCGGCTTACGTGTCCCAGAAAAAAGACTCGATGCCGGATGCTTTCACCTGATGACTAAACGCGCTGGCGTGCTTGCCGAAGCAAGCGCGCCTCGCCCATCATCGCAATAAGAATGTCGACGTGACGGGCCGGGGAATACCCGGCCCCTTCGTTTTTGCGACATTCGTTGATCTCTGCCTCCAACTCCATCAATTGCATCAGGGCAGCTCCACTAGAAGCGGGTGGGATGTCTCCGATCAGCCGCTGAAGATGCGTTCCTCGGCGATATTCCTGTGCCCCGATACGGGCGGTGCGGATCAAAAGCCCAGGCCGCCTGACTTCGTGAAGTCGAGAAAGAATGTCTTTCATTGGTTTGCTCCCGTACATGAATGGACGGGGATAAGTTTGCACAACTTAAAGGGGTGTTGCGTCAGGTCACTTTGGAGCGAACGCTGGCTTTTCCGTTTATTTACAATTGGGAAACCATTTTTGACCGGTCGTTAAAGACTATGAACCGGCAAGAAGTGCTCGCAAAGGTTGTGTTAATGGTTGTGGATAAGTGGGTGGAAGGCTTGAAATCACGGGAGGGACCATATGGCGAACGGATCAATCCAACCCTTTGGGAACGAGGGGGGCGGTGCCGTGCCATCATGGGTGCCACGTGCCGCATTGCATTATTTGGCGCATATTGAAACAGGGGCGTCGATACGAGCCATTGCTCGCGAAGCTGGCTGCCACGCCTCGACCATTCTGCGTCAAATCCGAGCTTGCGAAACCAAGCGTGATGACCTGCTTTTCGATCACGCTTTGCGGCGTTTGGGACAGCGCGTGGCAGCCCCGCGCACCGGTTCTTCAAAAAAGGAGAGCCTTATGATCGCTTGTACAAATAAGCCCGACCACCAACAAAAGGCACCGCTGAGCGAAGAGCGTTTGTCCGCGGAATCCTTGACGATTTTGCGCCGTCTGAGCGAGCCCGGTGCACTCTTGGCCGTTGCGCAGGACATGCAAAAGGCGATTGTTATCCGTGATGCCGGGACAGACGAAGAATCTCATACGGCTGTCGTGGATAACGAGATTGCCGAAGCGATGGCACTTAAACAATGGATTTCGTGCGATGTTCCGGGTCGTGTCTCTCGATATCAAATAACCCGCGAGGGGCGGCTGGCCCTGAATCGGATGATGGCGGGGGCAGAAAACCGCGCCTCAGGCTTTGCCGAGGCCAGAGCCCAGTTTCAAGGCAAGACGCGTCTTGAGCCCCATGAAAAACCCGAGCAACCGTCTGTGCGTAAGCGTGTCCGATACAGTAGTGCAGAGACACCGATTGCCGCTCTGGCGCGTCGCAAGGATAAGGATGGGCGTCGGTTTTTATCGCAAGACCTGGTTCGTTCAGGCGAGCGTTTGCGTGAAGACTTCGAACTCGCCGGTTTGAACACGCTGACTTGCCGGACAGTCGACAGCTTTATCAAATCCCAATCAAACTTGCCGCAGGCCGCTGATCGCAGCCAACGGGCAGCGCGTGAACGTGTCTTGATTGCCTTGCGCGAATTGGGGCCGGGATTGGGCGATGTGGCCTTGAATTGCTGCTGCCATCTAGAAGGGCTTGAAAAGGCGGAGAAACGCATGGGTTGGTCCGCGCGATCGGGAAAAATCGTTTTGCGCATCGCGTTGCAACGCCTCAAACGGCACTATGAAAGTGCCGGGGAGCAATCCGGACTGATGGGTTAGCCACCCACGATCCAGCCGACGGAAAAGGCGACAACAGCACAAACTGCGCCGACCAGTACGGTTTCTCCGATGGATCGCGCGATGCGCTCGCGCGTCGCGCTCCACCGCAACAGGCCAAGTCCGATGAGCGCGCTCAGCGTGGCTGCGACCGACAACAGGAAGGTCGTGTCGGTAGGTTCAAGCAAGAAGTATGGCACAAGTGGAATGGCCCCGAAGAGGACGAAAGACAGAAAAGTGAACAAGCCGTTGAGGGCAGGACTGTCTTCGTCGGGATCCTGCATTCCGAATTCATAGGTCATCATCAGATCCGCCATGATTTTTGGGTGACGGGATAGAATGGCCGTTGTCGTATCCGCTTCACCGGCGGGCAGGCCACGCTGGCGTAAAATCTCAAAAAGCTCCATCCGTTCTTGTTCGGGGTTTTCTTCAATCTCGCGCATTTCGCTTTCGCGGCGTGAGCGGTAAAGATCATGCTGTGACCGGGCGGACAGAAACTCACCCAAACCCATGCTGACCGCGTCCGCGAACAAATTCGCCAAACCGAATACCAGTACGGCCACACCACCGATTTGAGCGACGCCATCCGCAGCAGCCCCTGCAAACCCGGCAACGATCGCGAATGTCGTTACAATGCCGTCATTCCCGCCATAAACAATCTGCTTCAGGAATTCTTGCGTTTGGCCAAGGGCATGTGCCTCGCGCCGATGGGCCTGCCAATCCATATTTGCTCCGATGGGTTTGGTGCGAAATTTGCGGGAAAAATACCTGACGGAGCGTCTTGCGCAATCAATTTGCCCCATCTGCCGTGATTAAGGGCCGACCCGCCCCAAAATAGGGCGAGCCGGTAAGCAACTTAACACCTTGAAACGCGGTGGGCACTCGTTATCCGGGCTGCAATGTGACCGCATGGCGGTTATGCAGAACTGGTACTCCCCACCGCTGTGCACTATAGTTATGCAGTGTTACCAAACCATTCGCGGGGAAAAATTCGTGCGAGACCTCAAGATTCCGGATCAACGCCATCCCGAAAAGGCGCACCGCCCGGACAATGCACAGCCCAAGAAACCGGACTGGATTCGCGTTAAGGCGCCTTCCGGAAAGGGCTATCACGAAACCCACAAGATCATGCGTGAGCATAACCTTGTGACGGTCTGCGAAGAGGCGGGCTGCCCCAATGCCGGGGAATGCTGGAGCCAGGGTCATGCCACCATGATGATCATGGGCGACATTTGCACCCGTGGCTGTACCTTCTGCAACGTGGCCACCGGCAAGCCCGAAGCGCTGGATGTGTTTGAGCCGGGCAGGGTGGCGGATGCTGTCCAGAAACTCGGGTTGAACCACGTGGTGATCACCTCGGTCGACCGCGATGATGTCGACGACGGCGGGGCCGAACATTTCGCGCAAACAATTCGCGCCGTCCGACACCGCAGTCCCGGAACCACGATTGAAATCCTGACGCCCGATTTCCTGCATTGTGCGCCCGAGGTTCTGGAAACCGTCGTGGCCGCCAAACCCGACGTGTTCAACCACAACCTTGAAACGGTACCCGCGCTCTATCCGTCGGTTCGCCCGGGCGCGCGGTATTTTCATAGTCTGCGGTTGCTGCAACGGGTGAAAGAACTTGATCCAAGCATGTTTACCAAGTCGGGCATCATGGTCGGGCTTGGCGAAGAGCGTCAGCATGTGCATCAGGTGATGGATGATATGCGGGCCGCGGATATCGATTTCCTGACGATCGGCCAATACTTGCAGCCGACGCCAAAACACCATGTGGTGGATCGCTTCGTGCACCCGGATGAATTCAAGGCTTACGAGAAAGCTGCGTATGGCAAAGGATTTTTGATGGTCTCTGCCACACCGCTGACGCGGTCGTCCTATCACGCCGGTGATGATTTTGAACGTTTGCGCGAAGCGCGGCTTGAACGTCTCGCACAAACCGGAGCCTAAACGGTCTTAAACGCTGTAAAAAAAACACCGGCCGTTTGGCCGGTGTTTTTTTTTGTATCCGGATTACTTGATGTATCTTATCTGCCCCAACTGCGCACCGGGCCGCAATCCATGTGAACGAAGTTCGACCCTGAATATCGGCCTACGCCACCGCCTTTGCAAGATATGGCGGCACGATACATCTGGCTCACGGACCGCGAGTTGAGCCGCAAGTCCGCCGCTTGTCCACGCAGGTGCCGCGAGTTCTTGGCGACACCGCTCGACCGGCGGCGCAGCATGGCGTTGGTTTTCGGACTGCGATACCCGGAAAGCAGCGTGTAGGGTTCGTTGACATCCAGCAAGTTATGGCTGGCGGCCATGATGTCGATGGTGCGCAGGTCGATGTTGTGAACGTCATTCGTGCGCCAATCGCGCATGAAGAGGTTGATCTCGCGCACCGCGTCTTTGATGTAATTGCCTTCGATCCAATAGATCGTGTCGATGCTCTCGCCTGTTCTTGGCGACGTCATCTTGATCCGGCGGATATCGCCACCACCACGCAGGAAGCCTGCTGCATTGGAATAGGTAGGGGCCGCCGTTACTGCGGTTGCTGCAAATGCACCCAGCAAGGCGCGCCGCGTCATGCTCAACGAGCTGTGGTTCGTCATATGAATAGCGCCTGTCCCGTCGCTTACCTGTTTGCCGCCGTTTGGGCGGACCTGCCATCTCATCCCCAGATGCGCGAACTGTATGGCACAATCAGAATCACGGACCAAGAGAAGTTTTGTTAGAATTGATTCTAGCAAGAAATTTCGGCGGGATTTTGCGCAAAAATTGCGAGCTGTGCCCAAATTGCGTGGAATCCGATGCGACAAGGCCGCAATTTGGGCCGATGATTTAGCGCTGTCGAAGATTTGAATGGACAGGACTCGTTCTGCCAACCACAGAGAATGACAAAGCTTTTGCGCGAATTGGTGAAGGGAATGACGATGACACAGGTTTCGGTCAAGGGATTTGGACGCTGGCTGCTGTTTAGCATGGCCATACTGCTGGGACTGGTCGCCATGCCACGTGATGGTGCCGCTCAGGTCACGGCGTTCAAGCAGGCCGTCGCCGAGGCCGCTGCCAGGGACCGTGACATGGCTGCATTCTATCAAGCCAACAATTACGAAGGCATTTGGACCGGCAACGCCGGCAAGGACCGCCGCAGACGTGCTGCGCTTTTTGATGCAATCGCAGCGGCGGATGACCATGGGCTGCCAGCCCGACGGTACGATGCCGAAGGTTTGATGGAAAAACTCAAATCGGCCCGGACGGCGCGTGACCGCGGGTTTGTCGAAGTCGAAATGAGCCGTACCTTTCTTCAACTCGCCCGCGACATGCAGACGGGTGCTTTGATCCCTTCGCGTGTTGATGGCGATATCAAACGGCAGGTTCCATACAGGGAAAGAGTTTCGTACCTGACCAATTTCGCGAAAAGCAATCCGAGAGGGTTCTTCCGCGCGCTGCCGCCCAAGACCAATGAATACGCCCGTCTGATGAAGGAGAAAATCCGGCTTGAGCGCCTCATGGCCTCGGGCGGCTGGGGGCCGTCGGTGCCATCAGAAACTCTGAAACCCGGGCAATCTGGTCCCGCGGTGGTCGCGCTGCGCAATCGCTTGATGGCGATGGGGTTCCTACGCCGCTCGGCCAGCCAAACCTATGACGAAACGCTTCAATCTGCCGTTCAACAGTTCCAGGCCGCGCATGGACTTGAGACCGATGGTGTTGCAGGCCCTTCGACGATCAAGGCGATCAATACGCCGGTACAGTCGCGCCTGCAATCTGTCCTCGTGGCCATGGAGCGAGAGCGGTGGTTCAACACCGAACGAGGCAAGCGCCACATCTTGGTCAACCTGACTGATTTCACGGCGCGCATTGTCGATAGTGACCGTGTCACCTTCAGCACACGCGCGGTCGTCGGCAAAAACCAATACGACCGCCGCAGTCCAGAGTTCTCGGACGCGATGGAATACATGGTCATCAACCCCACGTGGCATGTTCCACGGTCGATCGCAGTGAAGGAATACCTTCCGAAGATGAAGCGAAACCGAAATGCCGCTGGCCATCTACGCCTTTACAATAGCCGCGGCCAGCAGGTCAGCCGGAGTGCGATCAACTTCAACGCCTACAATGCATCGAATTTCCCCTTCGCGATCAAACAGCCGCCTTCGAGCCGGAATGCGCTTGGTTTGGTGAAGTTCATGTTCCCCAACAAATATAACATTTATCTGCACGATACGCCCAAGAAGAGTCTGTTCCAACGCGCGCAGCGTGATTTCAGCCACGGCTGTATCCGCCTGCACCAGCCGTTCGAGTTCGCGTATGAGATTCTGTCGAAACAGGAAAGCAATCCTAAGGCGTTTTTCCACGCAAAGCTGGATACAGGTCGCGAAACATATGTTCATTTGGAGAAAAAAGTGCCGGTTCACATCATCTATCGGACTGCCTTCACCCAAGCCAAAGGGCCAACGCAATACCGCAACGACGTTTATGGCCGTGACGCGCGTATCTGGGACGCGCTCAGCAAGGCAGGGGTTTCGCTGCGCGCTGTTCGGGGCTAAACCCGTCCCCGAACAAGGGGGCGCTCATGGCCTATACGATTGAACAAATTGCGACGGCACTTGGAGCCAAGGCCCTTGGTGCCGTTGATATTGTGGTGGATAGCGTCGCTGAACCAGCAGACGCATCACCCACACAATTGGCCCTTGCCATGAAACCGGAGTATGCCGAGGCTCTGCCAAAGGGCCGTGCGCGTGCAGCCATGCTGTGGGAGGGCGCAGACTTGCAGGCCTTCGGGCTTGATGCGGCGATCATTTCTCCAAGGCCACGATTTGCCTTGTCGGGCCTCAGCGCCATGATGGATCCCGGCCAAGGGTGGGACGAGGGTATTCATCCGACTGCGGTGATTCACGAAACGGCAACTCTTGGCGAAGGCGTTTCTGTCGGACCTCTTTCGGTGATCTGCAAAGGCGTGGTTATCGGGGCTGGCACCACCATTGGGCCGCAATGCTTCGTTGGTGCGGATGCAGAGATCGGCGAAAGCGGTTTCCTTCGCGAAGGGGTGCGCATTGGAGCGCGAGTTCGGATCGGCAAGCGCTTCATTGCTCAACCCAGCACAGTGATCGGGAGCGATGGTTTTTCCTATGTCACGCCCGAGGTTTCCGGCCCTGAAAAGGTGCGCCAAACCCTCGGGGACCAGGGTGAAATCAAGGCCCAGAAACATGCACGCATTCACTCGCTTGGAGCCGTATCCATCGGTGATGATGTGGAGGTCGGCTCGAACTGTGCCATCGATCGCGGTACCGTCCGCGATACCGTCATTGGCAACGGCACCAAGATCGACAACCTCGTGCAAATTGGGCACAATTGCATCATCGGGTCCGATTGCTTGCTTTGTGGACAGGTCGGTTTGGCCGGTTCGGTCAAGGTCGGCGATAACGTCGTCATGGCAGGGCAGACCGGAGTGGCGGACAATATTTTCGTGGGTGACAACGTCATCACAGGTGGCGCGACGAAACTCATGTCAAATGTTCCAAAGGGGCGCGTCATGCTCGGGTATCCCGCGATCCAGATGGACTCCCAGATGGAAATCTACAAGGGCTTGCGCAGGCTAAAACGGCTGTTCAAGGATGTCGCAGAGCTTAAGAAAACTGTTTCAAACCAAAGTCAGAGTGACTAAATCCAAATCGGACAATCCCAAAAGGTTACGCCCATGAATATCAAGGATCGTGTCATCCAAATCATTGCAGAGCAGGCGGTTCTGGAACCCACGGATGTGAAGATGGACAGCACCTTGGAGGATCTTGGAATCGATAGCCTCGGCCTTGTCGAAAGCATTTTCGCCATCGAGGAAGAGTTCGACATTTCAGTGCCATTCAACGCGAACGAACCCGAACAGAGCGACTTCGACATTTCTTCGGTCGCCTCGATCATCTCCGGTATCGAGACCTTGGTGAAAGAACAGTCGTGAAGCGTGTCGTCATCACCGGTGCAGGGACGATCAATTCGCTCGGCCAGAATGTCAAAGACACGCTTGGGGCGATGCGCGAAGGACGCTGCGGAATAAGTGATCTTGAATTCCGCGACGTGGACCGTTTGGCCATCAAGATTGGTGGTCAGGTCAAAGGATATGACCCTGAAACGCGCTTCAACCGCCAGCAGCTTGCCCTCTATGACCGTTTTACGCAATTCACTCTGATTGCTGCACGTGAGGCGATTGGCCAGTCCGGGCTTGAATTCTCGGGTGAACTGGCGGCCCGAGCTGGTGTGGTCTTGGGCAATTCCGGGGGCGGTATGACCACCCTCGATGATAACTATCGAACCGTCTACGAAGACGGCAAGAATCGCGTTCACCCCTTCGTCGTGCCGAAGTTGATGAACAATGCGGCGGCCAGTCATGTGTCGATGGAGTTCAACCTCAAAGGGCCCAGCTTTACCGTCGCTACAGCCTGTGCAAGTTCCAATCACGCCATGGCGCAGGCCTTCCAGATGGTACATGGCGGTCTGACACCGGTCATGATTACCGGCGGCTCGGAGTCGATGCTCTGCTTTGGCGGCGTCAAAGCCTGGGAAGGCTTGCGCGTCATGTCCAAGGATGGGTGCCGCCCATTCTCCGCCAACCGCAATGGCATGGTGCAGGGTGAGGGGGCAGGCGTCTTCGTCTTCGAAGAATACGAACATGCCCGCGCGCGCGGTGCTGAAATCCTCGCCGAGGTTGCAGGCTATGCTATGTCGTCGGATGCATCCGATATCGTCATGCCTTCGAAACAGGGCGCGGCGCGGGCCATTCGTGGTGCGTTGCGGGACGCCCGCATTGATCCAACCGAAGTCGGTTACATCAACGCACACGGCACGGGAACGGCAGCAAATGACAAAACCGAAAGTGCCGCCGTGGCGGATGTATTCGGCGCACATGCCGATGCCCTGATGATTTCTTCGACCAAGTCAATGCATGGTCACCTTATCGGCGGGACAGGCGCCGTGGAATTATTGTCGTGCATCATGGCCCTGCGTGATGGTGTGATTGCGCCAACCATCAACTACGATGAACCCGATCCAGAATGCGCCTTGGACGTGGTGCCGAACGAGGCGCGCGAGGCAAACGTCGAGGTTGCCCTCTCGAACGCATTTGCTTTTGGAGGGCTGAACGCGGTCTTGGCGCTGCGACGCCACAGCTGAGCCAAAACAGGCTTTCAAAACGAAAAAACGCCGCGGTCCCAATCGGCCGCGGCGTTTTCCTGTTCAGGAGATTGGGAGATCAGTTTTGAGCCACTGAAACCTTGTCATAGGCAGCGGTGAACCCGTTAAGAGAGGCCTTGATATTGACCGTCTGATTTGGTGCCTGTGCCGGGATGATCTGCAAGTTTGCCGTCGCTCCCGCCTTGAATGCATCGATCTCAGCTTGGGTCAGGCCAACCTGTGCAAAGCAACCCGCCATCGAGCAAAAGCGGAATGGGTAAACCCGCGCCTTGCCGCCATCGACCGAGATTTTCAATTCCTCGGACAGCAGCGTGCCCAGCGGAACGACGATGGTCGCCCCAGCCACGGCTTGCGAGCCTTCGGGAAGTCGGAAAAGGCTGAACTCGGCAACGGGGTTGCCCGCGTCCTCGCGCAACAATTGATACATCTGGCAGGGGTCTTCCTCGGCTTCGCTGCGGAAGCACTTCATCTGCCAGTCGCCGAATTCTTCCTTGATGTAGGTTGGGTCCTGTTGGGCCTCTTGGCCCATGTCAAGCGCCTCGCTTTCAGCAGGCTCAGCTGCGCCGGGGTCGCCGGCAGCCTCATCGCTTGTCGTTTCTTCGGTGGTGGTGGTCGCTTCGGCCTCGGTCGCCGTTTCGGCGCCTTCGGCCTGGTCCGCGCTGTCTTCCTGCGCCGTGACGGCGCCTCCGATCGTCAGCAACATGATGAGCGGCAAAGTCGAAAGAAGTCTGGGCATTTTGTCCCCGTTTCAATTGTCTCAATAAGGTCAGGCGCGACTTATCACGACGCCAAGGGCATGTCAGGGTAAAACTTCGGCGCTTGCCACGGATCAAGGCGGATTTCCGCTGCAACAAAAGCGCGCAACATATTGTTTCATCCGGACAAAAAGAAAAAGAGACCTCTCGGTCTCTTTTCCTGTATTCTCCCTGCCGGACTGGCCGACTTAGTCATTGACCGTGACGCTAAGACAGTTGCAGAGACCCGTCAACAGCCAACCTGCACAAATCCGACAGATTCTTTTTCTTGAGCGAACAAAAAGGGCCGCACCCGAAGGCGCGGCCAGTCTGACAGGGAGGAAGTCACCCGACCCCAAGAGGACACAAGGCATCGGGCAAAATTGACACTGGCAGAGAAAAGTTAAGCGAGTATGTTCAGATCGTGGAAAAATCGGGACAGGGGCTTTGATGTGGAAAATCATGTGTTCGTTGGCGGGGGTGGCCCCGAATATGGGGTCAAACAAGGACTGTTATTGGAGTATGCCAATCGTCACGGGCTGATTGCAGGGGCCACAGGAACCGGTAAAACCGTCACCCTGCAAATTCTAGCGGAAGGATTTTCCAAGGCAGGGGTGCCGGTATTTCTATCTGATGTGAAGGGCGATCTTTCGGGGTTGGCGGCGTCTGGCAGCCAAGGCTTCAAATTGCACGAGGCCTTCATGAAACGCGCCGGAACCATCGGTTTCGACAATTACAGCTACGAATCTTTCCCGGTTACCTTCTGGGATCTATTTGGCGAACAAGGCCATCCCATTCGTAGCACCGTCGCTGAGATGGGGCCTCTTTTGTTATCGCGGCTCATGAACCTGAGCGACGCCCAAGAAGGTGTGCTTAATATTGCCTTCCGCGTGGCCGATGAGCAGGGTATGCCGTTGCTCGATCTCAAGGACCTGCAAGCGCTTCTGGTCTGGGTGGGCGAGAACGAGGATGAGCTTTCCCTGCGCTATGGGAATGTTTCGTCCCGCTCTGTCGGCACGATACAGCGCGAGTTGCTGGTTCTGGAAAATCAGGGGGCTACTCAGTTTTTTGGCGAACCCGCGCTGGAGCTGTCGGACCTCATGCAATGCACACCCGAAGGGCAGGGGCGGATCAATATCCTGAGTTCCGACCGCCTGATGCAGTCGCCGCGCCTTTACGCCACTTTCCTTCTGTGGTTGCTCAGCGAACTCTTCGAAACCCTTCCCGAAGTGGGCGACCCGGACAAACCCAAGCTGGTTTTCTTCTTTGACGAGGCGCATTTGTTGTTCGACGACGCGCCGGATGTGTTGCTCGACAAGGTCGAACAGGTGGCGCGCCTGATCCGTTCAAAGGGGGTGGGCGTCTATTTCATCACCCAGAATCCCGATGACGTGCCGGACGATATCCTTGGCCAATTGGGCAACCGCGTGCAACACGCGCTACGAGCCTTTACCGCGCGGGATCAAAAAGCACTCAGGCGCGCGGCGGAAACCTACCGCCCCAATCCGCGTTTCGAGGTGGCTGATGCGATTCGCGATGTGGGGGTTGGCGAGGCGGTGACATCCATGCTCGAAGACGATGGCGTGCCGGGTATTGTGGAACGCACCCTCATTCGGCCGCCATCCTCGAAGCTGGGTCCAATTTCGGAAGCAGAGCGCAAACAAGTGATCGCGGCCTCGCCCGTCGCAGGCAAGTACGAAGAAGTGCTGGATCGCCACTCGGCCCATGAAATCCTGGCCGGTCGCGCCGAGGAAGCCGCCCGTGAGGCCGAAGAGGCCGAACGTGCCGCCGAACAGGAGTCCGCAGCAATGCGTGAGTTCAACGCCGCGCGCCGCTATTCCGGCAAAGGCGTCACCCGGTCGACCAGCAAACGCAAGGACGAGGGCGGCCTCGCTTCGGGTATTGGCGAGGCGTTGACCCGCGCCGTGGTCAAGGAACTCAAAGGCACCACTGGACGCCGGATCGTGCGTGGCATTCTTGGCGGTCTGTTCAAGGGGCGCTGACTACGAAGTCAACGAGTCTGCCAGATCGTCGCGAAAGGCGGCGTACATCGCTTCGGCGCGACGAATGCGAGATGACGAAAGGCCCTGTGTTTCCACGCGCAATAGCACCTCGCACCCCATCATGAAGGGCAGGGCAAAGCGCCGTTCAAAAGCACTGAGGCCGAAGATCTCTTCCATGTTCGCAAGGCCGATGGCATCGACGCCCAAGCGTGCCTTGCCCGATGGCAGCATGCCGCGCCGCCCCATATGTACCAGAAACCGGGCCATATCCTTGTAAATCGGCATTCGTGCCGATCCACCAGTATCAATGCCAACCAAATCACCATGACTTGCCATCAGGTTATTGGGATGGAAATCTCCGTGCGAAATGGCAGTACGCCATTCGGCACCGTCCATACGATCAGCCATCTGATGTAAAAGCGCGATAATCTCCGACTCGATCAACCGGAGTGCATCGAAGGCTTGTCGGCCCGCGGCGCGTTCCGCCTTCGCCAGCCAACGTCGATGCCGCGCGCCGCGCCACTCTTCGGTCGCTCCGGTGTACAGACGCAACCATCGTGCCGCTGGCTCCAGATACCGGGCCCGGTCTGCTTTGTCGCTTTGCCACAGCTTTTCCAAAAGCGGCGTTCCTTCCGCCCGTTCCACGACCATGAGGTTGTGCGTCGGGCAATGGTGAAATGGTTCGACCACGCGGTATGGGCCTTGCGACATAAACGGCCAGATCCGTTCAAGCTCGTTCCATTCGCGTTGCGACAAGGCCGGGTCGTCCTCAAGAAACATCCGCACAACTGCCGGTCGCCCGCCCATGCGGCAAGCGATGATTGCGCGCTTGCCCTTGACCAGCCGAAGGATTTCTTGAATCTCGACGGTTTGCAGAACTGGATCGGCTGTTTGTGCAGCGCTAAACCGTTCGGTGACTTGCATTATCCGCTCTATATCATCGGCGACTGTCTGGGGGGCTTTGCTCATGACTTCAGAATTCCCCAGCCCGCATTCCCCGTCAACCGAATTGAACCTGCCCGGCAGCCCCGCTAGAGTGATGTCAAATCAGCAGCCACAGGATCAATGCGATGTCTGACACTCCCGTTTCCGAAATGTCTTTTGAAGCGGCCATGCAAGAACTGGAACAGGTCGTTGGCAAGCTGGAACGCGGCGATGTGGCGCTTGAGGAATCGATCACGCTTTATGAACGCGGTGCTGAACTCAAGAAACGCTGCGAGGCCAAGTTGAAAGAGGCCGAGGAAAAGGTCGCCGCCATCACGCTTGATGGCGAAGGTGCGCCGTCCGGAACCACGCCAGTTGACGCGGGCTGACCTGCCGTCATGGACACCTTCCTTTCCGGGCGCAAGTTTGACCGTTACGATGATCTTGAACGGCGGCCTTTCGAAGGCGCGTTGAAGCGCGCCCAAGCGTTGATTTCTGCGGCGAAGGATGAGGCCTTGGGGCAGTCTTTCCATCCCGAGCTGACCGGCGCCATGCGATACGCGCTTGCGGGTGGCAAGGGGTTGCGGGCATTCTTGGTGCTGGAATCCGCCCGTATGAACGGGGTCGATACGCGCATGTCCCTAGGCCCCGCGCTTGCGATCGAGTGTATCCATGCCTATTCGCTGATCCACGACGATTTGCCCTGCATGGATGACGACGACCTGCGCCGGGGGCAGCCCACAGTGCACCGCAAATGGAATGAACACACTGCTGTACTGGCGGGCGACGCGCTGCAAACTCTTGCTTTCGATTTGCTCTGCCAGCCGGGTTACGCTGACCCGCGTGTGCAGGTAAAACTGGTTCGCACTCTCGCCATCGCGGCCGGTCATAATGGCATGGTCGGCGGCCAGATGATGGATATCGCCGCTGAAAGCCGTGAAACGCCTTACAGCCTGACGCAGATAAAACAGGTCCAACAGGGCAAAACCGGGGCCTTGATCCGATGGTCGGCGCGGGCCGGCGCGCTTCTGGCCGATGCGAATGACGCGAAGTGGCAGGCGCTTGATACCTATGGCGAATGCCTTGGGCTGGCCTTCCAAATCTGGGATGACGTGCTGGATGTCGAAGGCGATGCCGAGGAAATGGGCAAGGCCGTGGGCAAGGATGAAACGCGTGGCAAAGCGACCTTCGTCAGCCACATGGGCCTTGATGGGGCCAAGAAATATGCTGCCGAACTCGTGCACAATGCCTGCACAGCGCTAGATATATACGAAGAGCAGGGTGAGTGCTTGCGCGAGGCCGCCCGCTTCGTTATCTCGCGCCGTGTGTAAGAAAGGCGTTAGCCATGTCGCAGCCACCGCTGACCCCGAACCCCGAAACGCCGCTTTTGGATCGCGTGCAATCGCCCGCCGATCTCAAGGCGTTTTCTGACTCCGAGCTGACCAAGCTGGCGCATGAGCTGCGCGCCGATACCATCGCCGCCGTGTCGCAAACCGGCGGGCACTTGGGCGCGGGGCTGGGGGTGGTGGAACTCACAGTGGCGCTGCATGCGGTCTTTGACGCGCCGCGTGACAAGATCATCTGGGATGTCAGCCACCAATCCTACCCGCATAAAATCCTGACAGGCCGGCGCGACCGTATGCGCAGCTTGCGGCAAAAGGATGGGCTGTCGGGTTTCACCAAGCGCTCTGAGTCGCCCTATGACCCCTTCGGCGCGGCCCATAGTTCGACCTCGATCAGTGCCGCGCTTGGTTTTGCCGTGGCGCGCGATCTGGGCGGGGCTTGCGACACCGGGCACGGCGATGCCATCGCAGTGATCGGGGACGGGGCCATGTCGGCCGGCATGGCCTTTGAGGCGATGAACAACGCCGGTCACCTCGGTAAACGCCTGATCGTCATTCTGAACGACAACGAGATGTCAATTGCCCCCCCCGTCGGGGCGCTCTCGTCCTACCTTTCGCGGCTTTATGCCGGTGAGCCATTCCAGGAATTCAAGGCCGCAGCCAAGGGCGCGGTCTCGCTTCTGCCGCCTCCCTTCCAAGAAGGGGCCAAGCGCGCCAAGGAAATGCTCAAGGGTATGACGGTAGGTGGTACGCTCTTTGAAGAACTGGGATTCAGCTATGTCGGCCCTATCGACGGCCATGACATGGACCAGCTCTTGCCGATCTTGCGCACCGTGCGCCAGCGCGCCAACGGCCCTATCCTCATTCACGTCTGCACCAAGAAGGGCAAGGGATACGGCCCCGCCGAAACCCGCAGCGATGGCGGCCATGCCACGGCGAAGTTCGATGTGGCCACCGGCGAGCAAAAGAAAGCTGCTTCGAACGCGCCAAGCTATACAAAGGTCTTTGCCGAGGCGCTGATGCAAGAAGCGGCCCTTGATGACAAGGTCTGCGCGATCACCGCTGCCATGCCCGATGGCACCGGGTTGGACCTTTTTCAAAACCGCTATCCCAGTCGCTGCTTTGATGTCGGGATTGCCGAACAACACGCCGTGACATTCTCCGCTGGCCTAGCGGCCGGTGGGATGAAGCCCTTTTGCGCGCTCTATTCGACTTTCCTGCAACGGGGTTACGATCAAGTCGTCCATGATGTCGCGATCCAGCGCCTTCCGGTCCGCTTCGCCATTGATCGCGCCGGGCTTGTCGGCGCCGATGGGGCCACCCACGCCGGAAGTTACGATGTCGCCTATCTCTCAAATCTTCCCGGTTTTACGGTCATGGCCGCCGCGGACGAGGCGGAACTGAAGCATATGGTCGCCACCGCTGTGGCGCATACCGAAGGACCAATCGCCTTTCGCTACCCGCGTGGTGAAGGTGAAGGCGTTGACATGCCCGAGCGCGGCGAGGTTCTGGAAATCGGCAAGGGCCGCATGATTCAGGAAGGTAGCCGCGTCGCACTACTGTCCTTCGGCACACGTCTGGGCGAAGTGATGAAAGCCTCCGAGGCCCTTACCGCGCGCGGCATTACCCCCACCGTGGCCGATGCCCGCTTTGCCAAGCCCCTCGATACCGCACTGATCCTTGATCTGGCTGCGGGTCACGAGGCCCTGATCACGATCGAGGAAGGCGCAATCGGTGGCTTTGGCAGCCACGTCAGCCATCTTCTGGCCGAACACGGCGTGTTCGACCATGGGCTGAAATTCCGCTCCATGGTGTTGCCCGATGTCTTTATCGACCAAGCCACGCCGGAAGACATGTACGCTACCGCTGGCCTTAATGCCGCCGATATCGAAGCGCGGGTTCTGGATGTGCTGGGCGTGGCGCGGATCGACAGCAAGCGCGCCTGAGGCTATTGGGCCGCGGCGCCCACGACCTCCGACAAGCGCAACAAATCTTCCGACAGGGGGCTGGACTTGCGCCAAACCATGCCAACCGTCCGCCCCGGTTGCGGGTCGTCGAACCGCGCGAGGCTGACATTGGCCGAACGGGTCTCAACCGGCACGGCCATTTCCGGTATCAAAGTCACGCCAAGCCCGGCTCCGACCATCTGCACCAAGGTCGACAATGAACTGCCATCCAGACCTTCGCGCTCCCGCGACTGCGCCAAATGGCAAAAGGATAGGGCCTGGTCGCGAAAACAGTGACCTTCCTCCAAAAGCAATAACCGCATTTGCCGCAATGTCTCGGGGCGCGGCACCGGGGCATCACGCTCAGCCTCCGGGCGCACCAATAATAGGCTTTCGTCAAACAGCGACACTTCGATCAGCGATGGCTCGGAAACGGGCAGGGCGACAATAGCCGCATCCAACCGTCCTTCGCCCAGTTCTTCCAACAATCTCGGGGTAATGGTCTCGCGCACATGCAGGTCCAGATCGGGATATGCTGCCGTCAGCGCTTCTATCACGCGCGGCAGCAAGTAGGGCGCGATCGTTGGAATGACGCCCAGTCTCAATGACCCCGACAAGCCGGACCCGGCCACACGCGCCATTTCCGAAAGCTCATCGACCGAGCGCAACACATCCCGCACCCGGATTGCGAAGTCTTCTCCAAACCGGGTCAGGCGAACCTGTCGCGCACCGCGTTCGAACAGAACCTGCCCAACTGCCGCCTCCAACTCGCGGATTTGCACGGACAAGGCTGGTTGCGAAATCGCACAAGCCTCTGCGGCGCGGCCGAAATGCCCATGATTTGAAAGGGCAATAAAATAACGTAATTGTTTCAAAGAGAAGTTATCCATAATCTTTGCTTATCAAAGCAATCAGAAAATGCAACTTAATCCAATGAGCCTAGTTTGTTAGAGTGATTCTAAAGACATGTGGGGGAAGTCAGTTGTATCTAGGCGGCCTTCGCACGCGGTCTTTGAACCAGAGCCTACAGACATATCAACCATCGGAGATGAAAATGGACGGAAATGATGTGAACACATCGGGGAAATGCCCTGTCATGCATGGCGGCATAACCTCCCACGAGACCTCGAACATGGAGTGGTGGCCGAACTCTCTCAACCTCGAGATTCTGCATCAGCACGACACCAAGACCAACCCGATGGGGCCCGATTTCAACTACCGCAAGGAGTTGGAAAAGCTGGATGTCGACGCGCTCAAGAAAGACATGCACGCGCTGATGACCGACAGCCAAGACTGGTGGCCGGCTGACTGGGGCCACTATGGTGGATTCATGATCCGGATGGCGTGGCACGCCGCAGGCTCCTACCGTCTGGCCGATGGCCGTGGCGGCGGTGGCACCGGCAACCAACGCTTCGCGCCGCTCAACTCCTGGCCCGATAACACCAGCCTCGACAAGGCCCGCCGCCTGCTCTGGCCGATCAAGAAGAAATACGGCAACAAGGTTTCCTGGGCCGATCTTTTCATCCTGGCCGGCGATAT
>NZ_CAJXNN010000049.1 GCF_913057115.1 uncultured Roseovarius sp.
TGATCACCCATCAAGCGCAAGCCGAGCAAGCGCCAAAGGCCTATCGCAAGGCCTTTGAGGACCCCGCTTGCCTGAAAATGATACTCAACTGGGAGGAAGCCGCGTGAAGGACGACGTACCTAACCTGAAGGATTTCGACCAACGCTTGCGGGACGAGGCGCAAGAGGATCTGGCGGATCTGATCACGGAAGAACCAACCTCGAAAACCCAGATCATCGCGATCTACGGCAAGGGTGGCATCGGCAAAAGTTTCACGCTGGCCAATCTCAGTCACATGATGGCCGAGCAGGGCAAACGCGTGTTGCTGATCGGCTGTGATCCGAAATCGGACACCACGTCGCTTCTGTTCGGTGGCAAGGCGTGTCCCACGATCATCGAGACCTCGACCAAGAAAAGCCTTGCGGGCGAACAGGTTGCGATTGGCGACGTGTGCTTCAAGCGGGGTGGTGTGTTCGCGATGGAATTGGGTGGTCCGGAAGTGGGCCGTGGCTGTGGTGGTCGCGGCATCATTCACGGGTTCGAGCTTTTGGAAAAGCTGGGCTTTCATGATTGGGACTTTGACTATGTCCTGCTGGATTTTCTGGGCGATGTTGTCTGTGGGGGCTTTGGCCTGCCGATTGCGCGCGACATGGCGCAAAAGGTGATCTTGGTTGCCAGTAACGACCTGCAATCCCTTTACGTGGCCAACAATGTTTGTTCGGCGGTGGAATATTTCCGCAAACTGGGCGGCAATGTTGGTGTGGCCGGGCTTGTGGTGAACAAGGATGATCACTCGGGCGAGGCACAGGCCTTTGCCGAGGCGGTGGATATTCCCGTCTTGGCCAGCATCCCGCAGGACGACGACCTGCGCAAGAAATCCGCAAATTATCAGATCGTCGGAACCTCCGACAGCCAGTGGGGCAGCCTGTTTGCCGGGCTGGCGGAGCAAGTCTCGGCGGCACCACCGGTGCGGCCCGCGCCGTTGGATCAGGACGGCCTTTTGGACCTGTTTGACGGCTCGGACACTGGTGCTGGAGTGACGCTGGAACCCGCCACTGACGAAGACATGCGCGGCAAGAATGCCGTCGCGAAACCCTCGCTCGAAGTCATCTACGACGACGCGTGAAAGGAGACCTATGAGTGACGAGATCACATATGACGAGGCCCATAAGGCCGACGTGATCAAAGGCAAAGCCGATGATTTCGCGCCTGTAGACGCGGGCGAATCCGGGTTGGGGTGTCATTCGGGTGCGGAGATGGAGAAGGCCGCGCGCATGGCTGGGCAATCCGAAATCCTTGATCAATACGCCAAGGATTATCCGCAAGGGCCACACGACAAGCCGCAATCCATGTGTCCGGCCTTTGGGTCGTTGCGCGTGGGCCTGCGAATGAAGCGGGTGGCCACGGTTCTAAGCGGCTCGGCCTGCTGTGTTTATGGGTTGAGCTTTGTCAGCCATTTTTACGGGGCGCGGCGCTCGGTTGGGTATGTGCCGTTCAATTCCGAGTCGTTGGTGACCGGCAAGCTGTTCGAGGATATCCGCGACAGCGTGCATGAACTGGCGGACCCCGACCGCGTGGATGCGGTGGTTGTCACCAACCTTTGCGTGCCCACGGCCAGCGGTGTGCCACTCAGACTTTTGCCCAAGGAAATCAACGGTGTGCGGATTGTTGCCATTGATGTGCCGGGGTTCGGTATCCCGACCCATGCCGAGGCCAAGGATGTGCTTGCGGGTGCGATGCTGAACTATGCGCGCCAAGAGGTAGAGGCGGGGCCGGTGGCCGCGCCGGAGGGCGGTGTTTCAGATCGGCCCACAGTTACGTTGTTGGGCGAGATGTTCCCCGCAGACCCTATGATGATCGGTCAGATGTTGGCCCCGATGGGCCTTGCCGCCGGGCCGGTGGTGCCGTGCCGCGAGTGGCGTGAGCTTTACGCCGCGCTTGATTGCGGTGCCGTGGCGGCGATCCATCCCTTCTATACCGCGGCAGTACGTGAGTTTGAGGCTTCGGGCCGTCCCGTGGTTGGCAGTGCGCCCGTGGGGTATGATGGCACCGCTGCATGGTTGAGCAACATCGGCCAAGCCTTTGGTTTGCCGCAAGATAAGATTGCCGAGGCGCAGAATGCATTTTTGCCGGCGATCAAGGGTGCGCTGGAGGCGGCGCCGATCAATGGCACGATCACCTTAAGCGGATATGAAGGCAGCGAGCTTTTGGTCGCGCGTCTGCTGATCGAAAGCGGTGCGAATGTACCTTATGTCGGCACGGCCTGTGCCAAATCGCAGTGGTCCGAGGCGGATGCGGAATGGCTGCGCGCCAAGGGGGTGACGGTGAAATTCCGCGCCTCGCTGGAAGATGATTGCGCCGCGATGGAGGGCCTGAAGCCCGATCTCGCCATTGGTACGACGCCCGTGGTGCAAAAGGCAAAAGAGCAAGCGATTCCAGCGCTTTACTTCACCAACCTGATTTCGGCACGCCCCCTTATGGGCCCGGCTGGTGCCGGTAGCTTGGCCGAGGTTGTCAACGCCGCCATCGCAGGCAAAGCGCGCATGGATCACATGCGGGAGTTCTTTGAAGGTGTGGGCGCCGGTGACACGGCGGGCGTCTGGGAAGGGGAGCCTAATATCCGTGAGGATTACCGCGCGCTGAACCTCAAGAAGCTGGAAAAGCAACAACGCGCCGCCAAGGCGCGGGAGATGATCTGATGGCGTGGAAAGGGGCAAAAATCCACGTCGGTGAAACGTCGGTATTCTGTCGGTATCGCGTCGGTGCGAAAGGCGGTGATCAATGTTGATCCAAGACCACGACCGCGCCGGGGGCTATTGGGGGGCTGTTTATGCCTTCTGTGCCGTCAAGGGCTTGCAAGTCGTGATCGACGGCCCGGTGGGCTGCGAGAACCTGCCAGTGACCAGCGTGTTGCACTACACCGATGCCTTGCCGCCGCATGAATTGCCCATCGTCGTCACCGGCCTTGGCGAAGAGGAACTCGGCCGCGAAGGGACTGAAGGCGCGATGAAGCGCGCCTGGGGCACACTGGATCCCGCGCTTCCGGCGGTGGTGGTCACCGGCTCAATCGCCGAGATGATCGGCGGTGGCGTCACGCCGCAGGGCACAAACCTGCAACGCTTCTTGCCGCGCACCATCGACGAGGATCAATGGCAGGCCGCCGACCGCGCGATGACGTGGCTGTTTACCGAATTTGGCATGACCAAGGGCCGCATGCCCAAGGAAAATAAGCGCGAGGAGGGGGCTGTCCCGCGCGTCAATATCCTTGGGCCGATGTATGGCACCTTCAATATGCCCAGCGATGTGGCCGAAATCCGACGTTTGGTCGAATGCATCGGGGCCGAGGTCAATATGGTGATGCCCATGGGCGCGCATCTGGCTGAGATGCGCGATTTGGTGAATGCCGATGTCAATATCTGCATGTATCGCGAGTTTGGCCGGGGTTTGGCCGAGGTGCTGGACAAGCCCTATCTGCAAGCGCCCATCGGGGTTGAGTCGACCACCCTGTTCCTACGTAAGCTGGGTGAATTGTTGGGGCTTGATCCGGAACCATTCATCACCCGCGAAAAGCACTCAACGCTCAAGCCGGTTTGGGACTTGTGGCGCTCGGTCACGCAGGATTTCTTTGCCACCGCGAACTTCGGGATTGTGGCCAGCGAGACCTATGCCCGCGGGATCCGGCACTTCCTTGAAGGCGACCTTGGCCTGCCCTGTGCCTTTGCGGTGGCGCGCTGTGCCGGGTCGAAAACCAACAACGAAGAAGTGCGCGCCATGATCGCGCAGAAACGTCCCTTGATCCTGATGGGGTCGATCAACGAGAAAATGTATCTGGCAGAAACTGCGGCAGGGCATGGCCCAAAGCCTGCATTTATCCCGGCCTCGTTCCCCGGAGCCGCCATCCGCCGTGCCACGGGCACGCCGATGATGGGGTACGCCGGGGCGACCTATCTTTTGCAGGAAGTGTGCAACGGGCTTTTCGATGCGCTGTTTCACATCCTGCCACTGGGCAGCGAGATGGATTCCGGCGCGGCGACGCCGACCCCCCTGCGCCGCGATTTCCCATGGGATGCAGACGCCAGCCGCGAGCTGGACCGGATCGTGGCCAGCCATCCCGTTTTGACCCGCATTTCCGCCGCCAAATCCCTGCGCGATGCCGCCGAGGAGTCGGCCCTGCGTCAAGGGCAGGATCGGGTGGTGCTGGAAACCGTGCAATCGCTTTCGCCCGAAACGGGCGCAACAGTTCAAAAGGAGGACTGAACCGATGACCGATATGACATCGAACCCGCCCGAGCGCAGCCGCAATGGCCGCCGCCGGAGTATCGAGTACCAGGTCTATTTCACGTTGATTTTCTTCGTGGCGCTGCCTTTCGCAACTCTGCGCTGGGCACGTGACGTGGCGCAGTATCGCAGCCTGAACCTGCGCGGGCCCTTGGCGCGCGCGTGGTCGGAAGCGGACCGGATGACGCCGTTCATTTTCTCGGTCTGATCCCCCTCGGGGGGCAGTGATCCGAGACACGACCTGCCTGTTCTTTCGAGGACGGACAGAAACCTGAGGGACCGTGAAGGCCCCGAAGGCACCCGGCCGCGGGGTTCGCGGCGTCAGCATAACGTTCCGGAGGAAAGTTCATGGCTGATAAATCCGACCTGTCCTTCACAGGTCTCACTGACGAGCAGGCCCAGGAACTGCATTCGGTGTATATGAGCGGCCTTTGGCTGTTCACACTGATCGCGGTGGTCGCACATATCGCGACCTTCATCTGGTTCCCTTGGTTCTGAGGAAGGGGTTTGAAAAATGGCTAAGTTTTACAAGATCTGGCTCATCTTCGACCCCCGCCGCGTTTTCGTGGCGCAGGGCGCGTTTCTGTTCCTGCTCGCAGCAATGATTCACCTCGTGCTTCTGAGCACCGACGGTTTCAACTGGTTTGAGATCGCGGCCGAGAAGTACGGGCGCTGATAGCTGAGCACCACCGATCGCTGCGGGCGGGTTCGCTCGCCCGCGGCTACCAAGACGAATTTTGAACGGTCCGCCGAGGTGCGTTGCGCGCTTTGACAGGCCAAAAACGCGGAGACTACGAAAATGGCCTTGCTCAGTTTCGAACGAAAATACCGGGTCCGCGGAGGGACGCTGATTGGCGGCGATCTGTTCGACTTCTGGGTCGGACCATTTTACGTTGGCTTCTTTGGGGTCACGACGGCCTTTTTTGCGTTGCTTGGGACCATCCTGATTTTTTGGGGAGCCTCGCAGCAGGGCACCTTCAATCCATGGCTTATCAATATTGCGCCGCCTGACCTGAAATACGGTTTGGGGCTGGCGCCGCTGATGGAAGGCGGTTTGTGGCAGATCATTACGATCTGTGCGCTGGGCGCTTTCATCAGTTGGGCGCTGCGCGAGGTGGAGATTTGCCGCAAGCTGGGCATGGGGTTTCATGTCCCGATTGCCTTCAGCTTTGCGATTTTCGCCTATGCCACGCTGGTTGTTTTCCGACCGCTTTTGATGGGCGCATGGGGGCATGGCTTCCCTTACGGGATATTCAGCCACCTCGATTGGGTGAGTAACACCGGCTATGCCTATCTGCATTTCCATTACAACCCGGCGCATATGCTGGCGGTGACCTTCTTCTTCACCACCACGCTGGCGCTTGCGTTGCATGGCGGCCTGATCTTGTCGGCGGCCAATCCCGAGAAGGGCGAAGAGATGAAAACGCCCGACCACGAGGACACCTTTTTCCGAGATTTCATCGGGTATTCGGTGGGCACGCTGGGGATTCACCGCGTTGGCCTGTTGCTGGCGCTTAATGCCGGGTTCTGGTCGGCGGTCTGCATCATCATCAGCGGGCCAGTTTGGACCAAAGGCTGGCCCGAGTGGTGGAATTGGTGGCTTGAAGCGCCGATTTGGCCCTCTCAGGTGGGGATGTAATCATGGCTGAGTATCAAAACATATTCACGCAAGTTCAGGTGCAGGGCACGCCCGAGTGGGGCATGGACGACACCGGTGGACGCCTCAGCGAAGAGCGCGCGGGCAAGCCGTTTTTCTCAACGCTGGTCGGGTGGCTGGGCAATGCCCAGATCGGCCCGGTCAACCTTGGAATGTTAGGGGTTGTTAGCCTTCTGAGCGGGTTCTTGTGGTTCTTCATCGTTGGGATCAACATGCTGGCGCAGGTGGGATGGTCTATCCCCGAGTTTTTGCGGCAGGGGTTTTGGCTGGCGCTTGAGCCGCCGGGCCCGGAGCATGGGTTGTCGATCCCGCCGCTCGACGAAGGGGGTTGGTATATCATCTCGTCCTTCTTCCTTCTGGTGGCGGTCATGGCGTGGTGGGCGCGCAGCTATCAACTGGCGGCGAGCCACAAGATGGGCAAGCACGTCTTTTGGGCCTTTGGTTCGGCGATCTGGCTGTTTTTGGTGCTTGGGCTGTTTCGCCCGGTCCTGATGGGATCGTGGAGCGAGGCCGTGCCTTACGGCATCTTCCCGCACCTTGATTGGACGACGGCCTTTAGCATCCGCTATGGCAATCTGTACTATAACCCGTTCCACTGCCTTTCGATTGTCTTCCTTTATGGCTCGGTTCTGCTGTTTGCCATGCATGGGGCGACGATCCTTGCGGTGACCCGCTTTGGCGGCGACCGGGAGTTGGAGCAGATCGTTGACCGGGGCACGGCCAGCGAGCGTGCCGCCTTGTTCTGGCGCTGGACCATGGGGTTCAACGCCACGATGGAGGGGATTCACCGCTGGGCCTGGTGGTTTGCCGTGCTGACGCCGATCACCGGCGGGATTGGTATCCTGCTGACCGGAACGGTTGTGGACAACTGGTTCATCTGGGCGCAGGAGCACAACTTTGCACCGATGTACGACGGCTCTTACGGCTATGAGGCTTACGGCTCTTACGAAGCCTTCATCGGGCAGGAGGATTGATCCATGTTTCCTAAATGGTTTGACAAATGGAACCGGGAGAACCCCACCAACATATATGGCCCTGCGGTCATTATCGGGGTGATCGGCGCGGCGGTCTTTACGGCCACCATGCTGGTTGCTTGGGGTCAACCCTTCGCCACCAACAGCATGCAAACGGGGCCGCGCGGCACCGGCATGTCAGTGCCCGAGTTCAAGGCCGATCTGGCCACGCCGGACCCCGCAATTGAGCTTCTTCTAGAGGATCCGCCATTCCCGCCCGAACCGGGAGAGGAGCTGGCCGGGGATATCTATGAGAATGTTCAGGTGCTGGGCGATCTGACCGATGGCAATTTCAACCGCTTGATGGCGGCGATGACCCGCTGGGTCGCGCCCGATGAGGGATGTGCCTATTGCCATGGCGATGGTGGGTTGGAGACCTATGGCGAGGACAACCTTTATACCAAGGTCGTCGCGCGCCGGATGATCCAGATGACCCAGAACATCAACGAAAACTGGGATGCCCATGTCAACGCCAACAAACAGGTTGGCGTGACCTGCATGACCTGCCACCGCGGCCAAAACGTGCCAAGCGATATCTGGTTCAAGATGGGCAATGTGAATGAGGCGATGTCCGGCTGGTCGGCGAACCAGAACCGGGCCACATCCCAGTCTCAGTCCACCTCGCTTCCGTCCGACGCCTTGGAGAAATACCTTCTGGATGGGGAGATTATCGGCGTGCACGATCTGGAAAGCCGTGTGGCCGGTGTGCCCGGTGAAAATGGCTATCCCGGTATTCAGCAGGCCGAGCGGACCTATTCGCTGATGAACTATGTCAGCAACTCTTTGGGTGTGAACTGCCTGTTCTGTCACAATAGCCGGGCGTTTTACGACGGGTCGCAAGTGACGCCGCAATGGGCCACCGAAAGCCTTGGTATCCAAATGGTGCTTGAGCTGAACAACGACTATCTTGTGCCGCTCAAGGATGAATACCCGCCCGAACGGTTGGGACCGGTCCATCAGGACGCGCCCAAGGCCGCCTGCAAGACCTGTCACAAGGGCTATCAACAGCCGCTTCAGGGCACCAACGTGATCAAGGACTGGCCGGAACTGGCCACCACAGGTGCGCCGGAGTACGGCGACTAAGACAACACGGGGCGGCGCCACGGCGTGCCGCCCCGCTTTACATCGCGCCGTCTGCATCACGCCCGTTGCCGGGCGGTGCCAGAGCCACCGTAAAGGGGGGAGCGATGACCAAGGATCTACCAAAAACACCACTGCTTGATCGGGTGGCCGGCCCGTCGGACCTGCGCCAGATGCCCGACAGCGACTTGGCCAGCCTTGCCGATGAGTTGCGCGCCGAGGTCATTTCGGCGGTGTCGGAAACCGGTGGTCATCTGGGATCGAGCCTTGGGGTGGTGGAACTCAGCGTGGCGATCCACGCGGTCTTCAACACGCCGATGGACAAGCTGATCTGGGACGTTGGGCATCAATGTTATCCGCATAAGATTTTGACCGGACGGCGCGACCGTATTCGCACCCTGCGTCAGAAGGATGGCCTGTCTGGCTTCACCAGGCGGGTGGAGTCGGCGCATGACCCCTTCGGGGCGGCGCATTCTTCGACCTCGATCAGTGCCGCACTGGGCTTTGCGGTGGGCCGCGATATGGGCCAAGCCACCGGCGATGCAATCGCCGTCATCGGCGATGGCGCAATCAGCGCGGGCATGGCCTATGAGGCGCTGAACAATGCAGGCCACGAAGGGCGGCGGTTGTTCGTGATCCTGAATGACAATGAAATGAGCATTGCCCCGCCGGTGGGTGCGATGTCGTCCTATCTCAGCCGGATGTACGCCAATGAGCCGCTGGCCAAGATGCGGTCGATGGCCGAAGGGTTTGAGGCGGCCATGCCTGCGCCGATGCGCGAAGGTGCCAAACGCGCGCGCCAATTGGTGACCGGGATCACCGGCAGCGGCACCATCTTTGAAGAACTTGGATTTGAATATGTCGGCCCCATCGACGGCCACGACATGGATCAGCTTTTGCCGGTGCTGCGGGCGGCGAGGGCGCGGGCCACGGGGCCGGTGCTGATCCATTGCTGTACCGTGAAGGGCAAAGGATACCGGCCCGCCGAAAGCAGTGCCGATAAGTATCACGGCGTGTCCAAATTCGACGTGGACACAGGAACACAGGCCAAATCGAAAGGCGGCGCGCCCAGCTTCACCAGCGTTTTCGGCAGCGCCCTGACCGATGTGGCGGCGCGTGATCCTGATATCGTGGCTGTGACCGCCGCGATGCCGGACGGCACGGGGGTCTCTAAGATGGCCGAGCGATTCCCCTCGCGCGTGTTCGATGTAGGGATCGCCGAACAGCACGGCGTAACCTTCGCCGCCGGGATGGCGGCCAGCGGGCTCAAGCCTTTCTGCGCGATTTATTCCACTTTCCTGCAACGTGGCTATGATCAAGTGGTGCATGATGTGGCGCTTCAAGGCTTGCCTGTGCGTTTTGCGATTGATCGCGCGGGGCTTGTTGGGGCCGATGGGGCCACGCATGCCGGCGCCTTTGACATCGGCTATCTGACCAGTCTGCCGGGCTTTACCGTGATGGCCGCCGCCGATGAGGCGGAGCTTGTGCATATGGTCGCCACCGCCGCCGCGCATGACACCGGGCCGATTGCTGTGCGCTATCCGCGCGGGGCGGGCACCGGTGTGGAATTGCCAGAGCGGGGCGAGGTTTTGCCAATCGGCAAGGGCCGGATGCTGCGCGAGGGGGAGGATGTGGCGATCTTGTCCTTTGGGGCGCATTTGCCCGAATGCATGGCCGCCGCCGAGGCATTGGAGACCGAAGGGATCCGCGTCAGCGTGGCCGACGCGCGCTTCGCCAAGCCTTTGGACGGTGATCTGGTGGAGAGTTTGGCCCGAAATCACCGCGTGCTTGTGACGGTTGAACAAGGTGCCGAGGGTGGCTTTGGCTCGGTCGTGATGCATGAACTGGCGCGACGTGGGGCTTTTGACCGTGGGTTGGCGATCCGCAATGTTACCTTGCCGGATCGGTTTATCGAACAGGCCAATCCGGCCGAGATGTACGAAGACGCGGGCATGACCGCCATGGACATCGCGGCCACCGCGCGCGGCGCGTTGTCGGGTTTGGGCAAAGTGGTGCCGCTGTCGTTGGCCAAATAAAGTCAGCCGAAAATGGCAAAGGCCGCGCAGAGCGACTGCGCGGCCTTTGCTGTGTCTAGACGTGGTCGGGTTTACATCGACTCATCCGGTCCGACCGATGCCAGGTAGGCCCAGACGTTCACGGCGTCTTCCTCTTTGCGGACCTGATAGGACATCTTCCCGCGCCCGTCTTCGCCGGTGTATTCTTTCAACCAACCCGTGGGGTCTTGGACGTAGCCGACAAAGCTTTCTTCGTCCCAAGCAAGCTCTTGCTCACCTGCGGCGGCCATGAGGTCGGAGTAGCGGAAATCCTCGACCGACCCGGCGGTGCGGCCGACAATTCCGTAAAGGTTGGGGCCGACACGTCCGCCGCGGACGATATTGTTGCCCTCGTCATCCACGATCATGTGGCAGGCCTTGCACTGGCGAAATGCTTTTTCTCCGGCCTCGGGATCACCCGACGCATGATCGTCTGCCAGCACTGGTGTCGCTACGGTCGCTGCGGCGAGAATTGTCAAAAACTTGAATTTCATTGGAACCTCCCGGTTTGGTAAACCTAGCAAAACCTAGCACGACAGGATTGAAGTCAATGCCAGTGGTCACGCCACGGCATGGGCGATGGCGCATTGCTTCCACAAAACGGTCAGCGCCTCGACTAGATGGTCGATGTCGGCCTCGGAATGCAGCGGTCCGGGCGTGAAGCGCAGCCTCTCGGTGCCTTTAGGTACGGTGGGGTAGTTGATCGGTTGCACATAGATCCCCCAATCCCGCATCAGGATATCGGCGAGCATCCGGCATTTCACCGGATCCTTGATCATCACCGGGATGATATGACTGGGATTTTGCAGATGCGGGATACCCTGGGCATCCAGCTTGGCCCGCAGGCGCGCAACGCGGTCGCGTTGCAGCTCGCGCTCGGCCTGCGAGGTTTTGAGGTGTGAGATCGAGGCTTGCGCGGCGGCGGCCACGGCGGGCGGCAGGGCTGTGGTGAAGATGAAACCGCTGGCGAAAGAGCGGATAAAATCGCACAGGGCCGCCGAGCCGGTCACATAGCCGCCCATGCAGCCATAGGCCTTGCCAAGCGTGCCTTCGATCAGGGTGATACGGTGGGCAAGGCCCAGTTCCTCGGAGACACCGCCGCCGCGCGGACCATAAAGGCCGACGGCATGGACCTCATCAAGGTAGGTCATTGCGCCGTGCTTTTCCGCTACCTCGACAATCTCTTGCATCGGGCAGATGTCGCCGTCCATGGAATAGACTGATTCAAAGGCCACGATCTTGGGGGAATTGGCCGGCAGCGCCGCCAGTTTGCGATCCAGGTCTTCAGGGTCATTATGCCGCCAGATCACCTTTTTTGCTCGGGAATGGCGGATGCCCTCGATCATCGAGGCGTGGTTGAGCTCATCACTCAGGATCACCGCATCGGGCAGGCGGCTGCCAAGGGTCGACAGCGCGGCCCAGTTCGAAACATAACCCGAGGTGAACAAAAGCGCGTCTTCCTTGCGGTGCAAATCGGCCAGCTCTTTTTCCAGAGCCACGTGATGGCGCGCGGTGCCCGAGATATTGCGCGTCCCGCCTGCGCCGGTGCCGCAGCTATCAATCGCATCCTTCATGGCCTGACGCACCACCGGGTGCTGCCCCATGCCCAGATAATCGTTTGAACACCAGACCGTCACCTCGTCGGGGGCGTCGTCATCATGGCTTTTGGCCCGGGGAAAGGCCCCGCATTTGCGTTCCAGTTCGGCAAAGATGCGGTAGTTGCCTTCTTCCTTCAGCGCATCCAGTTGCGCCGAGAACATTGCATCAAAATCCATGAGGTCCCTCCGGTCGTATCTTTTTGGGTTCTTGTTTGGGCGCGGGAAGCATCCAGCGCCAGAGTTTCGCATCCGGCAGGGGCAGAACCATGAGCCAATGCTCAAGCGCGGCCAATGCGGTGATGGCGGTGAGCAGGGCAAAGCCTGCGGTGTCGCCCGGGGTGGTGGCGGCATAAAGCCGTTCCAACCAGCAGGCGATGGCAAGGGTCAGGGCGGTCACCGAGACTGGGAACACCCAATTCAACCGCGAAATCCGGAAGTGGCTGGTCAGATGCGCCAGCGCCTCTGGGATGAACTCGGTGTTGATCTTCGGCACCCCAAAATAGAGGTTCAGCTTGGCCGAGATGCGCGCGAAATAAAGCGTTGTGAAGGTCCAAAGGCCAAAGGTGTTCTCGGCCCCGTGGCCCGCCACCCAAAGCGCCACAAGCGCGCCGGTCAAAAGCATTTCGTGATAAGCAAGGGTGCCCCATGCGCGCAAGAACCGCTCCCATTCTGGTAAATCATCGGGGCAGGGGCGCAGGTTGGGGCCGGTGATCGTGCCGGTCAGGAAGGCCAGTTCGATCCACCCCCAAATGGCAAGTGCCGCCAAGAACGCGCTATAAGCCGCGCGCAGGCTGTCGCTGTTCAGCGTGGTCCAGAAGACCCAGACACCCAAGGCCAAAACAGGCAAGGCCGCCCATGTGGCCAAACGGCGCGCCATGTGGCCCGCACGCTCGGCCCGGCGCACCACGATCAGGATCGCCCCGGTGGAAAACCACCAGACGAAAAGCGCGAACAGCGCGGCGATCCAAGGGTTGCCCATCCTAGCCCCCCTGAGTTTCTTCTGGCTGCAAATATCCCGGGGGGGAGGTTGAAATTGTCTGTAATTTCAACCTGGGGGGCTGGCCCCCCGATGGCCCCCTCGGGCCATATGCGCGCGCCACAGGCATCAGTACGCCGGTTCCAGCCGGGTGCTTTCCGGCACTTGATGCTTCTGCGCCGGGATGAAGTAGAGCGTGGCAAAGGCCGAGGCGGCCCGCGCCTGAGCGCCCAGTTTCTTGACGAAACCCATAAAGCCGCCCTGTTTGCGCGCAGCATCCAGATCGACATTGGCGCGCTGTAGCTTTTCAAGCGTTGGCTGCCACTTGGGATGCTCGATATCCAGTGTGATCGGGAATATCTGCTCAGACAGCTTCGAGGTCTTGGTAAAGACCTCATGCGCGTACCAATCCGGATCGACGCCAAGGGCCTTGTGGAAGGCCGGGCGCTGATGATCGCGCACGTACATCGTGGCATAGACGGCCGTGAGGAAGAACTTGATCCACAGCACGTTGCGGCCCGATGTCAGTTTGTGGTCGGTCTTCATCAGAAGGGCGAAGGCCTCACCATGGCTGAACTCATCGTTGCACCATTCTTCGAACCACTTGAAGATCGGGTGAAAGCGATGCTCGGGGTTGGCCTCAAGGTGCCGGAAAATGGTGATGTACCGGGCATAGCCGATCTTTTCCGACAGGTAGGTGGCGTAATAGATGAACTTGGGGCGGAAATAGGTGTATTTCTTCTTCTGCGTCAGGAACCCAAGGTTCACGGCCACGCCCGCCTCGCGCAGGGCATCGTTGATAAAGCCCGCATGCCGCGCTTCATCGCGCGCCATGAGTTGGAAAAGCTGCGTGATATCCGCGTTCGAGCCGCGCCGCTTCATTTCCTTATAAAGCACACAGCCCGAGAACTCGGCGGTGCAGGACGAAATCAGAAAGTCGATGAATTCTTTCTTGAGGGCGGGGTCCATCCCCTCCCAATCGACATGGCCCCAAGCTTCGTTCTTTTTGAAATGGCCCTTGTTCGGGTCGCTGACCATCTGTGCAATCAGCTTGTCCCAATCCTCGCGCACCGGGCTGACGTCGATGGCGTCAAGTTCATCAAAATCGGTGGTATAGAACCGCGGGGTCAGCAGGGTGTTCTGCATGGCCACATCGGTTGCGGCCTTGCTGTCAAACTTTGCTTGTTCCGCTTGGATGGCAAGGCTTTCCTCGGCGGTGGTGGCATCGGCGGTGTGTTTAGCTTGCATGTTCATAGCGTCACCTCTTCCGAGAATGAAAACTCGCAAAGCTCCATCACCTCGAAATCGCCGGTCAAGCGCGTCCAAAGCCGTTCCAGCCCGCTGGCGCGGACGATGGTTGCGTCGCGGTCTTCGCTGACGATTTCGCCGAAGGGCGCCATAATCTCGGGTCCGTGGACCTTGACCTCATCGCCCGGATAAACGGTGGCGCCATTGTTGAAGCGCACATGCGCGTGCAGCGATTCAAACTTGTGACTGATTTCCACCGTGCAGGGCGCGTGTTCGATTTCTTTGGTAAGCCATCCCATTCTTGGCCTCCTTTCCCTATTGTGCCAACAGCCGCGCGAAGGCCTTGGCGTTATCTGCGCCGAATCCCATTAAATCGGCGCTCCAGCCCGTTGTCGGGTCATGGATCGAGATGCGGCCCGTGTCGTGCCGCATGATTGTGACGGGACCGTCCATGGCGGCCCGGTGTTTGGTGCGTTCGCGTTCGATGACCCGCCAGACGCCAGAGATGAAGCCCCCCTGTTCGGGGCCAAGATCGGCAATCAGCGTGCCATCCGGGGCGGTCACGGTGACGGCCCCTGACATATCCCCGGCCAACATCAGGCTGCGCTCAAGGACGACAGCGCCTTCGGGCGGGGTAGAGATCAGCGGCCGGTCGGTCAGCCGCGCGTAGGTGACCAAGGCCAGCACCGCCAGCACCAGCCCCAGCATCGCGCGCGCCATGATGCGCGGGATCAGCTCTTTGTCCTGCGGGGTGCGTACGGGGGGCTGTGTGTCGGTCTGGGTCATGGTCTTGCTTTCATTCGGCGGCGACGGGGGCCTGCGCCTGCGCCTGCGGCGGTGTCGGGGCCACTTGCGGGGTGCTGACATGCGCCTCGGCGGCTTCGGCCAGAAGTTGGGCAATCTCTTGGGCCTGCGGAATGCAGCGCAGGGCCGGTTGCGTGCGGCGGATGTGCCAAGGGCGGACATGCGGCCAGCACACAAGATAGCTCAGGCGCGTATCGCCCAGCAGGTCCAGCGTGATGGTCCCGGTGCCATCGCGGCGGGTGTTTAGGTCGGCGCGGGCGATTTGCGAAAACGGCAGGTTCAGCGTCACGGTCAGGGCCGCGCCGATGCGCATGGCCACCCGGCGATTGGTGATCGTGTAGACGGTGCTGCGCGCCTGCACGATGCCAATCACCAGCAGCAGCGCACAGACGATCCCGCCAAGGATGATGAAGGGAAAGGAGGCCGCGAAGGCCGACGACAGGCTGACCTGATCGATCAATGTCACGAAGCGCCACACAGCAAGGAGCACGAAATATCCCGCCACCCACAGCAGGTTGAGGGACGCGCGCGTCAGAGCCCACCAGTTGGGTTGGCCCTGCCACAGGATGTGCTCCCCCTCGGGCGGGGTTTCGGGCAATCCTTTGACGGGTTCAACGGCGAAATCGTCGTGGTCGATGCTCATGGTGGCCTCCTTCTCCGGGTTAGCCCAGTTGCGGCTCAAGCCGCTCTTTCGAGGCGTAAAGCGTTCCGCCGGCGTAATAGCCGCAGATCTTTTCTTCCTCGAGCATGGTGACTTGGTTGGGCGATGCGATTTGCGGCACGGCGGCAAAATGCTTTCCGAAGATCGACCGGACCTTGACGTGGTTCGATTTGATCCGCGCCATGGTCAGTGGGATCAGGCGCTTGCCGCCGCCGTGATCCGCGTCAAGTTCCGCCTCGATGTAGCGGACAAGTTGTTCGGGCTCATCAATCCACATGTCGGTGATCATGCCCACGATCTCGCCATCGCCCGCCATGACCGGCAGGCCACGCGGATCGCGTCCCGCGGCCACGTGAAATTGATCTGTTGCCCCCATCGGCACGATCTTAGGGTGCCCGTGGCCATCCAGCTCCGGCACATCGCGGCGCGGCGCCCAAGAGGCCGGGCCGACGCCATCCACCATCGGATCGCCCGTCGGGATGAAGGGGAAGCCATTACCCGCGGCGGTTTTTTCCAAAGCCAGATCTTTGCGGTCGGGGTTCTGCCCTGATGGGACTGTCAATTCGCCCCGGCCATGCGGTAGCTTGAAGGTCTTGTCGCTGGGCACTGGGAAGGGCCCTTGGTTGGCCGACGGGTTGCCGTCGTCATCTTCAAGCGGATAGCCTTCGCGCATGTTTTCACGCTGAATGTAGAAAATCAGCAGTGCAAAGAAGCCCCAGAAGAGCCACAGCGCGACGCTTGCGAGGTCGACTTGTCCAAAAAATGTTTCTGTCATCTCCGTATCCTTTCAAAGGCGGGTCTTACGTTGGGAAGTCGGCCAGCCCGACGCGGGCCGATCCCTCGGTGTTGCGGGGGCGAGAAGGGGCGTAGCGCACCAGCGGCCCGAGGGCGGCGAGGGTGACGAACAAAAGCCCGATCTCGATGTGATAAACGAAAGAATATCCGGTGGCGGGGGTGTTGAGCGCCTCGCCCAACTGCCCCGATGTGGCCAGCCCGCCGATCCAGTCGCGCAGGCCACCGCCCAAGGCGATCGAAAGGCCCGCAGCCGTGGCTTGCGCCGCGCCCCATGCGCCAAGCGCAAGGCCATGACCGGCGGCCCCCGTGGCGGGCATGGTCATTGCGGCGGTTAGGGTGGAGACAGCAAAAAGCCCCCCGCCAAAGCCAATCAGGCCCGCTCCGGTAAAGAACATCACGCTTGAGCCCATAGGCGCGGCGAAGATCACCGTGCAGAACGCCACCACACCAGCCAGCAATCCAAGCGCGGCGATGCGATAAGGGCAGCGCCCCTGCGACAGCATCCGACCGGCCAGTGCAAAGCCAATCAGCGCGCCAACCGCCCAGACCGCCGTCAAAACCGTTGTCGCCGAAACCGACAAGCCAAGGATTTCGCCGCCGTAAGGTTCAAGCAACACGTCTTGCATGTTGAACGCCATGGTGCCGAATAAGACCACCGCCAGAAGGCGGCCCGCTTGGCCGCCTGCGATCAGGTCGGCCCACGCGTCTTTGAACCGCGGGCGCGGTGCGGCGCGTTCCTCACGGCTCATGGGTGTGACCTTTTCCTGCTTCCACAGGGCGATCAGGTTCAAAACGATGCCGACAACGGCGGCCCCTTGAACCACGCGCACCAAGGTGAAGGGGGCAAAATCACGCAAGAGCCAACCAATGACCAGCGCCGAGATTCCCATCCCCAACAGGAACATCACGTAAAGTAGCGCCACAACGCGCGGGCGCGTTTCATCGTCCGCCCGGTCGGTGGCCAGCGCCAGACCGGCGGTCTGAGTCATATGCAGGCCAAGGCCCGTTATCAGGAAGGCGAGTGCAGCCAGCACCTCACCGGCCCAAGTGGGGCCAACCTGTTGTTGACCCGACAGAACCAGAAGGGCAAAGGGCATCACCGCCAGCCCGCCCATCTGCCAAAGCGAGCCGAACCAAAGGTACGGGATACGTTTCCAACCGATGGCACTACGGTGTGTATCTGACCGAAAGCCCAAAAGCGCGCGGAACGGCGCGATCAGAACCGGCAAGGCGATCATCACCGCGACGATCACCGCAGGCACCGAAAGCTCCACAATCATCACCCGGTTCAGCGTACCCAAAAGCATCACTGTCGCCATCCCCACCGACACTTGGAACAACGATAGCCGCAAAAGCTGCGACATCGGCAGGCCCTCGCTTGCGGCATCGGCAAAGGGCAAAAGCCGGGTGGTCAGGGCCATAAGGGGGGAATGGCGGCGGCTCATATCGAAAGCTCCATCGCCTGTGAAATGTAAAAGCCCGATGTCACGCGGTTAAGCGGGTTCAGGCGGCCGGGGGCCTCGACCCGCTGCAAGGCTTTTTGCAAGGCGGCGGGCGCGTGCGGGATCATCGTGGGCGACCGATCAGCGCGGGGAAACAATTGCCCCGCGCGCCACATCGTCATCAAAAGCGGGGTCCGAGGGGCAACGGTAAAGACGATATTGCCCTGCGTTCGACGGGCCAAAGTGTCCAGCGCGCGGGCGATATCGTGCCGGTCATAGTAAATCAGGCTGTCCATGGCGAGGACGTGATCGAACCGGCCCAGATCATGCGACAGCATATCACCCGAAAGGAATTGCACCTGACCCGAAAGCCCTTGAGGCAAGCGCGCGGCTGCGATCTCAACCAACGACGGTGAGATATCCACCGCCACCACATCGGCACCACGAGCGGCCAATTCGGCACTCATTTGCCCCGCGCCGCAGCCTGCATCCAAAATCCGCGCTCCGCGCAGATCGTCGGGCAGGCGCGATAGCATCTGCGCGCGCATCTCATCGCGGCCGCGACGCACCGTTTCGCGAATACGCGAGACCGGCGCGTCGCTGGTCAAGCGCTCCCAAGTGCGGGTGGCGGTCTTGTCGAAATAGGTCTCCACCCGGTCGCGTGTCCGCGACCAGCCACAGACACCTTCGGCGGGGGTGGCGAGGTCCCGGAGCCGGCCCGGGACAGGCATATCGGTGGGCCGTCCGTAAGGCATCAATCAAACCCCAGAAGTTCAAAGATATCGCGGTCTTCCATCGGCGCGGGCGCCAAAGGTTCAGTCCCGTTCCAAAGGGTTTCGGCCATGCGCACATATTCCTTGCGCGCCATGACGATGTCCTCTTCATCGGGCATCTCGAAAAGGGTCTTCTTCTTCAGGCGCGACCGGCGGATCGCGTCGAAATCGGGCATATGCGCTATGCGATTGAACCCCACCTTGGCGCAATACCGGTCCACCTCGTCGGTCTCGCGTGAACGGTTGGCGACGCAACCGGCCAGCCGGACCTTGTAGTTGTTCGATTTGGCCTGCACGGCGGCAATGATCCGGTTCATCGCATAGATGCTGTCGAAATCATTGGCGGTGACGATCAGCGCGCGGTCGGCATGTTGCAGTGGTGCGGCAAACCCGCCGCAAACCACGTCGCCAAGTACGTCAAAGATCACCACATCGGTGTCTTCCAACATGTGATGCTGCTTGAGCAGCTTCACCGTCTGGCCCACGACGTACCCACCACAGCCGGTCCCGGCCGGCGGGCCACCCGCCTCGACGCATTGCACGCCGCCCCAGCCTTCGGTGACGAAATCCTCGGGGCGCAATTCCTCGGGATGGAAATCCACGTCCTTGAGGATGTCGATCACGGTGGGCTGCAACTGACCCGTCAGGGTGAAGGTGCTGTCGTGCTTCGGATCACATCCGATCTGCAGCACCCGCTTGCCCATCTGCGCAAAGGCTGCCGACAGGTTCGAAGAGGTGGTCGATTTTCCGATCCCCCCTTTGCCATACACGGAAAAGACCTTGGCCCCTTCAATTCTCATCGACGGATCCTGATGCACCTGCACCGATCCTTCGCCGTCCTGTCCCTTCAGGCTCGGGATGTCGTCGCGCGGGCTCATATGGTCCTCCAAACGGGGCGATCTGCCCCTGCTTTCTTCTGGCTGAAAATATCCCGGGGGTGCGGGGGCTGGCCCCCGCTCCGGGCGTGAACGTATTTGTTGGTCCGGGTCATTCCGCAGCCACCCCTTCCAATCTGTCTTCAAGCGCATCCGCGGCATCGCGCAGCGCGGCCAGTGTCTCGTCGTCTGGGGACCAATAGGCGCGGTCATGCGCTTCAAGCAGGCGGTTGGCCATGCGCGAAGAGGCGACAGGGTTCAGGTCGCTCAACCGCTGGCGCATGGTGTCGTCCAGAACAAAGGTTTCCGACAGCCGCTGATAAACCCAAGGGTCAACCTGGCCGGTCGTCGCCGACCAGCCCAGCGTATTGGTCAGATGACTTTCGATCTGTCGCACGCCCTCGGCCCCGTGCTTTAGTAAGGCTTCGTGGAATTTCGGGTTGAGTGAGCGGGCTCGTGTCTCAAGCGCGACCTGATCGGCAAGCGTGCGCATCTTGCCCGCGCCGCGCGTTGTGTCCGATATATAGACAGCCGCCTCTTGCCCGTCGCGGGCGCGTTTCACCGCCCGGGAAATCCCGCCTAGTGTATCGAAATAGTGGTCCACCGTGGTGACCCCCAATTCGACCGATTCAAGGTTTTGGTAGGCGATATCGACATCACGCAGGGCCTCTTGCAGGAGGGCGGTATGCTGTGTCGGCTTACCGTTGACACCATAGGCAAAGCTTTTGCGTGCCTCGTAGGCATCAGCCAATTCGTCCTCGTCACCAAAGGCCGAACTGTCGACCAGTTGATTGACGTTCGACCCATAGGCCCCTTCGGCATTCGAAAAGACTCGCAAGGCGGCGGTTTCCAGATC
>NZ_CAJXNN010000050.1 GCF_913057115.1 uncultured Roseovarius sp.
TGGCGCGGTTGACGGGGCTCGAACCCGCGACCTCCGGCGTGACAGGCCGGCACTCTAACCAACTGAGCTACAACCGCCCGCTGCGTGAAGGGCGGTTTACGCCGCCCGTCTGCCCCCGTCAAGCGCCTCTTTTACCTATATGGCGTATTTTTCACTCGCCTCGCCCGGCGCGGCATTCCGGCGCAGCTGCCGCCTTAAAGTTGCCAGCCGACAAAGGCCTCCTAATTCACGCTTTGCATCAAATCACATGAAGGAGGAAATTCAATATGTTCAAGGGCTTCGGCACCGCAATGCTCTTCGTCACGGGGTTTCTCGTCGTGCTTCCGGCCATCTTCGCGCTTGCCGTCTCGGGCGACGGCTGGTTGCAACGCTTGGATCAGATGTCGCCGTTCTTCTGAGCCCGACGCGCGCATTGGGAAAATGGTGGGTCGTGAGAGGCTCGAACTCCCGACATCTTCGGTGTAAACGAAGCGCTCTACCAACTGAGCTAACGACCCGATGCGCGCGTATTTAGCCCGGCTTTTGGCATTGCGCAAGGGGTCTTGTTCAAAGCCAAAGCCATGCCTCCAAACTCCCGCCCGGGTTGAAACACGCTTCCCGCTCGCGACCATTTAGAGAGTATTTTGGACACGAGGTTCTATGTGTTACGGTTTAACTACCTTGTTGAGATAAGGGTTATAAAGTACTGTTTTTTCAGTATTTCTCATGAGGGCCAACCAAATTGGGGGACATCATGAAGAATCTCTTTACCGCGGCGGCAATTGCCATCCTCATTGCCTTCACAGGCGCCGTTAAGGCGCAGGAAACGGCCAAGATGAGCGCCGAACAGATACAGCAAGCCACCGTGTCGACTCAAGGAAGCGTACCAGAAGGCAGTATCAGCCCCGAGGCAACACTCTGGATATTACTGGGCATCGTTTTCGTCACAGCCTTGGCAACGGCTGGCGGCGGCGGTGGCGGTTCGGCCCCTCCGGTTATGGAAGCCATAACTCCAGGGTAAGCCGCTGCTTATTCTAAACGGCATAAAAACAAAAAGGCGCGTCACCGGGATCGGGACGCGCCTTTCTTAATCCATGGTGGGTGATAAGAGATTCGAACTCCTGACATCTTCGATGTGAACGAAGCGCTCTACCACTGAGCTAATCACCCGTTGCGCGGTTCATTAGCGTTACTCAGCGGCCTCTGCAACACCCGGCTTCGGTTTTTCTTCACCGCTATCGCTTGCCGCGTCGCTATCGGGTTTGTTTTGGCGAATCTTGGCCACCGTCACCCGCACGTTCGATGCGTCCTTCGTGCGCTGTTGCTTGATCTTGCCCATGGGAGGAAGGTTCAAATCACGGCCCTCGGCAATCGCCTCTCCCAAAACCGTGATCATCGCTTCGACAACGGGCTTGGCAAACTTCTTGCGCACGCCCGACCGTTCAACAACGAGCTCGAGAAGTTCCCTCTTCTTCATCATCGGCGCGGTCGTGGTCGGTGTCGTATCGGTGACAACGGTCGCCTTGGCCGCCGGCGACGCAGGTTTGCTTGCACCGCTCTTCGCGGCAGCAGAGGCCGTCTTGCGTGTGCGGGACACGGGCGCTTTGGTCGACTTGCGACGGCTTGTCGGGCTCTTTGTCCGTGTTGTTGCAGTTGTTTTGCTGCGCGTGCTCATATCGGCCTCAATTGTTGCTCAATACGCAACAGCGTACTGCAATAAGGTCGACAATGCCAAGGATCGGTTGACGCTTCGTGCACTACGGCGCTAAATTTCACACACTCTAATTGGGGGAATTCTAACGTGAAAAAAACTATTGCAGCCTTCGTTTGCGCCGCAAGCCTCAGCCTTGCCGCTCCCGCGACCGCGGGAAGCCTTTCAGACCCCGTAGTCGAGCCTGAAGTGGTCGTCGAAGACACCACGCAAAGCTCTTCGTCGGCTGACATGCAGGCCCTTCTTGCCATGTTGACCGTATCGCTGATGCTCATCGGCATGGGGTCCTGATCGCCAAGGCAACCGCCTCAAGCGACAGAAGGACCAGAGCCAAGGGAAAAACCCCGCCGGATACTCCGACGGGGCTTGATGCGTTTTACCGACAGGCCTTAATGCGCCGTTGCGCCCGCACCTTCCCCGCTTTTCAAAGCGGCTTCAGCAGCGGCGGCTTCCTCCGCCTCCTCGTCCCACTCCACCGGCTCGGGCGCACGCACCAAGGCCAGTTTCAGAACATCGCGCACGTGATCCACGGGGATAATATCCAAGCCCTCTTTCACGTTGTCAGGGATCTCGGTCAGGTCCTTCTCGTTCTCGCGCGGAATGAGAACGGTCTTGATCCCGCCACGCAAGGCCGCCAACAGCTTCTCTTTCAAGCCGCCAATGGCAAGCGCATTGCCCCGCAAGGTGACCTCACCGGTCATGGCAATGTCCTTGCGCACCGGAATACCCGTCAGGACCGACACGATCGAGGTGACCATGGCCAAACCGGCACTTGGCCCGTCCTTCGGCGTGGCGCCTTCGGGGACGTGCACGTGGATATCCCACTTCTCGAACTTCGGCGGCTTCACCCCAATCTCGGGGCTGATCGACCGCACATAGCTTGAGGCCGCGTCGATGCTTTCCTTCATCACATCGCCAAGCGTGCCGGTGGTTTTCATCCGGCCCTTACCGGGCAGGCGCACCGCCTCGATGTTCAACAACTCGCCTCCGACCGAAGTATAGGCAAGGCCTGTGACAACCCCCACCTGATCCTTCTCTTCGGCAAGGCCATATTTGAACTTCTTGACGCCCAGGAAATCACCAAGGTTGTCCGGCGTCACCTTGATGGTTTCGGCCTCTTTCTTGATGATCTTGGTCACCGCTTTCCGCGCAACCTTGGCCAATTCACGCTCGAGGTTCCGCACACCGGCTTCACGGGTGTAATGCCGGATAATGTCGGTCAGCGCCGCGTCAGTCAGATCGAACTCACCCTTCTTCAGGCCATGGTTCTTGATCTGCTTGGGCAGCAGGTGCTGCTTGGCGATCTCGCGCTTTTCATCCTCGGTGTAGCCCGCCAGCGGAATGATCTCCATCCGGTCCAGAAGCGGCCCCGGCATGTTGTAACTGTTCGCCGTGGTCAGGAACATCACATCGCTCAGGTCGTATTCCACCTCCAAATAGTGGTCCACGAAGGTCGCGTTTTGCTCGGGGTCCAGCACCTCCAGCATGGCGCTCGCCGGGTCACCCCGGAAATCCTGCCCCATCTTGTCGATCTCATCGAGCAGGATCAGCGGGTTGGTCGTCTTGGCCTTTTTCAGCGCCTGAATGATCTTACCGGGCATCGACCCGATGTAAGTCCGGCGGTGACCACGGATTTCGCTCTCGTCGCGCACGCCGCCAAGGCTGATGCGGATGAACTCGCGCCCTGTCGACCGCGCAACACTCTCCCCGAGCGAGGTTTTGCCCACACCCGGAGGGCCCACAAGGCACATGATCGGCCCCTTGAGCTTTTTCGAGCGTTGTTGCACCGCCAGATACTCGACAATCCGTTCCTTGACCTTCTCAAGGCCATAGTGGTCGGTATCAAGGATTTTCTCGGCGCGGCTCAAGTCCTTCTTCACGCGGGATTTCTTGCCCCACGGAATCGACAGCATCCAATCCAGATAGTTGCGCACAACCGTGGCCTCGGCGCTCATCGGGCTCATGTTCTTGAGCTTCTTGAGTTCCGCCTCGGCCTTCTCACGCGCTTCCTTGGACAGCTTGGTTTCGGCAATGCGGTTTTCCAGCTCGGCAATTTCGCCTTCGCCGTCCTCACCATCGCCAAGCTCCTTCTGAATGGCCTTCATCTGCTCATTCAAATAGTACTCACGCTGGGTGCGCTCCATCTGGCTTTTGACGCGCGTCTTGATCTTCTTCTCGACCTGCAAAACGCTCATCTCGCCCTGCATCAGGCCATAGACCTTCTCCAAACGCTCGCTCACGCTCAGCGTTTCAAGCAGGTCTTGCTTTTGCTCCACCTCGATGCCCAGATGCCCGGCCACCAGATCGGCCAGCTTCGCGGGTTCCTCGGATTCACTGACCGCAGCCAACGCTTCCTCGGGGATGTTCTTTTTCACCTTGGCATAGCGCTCGAACTCGTCGCTGACGGTGCGCAACAGCGCATCAATCGTCGCCTGATCGCCCGGCATCTCGGTCAGATATTCCGCCCGCGCCTCGAAATAGTTGTCGTTTTCCAGATACTCGGTGATCCGAACCCGCGACACACCCTCGACCAGCACCTTGACGGTGCCATCGGGCAGTTTCAGCAGTTGCAGCACATTGGCCAGCACACCACTGTTATAAATTCCATCGCTCGCAGGGTCATCCTCGCTGGCGTCGATCTGACTGCTCAGCAGGATATGCTTGTCGTCCTGCATCACTTCTTCCAGTGCCCGGACCGACTTTTCACGGCCCACGAACAGCGGCACGATCATATGTGGGAACACCACGATATCGCGCAGCGGCAGCACGGGGTAAGATGCGTTGAGAGGCTCTTGCATGCTCGTTTCCTTCGTTCTTGGCAGGTGATCCGGGCCCCTGTCACAGGCAGCCGCGCCCACCTCCGCGTTTCCTAGGTGTTAACTTGGGGCGCAGGCCCACCCGTTTCAACCAATTGCAGCACAGTTTGCCCGCGCAGGCGCAGCGCCACAAGACCTCATTGCTCCGCATTCGCGTCAATTCCCGCAAAGCGCCGCGCAGGCAGGCGAATTTCTTGAAACGGCCCGCAAACTGTCCCGTTGCGACCCAAGGCTTGCCACAATCGTCGGACAATCTGCGCGTGTCTCATCAATCAACAATACGCTTATCATGTTTGCACGCATTGCCCGCCAATACCGACGTTTCCTCCTTGCCAGCGTGATTTTCACGGTCATGATCGCCTTGGCCTGGCTTACAACACCGATCGACATTCCCGAGGGGCTTTATCACCCTGTCCTTGGCCCGCTCACATGGCTTATCTTGCTCATCCTCGTGATCGGCCTGCCATTGATTGTTATAACACTGCTTTTGCCCGGCCTCCTGCCCGTGGTTGAACTCTGGCTTTTGACCTTCCTCGTCATGGCCTTGCTGCAACCGTTCTTGCGCAGCGTCGACGCGCCCTTCTGGGCCGATTGCCTTGTCTTGCTGGCCCTGTTCCTTGTGATCGAACGTCTGCTTTACGGCCCTTGGCTAAGCGGTTTTGCCCGCCGCGACGTGGCGCCGAAAACCGGCTTTCTCACCCTGCCCGGCACCCCCGAAGAGCTTTGGCCACGCCTCTGCCCGACACCCGGCCAGATCTCCGAGTATTACTGGCCCGGCGCCACCATCCTGCCCGCCCCCGAAGGCTCAACCGCCGATTTCGCCCTGAGTTTGCCACGCCGCGGGGCTGCCAAGGATGATCTTGCCACCGTGACCTACGAGGAAAAGACCTATCCAACCCACGCCCGCTTTCGCACCGAAGCCATGTCAGGCTCGCCAACACCAACTGCGGTGTTCGACATCCGTCTGACCAAGCTGGACGAGGGCCGATGCCGCGTCACCTACAGCCAAGCCTTTGAAAACGTTCCTTTGGGGCAACGCCTGTTCTTTTACCTTGGCCATACCTTTCGCGACACATTGGCCAGCCTCCGTGCCCGCCTCACCGGCCGCCGCGATTGGTCCTTGCAAGGGGCGCAGATGGTCAAACGCCCATGATCCGGACCCTCAAGTCGCGGCTTTATCGTGACCGCCGCCGTTATGCGCTCTGCCTGATCCTGCTTTTTGCCGCGGGTGCTCTCACCTTCCATTCCTACAGCGCCCGCCCCTATGGCCTTCCCTTCCCTTTGATCGCGGGTTTGGCTTTCATGATCGGGGTTGGGGTTTTCATGCCGCTCATTTCGCTGTGTTTGCCCTTTGCGCGCTTTTCGATGGAATCCAACGCCATCGCGTTGATCCTCTTTGCCGCCCTCGGCACGGTTTATGATCGCGCGAACCTGCTGTACGGATTATTGGGCCCATCGGCCCTCTGGTTTGTCTTCGTCTTTTTCTGCATCGGCTTCGCGATCAACCGCCTGCTTTACGCCACGTGGTCCGACAAACTGTTCTACACCAATCGCCACCCGCTCAAAGGCCGCGCCAGAAGCCACCTGTCGCAGCAAAGGCTCTGGGACGGTTTCACCCTCGCCCAGGGGCGCGAACACCTCTACCACTCCGACCTTAAGAACAAGGTCATCTCAGAAACAGATCACCCAAGAATCACGCATATCCTCGCCGAGATGCAGCCCGGGGTAACCTTCACCGAAAAACACGAATACTGGTGCTTTGAACCGCCGCATGAGGTTGGGTTCAAATGGTCCGTGGTTGGAACCGATCCCTCGCCGGGAACAGCCGGGACCGCAACACTTCGGTTCATCGACAAGGGCCGCCACCGCGTCATTGAACGCACATTGCAATGCGTCAACCAACCATGGCGCACGGTGTGGACCACCTGGATCGACGACGGCCTTGGCCGCCTCACGGATCAGGAACTGGCCCGACTGGAAAAGCGCGAAGCCGCCTAAAGCGGCTCGATATCCCCGGCCTCGCGGCCCTTGTGGAACGCGGCCTCCCACTCGGCAAACCGCCCTTGGGCAATCGCCTGCCGCATCCCCTCCATGATCTGCTGGTAATAATGCAGGTTATGCCACGTCAGCAGCATCGAACTGATGATCTCTTGGCTGCGATAGACGTGATGCAGATAGGCGCGCGAATAGTTGCGACAGGCGGGACAGGTGCACTCTTCATCCAAGGGGCGCGGGTCGTCCTGATGCCGCGCGTTCTTGATGTTGAGCTGCCCGTGGCGGGTGAAGACCTGCCCCGTGCGGCCCGACCGCGAGGGCAAAACGCAATCCATCATATCCACCCCGCGCTTGACCGCGCCGACAATATCATCGGGCTTGCCCACCCCCATCAAATACCGTGGCTTATCCTGCGGCAGGAACCCCGGCGAATAGTCCAGAACCCCGAACATCGCCTCCTGCCCCTCCCCCACGGCCAACCCACCAATCGCATAGCCGTCAAAGCCAATCTCTTTCAGCGCCTGCGCCGATTCCTCGCGCAACTCCGGGTTCACGCCCCCCTGCATGATCCCAAAGAGCGCATGACCGGGCCGATCGCCAAAGGCCTCCTTCGACCGCGCCGCCCACCGCATCGACAAGCGCATGGCACGCGCCACTTCCTCATCCGAGGCAGGCAGCGCCGGGCATTCATCGAAACACATCACGATATCACTGCCCAAAAGCTGCTGAATCTCCATCGACCGCTCAGGCGTCAACTCATGCTTGGAGCCATCAATATGGCTCTTGAAGGTCACACCCTCCTCGCTCAGCTTGCGCAGCCCCGCAAGGCTCATCACCTGAAACCCGCCGCTATCGGTCAAGATGGGCCGCTCCCAGTTCATGAAGCGATGCAAGCCCCCCAAACGGGCAATCCGCTCCGCCGTGGGCCGCAGCATCAGATGATAGGTATTGCCCAACAGGATATCGGCCCCCGTGGCGCGCACATTCTCGGGCAACATCGCCTTCACCGTCGCCGCCGTCCCCACCGGCATGAAGGCCGGTGTGCGCACCTCGCCCCTCGGTGTGGAAATCACGCCAGTGCGGGCCTCCCCATCAGTGGCCTTGAGTTCGAAGCCGAATAATGCTGTCATCTGACCCTCATACGCTGCGTGCGCCCATATCGGGCAAATCGCGCCCCATGACAAGAAGGCTGACCCATGAGCGATAGCGACACCCCCACCGAACCCCTGAATTTCGGCTGGGAGGAGTGGATCAGCTTACCCGACTTGGGCGTGCCTGCCCTGCGCGCCAAGGTCGATACCGGCGCGCGCACATCCGCGCTGCACGCCTTTGACATCGAAACCTTCGGGCCAAGCTCCAAACCCAAGGTGCGCTTCACCGTGCACCCAATCCCCGGGCGCGACGATCTGGTGATCCCCTGTTCCGCCCCGATCATTGACCGGCGCGAGGTCGCCTCCTCGAACGGCGAAAAGGAACTGCGCTATGTCATCGAAAGCACCCTGTCGGTGAATGGGGATGCCTGGCCCATTGAGATCACCCTCACCAACCGTTCGTCGATGACGTCGCGAATGCTTCTTGGCCGTCAGGCACTGAAGGATCACATCTCGATCGTCGCGACCGACCGTTTCCTGCAACCCGAACTCAGCTACGACGTCTACCACACCTCCAAGATGCGCGCGGCGCAACCCAACCGTGCCCTGCGCATCGCCGTGCTGTCCCGCGAAGACAACTACTCCACCCGACGCCTTGTCGAAGAAGGCGAAAAACGCGGCCATTCGGTTGAGGTGATCAACACCACCCGCTGCTACATGGCGATCAACGCCATGGCCCCCGAGGTGCATTACGACGGTAAACGCCTGCCGCGGTTCGATGCGGTGATCCCGCGCATCGGGGCGTCGATCACACCCTACGGCACCGCCATCATCCGACAGTTCGAAACCATTGGCACCTATTGCGTGAACGGCAGCGACGGGATCTCGGCCAGCCGGGACAAACTTTACGCCCACCAAATCATGGCTCGCGCCAAGATCGGCATGCCGAACACCGCCTTCGCCGCCTCGCCCAAGGATACCGGCAACCTCATTGGCCTTGTGGGCACCGCGCCCCTGATTGTGAAACTTCTCGAGTCCACTCAAGGCAAGGGTGTGGTTCTGGCCGAAACCAAGAAGGCCGCCGAATCCGTGATCGACGCTTTCCGTGGATTGAAGGCCAATTTCCTTGTTCAGGATTTCGTCAAGGAAGCGGCGGGCGAAGACATCCGTTGCCTCGTTATCGGCGGCAAGGTCGTGGCCTCCATGAAGCGCACCGGCGCCGATGGTGATTTCCGCTCCAACCTGCACCGGGGCGGCTCCGCCAAATCGGTCCGCATCAACAAGGAAGAACGCGAAACCGCGATCCGCGCCGCCAAGGCTTTCAACCTCAACATGGCGGGGGTCGACCTCCTGCGCTCCGAGGCGGGACCAAAGGTCCTCGAGGTCAACTCCTCCCCCGGGTTCGAGGGCATCGAAAACTCCACCGGAAAAAACATCGTCGGCAGGCTTTACGACCAGATCGAAAGCCGCGTGCGTCCCGCCCCGATCCGCCGGCGAAAAACCACGGCGGCCAAGGCAAAATCCAAGGGCTGACACCACAATTTCGTACGACTCGTACGAAGGGTGATCTGCCCCCGGCGATTTTCGTACGAAACTCAGGATTTTTCGTACGACCCGTACGAAGTGTTTTGCTGCACTGGACGCCGCGAGCTATAAATCTTATATGTTCTGTCAGGATAACCGCAGGAACGTATCATGACGCATAGCCCCGAACCCCTCGAAGGTGCCCCACTGATCGCGCCCTCCAGCACGGAGCACCCGCTCTACGATCAGTTGGTCGAAGCCTGCCGCTCGGTCTATGACCCTGAAATTCCAGTGAATATTTATGATCTGGGCCTGATCTACACGATCGAGATTTCCGAGGACAACGCCGTGCGCGTGATCATGACCCTGACCGCGCCAGGCTGTCCCGTGGCAGGTGAGATGCCCGGATGGGTCGCCGAGGCGATCGAACCGGTCGCCGGTGTCAAGCAAGTCGATGTGGAACTTGTCTGGGATCCGCCGTGGGGCATGGACATGATGAGCGACGAAGCCCGTCTTGAATTGGGCTTTATGTAAGCAACTCAAATGGTTGGAGGCAAAACCTAATGTTCGGAATTCCCGGCAAACAAGCGGTCAGCATGACCCCTGCCGCCGCCGGCCAGATCGCCAAGCTGATGGACAAAGATGGCCATCAAGGCCTGCGCATCGGCGTCAAGAAGGGTGGTTGTGCGGGCATGGAATACACCATGGAGTATGTCACCGAGGTCGATCCGCACGATGAAGTGGTCGAACAGGATGGCGCACGGGTGATGATCGCCCCCATGGCGCAGATGTTTCTTTTCGGCACCGAGATTGATTATCAAACCTCTCTTCTGGAATCGGGGTTCGTGTTCAACAACCCCAACGTGACCGAGGCCTGCGGCTGCGGCGAATCCATCAAATTTGAAGGGATGTGAGCAACGCCTCACAACCCCTTGCAAAACAATAATAATCACGGGACAGATCACGCATGACACGCAAGCTTGCCGCGGGCAATTGGAAGATGAATGGCACCCGCGCGGCGCTTGAGAACCTCAGCGCCATCGCCGAAGCCCACACTGCCCCAAGCGTCGATATCCTGATCTGTCCCCCGGCTACGCTGCTGATGCAGTCAGCGGGTTTAACCTCCGGTAAACCACTAGATATTGGGGCGCAGGATTGTCACGCTCAGGCGTCTGGTGCGCATACCGGCGATATCTCCGCCCCGATGATCAAGGACGCAGGCGGCACCGCCGTTATTGTCGGCCATTCCGAGCGTCGTGAAAATCACAATGAAACCAATGATTTGGTTCGTCAAAAGGCACAAGCCGCGCATGATGCCGGGTTAATTGCCGTCATCTGTATCGGCGAAACCCTCGAACAACGCGAAAGCGGCCAGACTCTTGAAATCGTTGGCGATCAGCTGACCGGCTCCACTCCAGAGGGCGCAACACCCGCCAATACCGTCATCGCCTATGAACCCGTCTGGGCCATCGGAACCGGCAAGGTGCCCACGCTGGACCAGATCGGTGAAGTCCATGATTTTATTCGTAAATCCCTGACCGATCGTTTTGGTGAAGCCGCCCAAGACATGCGCATTCTCTATGGTGGCTCGGTCAAACCCGGCAACGCCGCAGAGATCTTCGCTGTCTCCAATGTGGATGGTGCTCTTGTCGGCGGCGCCAGCCTCAAGGAAGGCGATTTTTCTCCGATTATCAACGCCTTGGAAGCCGCTGTTTAATCAGTATCCAGTGGCAGCATGGTGGTCGATTTGATCTCTTCCATCGACAAAAGCGCCGTGACGTTGTGAACCTTCACCTCTGAAATCAACGCCTGATAAAAGGTGTCATAGGCCCGCGCATTCGTCACCCGCACCTTGAGGATATAGTCGATATCTCCCGCCAGACGGTGTGCCTCCTGCACCTCGGGACGATCCTGAAGCGCTTGCAAGAAGGCGCCTTGCCAAGCTGCATCATGCTCTGACGTGCGTATCAAGACGAAGAAACACGCCTCATAGCCAAGCGCTTCAGCATCCAGCAGAAAGGTCTGCTGCTTGATGATTCCCGCCTCACGCATTTTCCGAATCCGATTCCACACCGGGGTCTTTGAGCTTCCGACGATCTTCGCAATCTCGTCCAAAGATTGCCCGCCATCGCGCTGCAACTGCACAAGGATTTTCCGATCCAGTTCATCTAGGCGAACAGCCATTCGCGTTTTTCCTCTTTCATGGAACACGCCCCATTCGCGCGCCGCTGTATGGAACATTTGTTCTTAATTCATAGGCTATATAGCCTTCAAATGGGAATAAATTCTATATTGGCATCACTGTCAATCGGATCGCAGGGCCTGAGCCATGAAACATTTTCCCATCTTTCTTGCCGTTGAGGGGCGTCGCATCGTCTTGTCCGGTGGTGGTGAGGCCGCTTTGGCAAAGCTTCGCCTGCTGCTCAAGACCGAAGGCCACATCACTGTCTACAGTCCCACCCCCACGCCCGAGATCGAAACATGGGCACAAGCGGGCCGCTTAACGTTACATCGCCGCACCATGACCCCCGGCGACACACTCTGCGCTGCCCTTTTCTACGCGGCTGATGAAGACCCCACCGAGGACGCGCGCACCGCCGCCATCGCCCGCGCCGACGGCGCTTTGGTCAATATCGTCGACAACCTCGAAGACAGCCAGTTTATCACCCCCGCCATCGTGGACCGTGACCCTGTCACCGTCGCCATCGGCACCGAAGGCGCGGCACCGGTCCTTGCCCGCGCCATCAAGGCCGATCTGGAGGCGCGCCTGCCCGCAACGCTTGGCACACTGGCCCGCATCGGCAAGGCCTTCCGCAAAGCGGTTGAAGTGCTGCCCATGGGCCGCCGCCGCCGTGACTTCTGGGCGGATTTCTACTTCACCGCAGGCCCACGGGCCATGCAGGACGGTGGCGAAGCACAGGTTCACAACAGCCTGCAAACCCTTCTGCATAAATATGAAAACACACCTGAGCGGGACGGCCATGTTGCCTTCGTCGGCGCAGGCCCCGGTGACCCGGAGCTTCTCACCCTCAAGGCCCGCAAGGCGCTTGATACCGCCGATGTGGTGATCCACGACCGTTTGGTCACGCCTGATATCCTCGAACTCGCCCGGCGCGAGGCCACGTTGATCAACGCGGGCAAAGAGGGGTTTGGTCCCTCCATGACCCAAGACGAGATCAACGCCCTTATCACCCAACACGCCGCCACCGGCGCGCAGGTGGTCCGCCTCAAGGGCGGCGACCCCACGGTCTTTGGCCGCCTGGATGAAGAGATCGACGCGGTCGAGGCCGCAGGCATCGCGTGGCACATTGTCCCCGGTATCACCGCCGCCTCGGCCAGTGTTGCCAGCATCGGCCAGAGCCTCACACAACGGGGCCGCAATGCTTCGGCCCGCATCCTGACAGGCCATGACATGAAGGGCTTTGCCGATCACGATTGGCAGGCACTGGCCCGCCCCGACGAGGTGGCCGCGATCTATATGGGCAAACGCGCCGCGCGTTTTATCCAAGGCCGCTTGATCATGCATGGCGCGGCGCGCACCACCCCCGTCACGGTGGTCGAAAACGCCTCGCGCCCCGATCAACGCCTGCTCTCCACAACGCTTGACCAGCTGACCCAAGACCTTGATGCGGCCAATGTCACCGGCCCTGCCCTCATGGTTTACGGCCTGCCCCCACGCGCAGCCCAAGCCCAACTTTCGCAAAACAAACAGGAGCTTGCCTGACATGCCTCGTGAATTCACCCCCAAGGTCGTCACCGCCAATGCCCTTGTCGAAGGCGATGTCGTCTACCTCACAGAAGACGATGAATGGACCCGCGACCTGTCACGCGCCGAAGTCCTGACCGATGAGGCCCACGCCCAACTCCGCCAGCTTCAAGCCGAGGCGGAAACCGAAACCGTTGTCGGCGTTTACCTCGCCGATGTGGCCCCCGGCGCCAACGGCCCCGAGCCCACTCACTTCCGCGAGGATTTCCGCCGCACCGGCCCCTCGAACTACCCCCATGGAAAACAGGCAGAGCTGACCGATGTATGATTATTCCGATTTCGATGCGGGTTTTGTCGCCGAGCGTAACCGCCAATTCCGCCAGCAAGTCGAGCGCCGCCTTTCCGGCGCGCTGACCGAGGATGAATTCAAGCCCCTGCGCCTGATGAATGGCCTCTACCTGCAACTGCATGCCTACATGCTGCGCGTGGCGATCCCCTATGGCACGCTTAAAAGCGGCCAAATGCGCCAACTGGCCTATCTGGCCGAGCGTTGGGACAAGGGCTATGGCCATTTCACAACCCGCCAGAACATCCAGTACAACTGGCCCAAGCTGCGCGATGTGCCGGACATGCTGGATGCCTTGGCCGAGGTGAACATGCACGCCATCCAGACCAGCGGGAACACTATCCGCAACGTCACCGCCGATCACTTCGCCGGGGCCGCCGCCGATGAACTGGCCGATCCGCGCCCGGTGGCCGAACTCATCCGGCAATGGTCCACCGACCATCCGGAGTTTCAATTCCTGCCGCGCAAGTTCAAGATCGCCGTAACCGGAAGCCCCAATGACCGCGCCGTGACCCGCGCGCATGACATCGGCCTTCAAATCATCGAACGGGATGGCGTGCTTGGCTATCGCGTGATCGTGGGGGGCGGGCTTGGCCGGACGCCAATGATTGGCAAGGTGCTGAATGACTTTGTGGCCCAAGACGATTTACTGCCGTATCTTGAAGCTGTGGTCAGCGTCTGGAACCTGCTGGGCCGTCGCGACAACAAGTACAAATCGCGCATCAAGATCACCGTGCATGAGCACGGTATCGACGATATCCGCGCCCGGGTGGACGAACGCTTCGCCGTCATCCGCCCCAGTTTCACCGGCATCGACACGCAGCTTTTCGAGGACATCAAAGCCGCCTTCGCCGCGCCCTCTTTCAAGGAGGCGCCCACGGCGCTGCACGAGACCACCTATCAAACCGATCCGATCTATCGGGCGTGGTGCGATACCAACTTGGCCCAACACCGTGTGCCGGGCTACGCCATTGTGCAAATCAGCCTCAAGGCACATGGTGCAACACCAGGCGACGCCACGGCCGAGCAGATGCGCGTGATGGCCGATCTGGCCGAGTTCTATGGCCATAATGATTTGCGCATCAGCCATGAGCAAAACGTGATCCTGCCGCATGTCCATAAATCAGACCTGCCCAGCATTCACGGCATCCTGAAACGTCACGGGCTGGCCACGGCCAATATCGGTCTGGTCTCGGATATCATCGCCTGCCCCGGCATGGATTACTGCGCCCTTGCCACGGCGCGCTCGATCCCGATTGCCCAGCAGATGGCGACCCGGTTTGACGAGCTGAAGCTGGAGCATGAAATCGGCGATCTGAAGATCAAAATCTCGGGCTGCATCAATGCCTGCGGGCATCACCATGTGGGCCACATCGGGATTTTGGGCCTCGACCGGGCGGGTGTGGAAAATTACCAAATCACCCTTGGCGGCGATCATACCGAGACCGCCGAGGTGGGCCAACGGACCGGCCCGGGGTTCTCGGCGGATGAGATCATCCCGGCGATCGAACGGCTGGTCCATGCCTATCTGGCACATCGGGACGGGCCGCAGGAAACCTTCCTGCAAACCTACCGCCGCCTTGGCATGGCCCCCTTCAAGGCTGCCCTTTATGACGAGGCACAGGCCTATGCCGCCGAATGATCTGAGCCAACGGGCCAAGGCGCTCAACGCGCGCTACCGGCACCACTCGGCCACCTCCGTGCTGTCGCATGCCTTGCGCGACCCGGAGGCGGGCAGGCTTGCGCTTGTCTCCAGCTTCGGGGCCGAGTCGGTGGTGCTGTTGCACATGGTGGCCGTGGCCAAACCCGACACGCCGGTGATCTTCATCGACACCCAGATGCTTTTTACCGAAACGCTGGTCTATCAGCAGGAGGTCAGCGAACGTCTGGGCCTGCGCGATGTGCGGGTGATCCGGGCCAGTGACGCGGCCCTGCACGCCACAGACCCGACACAGACGTTATACCGACGTGATACCGACGCCTGTTGCGCCCTGCGCAAGACCCAGCCTTTGAATACCGCTTTGCAGGGGTTCGACGGCTGGATCACCGGGCGCAAACGCTTCCAAGGGGCCACCCGCGCCGCGCTTGATTTCTTCGAGGTTGAGGACAGCACAGAGCGCCTCAAGGTCAATCCGCTGGCCCATTGGACCCCCGAAGATATCCGCACCTACATGGAGGAAAACCGCCTGCCCAAGCATCCGCTTGTGGCCCGCGGCTACCCCTCCATCGGCTGCCAACCCTGCACTGCGTCGGTTGCCCCCGGCGAAGATCCCCGCGCGGGCCGCTGGCCCGGGCAAGACAAAACCGAATGCGGCATCCACTTCAAGGATGGCAAACTCACCCGCACAGGAGAAAACGCATGACCCATATCGTCACCGACCAAGGCTTCCAATCCGACGATTGGACCGCTCCGATCACCGCCCTTGAAGATGCCCGCGAAGGCCATGGCATTGATTTGCCCAGCAGTGCCGACCCCAATGAACTGGCAGGCCGCTTGCGCACTATCCCCTTGATCCGCGTGGATTTTCCCAGCTTTGCCGATGGCCGCGGCTTTACCATTGCCCGGCAGTTGCGCCTGATGGGCTTCAAGGGCCGTCTGCGGGCACGCGGCCATGTGATCGCCGACCAATACGCCATGGCGCGCCGCGCAGGCTTTGACGAGGTGGAAATAAGCGACGATCTGGCCACCCGCCAACCCGAGGATCAGTGGCTGTTCCGCGCCGATTGGCGCGCGCATGACTACCAATCGCGCCTGCGCGGATAAACCGCCCTGTACCTGACCTAAATCAAAGATTACTCTGAGGTGTCGGTTTAAATCACCGGCAAGCGACACAATGAATGAGATCAGTAACGTGACCGAAGCCGCGGCCAAATCCGTGCCCAAAACCCCCACCCTGCCCGATGCCCAGACCGTAACGCAGGTCAAGCATTGGACGGACCGCTTGTTTTCCTTCCGGGTGACGCGCCCGGCCTCGCTGCGCTTTCGCTCGGGCGAGTTTGTGATGATCGGCTTGATGCAGACTGATGAGAAGACCGGCAAAGAGAAACCCTTGCTGCGGGCCTATTCCATTGCCTCGCCCTCCTGGGACGAGGAGTTGGAATTCTATTCGATCAAGGTGCAGGACGGCCCGCTGACCTCGCGCCTGCAACATATCGAGCCGGGTGATCAGATCATCCTGCGCCCCAAGCCCGTTGGCACGCTGGTACATGACGCGCTATTACCCGGCAAGCGCATCTGGTTCTTTGCCACCGGCACCGGTTTTGCGCCCTTTGCCTCGCTCCTGCGTGATCCACAGACCTATGAGGATTACGACGAGGTCATCATCACTCACACCTGCCGCGAGGTGGGTGAGTTGGAATATGGCGCGCAACTGATCGAAGACATCCGCAGCGATGAGATGCTGGAGGAATTGATCGGCGAAGGCTTCCACGAAAAGCTGCGCTATTATCCCACCACCACCCGCGAAGAGAGCCCCAAGATGGGCCGCATCACCGACCTGATGCGCAAGGGCGAGGTGTTCGAAGATCTGGGCGTTGAACCGCTCAAGCCCGAGACCGATCGCGCCATGGTCTGCGGCAACCTTGCCTTCAACCTTGAGATCAAGGAAATGCTCGAAGAATACGGGCTGCGCGAGGGGGCAAATTCGGACCCGAAGGAATATGTTGTGGAAAAAGCCTTCCTCGACTAAGCCCTTTTCCAGAAAAGAAAAAACCCGCGCCAATGACTGGCGCGGGTTTCCTTTTTTGTAAGGTCTTTTTGGCTTACATGCCAAGCGCGTCGCGCACCTTGCCCAAAACTTCTTTCAGCATTTCTGGGTCTTCTTGCGCCTTATCCAGCGACCCCTTCAGCAGAGTTTTTTGCATGTCACCCAGTTCAGAGTTGTCGATCATGTCCGACACTTTGGACATGTCAAAGCCATCGACAGTCAGCAGATCAGCCATGCCACCGGTGCTTTCAGCAGCGGCGTCGGTTGCCGCGTCAGTCGCGGAGTCGGTTGCTTCTTGAGTGGCATCTTCCGTGGTTGTTTCCATGGCGTCTTCGGCCGCTTCCGTGCCTTCGGTCATGGTGTCGGTCATGGTGTCGTTCGCCGCGTCGGCCGCACCGTCTACGGCTTCCTCGGTGGCCTCGGCCGCATCGGTTCCGGTTTCGGTTGCGGCATCCGTTGCACCGTCCACGGCCTCCTCGGTAGCGTCCGCTGCTTCCGTCGCGGTCTCGGTTGCCGCATCCGTGGCGCTATCGACAGCCTCTTCAGTAGCTTCCGCCGCGTCATTTGCCGTTTCCGTGGCTGCTTCGGTGGCCGAATCGACAGCCTCTTCGGCGGCATCCGCGGCATCTGAACCCATGTCGGTCGCGGCATCAGTTGCCTCTTCAGCAGCCTCGGTTGCGGTATCAACCGCATCGGATGCTGCATCACTTGCTGCATCCACTGCTTCGCTGGCGGTATCCGTCGCTGCATCCGCCGCGTCGTTTGCGGCTTCAGTGGCCGTGTCAACCGCATCGCTTGCCGCATCTGCTGCGGTATCGGCGGCCTCACCAGCGGCCTCAGCCGCTTCGTCAACCGCATCAGCCACAGAGTCCGAGGCCCCCTCGACCGCGTCACCAGCGGCGTCCGCGGCATCGTTCAGGGCTTCGGGCGCTTCCACACCTTCGCCACCCGTCACTGTTTCGGTGATCTCCTCAACGGATTTGCCCGTGAACAGCATATAGCCACCGATCAGAACGACCGCGGCCAGAATGATCCATAACAGGTTTCTCATATTCATTATCCCCTTGGTATAAAGGCCCACCCATTCAACCGGAGCCCCGCTTCACATGGGATTACAAATGCCGATGGAAAAGAGAAGGGGCAAGGGGGAAACCATTGAATTTCGGCTCAGATCAGCCGATTTTGCAGCTTGAAACACCGGACCGGCGCGGTTACCTTTCGGCTTCAACTTTCTACAACCATCGAAGGAACGAAGCCATAGCCCGCAGACCTCACAACGCGCCCCCCACGCGCGATACCGGCCCCCGCGTCAACGATAAAATCCGTGCACCTGAAATCCGGCTCATCGGGGCCGAAGGAGAGAACGTCGGTGTTGTCTCGCCGGACCGCGCAATGGACATGGCGGAGGCGGCTGGGTTGGACCTGGTTGAGATTTCACCGAATGCCAATCCGCCGGTCTGCAAGATCATGGACTATGGCAAGTACAAGTACGAACAGCAAAAGCGCGAGTCCGAGGCCCGCAAGAAACAGAAGGTCATCGAGGTGAAGGAGGTGAAGTTCCGCCCCAACACCGACACGCATGACTATGATGTGAAAATGCGTAACGTCCTGAAATTCCTTGAAAAAGGCGATAAGGTAAAGGTCACCCTGCGGTTCCGTGGCCGCGAGATGGCGCACCAGGATCTGGGCCGTGAGCTGCTCAACCGCGTGGCCGAAGACGTCAAGGAAATCGGCAAGGTCGAGAACATGCCGAAGATGGAAGGCCGCCAGATGATCATGATCATCGGCCCGGCGGCGAAGTAACAAGGCAAGCGTACGACTCGTACGAAAACACCCCGGTTTTCGTACGAAAATCGGCCATTTCACAAGTTGGACCGTACGAGTCGTACGAAATAGGCCCCCGGTCAATCTGGTCCCGGGGGCTTTTTCATGCGGTCAAACGGACGGAGCGTGCCAATGTGGGAAGACCGATTCCAAACGCCGGACTATGTATTCGGCACCGAACCAGCCGCGTTTCTTCAAGACCACGCGGACCTTTTGGGGCCAAAGGGTGCAACGGCCCTCTCGGTGGCCGACGGCGAAGGGCGCAATTCGGTCTTCATGGCCGAAAAGGGCCTTGATGTCACGGCACTTGAATACGCCCCCTCGGCCATCGCCAAGGCCCGCAAGCTGGCCAAGGCGAGGCAAGTCACAGTGGATTTCCGCGAAGTGGATGTTCTCAGCCATAACTGGCCCGAGACCTACGACCTTGTCGCAGGCATTTTCATTCAATTCGTAGGTCCAGATGCGCGCCCCATCCTGTTCGGCGGAATGAAGCAAAGTGTCAAACCCGGTGGGTTGATCCTGCTGCATGGCTATACGCCCAAGCAATTGGAGTATGGCACAGGTGGGCCACCCTGCGCAGAGAATATGTATACCGAGGACATGCTGCACGAAGCCTTTGAGGACTGGGACATTCTGGAATGCCGCGCCTACGAGAGGCATATCGAGGAAGGCGAAGGCCACAAGGGGCAATCGGCTTTGATTGATCTGGTAGCCCGCAAGCCAACGTGACGCTGACGTAAACGACCAACAACAGACGAACGCGCTACACCTGTGGAGTGGTCGCTTTGCGGGACGGAGTGGACGTTCATCAAGCGTGACAAGCCGCGACAGCGACGGGCCGCGGCGCGGCGATCCAACGCTGGCTTG
>NZ_CAJXNN010000051.1 GCF_913057115.1 uncultured Roseovarius sp.
GCCGCGCGCTTGAGCACAAGATGACCCTCCGCGTCGGACGCAGCCACGGCATCCACGCCGAACCCACCACCATGGGCCTCACCTTTGCCCGCTTCTATGCCGAGATGGACCGCAACCTCGCCCGCATGAAAACCGCGCGCGAGGAGATTGCCACCGGTGCCATCTCCGGCGCGGTCGGCACCTTCGCCAATATCGACCCCCGCGTCGAGGAACACGTCTGCAAAAAGCTGGGCCTTGAGCCCGAACCGATCAGCACGCAGGTCATCCCGCGCGACCGTCACGCCGCTTTCTTCGCGGCCATGGGCGTTGTCGCCTCCTCGATCGAAAACATCGCCATCGAAGTGCGCCACATGCAACGCACCGAGGTTCTGGAGGGCGCCGAGTTCTTCTCGATGGGGCAAAAAGGCTCCTCGGCCATGCCGCACAAGAAAAACCCGGTGCTGACCGAAAACCTCACCGGCCTTGCGCGCCTCGTGCGCTCCGCCGTGGTGCCCGCCATGGAAAACGTGGCGCTTTGGCACGAACGCGATATCTCGCATTCCTCCGTCGAACGGATGATCGGCCCGGATGCCACCATCACGCTTGATTTCGCCCTCGCGCGCCTCACCGGCGTGATCGACAAGATGCTGATCTTCCCCGAAAACATGCTGGAAAACATGAACAAGTTCCCCGGCCTCGTGATGTCGCAACGCGTGCTTCTGGCCCTGACCCAAGCCGGCGTCAGCCGCGAAGACGCCTACGCCATGGTGCAACGCAACGCGCTCAAGGTCTGGGAAGAACGCACCGATTTCAAAGAAGAACTGCTCTCCGACGCCGATGTCGTCGCAGCACTTGGCAAAGAGCAGATCGAGGAAAAATTCGACATGGGCTATCACACCAAACACGTCGACACGATCTTCGAACGGGTCTTCGGCGAAAGCTGAACATGATCAGGCCGGGCCAATCGCCCGGCCTTTCTTCTTTCTCCTGTATAGATACCCTATGGCGACCAGGGTTCGGAAAACGTCCTCCCCCCAATGTCTGCTGTGCGGGACTTTGCTGCCATCGACAGTTCGATTATGATCCCAATATGAAGACGCTTTATTATTCTACAATCTTGTTCGCCATAATCTGTCTTTCTTTGGCGGCATTGAACACTTACGATTTCGTGTATCGCGACGATCTGCCTTGGAAAGAGGGCGATTTCAAAGCTGTTATGTTGCCTTTGATTGGCGGTGCAACCGCCTTCAGTTTAATCGCGTTGCTGTTGCGTCAGGCAATAAAAATCTGAAGCTGAACAAGCGTGGGTAAGGGCTCAATCCGGTCATTGCCCTTCGGCGATCGGGCCGTCGGTTGTCCAAACCATCCGGCATGTCTCCGGCCGGTTTTCGTACGACCCCTACGACGGATATCAGCACAAGCCGCATTTTCGGACGAAAGCCCCGTGCAAAACGTACGACCCGAAAGTTTTGCCTACCCCGCGTCCAAACGCCGTGCCTCGTCCACCAACATCACGGGAATCCCGTCCCGGATCGGGAAAGCCAACCCGGCCTTGCGGCTCACCAACTCCTGATGCTCGGCATCATATTCCAGCGTGGTTTGCGTCTGCGGGCAGATCAAGGCCTCCAGCATCCGACGATCAAATGCCACGCCTCCGGCTTGGTTGGTCATTGCATGATCTCCTCATCACTTCCACCCCGCAGGGCGTATTCGATCAGCGTCACAAGGGTTTCGCGCCGTGTGCTAAGCGATGGCGCCTCCAGAAGCGCCTGCTTGTCCTCGGGCTCGAACCCCAAGAGCATCGACAGCGAATTGATCAGCAATTCATCGTCCGCTTCCTTCAGGCTGTCCCAATCCGTCTGCAACTCGCGCGCCATGAAAAAGCGCTCCAGCAAGGCAAGAAACGCCTGCCTGTCAAAACGCGGGTCCTTGTCCTCGGGGCCAAGGTCGCGTTCAAAGCCCGCCCATGAAACCCGCGCGCGCCTGTAGGGCGTAAAGCCTTCTATTTCCTCAAGAATTCGGTACCGCGAGATGCCCGTCAAGGTGATCATATAGCGCCCATCCTCGGTCTCCGAGAATTGGGTCACCCGCCCGACGCAGCCAATCGAATGCAGGCCATTGCCCCCCGTCCGGCCGTCTGGCGCAGCATTGGGTTGCACCATCCCGATCAAACGCTCCGGCGTTTTCAAGGCATCTTCCAGCATCGTCAGATACCGAGGCTCGAACAGATGCAAAGGCAACCGCGAACGCGGCAGCAAAAGTGCACCGGGTAAGGGAAACACCGGGATGACGTCGGGCAGATCGGCCTGATTAAACATATGCGAAACCTAGCCCGTCACAGCAGTCAGGCAAATATCATCGAGCTCAATTTCCGCCGCCCGTTCAGAACAATCGGATCATTGGGCTTGAGGGCTTCGAAAATGGTGAAAAGCTGCTGTTTCGCGGCCGCATCGTTCCACTCCCGGTCCCGGCGGAACAGCTCCAGCAATTCGTCGACAGCCTCTTGGGTTTGGCCACCGGCATAAAGCGCCTGCGCAAGATCGTACCGCGCCTGATGGTCATCCGGATCGGCTTCGACCGATGCTTTCAACTCGCTCACAGGGCCAGCATCCGCCGCTTGCCGTGCCAGCTCCAGCTGCGCATGCGCGGCTTCCAATTCGGGCGCTTCGGAAATCTCGGCAGGTGCGCCGTTCAAAATGGCTTCTGCCTGTTCCAGATCATCCATGGCGATATGAGCACGCACCAAGCCACCGTAAGCCCCTGCATTCGCTTCATCTTCCTGCAGGATCGCGGCAAAGGTCTGGGCCGCGTCGGTGGCCGCGCCCTGCTCCAGCATCTCTTCGGCGGCAGCAAGTGCATCATCCAACCCACCACTGGCATCGCCACCCGCGGCCTGCACCACACGCTCGACAAAGGCATCAATCTCCGACGGCGGAACGGCCCCCTGGAAGCCATCGACGGGCTGCCCCTGCCAGAACGCGTAAACCGTCGGAATGGACTGAACCCGCAACTGCCCGGCGATCATCTGGTTTTCATCGACATTGACCTTGGCCATCTTTACCGCGCCCTTGGCCTTGGTCACCGCCGCTTCCAGCGCCGGACCAAGCGTTTTGCATGGCCCACACCAAGGTGCCCAGAAATCCACGATCACCGGCACTTGCTGGCTGGCCTCGATGACTTCGGCCATGAAGTCAGCCTCCGAGACGTCCTTGATCAGGTCGGTTGCGGGGGGTGTTGTGCCGCCGAGTTCAAGCATAGCGCGCTCTCCGGGGTTATGTGTGAGTGTTGGACGTTAAATGGCCCACCGCGTCCCGTGATGCAAGGGGGCGCTCCACAACCTCACAAATCAAACGTCGCGAACACCGGCGCATGGTCGCTGGGCTTCTCCCATCCCCGCGCGGCGCGCAGGATACGGCTCCCATGCGCGGCGTTCGAGATATCCGGCGTCGCCCAGATATGGTCCAGCCGCCGCCCCTTGTCCGCAGTGTCCCAATCCCGCGCCCGATAACTCCACCAGCTATACAGCTTGCCCTCGGGAATATCCCGCCGCGTCACATCCACCCATGCACCCGCCTCCTGCGCATTGCCAAGATGCTCCACCTCGACCGGCGTATGGCTGACCACCTTGAGCATTTTCTTGTGGTCCCAAACGTCCTCGTCCAAGGGTGCAATGTTCAGGTCGCCCACCAAAATACCCTTCTCAGGGCGGTTATCGCGGAACCAGTCGCGCATATCGGTCAGGTAATCCAGCTTCTGGCCGAATTTCTCGTTCACCGCGCGGTCGGGCTTGTCACCCCCTGCTGGAACGTAGAAATTATGGATCACCACACCATTTTCCAGCCGCCCGGCCACATGCCGCGCATGGCCCAGCGCCGCGAAATCCATCTCGCCCGCGTCCTCGATCGGCTGGCGCGACAGGATCGCCACGCCGTTGTACCCCTTCTGCCCCCGCGCCACCATGTGCGGGTAACCAAGCGCCGCGAACTGTTCCCGCGGGATCTTGTCGACCGGGCTTTTACACTCCTGAAGGCACAGGATATCCGGCCCCTCCTCGCGCAAGAGTTTCGCCACCAAGTCTTCGCGCAGGCGGACCGAGTTGATGTTCCAAGTTGCAAGGCTGAAAGGCATGGGCACTGTTCCTGTCTCATAGACTGTTGCGTGAACCTATAACGCGCCCACGCGCCCATGACACCCACCCAAAAAGCGTTTCGCAAAAAACCTGGATCACAGATTTTTGCGAAACCCAGTGCGCCGTTCAATCGTTGCGCGCATTCCGTCTTTGGCAGATACCTCAGGTTAAAGGCGGAATGCTCTACGCAAAAAAAGACCCCGGACAAGCCGGGGTCAGTCCAACAGGGAGGTGCATGTGATAACCCGCACATGCAACGGGTATCTCGTGTCATTGCCACCGTATACAACGGTCCACATTGATTTACCTCAAATAGGCACAAATTTCAACTAGGACAAGAGTCGATAGCCACCAGATTCCGTCACAAGCAATCTCGCATTCGACGGATCGGGCTCAATCTTCTGACGCAGACGGTAAATATGGGTCTCAAGCGTATGGGTCGTGACGCCCGCATTGTACCCCCAAACCTCATGCAACAGCACATCGCGCGCCACCACACCCTCGGACGACCGATAAAGGAACTTCAGGATATTGGTCTCCTTCTCAGTCAGGCGAATCTTGCGATCCTCCTCATCCACCAAGATTTTCATGGCGGGCTTGAAGGTATACGGCCCCAGCTGGAACACCGCGTCCTCGCTTTGCTCGTGCTGCCGAAGCTGCGCACGGATACGAGCCAAAAGCACCGGGAATTTGAAAGGCTTGCTGACATAATCATTCGCGCCCGCATCCAAACCCAATATGGTGTCGGCGTCGCCATCGTGCCCCGTGAGCATCATGATAGGGGCCTTCACACCCTGCTTGCGCATCAGCCGGCACAGCTCCCGGCCATCGGTATCCGGCAGCCCCACGTCCAAGATGACCAGATCGTAAATGCCATCGCGGGCCTTCGCCATGCCCTCCGCGCCATTCCCGGCTTCGAACACGTCGAAATCCTCGGTCATCACCAACTGTTCGCTCAGCGCTTCACGCAGGTCCTCGTCGTCATCGACAAGCAGAATTTTCTTGAGCTGTCCCATCTCGGCCACTCCTTTGATTTGTAGACCATGATGTGCGTCTCGGTCACTCAAACGGCAAGGCTTGCTACAATCCCTTCACGGCCACGTGTTGCGCCGCGAGCAAATATTTCAATTCGTTACAAGACTCGCTACATGTGTACCAACATGACACGCAGGAGTCGCGCATGAGCCTCGCGCCCGACCTTATCGAAACCCTCGCCCGCGCCCGCGCCGACCTGCGCATGGGCGTACCTGTTGTGCTGAATGGCCCCGATGGTGCGGCTCTCGTATTGGCGGCCGAAACACTGGATGCACAACGTCTTTCGGATGTTCTGGCCCTCGGCGCTGAACCGGTTCTGGCGATCAGCGCGCGACGCGCGGCGACGCTCAAGGCCCGCGCCTACGACGGCGATCTGGCACGCGTGGTCATTCCTCCCGATGCCAGCCTGGCATGGATCCTGTCGGTGGCCGACCCCGCCGATGACCTGAGAATGCCGATGAAAGGCCCGCTTTCCACCGCACGCGGCGGCGAGGCCGATCTGCATCGCCTCGCCCTGAACCTTGTGAAATCCGCCCGCCTCTTGCCGGCTGCCCTCGTGCTGGACCTGCCCGATGGGGCCGCCATGGCGACGGCCAACCGCCTGTCCTTGATCGACGCCGCGCAAGCCGCGCCGCATATGCTGGAGATGAGCCCGCTGCACCCTGTGGTGAACGCCCGACTGCCGCTCGAAGTCTCCGAGGCAGGCCGCCTGCACATTTTTCGCCCAGAAGATGGCGGCGAAGAACATTATGCCGTGGAAATCGGCCAACCGCGCCGCGACACGCCCGTGCTGGCGCGCCTGCATTCGGCCTGCTTCACCGGCGACCTTCTGGGCAGCCTGAAATGCGACTGTGGCCCGCAACTGCGCGGCGCGCTCGCGCAAATGGGGGCCGAGGGGTCAGGCGTGCTGCTCTACCTCAACCAGGAAGGGCGCGGCATCGGCCTTGCCAACAAGATGCGCGCCTATTCCCTGCAAGATCAGGGGTTTGACACGGTCGAGGCCAATCACCGCCTGGGCTTCGAGGATGATGAGCGCGATTTCCGCATCGGTGCCGAAATCCTCAAGCGCATGGGCTTTTCCTCGGTGCGCCTGCTCACCAATAACCCCGGCAAGATCGCCATGATGGAACACAGCGACATTGCCGTGACAGAACGCGTCCCGCTCAAAGTGGGCGAAAACGCCCATAACCGGGCCTATCTGGCCACCAAGGCCAAGAAATCCGGCCATATGCTCTGAAGGCGCCCGCGCCTCTTGAACCCGACCGAAAACAGATCAACTCTGTGGGGATTGAAGGAGTCGCCCATGCCCTATGCCCATTCCGACAGCTCCGAGGCCCTGCTGCACGCACCGGCACCCGATGTGAAAACCCGCGAGAAACTGGAAGGCGGCAAGCGCTTCGAGATGGTCAGCGATTTCGCCCCGGCCGGCGATCAGCCCACGGCGATTTCCGAACTCTCCTCGGGCGTTCTGGATGGTGAGCGCGATCAGGTCCTTTTGGGTGCCACCGGCACCGGCAAGACCTTCACCATGGCCAAGGTGATCGAAGAAACCCAACGCCCCGCGATCATCCTTGCACCCAACAAAACCCTCGCCGCGCAGCTTTACGGGGAATTCAAAGGGTTTTTTCCCCATAACGCCGTCGAATACTTCGTCAGCTACTATGACTACTACCAACCCGAGGCCTATGTGCCGCGCTCCGACACCTATATCGAGAAAGAGAGCCAGATCAACGAACAGATCGACCGGATGCGCCACTCCGCCACCCGCGCGCTTCTGGAACGTGACGATGTGATCATCGTGGCCTCGGTCTCCTGCATCTACGGCATTGGTAGCGTGGAAACCTACGGGGCGATGACCCAAGACCTGATCGTCGGCAACGACTATGACCAGCGCAAGGTCATGGCCGATCTGGTCGCCCAACAATACCGCCGCAACGACCAAGCCTTCCAACGCGGCTCCTTCCGGGTGCGCGGCGACAGCCTCGAGATTTTCCCCGCTCACCTCGAAGACCGCGCATGGAAACTCAGCTTCTTCGGCGAAGAACTTGAATCCATTACCGAATTTGACCCCCTCACCGGCGAAAAAGCCGCCTCCATGGACCGCATCCGCGTCTATGCCAACTCCCACTACGTGACGCCCAAACCGACCATGCAACAGGCGGTCATCCAGATCAAAAAGGAGTTGCGCCAAAGGCTCGACCAACTGGTCGGCGAAGGCAAACTTCTGGAGGCCCAACGCCTCGAACAGCGCACAAATTTCGACATTGAAATGCTCGAGGCCACCGGCGTCTGCAACGGGATCGAGAACTACTCGCGCTACCTCACCGGTCGCGCACCGGGCGAACCGCCCCCCACGCTGTTCGAATTCATCCCCGACACCGCCATCGTCTTCGCCGATGAATCCCACGTTTCCGTCCCCCAGATCGGCGGCATGTACAAGGGCGACTACCGCCGCAAATTTACCCTCGCCGAACACGGCTTCCGCCTGCCGTCGTGCATGGACAACCGCCCCCTCAAGTTCGAGGAATGGGATGCCATGCGCCCGCAGAGCGTCTTCGTCTCCGCCACCCCGGCGGCATGGGAGCTTGAGCAAACCGGCGGCGTCTTCACCGAACAGGTGATCCGCCCCACCGGCCTTCTCGACCCACAGGTCGAAATCCGCCCCGTCGACACCCAGGTCGACGACCTGCTCGATGAGGTCCGCCGCGTCACCGCCGATGGCTACCGCGTGCTCTGCACCACGCTCACCAAACGCATGGCCGAAGACCTCACCGAATACCTGCACGAACAGGGCATCCGCGTGCGCTACATGCACTCCGACATCGACACCATCGAACGCATCGAAATCCTGCGCGACCTGCGGCTGGGGGCCTTCGACGTGCTGGTGGGCATCAACCTGCTGCGCGAAGGCCTCGACATCCCCGAATGCGGGCTGGTCGCCATTCTCGACGCGGATAAAGAGGGCTTCCTGCGCTCGGAAACCTCCCTCATCCAGACCATCGGCCGCGCCGCGCGGAACGCCGAGGGCCGCGTCATCATGTACGCCGACCGCATCACCGGCTCCATGCAGCGCGCGATTGATGAAACCGAACGTAGGCGGACCAAACAGATCGCCTATAACGAGGACCACGGCATCACCCCCGCCACCATCAAGAAAAACGTCGAGGATATCTTGGCGGGCCTCTACCAAGGCGATGTGGACATGAACCGGGTGACCGCAAAGGTCGACAAACCCCTCGCGGGCGCCAACCTACAGGCGCACCTCGACGGGCTCCGCACCGACATGCGCAAAGCCGCCGAGAACCTTGAGTTCGAGGAGGCTGCACGCCTGCGCGATGAGATCAAACGGCTGGAAGCGGTGGATTTGGCCGTCGCCGATGATCCCTTGGCCCGTCAACAAGCGGTCGAGAAAGCCTCCGAGGAGGCCACCAAGTCGCGTGGGCGCTCAACAGCCGGACGGCCCGGGCAGAGGGGTGGGAATGTGAAGCGGAGGGGGAGGTGAGATATCTTCACGTATCTGCTTCACGAATGTTTAACATGGCAGCCTCGGCGTCCAATAGGACTGAACAGAAATGTTTATGAAGAAGAAATTTAGCCTTTGGTCAATTTTTCAAACGCGTTTTCGTTTACCCTCCACTCCACCGCTTGTATAGTATGGATGAAAGACCACTACATGATGGAGTTAGAAAGAAAGGAGGTGAGACGATTTGTTTGAAGTTGATGCTTTGCCATCTGTGACCTACGAACAGCTAATGTTTAGCATTTCTGTTATAACTATGCTGTTAACATTCTTAATGCTTTTGAGGATGAAATAAATGAACCCCAAGCTGTTGCCGCAGCTTGGGGTTAACTAATACGTGAGATGCTTTCGCATTTGTGACCTCACAAGTTCTCTTTTAGCGAACTTAGCGTTTTAGTTCAACTTCTTTGCTCTAATAGGTAAAGAAAGTTTTCGCTAGTTGATGAAAAAGAAATTCGGTTCAGCTATCTACATTTAAGTCTTTTTTACTTGTGTTTTTGAACAGCTGAAAATGAATATTCCAACCAAGCGCCAAATCCGACGCGCGCGGGGGCGATTGATCCCTCTGGGCGGGCGTACTTTATCCCGACCAAATCCGAAAAACCTCAAGCGGCGCTCTACATTGGCCAAAAAGCCGCCGCGTCACGCCAGAGGCGTGCCACCATCATGTCGGCGCCCCTTCGGGGCGACGGGGCGCGTCGGCTTTGGCGCGGCGGCGCTACGCGCCTTGACTCCGCGCCCGGATTAACCCGCCCTTAACCACACCTCCCCCACCCTGCGGCCCATGCAAAACCGCAACTCACCCCTCACGCCCGAAGTCTGGCTAAATGATCTGTTCAGCTGCAAGGCGGTGCAACAGGGCGGTGTGATCCGGCGCAAGCGGCGGGACGTGGAGCGGTTCGTCGGCATGGCGGCGTTTCTGCGCGAGGTTGAGCGCCGGGGCTTTCATGTGGCCGAAAACGCGGGCCAATTGCTCATTTTCTGCAACCGCGCGCCACTCCACTGGCTCACCGCACCGCCCCCGATTTCTTCAAAAGAAATCGGACCGAAATCTTTTAAAGATTTCGGCACCCGCCTCAACCATTCGCATTGAACTCAAAAACGCCCCCCTTTTTGGCCACCGCCCGGGTAAATCCCCTACCCACCCGGGCAGGATTTTTCCCCACCCGGCAAATACCCACAAAGCCGGATTGCGCAAACCTTTCACAAATCTTACAAGTTCCGCGCGAGAGGGTGCTGCGCCGCGGCGCAAGCCCCACGCACGAGATCAAAAAAAGACCTTTCAATGGGGGACATGGCCCGTGGCTGACTTCAAGAAAATCCTGATCGCGAACCGCGGCGAGATCGCAATCCGCATCATGCGGGCCGCCAACGAGATGGGCAAACGCACCGTCGCCGTTTTCGCAGAAGAGGACAAACTGGGCCTGCACCGTTTCAAGGCTGACGAGGCCTATCGCATCGGCGAAGGCATGGGGCCGGTGGCCGCGTACCTCTCGATCGAGGAAATCATTCGCGTCGCCAAGGAATCCGGCGCCGACGCCATCCACCCCGGCTATGGCCTGCTCTCGGAAAACCCCGATTTCGTTGATGCCTGCACCGAGAACGGTATCACCTTCATCGGCCCCAAGGCCGAAACCATGCGCGCCCTTGGCGACAAGGCCAGCGCCCGCAAGGTGGCCATCGAGGCGGGCGTTCCCGTCATCCCCGCCACCGAGGTGCTGGGCGACGATATGGAGGCCATCGCCCGCGAGGCCGCCGAGATCGGCTACCCCCTCATGCTCAAGGCAAGCTGGGGCGGTGGCGGGCGCGGCATGCGCCCGATCACCAAGCCCGAGGAACTGGCCGAAAAGGTCATGGAAGGCCGCCGCGAGGCCGAAGCCGCCTTTGGCAACGGCGAAGGCTACCTTGAAAAGATGATCACCCGCGCCCGCCACGTCGAGGTGCAGATCCTGGGCGACAAGCACGGCCATATGTACCACCTGTATGAACGGGATTGCTCGGTCCAGCGCCGCAACCAGAAGGTCGTGGAACGCGCCCCCGCCCCCTACCTCAGCGACGAACAGCGCGAGGAACTCTGCCAGCTGGGCTATAAAATCTGCAAGCACGTGAACTATGAATGTGCCGGCACCGTCGAATTCCTGATGGATATGGAAACCGACAAGTTCTACTTCATCGAAGTGAATCCGCGCGTGCAGGTCGAGCATACCGTCACCGAGGAAGTGACAGGCATCGACATCGTGCAGGCCCAGATCAAGATCGCCGAAGGCAAAACACTGGCCGAAGCCACCCGCAAGGCCGACCAGTCCGAGATCACCCTCAACGGTCACGCCCTGCAAACCCGGATCACCACAGAAGACCCGCTCAACAACTTCATTCCCGATTATGGCCGCATCACCGCCTACCGCTCGGCCACCGGCATGGGCATCCGGCTGGATGGCGGCACGGCCTATTCCGGCGGCGTCATCACCCGCTACTACGACAGCTTGCTGACCAAGGTCACGGCCCACGCGCAAACGCCCGAGGCGGCCATCGCCCGGATGGACCGCGCCCTGCGCGAATTCCGTATTCGCGGCGTGTCGACCAACATCAACTTCGTGGAAAACCTGCTGAAGCACCCCACCTTCCTCAGCAACGAATACACCACCAAGTTCATCGACGAAACGCCCGAGCTTTTCCACTTCTCCAAGCGCCGCGACCGGGGCACCAAGGTCCTGACCTATATCGCCGACATCACGGTGAACGGGCACCCCGAAACCACGGGCCGCGCCAAGCCCGCCGAGACCAAGCTGCCCCGCCCGCCGAAACTGATTACCGATCCGGCCCCCGGCACCAAGACCCTGCTCGAAGAACAAGGCGCCAAGGCCGTGGCCGACTGGATGCTGGACCAAGAGCGCCTGCTTCTGACCGACACCACCATGCGCGACGGCCACCAATCGCTTCTGGCGACCCGGATGCGCTCGATCGACATGGTCAAGGTCGCCCCCGCCTATGCCGCCAATCTGCCACAGCTTTTTTCGGTGGAATGCTGGGGCGGTGCCACCTTCGACGTGGCCTACCGCTTCTTGCAGGAATGCCCGTGGCAACGCCTGCGCGACCTGCGCGCCGCCATGCCCAACTTGCTCACGCAAATGCTGCTGCGCGCCTCCAACGGCGTGGGCTACACCAACTACCCCGACAACGTTGTGCAGGAATTCGTCCGCCAAGCGGCCGAAACCGGCGTTGACGTGTTCCGCGTCTTCGACAGCCTCAACTGGGTGGAAAACATGCGCGTCGCCATGGACGCGGTGATCGACACGGGCAAGATCTGCGAAGGCACGATTTGCTACACCGGCGATATCCTCGACCCCGACCGCGCCAAGTATGACCTCAAGTACTACGTCGGCATGGCCAAGGAACTGCAAGCCGCTGGCGCGCATGTTCTCGGCCTCAAGGACATGGCGGGCCTTCTGAAACCCGCCGCCGCCACGCAACTGGTCAAGGCCCTCAAGGACGAGCTGGACATCCCCGTCCACTTCCACACCCACGACACCTCCGGCATCGCCGGCGCCACCATCCTCGCCGCCGCCGAGGCGGGCGTCGATGCGGTGGACGCGGCCATGGATGCCTTCTCGGGCGGCACCTCGCAGCCCTGCCTTGGTTCGATCACCGAGGCGCTCATGCACACCAAGCGCGACACCGGGCTGGACATCGAACGCATCCGCGAGATTTCCAACTACTGGGAACAGGTCCGCGCCCAATACGTGGCGTTCGAATCCGGCCTGCAGGCCCCGGCCTCCGAGGTTTACCTTCACGAAATGCCCGGCGGGCAGTTCACCAACCTCAAGGCTCAGGCCCGCAGCCTCGGCCTAGAAGATCGCTGGCCCGAGGTGGCGAAAACCTATGCCGATGTGAACCAGATGTTCGGCGATATCGTGAAGGTCACGCCCTCGTCCAAGGTGGTGGGCGACATGGCGCTGATGATGGTCTCCCAAGGGCTGACGCGCGAGGAGGTGGAAGACCCCGACACCGATGTCGCCTTCCCCGACTCGGTCATCGACATGATGCGCGGCAATCTGGGCCAACCGCCGGGCGGCTTCCCCGACAGCATCGTCAAGAAGGTGCTGAAGGACGAAAAACCCAACACCGCCCGCCCTGGCGCGCATCTTGAACCGGTCGATCTTGAAGCCACCCGTGCCGACGTCATCGAACAACTCGAAGGCAAGCCGGTTGATGACGAAGACCTCAACGGCTACCTGATGTATCCCAAGGTTTTCCTCGATTACATGGGCCGCCACCGGATGTACGGCCCGGTGCGCACCCTGCCCACTCGCACCTTCTTCTACGGCATGGAACCGGGCGAGGAAATTTCTGCCGAAATCGACCCCGGCAAGATCCTTGAGATTCGCCTGCAAACCGTCGGCGAAACCTCGGAGGAGGGCGACGTAAAGGTGTTTTTCGAACTCAACGGCCAACCCCGCGTGATCCGCGTGCCCGACCGCAAGGTGAAGGCCGAAACCGCCGCCCGGCCCAAGGCCGAAAGCGGCAACCCTGATCACGTCGGCGCACCGATGCCCGGCGTGGTGGCCAGCGTGGTGGTCAGCGCGGGCCAGACGGTCAAGGAAGGCGACATGCTGCTGACCATCGAGGCGATGAAAATGGAAACCGGCATCCACGCCGAACGCGACGCCACCGTGAAAGCGGTGCATGTGCAACCCGGCGGTCAGGTCGACGCCAAGGACCTTCTGATCGAATTCGAGTAAACGCAAAAGCCCCGGGGTCATCCCCCGGGGCCGCTTCACATTGCGTGGGGATATCGGCCCCCGCTGGCCTCACGCCGCTGCGGCCACGTCCCCGGCCTTCGTCTCGCGCATCGCGCGCACAACCCCGACCATCAGCACCACAGCCGCCAACTGGCCCAGCACCACCGCTGGCCAGATCAGGCCAAACTGCGCATCGAAATATTTCTGCGGCCCGAACGAGACCAAAGCCATCAGGGCCGCCGCAAGGCTCAATCCCCGCCCTGCGGTACTGGCAAGCGGCTGTACGATCATCGCGGACACCGCGACTGAGACAGAGGCCCCCAAGAACGGGGCAATCCCAAACAGCGGCGTGGCCTCGGGCGGATGCGGCCTGATTCCCGCATAAAGCGCCGAAAGCATGACCCCCTGAAGCAAAATCAGCGTTGTAAGGGCGGCAAGGGCCTGTCGGTCGTTCTGTGTCATGTCATGTCCTTTCAAAAGCGTATTTAAAATTACGGTTGTGCATATCCGTAATACCAGTTACGGTTTCTGTCAACAGCCTTGGGAATTGAAAATGCGCGACGACAAGAAATCCCTCCGCCAACAGCAAATCGAGACCGCCGCCTATGAAGTGCTCGAAGCCAAGGGTTATGCCGGCACCTCGATGCTTGGCATCGCCAAGCAGGCCCGCGCCTCCAACGAGACGCTCTACAATTGGTACGGCGACAAACAGGGGCTCTTTCAGGCGCTCGTCACCCGCAACGCCGAAGAGGTGAAAAGCCACCTCGAAACCGAGCTGGAAAGCAATCGCGACGCGCTGTCGATCCTCGGCACCCTCGGCCCGAAACTGCTGAAACTGCTCACCGGCGACAGGGCCGTGGCCCTCAACCGCGCCGCCGCCGCCGACAGCAGCGGCGAGTTGGGCAAAACCCTCTCCAAAGCCGGGCGCGAGGCCGTCTTTCCTCTTCTCGAACAGGTGCTCTTGCGGGCCAGATCCGAGGGGCAACTCGCCTTCGACACCCCGGCAGAGGCCGTGGGCCTCTACCTCGACCTGCTGATCGGCGATCAACAAATCCGCCGCGTCATCGGCCGCCTGCCCGCCCCGACAGCCGAATTTTGCGACATGCGCGCCCAACGCGCGGTGACGCACCTACGCCAATTGCTCAAATCATAAAGGACATAACGGATGGATCGCCTCACCGCCCCCGAAAACTGCACCTCCATGGCAACCCTGCGCGCCCAGATCGACAGCATCGACGTCGAGCTGATCGCCCTGCTCGTCACCCGCAGCCGCTACATCGACCGCGCCGTGGATTTGAAGAAAATCGAAGGCCTTCCCGCCCGCACCACGGGCCGCGTTGCCGAAGTACTCGACAAGGTCGCCGCCACCGCCACCGCCCAAGGCTTGGACCCCACCCTCGCCCGCAAACTCTGGGGCGAATTGATCGAATGGTCTATCCAACGCGAACTCACGGAACTGCCCGAGTAAGGCCGTAGCCGCCCCCGCCTCAAGGTGCGCCTTCAAGCGCTCCATCACACAGATTCCAGAATTCACGCGCAAAAGCGACGAATACCCGGTTTGAGGCCAGAGCGCCGGATGCGTTGCCAAGCGCGAACGACCGCTCTGCGGCCATGGCTACCATCAGGCGCACACCGGGCATCGGCCGACCTGGAGGGCGTTCGCAAGGATTGTGTGGGGCCTGACACCTCCAAGCCACTCGACGATTGTTCTTTGGCAAATGTTGGAAAAATCGCCCTCCGGGGGGAGGTCGGGCGATGCCCGGTGTGCGCCGGGCGGTTGCGCTGAACGGCAATCCTTTCGCGATCCTCGGGCGGCAACTCCGTCCCGCTCTGCCGACCTTCGCCCCACAGACCACCCCTTCCTCGCGAAGAAGCCCGTAAGGGCTGATGAGCGCCCGCTACGAAACGTACGAAACTCGCGTACAAAACGTACAACTCTCACCGTACGCCCTGTTAACCTGCTGGCGTGCGGGAAAAAATACCGACGCGATACCGATGTTATACCGACGCGATGCAGACAGGGGTTTTTCTTGTTAACCAAGGGCTTAGCGCCGATTCGCCAATGGTCTCACCGCCGCGCCTCCATGAACTGCTTCAGCCGCGCCAATCCTTCTTCGATATCCGCCGTGCTCCGCGCATAGGAAAACCGGATCGTCCCTGCCCCGCGCTCGGGGTCAAAATCCAACCCCGGCGTCACCGCCACACCTGCCTTTTGCAAAATCTCGGCGGCAAAGGCGCGGCTGTCGTCTGTTATATGGCTCACATCGGCATAGACGTAAAACGCCCCATCCGGTGGCGCGATCCGGTCGAACCCGGCCTTGGGCAGCCCCTCCAGCATCAATTGCCGGTTGGCACGGTAGACGGCCATGTTGGCCTCCAGTTCCTCACGGCAGTCCATCGCCGCCAAAGCGGCCACCTGGCTTGCATTTGGCGGACAAATAAAGAGATTTTGCGCCAGCCGCTCCACCACCCGCACATGGTCCTCGGGCACCACCATCCAACCCACGCGCCAGCCGGTCATGCTGAAATACTTGGAAAACGAGTTGATCACATAGGCCTCGTCGCTGATCTCCAGCGCGGTCACGGCCTTCGCCTCATACTCGATTCCATGGTAAATCTCATCGCTAATGAAACTCGCGCCCTGCGCCTGACAGGCCTCCATCAATGCGGCCAAATCATCCCGGCCCAACATCGTCCCACTGGGATTCGCCGGGCTGGCCACCATCAGCCCCGCCAGATCCCGCTCCTCAAGATCCGCCGGGACCGGTTGAAGGCGGTTTTCCGCCGCCGTCTCGATATCCACCGGTACAAGGTCCAAGGCCTTGAGAATCTGGCGATAACTGGGATAACCGGGCGCCCCGATCCCCACCCTGTCGCCTGTATCGAACAAGGCGGTAAAGGCCAGTATGAAGGCCCCGGAACTGCCCGGCGTCACAACCACCCGCTCAGGGTTCAGGTCGACATCGTACCACTCGCCGTAGAGCCGTGCGATGCGCTCGCGCAGTTCCGGCAAGCCAAGCGCCACGGTATATCCCATGGCGTCCTCGCCCATGGCCTTTGCCAAGGCGTCACGCGCCCCCTCGGGCGCTGGCGTGCCCGGCTGGCCCACCTCCATGTGAATGATGTGCCGCCCTTCGGCCTCGGCCCGCCGTGCGGCCTCCATCACATCCATCACAATAAAGGGATCAACGCCGCTTCGGCTTGAGTTCCGCATCGCTTCGCTCCTAGACTGCCCCTGATACCGCCCGTTTCAACCGGAAAAGGCCCTGTCGTCAATGCAACTTCTCAGGCTCCTCGCCATCGCGCTGCTGCTCTCGATGACGTTGGCCGCACCGGCACGTGCGCTGACGCTCCTGCGTGATCCCGATATCGAGTATGCCCTCAAGCAACTGGCCGAGCCCGTGCTGAAAGCCGCCGGGCTCAGCCCGACGCGCGTGGATATCCTCGTGATCGACGACCGGAACCTGAATGCCTTCGTCGTCGACAGGAACCATATCTTCATCCACTCCGGCCTGCTGCTGAAGATGGACAATGCAGCGATGTTGCAGGCGGTGCTGGCGCATGAGGCTGCGCATATCTCGAACGGCCACCTCGTGCGCCGCCCCATCAACCTGCGCAATGCGCGCACCGCCGCCGGAATCGGCGCGGCCCTCGCCGCCGCCGCCGTGGCCACGGGCTCGGGCGAGGCCGCCGCAGGGGTTGCTCTGGGCACGCAAACCACGGCACAGCGGCTCTTTTTCGCCCATACACGCGCCGAGGAAAACGCCGCCGACCAATCCGGTATGCGCTACATGGCCCAAGCCGGGATCGACCCACAGGGCATGGTCAAGGTCATGGATATCTTCCGTGGTCAAGAAGCTCTCAGCGCCGCACGCCAAGACCCCTACGCGCGCACCCACCCGATGAGCGCCGACCGCTTCCGCGTGGTCAAACGCCTGGCCGATGCCTACGCCGACCGCGCCCGCGACAACAAAAGCCACGACTATTGGTTCGCCCGGGCAAAGGGTAAGCTCTCGGCCTTTCAACGCGCCCCGAAATGGACCCTGCGACGCGCCGGTGAATTCGGCTTTCGCGATGTCAAACTGATGCGCGAAGCCGTGGCCCACCACCGCCGCTCGAACCTGTCGCGCGCGCTCAAATCCATCGACGCCGCCATCGCCACACGCCCCAAAGACCCTTTCTTGCATGAACTCAAAGGGCAAATCCTGATCGAAAGCCGCCGCTTTGCTGCGGCGGCCTCCGCCTATGGGCGCGCCACGCAGCTCGCGCCGCGCAATGCGCTGATCCTCGGGGCCTATGGCCGCGCGCTTCTGGCCCAAGGCAAGGTGGGGCAAGCCACGAAATACCTTGAACAGGCCCGTGCCCGCGATGGCCGCGACCCACGGGTGATGCGCGATCTGGCCCAAGCCTATGCCAAGCAGGGCAACCGCGGCATGGCCTCGCTTCTGACAGCCGAACGCTACGCCATGCAGGGCCGGATGGAAGATGCCGGCCTGCACGCTCAAAGGGCCAGCGATATGCTGCCGCGCGGCTCGACCGGCTGGCGTCGCGCGCAGGATGTGCTATCTGCGGCGCAATACGCCGCGAAACAACGCAAACGGAGATAACCCGCATGACACGACGCCCCCTTCTGCCCGCCATGGCCTTTGCCGCGGCTGCCCTGACCGCCCTGCCGGGTCAGGCGCTTGATCTCGACTCGATGTCCGACGCCGAGCGCGAAGCCTTCCGCGCCGAGATTCGCGCCTACCTTCTGGACAACCCCGAGGTGATCATGGAAGCCGTGGCCGTGCTGGAACAACGTCAAGCCGAAGCACAGGCCCAAAACGACGTGGAATTGGTAAAGGCCAACGAAGAGGCGATCTTCAACGACGGCCACTCCTGGACGGGCGGCAACCCGGAGGGCGACATCACGCTCGTCGAGTTCATGGATTACAAATGCGGCTACTGCAAACGCGCCTTCCCCGAGGTGAACGACCTGCTGGAGTTCGACGGCAACATCAAGCTGATCGTCAAGGAATTCCCGATCCTTGGTGAACAGTCGGAACTGGCCGCGCGCTTTGCCATTGCCACCCTGCAAACCTTGGGTGACGAGGCTTATGAGCAGGTGCACGATGCGCTCATGGTCTTCTCGGGCGATATCACACAGACCGCGCTCACCCGCTTGGCCGAGGGCTTCGGCCTCGACGCCGCCGCGATCGAGGCACAAATGGACAGCGACGAGGTGACCACGGTCATCGCCGAGAACCGCGCCCTCGCGCAGCGCCTCAACATCTCAGGCACACCGTCCTTCGTGATGAACGATCAGATGCTGCGCGGCTACCTGCCCGTCGACGAGATGCAGCGCGTCGCCGCCGAGATTCGCGAAAACTGATGCCCTTTGGACATCACAACGGCCTGCTGCCTCTGGCGGCAGGTCTTTTTTGTCTGGCCGCGCCTGCCGGGGCCGAGACCGATTTTACCGATCTGACCAAGACCGAGCGCGCGATCTTTCACGCCGAGATTCGCGAGGCGCTGCTGGGCCTGCCCGACCTGACCGACCGCATAGCCCCACCGCCCATCGACCCCTACGCCGATGCCAT
>NZ_CAJXNN010000052.1 GCF_913057115.1 uncultured Roseovarius sp.
TGGTGCCCAGGAGAGGACTCGAACCTCCACGTCCATACGGACACTAGCACCTGAAGCTAGCGCGTCTACCAATTCCGCCACCTGGGCAGGTGTCGTGAGGCAGGCGTTTATCCCTGCCCCAAGGGCGTGTCAACGTTGATTTTGCAACAAACCACGCATTCGTCATATCGCCTTGTCCATTCGCCACTTCAAGGGTAGGAAAGTGGGCGAAAACGCACCAAGCGCCGGAGGCCACCCATGTCGAAACTTGTCACCATCTATGGCGGATCGGGATTTGTGGGCCGCTACATCACACGTCGTTTGGCACAGGCCGGTTGGCGGGTTCGCGTGGCAGTGCGCCGCCCGAACGAGGCCATGCACGTGAAACCCTATGGGGTGGTCGGACAGGTTGAGCCGGTGTTTTGCAACATCCGTGACGATGAAAGCGTGCGTTCGGTCATGCAGGGGGCGGATGCGGTTGTGAATTGTGTCGGCACCTTTGACCGTAAGGGTCGCAACAACTTTGATGCCGTGCAACACGAAGGCGCCGAGCGGATCGCGCGCCTTGCTTCTGAAGAAAATGTTGAGCGGATGGTTCACATCTCGGCCATCGGGGCCAATGCCGAGTCTGATAGCATCTATGCCCAAACCAAAGCGCAGGGTGAGGCCGGTATTCTTGCAGCCTTCCCGACGGCCGTGATCCTTCGCCCCTCGGTGATCTTCGGGCCAGATGACAACTTCTTTAACCGTTTCGCCGGCATGACCCGATTTAGTCCCTTCCTTCCGGTCGTCGGTGGCAACACCAAGTTTCAGACCGTCTATGTCGATGACGTGGCCCATGCCGCCGCCAAGGGCGTTATGGGCGAGGCAGAGCCGGGGGTTTACGAATTGGGTGGACCGGATGTGAATACCTTCCGCGAATTGATGGAACAGATGCTGCAAGTGATCCGCCGCCGCCGGATCATCATCAACCTGCCATTCTGGATGGCCAACATCATGGCTGCGGTTATGGAGTTCATCCAAACCATCAGCCTCGGCCTGGTTCCACCACAGATCACTCGTGATCAGGTACGTAGCCTGAAGGTGGACAATGTGGTGGCTGACGATGCGAAGGGGTTTGCCGATCTGGAGATTGAGCCGACCTCGCTTGAAGCCGTGTTGCCGGATTACCTTTGGCGGTTCCGCCCGGCCGGGCAGTACGAAGCAATCAAGGAATCGGCAGGCAACCTGCGCCCCGACTAACTGTAGGCGATACCAAGCAGGATCAGGCCAAGAATGATCCTGTAGATGACGTATGGCGTGAAACTGACACTGCGCAGCAGGCGCATCATCAGGGTGAGTGCGAGCAGGGCCGAAACAAAGGCGAAACCCGCGGCAATCACACTGTCACGCATCATGCCAAAATTCGCCTCGTATACGGTTTCACCCACCAATAGCGCGCCGCTTTCGATGATGACCGGGATCGACATCAGCATCGACAGGCGCGCGGCATCCGACCGGCCATACCCCATGAATCGCGCGCCGGTGATGGTGATGCCCGAGCGCGATGTTCCCGGAATCAGTGCAATCGCCTGCCAAACCCCCATGACCATGGCATCACGCAATGACCAGTCCTTGACCTCTCGCGTGACCTCCCCCGCCTGATCCGCCCAGTAAAGGACGATCCCGAACACCAGCATCGTCCAGCCAATCACCGCCATTGAACGCATCTGCGCATCAAGCCCTGTCAACTTGAGCAGGATGCCAAAAGCCACGACGGGAATCGAGGACACGATCAGCAGGAAGGCCAGCCTCGCCCCTTCCGTGTCGATCCGGCCGGTCAATGCGCGGGGAAGGCCGGACAGCGCCAGTTTCACGTCTCTCCAGAAATACAGGATCACCGCGAAAAGCGTGCCGACATGCACCGCCACATCAATCGCCTGACCCTGATCTTCCAGACCAGTGAGATTCGGCAGCAGGATTAAGTGGCCTGACGAGGAAACCGGCAAGAACTCGGTCACGCCCTGAATGATGGCAACCAGCAAAAGATGAAACAGGGGCATTGGCGAAGTCCCGCTAGGAAATCTTGTTTAGCTATAACTGATTGAGATTGTGAGAAAAGTCATCATTTAAATCCGTATCGGACCTAATTTATTGCCATTTCCTTGCCTCACCGCACGCATGTAGCGCAATTTTTTAACATTAGGTAACTCTTTCTGACTTTAATTTGTCAAAGGGTTGCTTTAGACAGGCGCGGCAAAGTTAATTCCGGAGGCCATGCCGTGGCAAAGCAACCGATGCTGAAGTTCGTCAATGTTGAACGTGTCATGCCCGAAAAAAGGGCAGCGGACGCGCGCAGCAAGGATTTCCATGAGATTTACGCCGAATACGCCGACGAGAAGGCCAAGGAGCAGGCCGGGCGGTGCAGTCAGTGTGGCGTGCCTTATTGCCAAAGCCATTGCCCGCTGCACAACAACATCCCCGACTGGCTTCGCCTGACGGCAGAGGGGCGGTTGCAGGAGGCGTACGAGCTGTCTCAAGCCACCAACACCTTCCCCGAAATCTGTGGCCGCATTTGCCCGCAGGACCGTTTGTGCGAAGGCAACTGCGTGATCGAACAATCGGGCCACGGCACCGTGACCATCGGCGCAGTCGAGAAGTACATCACCGATACAGCATGGGAAGAAGGCTGGGTTCAGCCTATCGCACCAAAGGCGGAACGTGTTGAATCCGTTGGCATAATCGGCGCTGGCCCCGGTGGTCTTGCCGCGGCGGACGTGCTGCGCCGTGAGGGCGTGCAGGTGACGGTTTATGACCGCTACGATCGCGGTGGCGGGTTGATGACCTACGGGATTCCGGGGTTCAAGCTGGAAAAAGACGTGGTCATGCGCCGGATGGAGCAGCTTGAGAAAGGCGGCGTTGAGTTCGTGATGAACTGCAACGTGGGCGAGGACATCTCGTTCGAAGATATCCGCAACAAGCACAACGCCGTGCTGATTGCGACGGGCGTTTATAAAAGCCGCGATTTGCAAGGCCCCGGATCGGGTGCCAAGGGTATCGTGCGCGCCTTGGACTACCTAACTGCAAGTAATCGCTTGTCTTTTGGTGATAGCGTTCCGGAATTCGACAGTGGTGAACTGAACGCCGAAGGCAAGAACGTGGTGGTTGTCGGCGGGGGTGACACCGCGATGGATTGTGTGCGCACGGCCATTCGCCAAGGAGCGAAATCGGTCAAGTGCCTCTATCGTCGGGACCGGGACAACATGCCGGGGAGCCAGCGCGAAGTGCAGAACGCGGAAGAAGAAGGCGTTGTTTTTGAATGGCTTAGCGCGCCAAAGGGCTTTGTTGGTGACCCGGTGAGTGCGGTCAAAGTGCAGCAGATGCGCCTTGGACAGCCCGACGCCACCGGCCGCCAAAGCCCCGAACCCATCGAAGGCGCGGAGTATGATGAGCCTGCCGATCTGGTGATCAAGGCGCTGGGCTTTGAAGCCGAAGACTTGCCAACCCTTTGGAATCAAAAGGAATTGGAAGTCACCCGCTGGGGCACCGTCAAAGCCGATTTTGGCACCGGCAAGACCGCCATGGAGGGCGTTTACGCGGTGGGCGACATCGTGCGCGGGGCATCCTTGGTGGTTTGGGCCATCCGTGACGGACGCGACAGCGCGGCGGCGATCCTTGACCATCTGAACGCGGCGCAGACCGTCGCGGCGGAATAAATTTTCGTACGAGTCGTACGATGACCCCCGCATTTTCGTACGAAAATCAGGGGCGTAACATTGACCCTCGTACGACTCGTACGAAACGGACAAAAAGAACACCAAACAGGGCAACAGCCCTGACCCACCGGATGAAGGAAGGGTTAACGATGACGGAACTGGATCAGAACTGGAAAGCCACCGAGGAAGCCAAGCGCCAATGGTTGTCCCAAAACGGCATGTACCACGAAAGCGAGGAGCATTCCTCCTGCGGGGTGGGCTTGGTCGTGTCGGTCGATGGCAAACCCAGCCGCAAGGTTGTCGAAGCCGGGATCGAAGCGCTGAAAGCGATCTGGCACCGGGGGGCCGTGGACGCCGATGGCAAGACCGGCGATGGCGCCGGCATCCATGTGCAGATTCCCGTTCCCTTCTTCTATGACCAGATTCGCCGCACCGGTCACGAGCCGCGCGAAGATCAGTTGATGGCGGTGGGTCAGGTGTTCCTGCCGCGGACCGATTTCGGCGCGCAGGAGGCCTGCCGGACCATCGTGGAAACCGAAGTGCTGCGCATGGGGCATTCGATCTATGGCTGGCGGCATGTACCGGTGGACGTGTCCTGCCTTGGGGAAAAGGCGAATGCGACGCGCCCCGAGATCGAGCAGATTCTGATTTCCAACGCCAAGGGCATCGAGGAAGAGGAATTCGAACGCGAGCTTTACGTGATCCGCCGCCGGATTGAAAAAGCCGCCGCCGCGCAAGGGATCAACGAGCTTTATATCGCCTCGCTGTCCTGCCGGAGCATCATCTACAAGGGCATGATGCTGGCCGAGCAGGTGGCGGTTTTCTATCCCGATCTGCAAGACGAACGGTTCAAGAGCGCCTTTGCGATTTATCACCAGCGCTATTCGACCAACACCTTCCCGCAGTGGTGGTTGGCGCAGCCCTTCCGCATGTTGGCCCATAACGGCGAGATCAACACCCTCAAGGGCAACGTCAACTGGATGAAGAGCCATGAGATTCGCATGGCCTCAAGCGCGTTCGGCGATATGGCGGATGATATCAAGCCCATCGTGCCGGGCGGGTCGAGCGACTCGGCGGCCTTGGATTCGGTGTTCGAAGTTCTGGTGCGGGCCGGGCGCAGCGCGCCCATGGCGAAAACCATGCTGGTGCCGGAAAGCTGGTCGAAGCAGGCCGAGGAACTGCCGCAGGCCTGGCGCGATATGTATTCCTATTGCAACTCCGTGATGGAGCCGTGGGACGGCCCCGCCGCCTTGGCGATGACCGATGGCCGCTGGGTCTGTGCCGGGTTGGACCGGAATGGGCTTCGCCCGATGCGTTACGTTGTGACGGGCGATGGTTTGGTCATTGCCGGGTCCGAGGCCGGGATGGTCTATGTGGACGAATCCACCATCGTCGAGAAAGGCGCGCTTGGCCCCGGTCAGATGCTGGCCGTGGACATGAAAAAGGGCGTTCTGTTTCACGACACCGAGATCAAGGACAAGCTGGCCCGCGCCCTGCCCTTCGGAGAGTGGGTTGGCAAGATTAACGATCTTGACCAAAAACTGGCCGGAATTTCCGAGGCACCGCTGTTCACCGGGGCCGAATTGCGCCGCCGCCAGATCGCGGCGGGGTATTCGGTGGAAGAGTTGGAGCAGATCCTTGCGCCGATGGCTGAGGACGGCAAGGAAGCGATTGCCAGCATGGGCGACGACACGCCCAGCGCGGTCTTGTCCAAGACATACCGCCCGCTGAGCCATTATTTCCGCCAGAACTTCAGCCAGGTCACGAACCCGCCGATCGACAGCTTGCGCGAGTTCCGGGTGATGAGCCTCAAGACGCGGTTTGGCAACCTCAAGAACGTGCTGGATGAATCGAGCGCGCAGACCGAGATCCTTGTGTTGGAAAGCCCCTTTGTCGGCAACGCGCAGTGGGATGAGTTGCAGCGCCAGTTTCAGGGGGATGTGGTCGAGATTGATTGCAGCTTTGAACCGGGAAAAGGCGCGCTTCAGACCGGGCTTGAGCGTATCCGGGCCGAAGCCGAGGATGCCGTGCGCAGTGGTGCCGGGCATCTTGTGCTGACTGACCAGTACTTGGATGAGACCCGCGTCGGCATGCCGATGATCCTCGCCACCAGTGCGGTGCACAGCCACCTGACGCGCAAAGGTTTGCGGACCTTCACAAGCCTCAACGTGCGCTCGGCCGAATGCATTGACCCGCATTATTTTGCCGTGCTGATTGGCGCGGGCGCGACCGTGGTCAACGCCTATCTGGCCGAGGACAGCCTTGCCGATCGGATTGATCGGGGTCTGCTGGATGGCACCCTGACCGAGAATGTTGCGCGCTTCCGCAATGCAATTGACCAAGGGCTGCTCAAGATCATGTCGAAGATGGGGATCTCGGTGATCTCCTCCTATCGGGGTGGTTTGAACTTTGAGGCCGTGGGCCTGAGCCGGGCGATGTGCAACGAGTATTTCCCGGGCCTGACCAGCCGGATCAGCGGCATTGGTGTGAGCGGCATTCAAAGCAAGCTGGAAGAGGTGCATAGCCGCGCCTTCCAAGGTGGCAAGGATGTGCTGCCCATCGGTGGCTTCTACAAGATGCGCAAAAGCGGTGAGACCCACGCTTGGGGGGCGCAGACCATGCATATGATGCAGATGGCCTGCAACAATGCCTCTTATGAGTTGTGGAAGCGGTATTCGACCGCGATGCAGGCCAACCCGCCGATTCACCTGCGTGATTTGATGGCGATCAAGCCGATGGGCGATGCGATCCCGCTTGAAGAGGTGGAGAGTGTCACCGCGATCCGTAAGCGGTTTGTCACACCGGGGATGAGCCTTGGCGCGTTGAGCCCCGAGGCGCACAAGACCTTGAACGTGGCGATGAACCGGATTGGCGCACGGTCGGACAGTGGCGAAGGCGGGGAAGACCCGGCGCATTTCGTGCCCGAACCCAATGGCGACAATCCGTCGGCAAAGATCAAGCAGGTGGCCTCGGGGCGCTTTGGTGTGACTGCCGAGTATCTGAACCAATGTGAGGAACTTGAGATCAAGGTGGCACAGGGCGCCAAGCCCGGTGAGGGTGGTCAGCTTCCGGGGATGAAGGTGACCGATCTGATCGCGCGGTTGCGGCATTCGACCAAGGGCGTGACCCTGATTTCGCCACCGCCGCACCATGATATCTATTCGATCGAGGATCTGGCGCAGCTGATCTATGACCTCAAGCAGATCAATCCGCGTGTGAAGGTCTGCGTGAAACTGGTTGCGCAGTCGGGCGTTGGCACGATTGCCGCCGGTGTGGCCAAGGCCAAGGCCGATGTGATCCTGATTTCGGGGCACAATGGCGGCACGGGGGCCTCGCCTGCCACCTCGATCAAATATGCCGGTCTGCCATGGGAGATGGGCATCACCGAGGCGCATCAGGTTCTTTCCATGAACAAGCTGCGCGATCGGATCACCCTGCGGACCGATGGCGGTTTGCGCACGGGCCGTGACATCGTCATGGCGGCGATGATGGGGGCCGAGGAATACGGGATCGGCACCGCCGCGCTGATTGCCATGGGCTGTATCATGGTGCGTCAGTGCCAATCGAACACCTGCCCCGTGGGTGTCTGCACGCAGGACGAAAGCCTGCGTGCCAAGTTCACCGGCAATGCCGATAAGGTGGTGAACCTGATTACCTTCTACGCCCAGGAAGTGCGCGAAGTGCTGGCCAGCATTGGCGCGCGGAGCCTGGACGAGGTGATCGGGCGGGCCGACCTGTTGACGCAGGTGAGCCGCGGCAGCGCGCATCTGGATGATCTGGACCTCAACCCGATGCTGATCACCGTGGATGGGGCCAAGGACATCACCTACGACCGCAACCGCCCGCGCAACCCGGTGCCTGATACACTGGACGCCGAAATCGTGCGCGATGCGCAGCGGTTCCTGGAAGATGGCGAGAAGATGCAATTGCATTACGCGGTGCAGAACACGCACCGCACGGTGGGCACGCGTGTGTCCAGCCACATCGTGCAGAACTTTGGCATGCGCAACAGCCTTCAGCCCAACCACCTCACCGTCAAACTGAACGGGAGTGCGGGGCAATCTCTGGGGGCTTTCGCGGCGCCGGGGTTGAAGATCGAGGTTTCTGGCGATGCAAACGACTACGTCGGCAAGGGCCTCTCGGGGGGCACCATCGTGGTCCGCCCGCAGCAAGCCAGCCCGCTGGTCGCCTCGGAAAACACGATCATCGGCAACACGGTGCTCTATGGTGCAACGGATGGCTACCTGTTTGCTGCAGGCCGCGCAGGCGAGCGTTTCGCCGTGCGGAACTCGGGCGCGAAGGTGGTGGTCGAGGGCTGTGGCTCCAACGGGTGTGAATACATGACAGGCGGTGTTGCCGTGATCCTTGGCAGCATCGGGGCCAACTTTGGCGCGGGCATGACCGGCGGCATGGCCTACCTCTATGATCCCGAAGGCGTGGCGGCGAACCTGATCAACATGGAATCGCTGGTCACCTGCCCGGTGACGCAGGCCCATTGGCTGGCCGAGCTGGAGGAGCTGGTGGAACGCCACGCCGCCGAGACCGGCAGCCGCAAGGCACAGGAGATCCTGCAATATTGGGACATGGAGAAGGACAACTTCCTTCAGGTCTGCCCCAAGGAGATGCTGGACAAACTGGCGCATCCGCTGGGCATAGAAGAGGACGCAATCCCGGCCGAATGAATACGCAATAAGGCTCCACTTAAGTCTTTTTTTAGCCCCGTTTGCGAACAATGCTTTGTCATTGTCAAAAGCAAACGGGGCTTTTTCGTGTTGGAGAGTTGGGACACCATCGTTCAGGACGGGCCGCTGCGGGTTATCTACGCACCGGGCCGAAATGACACATTGGTTGTAAGTTTTTCCGGTGTGGGGAAGGATCGCAAGGTTGCGCCACCCCCCGAATTTGCAGGCATGGCGAGCCGGAACGGTGAGAACCATGTGCTTTTCGTGATCGACGAAAGCCGGTCATGGCTGAATGCGCCGGGCATGGCAGAGCAACTTGTGACAACGATAGAAGACATACGCGACAAAACCGGTGCGACGCGTCTTGTTGGCCTTGGCAATTCCATGGGCGCGACGATGCTGCTGCTTCTGTCGCGCATGATGGATTTCGACACTATTCTGGCCTTTACCCCGCAATATTCCGTTGATCCTTTCGTCGTGCCAGAGGAGACCCGCTGGCGCCCGCTACGGAAGAATATCGGGAATTTCCGGTTTCCCGCGGTGGATTTTCTACGCCCTGAACGCACGATCTATTTCATCCTGCACGGTGACAAGGCGGACGAATTGATCCACGCCCTGAGGTTTCCGCGCCAGCATCGTGTGACGCATATGATCTTGCCAGGGTATGGGCATCGCCTTGCGGCGCAATTGAAAACGATGAACGCGCTGTCGGGCATAGTCAACTTGGCAATCACCGGGCGGCACTTTCGCTTGCGCAAGAAGCTGAACCGGCTGGGCGCGATACCACGACATATTTTTGAACCCGGGCACCGCGGCCTTGTTTTCCCGGACGTTGACAGCGCCGCGTGAGACAGACGCGGGGCAACCCCGGCCGAACAAGGCCCTGACCCGCGCGGCTGCGACAATCCGCGCGGGAACCTATCCCCGGCAAGAAGCGTTTCGCGCAAAACGATATGCGGAAACCTTGCCATGTCTGATCTTTTGATCATCGCCTTTGACGACGACAGGTCGGCCTTCGCACTGCACGACCACTTGGGGCCGTTGCGCGCCGAACAACGTCTGGAAACCCAAGACACCACGATCGTGACCCGCGACGGCGATGGCACGCCGAAATTGCACCAGCCGCAGAACGTGCCGGTTGCACAAACCGTGGGAGGCACGATCTGGGGCTTGGTCTTGGGGGCTGCCTTCATGGTGCCGATTGCCGGGGCCGCCGTGGGTGCCGCGACTGGGGCCCTGATGGGACGCTACCGTGATCCGGGGGTGGACAGCGATTTTCTGAACCGTATCGCCGAGAGCCTGCCAGCCGGAGGCTCGGCGCTGTGCCTTCTGGTGCGTGACTTTGAGCGCGATGCGGTGATCGAGGCGATTGGCAGTTTCCCGACACGCGGCACACTCATTCAATCCCCGTTGGATAGTGAGAGCGAAGCCCGTCTGCGTGAACTGCTGAACACCGAAAAGGGCGACTGACCGCCTTGGCGTGTCGCGCCATCACTACGGGCATGGTGCCAAGTGTAAGGCATGGCCATGAACAAGGCCCAAGGTGATCACGACGCATGTATTGCAAAACGGGCCCGAGGCCCGGTTTTCGGGTTTTTCCGTTGGCTGTACGCGGCTATAGCTGAACACCATGGCCAAGAAGAGCGCAAAGAAACGCACCCGAAGTGAAAAAGCCCGGTTTCGACCGTTCCGCTGGGGGCGGCGGTGGCTTTATCGCCTAGTTTTGTTTCTGCTGATCATCATCGGTGTGGCCGTCGTAACCTACCGTGTGATCAATCCGCCGGTGACCTTTTACATGATGCAAGAAAAATGGCGGCTGGGCGCGCTTGACCGGCAATGGGTGCCCTTGGAGGGTGTGGCCCCGGTTATGGCGCGGTCGGTCGTGGCCGCCGAAGACGCCAATTTCTGCAATCATTGGGGATTCGACATGTCAGCCATCCGCAATGCCATTGCCGATGGCGGCAATCGCGGCGCCTCGACCTTGAGCCAGCAGGTGGTGAAGAATGTCTATCTTTGGCATGGCCGATCATGGCCGCGCAAAGCGCTGGAGGCCGCGATCACGCCGCTGGTCGAGGCCGTTTGGCCAAAGCGGCGGATCATCGAGGTATACCTGAACGTTGCCGAGTTTGACGAAGGTGTTTTTGGGGTGGAGGCCGCCGCGCGGCATTACTTTGGAGTCGGACCGGAGGCCCTGACCGCGGTGCAGGCGGCGCGGCTGGCTGCCGTCTTGCCCAACCCCAAGGAGCGCAACGCGGCGCGGCCCTCAAGCTGGCTGCGCAAGCGGGCAGCGGGGATCATGGACGGGGCGGCCACCATTCGCCGGGATGGGCGCGCGGCGTGCTTCGAGGATTGAAACCCGGGCGCTTTCGCGGCATGGAGGGGTATCCCATTTTTTCGCGCAAGGTTTGATTGACGCATGGCCAAGCTCTATCACGTTCCGCTGTCTCCGTTCTGTCGCAAGGTGCGGCTGAGCCTGGCCGAGAAGAAGATCGAATGCGAACTGGTGGAAGAGCGGTATTGGGAGCAGAACCCTGATTTCCTACGCCGCAACCCGGCGGGCAAGGTGCCGATCCTGAAGATCGACGGCAAGACCATGGCCGAGAGTGCGGCGATTTGCGAATACCTTGAAGAGAAATACCCCGAACCCAGCCTGATGCCCAAAAGCGCCGATGCACGATACGAGGTGCGGCGGCTGGTGACTTGGTTTGACGACAAGTTTCATCACGAGGTCACCTCGAAGCTTCTCTATGAGCGGGTGAACAAGAAGGTGATGAAGCAGGGCTTTCCGGACAGTACCAACGTCAAGGCCGGGGCCAAGGCGATCAAGTATCATCTGGATTACATGGCGTGGCTGTTGGACCATCGCCGGTGGTTGGCGGGGGATGTCATGACGCTGGCCGATTTTGCCGCCGCGGCGCATCTGAGTTCGCTGGATTATATCCGGGATGTGGATTGGAACCGGAGCGACACGGTGAAGGATTGGTACGCCAAGATCAAATCGCGCCCGGCGTTTCGGGGGATTTTGGCCGATCAGGTGCCCGGATTCCCGCAGCCGCCGCATTATGCCGATCTGGATTTCTAGGATTGGGGGCGTTGCCCCCCGGCCTGCGGCCTCCCCCCAGAGTATTTTGGGAAAGATGAAATGGACGGGTTGAAGGACAGATTGGTGGCACAGGCCCTTGAGGAAGGGTTTGATGCCTGCCGGATTTGTCGACCTTGGGATGTGGGGCATGTGCCGCCGCGATTGCAGGCGTTTTTGGACAAGGGGTATCACGGGCAGATGGGATGGCTGGCCGAGCGGAGCCATTGGCGAGGGGATCCAAGTGTTTTGTGGCCCGAGGCGCGATCGGTGATTGTTCTGGGGGAGAGTTATACGCCGGAAGAAGACCCGATGGCGACGCTGGAGCGGGGGGATTTGGCGACCATATCAGTTTATGCGCGCAACAAGGATTATCATGACACGGTCAAGAAGCGCCTGAAGCGGTTGGCGCGGTGGTTGATTGCCGAAGCCGGGGGCGAGGTGAAGGTGTTTGTGGATACAGCCCCCGTGCCAGAGAAGCCTTTGGGGCAGGCCGCCGGGTTGGGGTGGCAGGGCAAGCACACCAATCTGGTGAGCCGGGAACTGGGTAGTTGGTTTTTCATTGGGTCGGTCTTTACGACGCTGGAAATCGACACTGATCCAGCGGAAGGCGATCATTGTGGGTCTTGTCGGGCCTGTCTGGACATTTGCCCGACCGAGGCCTTTCCGGCGCCTTATCAGTTGGATGCGCGGCGCTGCATTTCCTATCTGACGATCGAGCATAAGGGGCCGGTGAATGAGGAATTGCGCGCCAAGATGGGCAACCGGATCTACGGCTGTGACGATTGTCTGGCGGTTTGTCCGTGGAACAAGTTTGCCCAAGAGGCCCGCGAGGTGAAGTACCATGCGCGGGAAGATTTGAAGGCCCCGATGCTGGCGGAACTGGCCATGCTGGATGACGCGGGGTTTCGCGCGCGGTTTTCCGGCAGCCCGATCAAGCGCATCGGGCGGGACAGGTTCGTGCGGAATGTGCTGTATGCGATTGGCAATTCTGGTGATCCGGCATTGATGCCTGTGGCACAGGGATTGTGCGACGATCCCGACCCCACGGTGGTGGATGCGGCGCGCTGGGCGGTCAAGCGACTGCACCATGCCGCAAACGGGATGGAATAGGCCCTGAAACACGCTAAACCCATGCGGTACGTGATGAGGAGTGGCGCGCATGGCTTTGCTTTTGGGGGTGGATACCGGGGGCACCTATACCGACGCGGTGTTGATCCGCGACGAGCGGGAGGTGGTGGCGAGCGCCAAGTCGCTGACCACACGGCATGACCTGTCGGAAGGCATCGGCAAGGCGGTGGAGGCGGTTTTGCAGGCCAGTGACGCGGATGTAGGCGAGATTGGCATGGCCTCGCTTTCCACCACGCTGGCGACCAATGCGCTTGTCGAAGGGCAAGGCGGGCGGGCCGGGTTGGTCTATGTCGGCTTTCGCGAAAGCGACCTGTCCGCGCATGGCTTGCAGGAGGTGCTTGCAGGCGACCCGGCGCTGGTGATTGCAGGCGGCCATAGCCACGCCGGAACCGAGGCCGCACCCTTGGACGAAGCGGCGCTTTTGGCATGGTTAGAGACTGATCCTGCGGCCTCGGCCTATGCCGTGGCGAGCCAATTTGCCACCCGAAACCCGGCGCATGAACAACGCGTGGCGGAGGTGATCCGCGAGGTGACGGGGCGGCCAGTATCATGTTCGCACCACCTGTCGGCGAAGCTGAACGGGCCGAAACGGGCGCTGACGGCGCTTTTGAATGCGCGGCTGATTGGGATGATCGCACGGTTGATTGAAAAGGCCGAGGGCAAGCTGCGGGACCTTGGCATTGATGCGCCTTTGATGGTGGTGCGCGGCGATGGCGCGCTGATTTCGGCGGAACAGGCCCGCGAAAAGCCCATTGAAACGATCCTCAGCGGCCCGGCGGCGAGTATTGTCGGCGCGCGCTGGATGACCGGGGCGGATCATGCATTGGTTTCCGATATTGGCGGCACGACGACGGATGTGGCCGTCCTGCGCGATGGGCGGCCGATGATCGACCCGGCGGGCGCGCAGGTGGGTCCGTGGCGGACCATGGTGGAGGCCGTGGCGATGCGCACCACGGGCCTTGGCGGCGATAGCGAGGTGCATGTGAACGACGAAGGTCTGCAAGGCGGGGTAACGCTTGGCCCCCGCCGGGTGGTGCCTGTGAGCCTGATGGCGCTGGAGGCACCCGGGGTGATGCATGACATGCTGGACGAACAGCTGCGCAATTCCGCGCCGGGGGAATATGACACGCGGTTCGTGCGCGCCGTGCCGGGGATGGATGCCGGGGGATTGCAAGCCCGCGATGCGGCACTGTTGGAGCGGGTTGGCGAGGGTGTGCAGCCGCTTGGTAAGGTGCTCAAGACCCGGATGGAGGCGGCGGCGCTGAAACGTTTGGTGGCGCGGGGCTTGGTACAGGTGTCGGGTGTCACGCCCTCGGACGCGGCGCATGTTCTGGGGCGGCTCGATGCTTGGGATGCGGAAGCGGCGCATAAGGCGCTGGAACTGATTGGGCGCAAGCGGACGGGGGCGGGCACGCGGCTTTGCCCCGAACCGAAAGACATGGCGCAGATGATCGTGGATCAACTGACGCATCAGACGAGTTTGGCCTTGTTAGAGACTGCTTTTGCCGAAGAAGAGGCGGATTTCGGTCTGCCCGCCGCCGATCTGGCGCGGCATGTGTTGATGCAGCGCGGGATGGATGGGCATCGCGGGTTGGTCCGGTTGGACACTGGATTGAATGTGCCGGTTGTGGGGCTTGGGGCCTCGGCCCCCAGCTACTATCCGGCAGTCGGAGAGCGCCTTGGCTGTCAGATGATCCTGCCGGAGCATGCGGGCGTGGCAAATGCGATTGGGGCTGTTGTCGGGCGCGTCACGATCCGGCGGACCGGCACGGTGACCTGCCCCGCCGAAGGCAAGTTCAGGGTACATACCGATGGCGAGCCCAGCGATTTTGCCGATGCGGATATCGCCATGGGCTTTTTGCGGATGGTTTTGGAGGATGAGGCCCGAACAGATGCGGAGGCGGCAGGCGCCGAGGACTTACATGTAAACGTCACGGAAGATGTAAAATCGGCCAAGGCGGAATCGCGTGAGGTGTTCCTTGAGGCGATGATCACGGTGGAGGCCAGCGGGCGGCCACGGATCGCCGGATAGGTACGAAAAAGGGGGCCGCACGGGCCCCCTTCTCTATTCGGTATGCGGGTTGGGTCAGTCGAGCTTGCGCTCGATCTCCTCGCGCTCGAAAATCTCGATGACATCGCCGGGGCGGATATCCTCGTAGTTTTCAAAGGCCATGCCGCATTCCTGACCCGACTGCACTTCGCTGACTTCGTCCTTGAAGCGCTTGAGGGTTTTGAGCGTGCCTTCGTGGATCACCACATCGTCGCGCAGCAGGCGCACACCGGCGGAGCGGCGCGCGACACCTTCGGTAACCAGACAGCCGGCCACTTTGCCCACGCCAGTGACCTTGAAGACCTCGCGGATCTCGGCGTAACCGATAAACTTTTCGCGAATCTCGGCCCCCAGAAGCCCGCTGGCCGCCGCTTTCACGTCATCCACAAGGTCGTAGATCACGCTGTAATAGCGAATCTCGACACCCTTCTGGTTGGCGCTGTTGCGGGCGGGGGCATTGGCCCGGACGTTGAAGCCCAGAACCGGCGCACCGCTGGCTTCGGCAAGGCCCACATCGGATTCGGTGATCGCACCGACACCCGAATGCAGAACCCGCACGCGCACCTCTTCGTTGCCGATCTTTTCCATCGCCTGAACGATCGCCTCGGCAGAACCCTGCACGTCGGCCTTGACCAGAATCGGCAGTTCCTTGACGTTCTCGTCTTCCTTGGCCTTCGCCAGAAGTTGCTCCAGCGAGGTGCCAGCCCCGGCAGCGGCGCGTTTCTCCTTGGCCGCTTTCTCGCGGTACTCGGCGATTTCGCGCGCTTGGCCTTCGGATTTGACGACGTTGAGAACATCGCCCGCCTCGGGCGTGCCGTTGAGGCCCAGTACCTCGACCGGAACCGAGGGCCCGGCCTCTTTGACACGCTCGCCGCGGTCGTTGATCAGGGCGCGGACCTTACCATATTGCTCACCCACGACGAAGATATCGCCTTGGCGCAGGGTGCCGCGTTGCACCAGAACGGTGGCAACCGGGCCACGGCCAACGTCAAGCTGTGCCTCGATCACGGCACCTTCGGCGGCGCGGTCGGGGTTGGCTTTCAATTCAAGGATTTCGGCCTGAAGCGCGATGGCTTCGAGCAGTTCGTCAAGGCCGTCACCTGTGACGGCGGAGACTTCGACATCCTGCACATCGCCCGACATCGCCTCGACGATCACTTCGTGGCGCAGCAAATCGGCGCGCACTTGATCAGGATCTGCCGCGGGCAGATCGCACTTGTTGATCGCCACGATCATCGGCACTTCTGCGGCCTTGGCGTGGTTGATGGCCTCGATGGTCTGCGGCATCACCGCGTCATCGGCGGCGACCACAAGCACCACGATATCCGTCACCTGTGCACCGCGTGAGCGCATCGAGGTAAAGGCGGCGTGGCCCGGTGTATCGAGGAACGACAGAACCGCGCCGCTATCGGTGGTCACCTGATAGGCGCCGATGTGCTGGGTGATTCCCCCGGCTTCACCGGCGACAACCTTGGCATCGCGGATCGCATCCAGAAGCGAGGTTTTACCGTGGTCGACGTGGCCCATGATGGTGATTACTGGCGGACGCGGTTTAAGGTCTTCTTCCTTGTCCTCGACTTGGTCGATCACGTCTTCGACGTCTGAATCCGAGACGCGCACGACCTTGTGGCCAAACTCTTCGATGATGAGCTCGGCGGTATCGGCGTCAATCGTCTGGTTTTGGGTGACCATCATGCCGTTGTTCATCAGCGCCTTGACGACGTCACCGACACGTTCGGCCATGCGGTTGGCCAGCTCCGACACGACAATCGCCTCGGGCAGCTGCACGTCACGCACGACCTTTTCGCGCTGCTCTGTGCCGCCCATGGCCTTTTGCCGCGCCCGCTCTTGCTTGCGCTTCATCGCGGCCATGGATTTCTGCCGGCCACCTTCGCCGCCCGACAGAGCTTGGTTCAGGGTCAGCTTGCCCGAGCGGCGGCCATCGTCGCCGCGCCCGCGGCCCTTGCCGCCGCGCGATTGCTGTTGCTCGCGCTCTTTTTCCTTGCGCGGCGCGGCTTTGGGCGCGGCGCGCGCTGGTTCGGGCGCGGGGGCGGCGGCCGCTTTCTGGGCGGCTTCCTCGGCCTCGCGGCGCTTGCGTTCCTCTTCCTCGGCCTTGGCCTTGGCGCGCTCCTCGGCCTCGCGTTGTTCGCGCTCCTTGGCCTCGGCCTCTTCGCGGCGGCGCTGGCGCTCTTCCTCGCGGGCCTTTTCCTCGGCCTCGCGCTTGGCGGCTTCTTCGGCCTCGCGTTCCTTGGCGGCCTGAAGCGCCTTCATGCGGCGCTCCATTTCGGAATCAGAGATACCGGCAGGCCGCTTGGAGGGATCGCCCACAGGTGTGTTCGGCTTGTTGCCCGATGCCCCGGCGGCACCGTGCTTGGCCCCCGGTTTCACCAAGCGCTTTCGTTTCGTCTCCACGACGACATTCTTGGTCCGTCCATGGCTGAAGCTCTGCTTCACATTCCCCGACCGGGGACCGCCACGCACACCCAATGTTTTCTTACCGTCGTTGTCGCTCATCAGCTTTTTCTTCCTTTCCGGCGGGTCTTTTCGCCGTTCGGGGCGCGCAGGCCCTTCAACCTTGCCGCCTCCTCTACAACACGTTGGGCCAAACCTCCAGCGTGCAGTGCTGCATGCACTGCGGTTTGTCGCCCAAAAGCCCGCCCAAGTTCTTCGGCTGTCAGCCAGCCAATAAAAGAACCGCCATATGGCGTGCTCAGTTTCGATTTTCCACGCTCTGACCCATCACTTGCCTGGATCAGAATTTCGGCCTCGTCCTTGGCAAGCCAGTCCTTGACCTTTTCATATCCCGATACCGCATGCCCGCCTTTTCGGGCGAGGCTGATCAGGTTTACCACACGCTCGGCCAGTTGCCGTTCCACCAGTGCCGGCAGATCCTCGGGCACCTTCACGGCCTGCTTTGCCGACCGGGCAAACAGCCCTTTCTCGGAGGCCTTGGCCAAAGCCGCCGGAGTGGCCGAAACCCAAATCCCACGGCCCGGCAGTTTGCCCGCGATATCCGGAGCGATCTGCCCCTCGGGGCCGACCACGAAGCGGATCAATCCGGACGCCGGTTGCACATCACCTGTGGCAATGCACTTGCGTTCGGGACCATCCGCGCGATCCTTGGGTTGCCCAGCGCGACCCATCAGGTGCCTCTCGGGGCCTGACGGATCAGGCCCCGGCCTCCTCGGATGCGAAGACATCATCGGCCTCGTCGGCCTCACCCTCGTCTTCGGGTTCCAACTCAGACGGATCAACCCAGCCCAGCATGACCCGTGCGGTCATGACCATGTTCTGTGCCTCGTCAAGCGAAACGTCGAAGGGCTCCAGAAGGCCGTCGTCCTTGATGCGTTCGCCATCGACTGTGGTCCAGCCGCCGGCAAGCTCCCAGTCGGCACAGGTTGCGAAATCTTCCAGCGTTTTCACGCCATCTTCGGCCAATGCCTGTACCATCTGGGGTGTCAGGCCTTCGAATTCAATGAGGCTGTCCTCGGCCCCCAATTCGCGGGCCTTTTCAAGCGCGGCGGTCGCCTGCGCTTCAAGCACATCACGCGCGCGGGCCTGCAGTTCGTTGGCGGTGTCTTCGTCGACGCCGTCAATCACCAGCAGCTCGTCAATCTCAACGTAAGCCACTTCTTCGAGGTTGGTGAACCCTTCAGACACCAGAAGCTGGGCAAAGAATTCATCCAGATCCAGCGTATCCATGAAGAGCTTGGTGCGGGTTTCGAACTCTTTCTGGCGACGCTCGGAATCTTCGGCTTCGGTCATGATGTCGATGTCCAGACCGGTCAACTGGCTGGCCAGACGCACGTTCTGACCCCGGCGGCCGATGGCCAGCGAAAGCTGCTCCTCGGGCACGACAACCTCGATCCGCTCGGCCTCTTCGTCCAGAACCACCTTGGAGACCTCGGCAGGTTGCAGGGCGTTCACAAGGAAGGTCGGCTGATCTTCGTTCCAGGGGATGATGTCGATCTTTTCGCCCTGAAGCTCGTTGACCACGGCCTGCACACGGCTGCCGCGCATACCGACACAGGCACCGACCGGATCGATCGAGCCGTCATGCGAGATCACGGCGATCTTGGCACGGCTGCCCGGGTCACGGGCCACGGCCTTGATGTCGATGATGCCGTCATAGATTTCCGGCACTTCCATCTTGAAGAGTTCCGCCATGAA
>NZ_CAJXNN010000053.1 GCF_913057115.1 uncultured Roseovarius sp.
CGAGGATTTCCAAGCCATGTTGCGTAGCGAGGAGATGCGCCGGCGCAATCGGCGGATCAACGAGTTGTGCAAGAGTTTCGAGCCGGTGATGTATGACGTCACAGCCTGCTTTGACTGAGCCTTCTCGAAAGGAGCTGGGCGAGGAAGTCGCGGCGCTTCGGCACGAGGTCGCGCGGCTGAACAAGCACCGTTTCGTGCGGTTGCACAATTCGCTCATCAAGCTCTTGTGGTTCAATTTCCTGCGCGGAGCGGCCTTCGGGCTGGGCACGGTTTTGGGGGCCTCGGTGCTGTTGTCGGCCTTGGTGTGGTCGATCAGCCAGGTGGAGATGCTGCCGGTGATCGGAGAGTGGGCGGCAGAGATTGTCCGGCAGATGGAGGCCGCCGCCGAACAGTAGCTTTCTGATGTCGATCAAGGCCCGGTTTGGCCCGGGCTGTCATGCTAGGATATCGCAACACGGGAGGACCCCTGAAATGTACAAGAAAATACTGGTGCCTGTTTCCTTCGACAATGACCGCGATGCAGCGGGTGCGCTTGAGGTGGCGGATCGTTTGTCCGGCGGAGAGGCCGAGATTGTTTTGATCCATGTGATGGAACAGATTCCGGGTTATGCCATTTCCTATGTTCCGCAGGATTATCTGACGGAAAGCCGTGCCGCCATTGAGACGGAACTGCGCGAGATGGCTTCGGGGGTCAAGAATGGGCGGTCGGAGGTGGTGGATGGCCATTCGGGGCGCACCATTCTGGATTATGCGGAGGCCAACGGCGTGGATTGCATCGTGATGGCCAGCCACCGGCCCGGCATGGCCGATCTGCTGTTGGGTAGCACGGCGGCGCAGGTGGTGCGGCATGCCAATTGCGCGGTGCATGTCATCCGATAAGTTAAGGTGAAAAGGGAGGTACTATGACACGACTTGTTGCAATGATGTTTGCGCTGATGGCCGGGGCGGCCACGGCGCAGGAGGCAGTGAATATCCGGCCCGACATGATGTCGGTCACGGTGGACACCCCCGGCGGGCCGGTTGAGATCAGCCGCATTCAGGACAACGACAATATGCTTGAGGGGGAGTGGGCAAAGACCTCGCGGCCTTGTCCGAATTTCTGCATTCAACCAATGGTGCCCGCCCCCGGCGTGACCCCGATTGGCGAGTTGGAAATGCTGGAGTTTCTGCAAGACCCCGATGTGGTGGTGATTGACGGGCGCATTCCGCAGGATTTCGCAACAGGCGCGATTCCCGGCGCGGTCAACGTGCCTTACACCGAGGCGCCCGACCGTTTGGGCGAATTGGGGTGTGAGCCGGATTTCGAGGGCTTTATCTGCGATGGGGACGACGTGAAATCGGTTGCCCTTTATTGCAACGGGCCTTGGTGTGGGCAATCGCCGGCAGCCGCGCGGCGGATGATCGAGGCGGGGTTTCCGGCCGAGAAAATCCATTACTACCGTGGCGGGATGACCGCATGGCGGATGCTGGGCCTGACGGTCTCTGATCCGTCTTGAGGGATTGAAAAGCGCGGGAGGCCCCCCATCTCGTCTTTTGTTGGATGAAAAAGGAGGCCCCCCGCGATGCACTGCCCTGTGGATGGAGAAGAGCTTGTGATCACCGAGCGTTCCGGTGTTGAGATTGATTATTGCCCGAAATGCCGGGGCGTTTGGTTGGACCGGGGCGAGTTGGACAAGATCATTGACAGATCGGGCGGGGCGGAACCCTCGGGGGCGAACCGTGCATCGCGGGACAGCAGCCGGGGCGACAAGCGCAAGAAGCGCGGCGGGTTTGGTGATTTCATCGAAGATATCTTTGATTTCTGAGGCTTGTGCATAAACCCGCCATGGTGGGACGGCACAAGAATTGTCTTGCTTTGTGGTCCGTGATCCGTCAAAGAGAGAGGGCTAAGACCTTCTATCGACCTTTCTGTTTTCCTTCCACGGCACGCAGTCATTCGATCCAGACGCGCTTTGCCGGGCCGCTGCATGATGCGAGCGGCATATATGATAAGGAAACTGACAGATGGCCAATGGCACTGTAAAATGGTTTAACACCACCAAAGGTTATGGCTTCATTGCACCGGAAACTGGTGGCAAGGACGTCTTCGTTCATATCTCTGCCGTTGAGCGTTCGGGCCTGACCGGTCTGGCCGACGACCAGAAAGTGACGTTTGACGTGGAAGCGGGCCGTGACGGCCGCGAAAGCGCAACGAACCTCGCCCTGGCCTAAACGCCAGCTCGCGACGTGAGATTTGGCGCGGTTCCCGAAAGGGAGCCGCGCTTTTTTGTGTTTGATGCGAATGGTTTAAGGTGGGGCTGCGATCTTTTCACAGACCTCTGCGAAAGCCGATTGGGAGCCTTGGGATTGAATTCGCTTGCTATGCTTTGGCACGAGACAGGGCTTTGCGAGCCAACCCGCGCCATTCACGCCGCATGAGGTGTTTGGCCATCCCGCTCTGCTGGCGCTTGATGATATGGAAGACCTGACCGACTGGCCGCACCACAGCCCCACCCCGTAGGTCGACACCGCGCCGGTCTCGGCCAAACACCCCAAAACCTCTCCGATGTCGAGACGCATCCTGTCCGGATATGCCCCGTTTCGCAGGGGCGGCTTTGAAGGAAACGGTTTCGCCAAGGTGCGCAACGCCCACCGCGCGCCCTGCCTACCACCTCTTAACCTTTCGCTAAGATAACCGATCCTGCTGGAAGGGGCGGGTTGCTGCCTCTCTCGTACGGGGAAGGGATAGGCAACATGAGGCAGAGCGAACATGGTCTTGATCACCCCAGACGACGGGCCCACGGGCCTGACGACTTCGATCCGGTCGCTGGAGCGCCAGTTGGCGGACATGCGGCAGGAGTTGGAGGAAAAATACGAACAGCTCAGGGCCGGGGATCTGAGCAATTTGAAGGATGGCGCGAAGGCCACTGCCGAAATTCGGCAATGGTTGAAGATCGCCTTGGAAGCGGAGGTGCAACTTGAAAAGCATCGGAAAAAAGAAAAGGGGATCGTCCACGACTATGCCCTCGACTTCGACGCAGCACGAGCTGCGATCGGGTGCCGCCTGGATCGCCTCAGAAGGGCCAGATGCTCAGGACGAGTTCCTAGATGCGTTGGGCGAAGGTGAGCTTCTGGCGCTGCCATATATTTTCGAGTTCTGGGCGCTGGAGCACCAATTGCCGCCCGAGGGCGATTGGCGGGCGTGGGTCATCATGGGGGGGCGCGGCGCGGGGAAAACCCGCGCTGGGGCTGAGTGGGTGCGCGCGCAGGTGGAGGGCGCGACGCCGCTTGCGCCGGGGCGCTGCAAGCGGTTGGCGCTTGTGGGTGAGACCATGGATCAGGTGCGCGATGTGATGATCTTTGGCGAAAGCGGGATCATGGCCTGTTCGCCGCCGGACCGCCGCCCGGTGTGGCAGCCGACGCGCAAGCGTTTGCTTTGGCACAACGGGGCCACGGCGCAGGTGTTTTCCGCGCATGACCCCGAGGCCCTGCGCGGGCCGCAGTTTGACGGCGCTTGGGTGGATGAGCTGGCCAAGTGGAAGAAGGCGCGCGAGACATGGGATATGTTGCAGTTCGGGTTGCGCCTTGGCGAGCATCCGCAGGTGTGCGTGACCACCACGCCGCGCAATGTTGGGGTGTTGAAGGAGTTGCTGGGTCAAGAGAGCACGGTTGTGACCTCTGCGCCCACCGAGGCCAACAGCGCCTATCTGGCGCAGAGTTTCCTGGATGAGGTGCGCACGCGCTATGCCGGGACGCGTTTGGGGCGTCAGGAGTTGGAGGGCGTGCTTCTTGATGAAGCCGAGGGCGCGCTTTGGACCACGCGACTGTTGGAGGCCTTGCAGGTGGATGACCTGCCCGAGATGGACCGGGTGGTGGTGGCGATTGATCCGCCGGTGACCGGGCGCGAGGGATCGGACGAATGCGGGATCGTGGTGGCGGGGGCCGTCACCCAAGGCCCGGTGCAGGATTGGCGGGCTTATGTCCTGGCCGATTGCAGCATCGGGGCGGCGAGCCCTGCGTCTTGGGCCAATGCCGCCATTCGCGCCATGGAGCAGTTCGGGGCCGAGCGCTTGGTGGCCGAGGTGAACCAGGGCGGTGATCTGGTGGAGCAGGTCATCCGGCAGGTGGACCCGCTGGTGCCGGTGAAGTCCGTGCATGCCAGCCGGGGCAAGGTGGCCCGTGCTGAGCCTGTGGCGGCATTGTACGAGCAGCGGCGCGTGTTCCATGCGCGGGGCTTGGGTGATCTGGAGGACCAGATGTGTGCGATGACGGCGCAGGGGTACGAGGGCAAGGGCAGCCCGGATCGGGTGGATGCGCTGGTCTGGGCCTTGCATGAATTGATGATCGTGCCGGCGGCCAAGTGGCGGCGTCCGAGGGTGCGCGCCGTGTGATGGCAGGCCCTATTCGAAGCGTTCGACAATCCTTTTTGGGCCTGTGACGAGCGACAGGATCAGGGGCAGAAGGGCCGCGATCAGGAACATGGGGGCCGGTCCGAGTGTATCGGATGCGGCCCCTGCCAGTGTTGGGCCAAGAACACTGCCTGCGGCGACGGCAAGCAGCACGGCTGTGAAGCTGACCGAGGGTTGGCTTGGAAAAAGGCGTTCCGACCAGAAGGCGAGAACCGCACTCATCATCATGACATTGGCGCCTTGCAGGCCGGCGGCGAAGAGCACCCCGGCCCAATGCGCCGGTGCAAGCGCCACGAGGGCCAGCGAGAGTGCGCTGGCCCAAAGCAAGAGGCGGACGAGCCAGGCCAGGCCGGTGCGCGCCTTGATGTGGTCGGTGAAGAGCCCGGCCAGCCCCAGCACACCATAGACAGTGAAGACCACGGCGGGGGCGAGGCCTTGGGCCAGTCCGGGAAGCGGGCCTGTCTGTGCGACCCTGTCTGCGGCAAATGAGATGAAGGTGGCCGAGGTCACCCCTTGCGACAGGGCGATGGCGAAAAGCGGCCCTGCCGCGCGCATCCTGAGCACCGACCAATCGGGCGGTTGGCCCGGGCCGGGGGAGCCTGCGGTGTCGCGCAGGGCCGGGATATTTGCGAGAAAGGCCAATGCGCCCAGTGCCGCGAAGAGAGCCCAGCACATTTGCCATGACAGGCCGCTTTGGGCCATTGCGAGGGCGAGGAGGCCTGCGAGGGCCACGCCGAGGCCGGTGCCCGTACTGATTGCGGAGAGGGCCTCGGGGCGGGTATCATAGGGGACTTGGCGGTGTACGGCATTGTTGAAAGGGGCCCAGGAAAACCCGGCGCTCGACAAGGCGAGAAAGACGCCCATGGCAAGCTGGGCTGTATTTTGGGCGAGGGCCACGGTGGCGAGGCCCAGTGTCGCGGCGGCAAGGCCTGTGAGCACGGCGCGGCGCGGACCATTGTGCGACGTGAGGTGTTGCGCGATCAAAAGCCCTGCGAAGAACCCCATGAAGCCAAGCCCCGAGAGCAGACCGGCGGTGGTGCTGGTGAGGTCGAAGCTATCGCGGAACTGGGGCAGGAACAGCCCGAACCCCATGCGCGCGGGGCCAAAGGTGATGGCCGTTGCCGCGAATCCAGCAAGTGAGAGTTTCCAGAATGGGGCCATCCCGCGCCTCCTTGGGCCTTTAGACCCAAGACGTAAGCATCTGTTTCTATATCGAAAAGGGCTGGGTTCCTTGCCTGCGCTGTGCCGGGGCGGGGCAGCGTACGCCTTGGTAAAGCTTTCATAAACCTTTGGGTGTCTGTTGGCTTTCGACGACGCGGAAGGCGGGCAGAGCCAAGGAGTGGAGCCGAGAATGATACTGGATTTCTTCAGACAGGGCGGGGCAGAGCCCGCAGCGCCGGAACAAAAGGCAAGTGCCGCGGCGCCGGTGATGGCGTGGCATGGGGCGGGGCGCGTGGCCTGGAGCCCGCGCGATACGGTCTCGCTGACGCGGACGGGCTATGCCGGGAACCCGGTGGTGCATCGCTGTGTCAAGCTGGTGGCGGAGGCCTGTGCGGGCTTGCCGATGGTTTTGGCCGGGGCCGAGGGGTCCTATGAGGCGCATCCTTTGAAGGCGTTGTTGGCGCGGCCAAATGGGGCGCAGGCGGGCGGTGAGATGCTGGAGGCGCTTTATGCGCAGCTGATCCTGACCGGCAATGCCTATGTCGAGGCGGTGGGTGCGCCGGGCGCTGTGCCGGTGGAGCTGCATGTGCTGCGCTCGGACCGGATGAGCGTGGTGCCGGGCAGTGATGGCTGGCCGGTGGGCTATGAATATGCCGTGGGCGGGCGCAAGCATCGCTTTGCGGTGGAGGACGGGATTTCGCCCGTGTGCCATGTGAAGGGGTTTCATCCGCAGGATGATCATTATGGGCTCTCGCCCTTGCAGGCGGCCGCGCAGGCTTTGGACGTGCATAACGCGGCGAGCCGGTGGTCTAAGGCTTTGCTGGACAATGCGGCGCGGCCTTCGGGGGCGATTGTCTATCGCGGGGCCGAGGGGCAGGGGACGCTTTCGACCGATCAATATGACCGTCTGGTGAGCGAGATGGAGAGCCATCATCAAGGCGCGCGCAATGCCGGGCGGCCGATGCTGTTGGAAGGGGGGCTGGATTGGAAGCCCATGGGGTTCAGCCCTTCAGATATGGAGTTTCAGAAAAGCAAGGAGGCGGCGGCGCGGGAGATCGCACTGGCCTTCGGGGTGCCGCCGATGTTGTTGGGGATACCGGGCGATGCGACCTATGCCAATTACCAGGAGGCGAACCGGGCGTTTTACCGCCTGACGGTGTTGCCTATGGCGGGGCGCGTGGCGGGGAGCCTTGCGCATTGGCTGGGGCGCTATACCGGCGAGGTGATCGAGATGCGGCCGGATATCGAGCAGGTGACGGCACTGGCGCATGAGCGCGAGGCGCAATGGCGGCGCGTGGCCGGTGCCGATTTCCTGAGCCGGGAAGAAAAGCGCCGGATGCTGGGCCTGCCGCCCTTGGCCGACGGTGAAGTGGCCGAAGCGGACATGACGGATGAGGAGGAGGCATGAGCCCACCGATGGGGGACGAGGGCGCACGCTATGGCTTTGAGGCCTTCGATTGTGCGCCGGCGCTGCGGCTGGAGGCGCATGAGCGGGTCTCGAAGCTGCAAAACGAGGCCATGGTGCATCGTTTGGAGAAGATCGAGGAGATGTTGGAGCGGCTGGAAAAGCGGCTTTGGCTGGCGGTTTACGGCGTGGTGGGCGCGATCCTGGTGCAGGCGTTTCAGCCTTTGTTGGCGGCGATGCCGTGAGGGCGCGCAGGTTTGATCATGGGGATGAGAAAAGGATGAGCGAGATGCAGGAGCAATGGGGCTTGGAACATAAGTTCTGCCGATTGGGTGAGGAGATCACCGTGAGCGACGGGGCCGTGATCGAAGGCTATGCCAGCCTGTTCGGTAGCCGTGATCGGGGCGGTGACGTGGTGGCCAAGGGGGCCTATGGCGCGTCTTTGACCAAGCTGAATAGCGAGGGGCGCGCGGTGAAGATGCTGTGGCAGCATGATCCGGCGCAGCCGATTGGCGTGTGGGACGAGGTGCGCGAGGATGGCAAGGGCCTTTATGTGAAGGGCCGATTGCTGGAGGGCGTGGAACGCGCCCGTGAGGCTGCTGCCTTGATTGCTGCGGGCGCGATTGACGGGCTTTCCATCGGCTATCGGACGGTGAAGGCCACGAAGAATGACAAGGGCCAGCGGCTCTTGACGGAACTGGAGCTTTGGGAGGTGTCTTTGGTGACCTTCCCGATGCTGCCCAGTGCGCGGGTGGGGGCCAAGGGGGAGACCCCGGAGACGGACCAGACCTTGCGCGAGTTGGCGGCGGCCTTTGAGGGCGCGCGCCGGGAGATGGCGCAAAGCTAGAGCGCCGCAACACGACCGAAACGACAGTGGGATCAAGCGATGAGCAAGACCGAGGCACAGTCTCGGACCGGGGGAGATGTGTCTCCGGTCCATGAGGTGAAGTCCGCCGTGGCGGGGTTCATGACCGAGTTCAAAGGCTTTCGGGCCGAGATCGAAAACCGACTTCAACAGCAGGATGACAAAATGACCAAGTTTGAGCGTAAATCCATGGGGGCGGCTGCGGCGCGCCCGGTTCTGGCGGCGGCGGATGCGGGCGAGGCCCCGCATCAGAAGGCCTTTGATGCCTATCTGCGCAGTGGCGATGACGATGGCCTGCGCGGCCTGGAACTGGAAGGCAAGGCGATGAGCACCGCCGTGGCGGGCGATGGCGGCTATCTGGTGGATCCGCAGACCGCCGAGAGCGTGAAAAGCGTTCTGGCCTCGACCGCGTCGATCCGGGCGATTGCCAATGTGGTGCAGGTGGAAGCGACCAGTTTTGACGTACTGATCGACCACACGGATGTGGGCCATGGCTGGGCCACGGAAAGTGACCCCACCACCGAGACCGGCACGCCCACGATTGACCGGATCACCATCCCGCTGCACGAGCTTTCGGCGCTGCCCAAGGCCAGCCAACGCCTGTTGGATGACAGTGCCTTTGACATCGAAGGCTGGCTTGCTGGCCGGATTGCCGACAAGTTCGCCCGTGCCGAGGCGGATGCTTTCATCAATGGAGATGGTGTGGATAAGCCCACCGGTTTTATGACCCATCCCAGTGTCGACAATGATGTCTGGACCTGGGGCAACCTTGGTTATGTGCCCACGGGTGTGGATGGCGATTTCGGCGGGGCCGAGGCGATCATCGACCTGGTCTATGCGCTAGGCGCGCAGTACCGGGCCAATGCGGCTTTCGTGATGAATTCGAAAACCGCCGGGGCCGTGCGCAAGCTGAAGGACAATGACGGGCGTTTCCTGTGGTCCGATGGTTTGGCCGCCGGGGAACCTGCGCGCCTGATGGGGTATCCGGTGCTGATTGCCGAGGACATGCCCGATATTGCGACCGGTGCGGATGCCATTGCCTTTGGCGATTTCAACGCGGGCTACACCGTGGCCGAGCGCCCGGACCTGCGCGTGCTGCGCGATCCCTTCAGCGCCACGCCGCATGTCCTGTTCTATGCCACCAAGCGCGTCGGCGGCGACGTGAGCGATTTCGCGGCGATCAAGCTGTTGAAATTCGCCATCTCGTAAGGGGTGAGCGATGGGGCGGGGGCCGCGCTGCCCCCGTCCGTGGCGCGCGTTTTGCCGCGATTTGCGTTGTCCAGCTGCTCCCCTTCGGACGAGCAACGTGAGGCTGCGCGCGCCTGAACCACCGGAGGGGATTGGGATGTGTGGAGAGAGTCCATGATGTTGATCGAAGAGACCACCTTGCCCGATGCGGCGCTTCCGGTGGAAGAGTTCAAGGCGCATCTGCGGCTGGGCACCGGGTTTGCCGATGGCGATGTGCAGGAGCCTGTTTTGATGGGGTTTCTGCGGGCGGCCATGGCGGCGATCGAGGCGCGCACCGGCAAGGTTTTGATCGAGCGGGGGTTTTCCTGGACCGTGACGCGGTGGCGCGCGGCGGGGGGGCAACCCCTTCCGGTGGCGCCGGTCACGGCGGTGACGCAGCTTTTGTTGCGCAACCGGGATGAAGAGGAAGAGGTGATTGCGCCTGCAATGTACCGGCTTGAACCGGATGCGCATCGGCCTGTGTTGCGCCCGAGTGGCACGGTGCTGCCCGCGATCCCCGAGGGGGGCGTGGCGGAGGTGCAGTTGAGCGCCGGGTATGCGCCGGATTGGGCGAGCTTGCCCGCTGATTTGGCGCAGGCGGTGCTTTTGCTGGCGGCGCATTACTATGAGTACCGGCATGAAACCGCGCTTGGTGATGGCTGCATGCCCTTTGGGGTGACAAGCCTGATCGAGCGCTATCGCACCGTGCGGCTGATGGCCGGGGGCGGTGCGTGATGGGCCGGGTGCATTTGAACCGACCGCTGGTTTTGGAAAGTGCTGAGCGCGTCAGCGATGGCGCGGGTGGCCATGAGGAGACATGGACCGCGCGGGGCACGCTTTGGGCCGAGGTGCGGGCGCGCACGGGGCGCGACCGGGCCGGGGAAGGCGGGGCCGTGTCGGCCACGGGGTTTCGGGTGACGGTGCGGGCGGCACCCTTGGGCGCGCCATCGCGACCGCAAGCGGGCCAGCGGTTTCGCGATGGCACGCGGATTTTGCGGATTGAGGCGGTGGCCGAGCGGGACGCGGCGGCGCGGTTCCTGACCTGCTTTTGCGAAGAGGAGGTGGGCCTATGAGCTATGGTGCGGCGGCGGCCCTACAAGCGGCGATTTATCAGCATTTGGCGGCGGATGCGGGCCTTGGCGCGCTGGTGGGCGATGCGATTTTCGACGCGCTGCCCTCGGGGCCATTGCCGGAAACCTATGTCACGCTTGGCCCCGAAGATGTGCGCGAGCGTGGCGATGGCACGGGCGGTGGCGCGTGGCATCGGGTGACGCTGTCGGTGGTCACCTCGGAGGCCGGGTTTCACGGCGCGAAGGAGGTGGCGGCGGCGGTGAGCGATGCCCTGACAGACGCGCAATTGAGCCTTTCGCGGGGGCGCTTGGCGGCCTTGCATTTCTATCGTGCGCGGGCGCGGCGGGAGGGGGCCGGGGATGTTCGCCGGATCGACCTGACCTTTCGCGCGCGTGTGGACGACACCCTTTAACCCATTGATTTCACGGGAGATGAACCATGGCAGTTCAAAACGGTAAGGACCTGTTGGTCAAGATCGACCTGACCAGCGACGGCAATTTTCAGACGGTGGCGGGCCTTCGGGCGACGCGCATCAGTTTCAACGCGGAAAGCGTGGATGTCACCAGCCTTGAAAGCGCGGGCGGCTGGCGCGAGTTGCTGTCGGGCGCGGGCGTCAAATCGGCCTCGATCAGCGGATCGGGGATTTTCCGCGACGAGGCGAGCGACGAACGCGCGCGGCAGATTTTCTTTGACGGCGAGACCCCGGATTTCCAGGTGGTGATCCCGGATTTCGGGGTGGTCGAGGGGCCGTTTCAGGTGAGCGCCATTGAATATGCGGGCACCCATGATGGCGAGGCGACGTATGAGTTGTCGCTTGCCTCGGCTGGGCAGTTGACCTTCACGGCGGCCTGATCCGATGGCGAACCCCTATGCAGGTGAGGTGGCCTTGGTGATCGACGGGCAGCGGCATGTGATGAAGCTGACCCTCGGGGCCTTGGCGGAGCTGGAAGCGGGCCTTGAGGGCGACAGTCTGCTGGGCATGGTGGAGCGCTTTGAAAGCGGCGCGTTTTCCAGCCGCGATGTGCTGCGCCTGATCGTGGCGGGGCTGCGCGGGGGCGGTTGGCGGGGGCAGGCTGCGGACCTGCTGAGCGCCGAGATCGAGGGCGGGGCCATGGGCGCCGCCCGGGCCGCCGCGGAATTGCTGGCGCGGGCCTTCATGGCACCGGAGGGGGCATGAAAGCGGCGCGGTTTGATTGGCCCGCCTTGATGCAGGCGGGGATGCGCGGGCTGGGCTTGCGGCCGCATGAGTTCTGGGCGCTGACGCCGGCGGAGTTGGAGGTGATGCTGGGCACGCAGGCCGGGATTGCGCCCTTGCGGCGTGGGGGGCTTGAGGCCTTGATGGCGGATTTCCCCGATGTGCCGAAGACAAAAAAGGATGGATGACGTGGAACGATTGGATGATCTGGACGCGCAGGTTGAGGCGCTGGACGAAACCCTTGGGCAGACCGCCGGGATGGCTGCGGCGTTCAACGCCGAACTTGCCCGGGTGCGCGAGAGTTTCGCCGAAACGGGGCAAGATGTGGCGACGCTGGAACGGGGGATGAGCCGGGGCCTGACCCGCGCCATTCGCGGCGCTGTGGTGCATGGGGACAGCCTGTCCCAAGCGCTTGAGAATATGGCCAATTCAATGATCAACGCGGCCTTCAATTCGGCCGTGGAGCCGGTGACAGAGCATGTCGGCGGGTTGCTGGCCCAAGGGGTGGGCGGCCTGATGTCGGGGCTGTTTCCGTTTGAGAAGGGGGGCGCCTTTTCTCAAGGCCGGGTGCAGCCCTTTGCCAGTGGCGGGATTGTCAGCGGGCCTGTGACCTTTCCGATGCGCAACGGCACCGGCTTGATGGGCGAAGCGGGGCCGGAGGCGATCATGCCGCTGTCGCGCGGGCCTGATGGCAAGCTGGGCGTGCAGGCGCGCGGCGGTGGTGCTCCGGTCAATGTGGTGATGAACATCTCAAGCCCGGATGCCGAGGGCTTCCGCCGCTCGAAAGGACAGATCGCTGCCGAATTGGGCCGGGCCATCGGGCGCGGCGCGCGCAACCGCTAAGGAGGGTGAGCGATGAATTTTCACGAGGTACGTTTCCCCGCAAGCCTGAGCTTTGGCTCAATCGGGGGGCCGGAGCGGCACACGGATGTTGTGACGCTGGCCAATGGGTTCGAGGAGCGCAACACGCCGTGGCGGCATTCGCGTCGCCGCTATGACGCGGGCGTGGCGATGCGCAGCTTGGACGATATTGAAACGCTGATTGCCTTTTTCGAGGCGCGGCAGGGGCAGATCTATGGGTTCCGCTGGAAGGATTGGACCGATTACAAATCCTGCGGGGCGCGGGCCGAGGTGGGGTATGACGATCAGGTGATTGCCGTGGGCGATGATGTGACCAGCGATTTTCAACTGGTCAAGCAGTACCGATCCGGCGGGCAGGTTTATGAGCGGCCCATCACCAAGCCGGTGGCAGGGACGGTGCGCGTGGGCCTTGGCGGCGATGAGCAGCAGGAGGGCGTGCATTACGAGGTGGATACTGAGACCGGGGTGATCCGGTTTGCCCATCCGCCGAATGCGGGTGTCGAGATCACCGCCGGGTTCGAGTTTGACGTGCCGGTGCGGTTTGACATTGATCGCATCCAGACTTCGCTTGCCAGTTTTCAGGCAGGCGATGCACCGAATGTGCCGATCGTGGAGGTCCGGGTATGAGTGGGCTGCACGAGGGGTTGAAGGCGCATTTGGAAACTGGTGTGACGACGACTTGCCGGTGTTGGGCGGTGACGCGGTCGGATGGCGTGACGCTGGGCTTTACCGATCATGATTGCGGGCTGGCGTTTGAGGGGATCGCCTTCAAGGCTGACACAGGGTTAAGCGCCTTGGCTTTGCAGCAAAGCACTGGGTTGTCGGTGGACAATACCGAGGCCTTGGGCGCGCTGAGCGATGCTGCGATCCGCGAGGCGGATATCGAGGCGGGGCGGTATGACGGCGCCGAGGTGCGCGCGTGGCTGGTCAATTGGGCCGATGTTGACCAACGACAGTTGCAATTTCGCGGCAGCATTGGCGAGTTGCGCCGTGCCGGTGGGGCCTTTGAGGCCGAGTTGCGGGGGTTGACGGATGTTTTGAACCGGCCCGTTGGACGGGTGTACCAGAAGCCGTGCACGCGGTCTTGGGCGATGCGGCCTGTGGGTTCGATGTGACGACTCCGGGGTATTTTGCCGAAACCGTGGTTGAAGAGGTCGAGGATCGGCGGGTGTTCCGCTTTGCCGAGTTGGCGGGCTTCGCGCCTGCTTGGTTCCGGCATGGGCTTTTGCGTATGGAGAGTGGCGGGGCCGAAGGGTTGTCTGGGCCGATCAAGAGTGATGTGCAGGAGGCGAATGCGCGGGTGATTGAACTGTGGGAGCCGTTGCGTGCGCCGATTGAGGCGGGCGATGCCCTGCGCCTGATCGCGGGGTGCGACAAGCGCGGCGAGACCTGCCGGTTGAAGTTCAACAACTATCTGAACTTTCAAGGGTTTCCTGACATTCCCGGTGATGATTGGACAATCACTGACCCGGCGCGGGCAGGCCGTTTGGATGGCGGGAGCCGCAGGGGATGAGCCGGGGGGATAAGATCGTGCAGGCCGCGCGGGCATGGCTGGGTACGCCTTACCGGCATCAGGCTTCGTGCAAGGGGGCGGGGTGCGATTGCCTTGGGCTGTTGCGGGGGCTTTGGCGCGAGGTGTTGGGCGCGGAACCCGAGGCGGTGCCGGCCTATACGATGGATTGGTCGGAGCCTGCCGGGGATGAACAATTGTGGCGCGCGGCGGCGCGGCATTTGCGGGCCAAGCCCTTGGGCGATGAGGCGCCGGGTGATGTGCTTTTGTTCCGGATGCGGGCGCAGGGGGTGGCCAAGCATCTGGGGGTGGCGGGCCGCATCGGCGCGCAGGCCACGTTCATTCATGCTTATTCGGGGCAAGCGGTGGTTGAAAGCCCGCTGACGCCGCCATGGCGGCGTCGCATCGTGGCGCGATTTGAATTTCCATAGGAAGGGGTAGCAGGCATGGCGACGATCATTCTTTCGGCGGCGGGGGCGGCGATTGGCGGCTCGGTCGGGGGCTCGGTTTTGGGTCTGTCGATGGCCGCTGTGGGCCGATTTGCGGGTGCGGTTATCGGGCGATCCATCGACCAGCGGTTGATGGGGCAGGGATCCGAGGTGGTAGAAACGGGCCGTGTCAACCGCCTGCGCCTTACGGGTGCGGGCGAGGGCGACGCGGTGGCGCAGGTCTTTGGCCGGATGCGGGTATCAGGTCAGGTAATCTGGGCCACGGAGTTTCTGGAAACGGTGACCATAACAGGGGGCGGCGGTGGCAAGGGGAGCGCAGCTCGCACACCCACGCAGGCCGACTACAGCTATTCGGTGAGTCTGGCGATTGCCCTTTGTGAGGGGGAGATTTCGCATGTGGGGCGCGTTTGGGCCGATGGCACGGAGATTGCGCGCGATGATCTGAACATGCGGGTCTATCGCGGGACGCGGGATCAGATGCCCGATCCGCGCATGGAGGCGGTTGAGGGGGCGGGCACGGTGCCTGCCTATCGCGGTACAGCCTATGTGGTGATCGAGGATCTGGAGCTTGGGGCCTATGGCAACCGGGTGCCGCAGTTCAGTTTCGAGGTATGTCGCCCGGCGCAGCAAGGCGCCGAGGGCGCTGATCTGGACCCTGTGCAGGGGATGCGTGGCGTGGCGATGTTGCCGGGCAGTGGTGAATATGCGCTTGCCACAACGCCGGTGCGGATGGACTTCGGCTTTGGCTCCACGGGGTTGGCCAATGTGAACACGCCCTCGGGCAAGGCGGATTTTTTGACGTCGCTGGACAGCCTAGAGGGGGAATTGCCAGCCTGTGGGACCACGTCATTGATTGTGAGTTGGATTGGCGATGACCTACGCTGTGGGGAATGCTTGATCCGGCCCATGGTGGAGCAGCAGGAGTTTGATGCTGCCAATATGCCGTGGCAGGTGTCTGGGTTGAACCGGCAAGCTGCGCCGGTGGTGGCGCGCGATGCCGAGGATCGCCCGGTTTATGGTGGCACGCCTGCTGACGCTTCGGTGGTTGAGGCGATTGTGGCGCTGAAAGAAGCCGGGCAGGATGTGATGTACTATCCCTTCATCCTGATGCAGCAGATGGCGGGGAATGGTCTGCCGGATCCATATGGTGCTGATGAACAGCCCGCCTTGCCGTGGCGTGGGCGGATCACCGGGGCGCTTGCGCCGGGGCAGGACGGCAGCCCCGACGGCACGGCGGAGGCCGAGGCGCAGGTGGCGGCGTTTTTCGGCACGGCGCAGGCGTCGGATTTCGCGGTTGGGGGACATTCCGAGAGCGGTGGTACGGGGGGTAATGGAGCCTTCGATTTCATCATCTACGACGGCCCGGTGAGCCAAAGCCCGGTGGTCTATAGCGGCCCGGAGGAGTGGGGGTATCGCCGGTTCATCTTGCATCAGGCGGCGCTTTGCAAGGCAGCGGGCGGTGTTGAGAGTTTTTGTATCGGGTCGGAAATGCGTGGGCTGACGCAGTTGCGCGGCGCGGGCAATTCCTTTCCCGCCGTGCAGCAGTTGATTGCTTTGGCCGCTGAGGTGCGCGAGCTCTTAGGGCCGGAGGTAAAGATTGGCTATGCCGCTGATTGGACGGAATATTTCGGCTATCAACCGGGCAATGGCGACCGGTTTTTCCATCTTGATCCGCTTTGGGCAGATGACAACATCGACTTCATCGGGATCGACAATTACATGCCGCTGAGCGATTGGCGGGATGGCGATGATCATGCCGATGCCGCGGCTGGGTCGATCTATGATCTGGAGTATTTGCAGGGCAATATCGAGGGCGGCGAGGGCTATGATTGGTATTACCATTCGCCCGAAGCCCGCGCGGCGCAGATCCGCACACCGATCACCGACGAGGACCATGGTGAGCCGTGGATTTGGCGGTTCAAGGATATTCGCAATTGGTGGGCCAATGTGCATCATGAGCGAGTAGGCGGTGTTCGAGCGGAGATGCCCACCGATTGGGTGCCGATGTCCAAGCCCATCCGCTTCGCCGAGTACGGTTGTGCGGCGATCGACAAGGGGAGCAATCAGCCCAATAAATTCCTTGATCCCAAATCCTCGGAATCCAGCCTGCCGCGTCATTCCAACGGGCGGCGCGATGAGTTGATGCAGTTCCAGTATCTGCGCGCCATGGCAGGGTACTGGACTGACCCTGCGCGGAACCCTGTTTCTGAGGAGTATGACGGGCCTATGGTCGATTGGGCGCATAGCTGTGCCTGGGCGTGGGATGCGCGGCCTTTTCCGTTTTTTCCAAACAATCGTGGGCTTTGGTCGGATGGAGCCAACTATGCGCGGGGGCATTGGTTGAATGGGCGAATGTCGGCGCGAACCTTGCCGTCGGTTCTGGATGAAATCGGTGAGCGGGCCGGGTTGCGCCATGGTGATAGTGGCGCGGTGCATGGGCTTGTGCGTGGCTATCTGGTGGACCAGATCGGCGAGGCGCGTGGCGCGATGCAGCCCTTGATGCTGCGGCATGGGGTGGATGCGGTCGAGCGGGACGGTGCGCTTCGGTACGAGTTGCGGGATGGTCGGGTGGATCATGTGATCGAGCCTGATCATCTGGTGCGCGATCCCGAGGTGGACGGGATCATGGAGGAAACCCGCGGCAATGCGGCCGAACTGGCGGGGCGGGTCCGGCTGCGTTTTGTCGAGGCGGATGCGGATTATGAGGTGATCGCCGAGGAAAGTGTGCTGCCGGATGAGGCGACGCATGCGGTCTCCACCTCGGAGATGCCCTTGGCCCTGACGCGGGCCGAGGGGCGGCAGACCGTTGCCCGGTGGTTGGCGGAGGCGCGGGTGGCAAGTGATAGCCTGCGACTGGTTTTGCCGCCGTCGCAATTGGAAGCCGGGGCCGGGGATGTGATCGCGGTGCCTGAAGAGGGTGGGCGTGGCCTGTATCGCATTGACCGGGTGGAGCAGATGGGAAGCGCCCAGAAGGCCGAAGCGGTGCGGATTGAACCCGAGTGCTATGACCCTATCGAGGTTGAGGAGGAGGCCGGGGCGGTGCGGACCTTTGTGGCGCCAGTGCCTGTGACGCCTTTGTTCCTTGATCTGCCCTTGATGACTGGCGAAGAGGTGCCGCATGCGCCGCATATTGCCGTCATGGCGGATCCCTGGCCCGGATCGGCGGCGCTTTATGCTTCGGACGAAGATGCCAATTACCGGCTGAATCGAATTTTGGCGGCGCGTACGCCGGTGGGGGTGACGGAAACGCCGTTAAGCTGGGCACCGATGGGGCGCTATGACCATGGGGCGGGTCTTTTCGTAAAGATGCGCTATGGACAATTGGAAAGTATCAGCCTTGAGGGGATGCTGAACGGTGGGAACCTGTGTGCGATTGGGGACGGCACGCCCGGCGGGTGGGAACTTTTCCAGTTTCGCGATGCCGAACTGGTCGCACCTGAGACTTACGTACTGTCGCATCGCTTGCGCGGGCAGTTGGGCACCGAGGTAGAGCCGGGGCATATCTGGCCCGTCGGGTCTATCGTGGTGCGGCTAGATGGCAGCCCTCGGCAGATTGACATGCCCGAGGCAAAGCGGCGCCTGTCGCGGCACTATCGCATCGGTCCGGCGCAGCGACCTGTGGATGACCCGGCCTATAGCCATGCGCAGATTGCCTTTGATGGCTTGGGATTGCGGCCTCTGCGGCCAGTGCATTTGCGGGCCAGCGGTGAGGCCGGGCAGGATCAACACCTCAGTTGGATACGCCGAACGCGCATTGGCGGGGACCGTTGGGATACACCAGAGGTGCCTTTGGGCGAAGAAAGCGAGATTTATGTCGTACGCGTCATGCAAGGCACCCAAGTTTTGCGCGAGAACGTCGTCAGTGTACCTGAATGGATATACGAAGGGTCCGCACAGTCTGCCGATGGTTTGACAGGACCCTACGAGGTGCATGTTGCGCAACTTTCGGCCCTATATGGGCCGGGGCCATGGGCGCGCATCGCGCTTGAGACCTAGCCATTGGCGCAGACGACGCAGCGGGTCACACCGGGGTCAAGCTCCAACCGGCCCGCTGCGATCTCTTCTCCGCAGTCTTCGCAATAGCCGAACTCGCCCTCGTCCATCCGGGCGAGGGCGGCTTTGAGTTTTTGTCTTTCCACCTGTCTGCGGGCATGGGTGGCCTTGGCCATGGCTTGGTTTTGCAGCGCGTCCTGACGGCTGAGCCGTCCGACGGCTTGCTGATCCAGTTCGACGGTGGCTTGCCCCGCTTCGCC
>NZ_CAJXNN010000054.1 GCF_913057115.1 uncultured Roseovarius sp.
AACACCGGCCACCACATCGGAATGGCCGTTCAGCCCCTTGGTGGCCGAATGCATCACCAGATCGGCCCCCATGTTCAAAGGGCGCATCAGAACCGGCGTGGCCGCCGTGGCATCCACCGCCAAAAGCGCGCCCGCCGCATGGGCAAGCTCTGCCGCCTGCGCGATATCCACCAGTTTCAGCCAAGGGTTCGAGGGCACCTCGATCCAGACCAAATCAGCCTTGGTGCCCAAAGCCTGCGACAGCAGGTCGGGATCGGCGGCCTCCACCTCCTCCAAGGCAATGCCGCGCCGCGCGCAAAACTCCCGCGCCCATTTCACCGTGCCCCAGTAGATGCCCGATTGCATGACGATCCGGCCACCATTCGGCACCGTGCGAAAAAGCGCCGCAATCGCCGCCATCCCCGAAGGGAAAAGCCGTGTCGCCGCAGCACCTTCCAGAGCGCAAATCACCGCCTCGGCCTGCCGCACCGTATCGTTGTCGTCCCGGCCATAGATATTGTCGGGCCGCAGCAGCGCGTAATCCGCCCCGCGCCCATAGGTCGAGGCGACCGAGACCCCCGGCACCACGCCGCCGGTCTCGGGCTCAACAGCGCCTGCCGCCTGCGCCGCCACGGTGGCCGGTTTCCATGTCGTCACGCCAATACCCCCGTCACCTGCCCTGCAAACAGCCGCCCCGGCCCCCAGCCCTGTGCCTCGATCCCACCCAGGGTTAGCAAGTGCCACAAGAGCGCCTGGTTGGAACTCACCACCGGCAGGCCCAATTCCGCCTCCACCGCGCCGATCACGCCAAAGGTCCGCAGGTTGGTACAACTGGCAAAAACCGCCTCAACGCCTTCTGCACGGCCCGCCTTTAGCATTGCCGCACGGGTCGAGGCCTCGGAAATTCGCGCCACCGTCCAATCCTCACTTTGTCCAAAGCTCACTTCGCTGACTACCTCGATGCCATGCTGGGCCAGATAGGCGATCATCGGCGCGGTCACCTCGGGGACATAGGGCGTGACCAGCGCGATCCGCGTAACCCCCAGTGCTCCTAGCCCGGCAATGACCGAGGACATCGGGTTGGTCACCGGCACGCCGGCATGCGCCTTTTGCACCAAGTCCTGAACCCGGCCCGGGCCAATCACCGTCGCCCCCGAGGTGCAGGCATAGGCCACCGCGCGCAACCCATCAGGCAGTCGGGCCGCCGTGCCGGTCATCTCACCCGCCATCATTTCCAAATCCTCAGGCGTCACATGCGCCTGCGCCGGAATGCGCGCATGCAAAAGGTTCACGGGCCGGTTCCCCAGAACCTGCCGGGCCTCGAATTCCAAGGTCTCATCGGTGCTCAGAACGATCAGCCCAAGGCGGCACCCGCCGCCCGCGCCCTCATCGGTCTCATAGTCCATGGTCATCCTCCCGCTCATGCGGCACGCTCGGGGCGGCTAACGGTGCCACCGGCCACCGCCCCCGCCACACCGGTCGTTCCGGGGCAGGAGGTGGGCAGGCCCCGCGCCACGCGCACCGCAAGAAAGCCGAAAGCCTGCGCTTCCAGCATATCGCCGTCAAGGCCCGCCTCCTCGACAGGGGCGACATCACAGGGCAGATGCGCGGCAAGCCGGGCCATCAGCGCGGGGTTCCTGCGCCCGCCCCCCGTGACCAGAATTCGCGCGGGAGGTTCCGGGCAATGCTCCATCCCACGCGCCACGCTGGCTGCGCATATCTCGACCAATGTCGCCACCGCATCGGCATCGTCAAGCTCCGTCACCATGTCCGGAATGCCCTTGAAATCATCCCGATCCAGCGATTTTGGCGGCATCCGGTAGAAATAGCCGTGCGACAGGAAATCCTCGACCACAGCGGCATCCGCAACCCCCTCAAGGCCAAGCGCGCCCCCCTCATCAAAGGCACGGCCCCGCCGGAGCTGCATCAGATCATTGATCGGCGCATTGGCCGGGCCGGTGTCAAAAGCCAAAAGCGCGCCTGCCTCTTCAGGCGCGGGTTTGCGCGGGTCCAGCCATGTCACATTGCCCACGCCACCAAGGTTGAGAAATACCATCGGGGCCTCGGCGCCCATCCATTGCGCACAGGCGAAATGGTAAAACGGGGCCAGCGGCGCGCCCTCGCCGCCCAAGCTCACATCGGCACTGCGAAAATCCCAGACCACCGGCAGGCCAAGTTCTTGGGCCAAGGCCTCGCCATCGCCCAATTGATGCGTGCCGCGCCCGCGCGGCTCATGCGCCAGCGTCTGACCATGAAACCCGACAAGCTCCACGCCCCCGAAACCGCTCAGGGCGTCAAGATGCGCCCGCTGCACCACCTCCAGCGCCGCAGCACACCCTTCTCCGGGCCATTTACCCAAGGCGGCCCGCAATACCGCACGCTCATGATCGGAATAGGGCCGATAGTGGCTTTCGCCAAAGCCGAAAACCCGCGCCCCATCGGTTTCGATCACGGCCGCGTCGACCCCGTCCAGCGAGGTCCCTGACATTGCGCCAAGCGCCCGAATGCTATCACCCTTCAACATGGCCTTTTCCTTCGCCCGATCCCTGCCTATACATGCCGCGCAATCAACAGCGGGACAAGCCATATGACCTACCACCCCAAGTCCGAATTCCTGCGCATCATGCAAGAGCGCGGCTTCATGGCCGACTGCACCGACCTGCAGGGCCTTGACGAGGCGATGATGGAAGGGGTCGTTCCGGGGTATATCGGCTTCGACGCGACGGCGAAATCGCTGCACGTCGGCTCGCTCATCCAAATCATGATGCTGCGCTGGCTGCAAAAGACCGGCCACCGCCCGATCACCCTGATGGGGGGCGGCACCACCAAGGTGGGCGATCCCAGCTTCCGCGCCGATGAACGCCCGCTTCTGGACGAGGCCGCGATTCAGGCCAATATCGACGGGATTCAGCGGGTCTTTGCCTCCTACGTCAGCTATGAAAACAGCGCCACGGGCGCGCTGATGGTCAACAACGCCGAATGGCTGGACGGGTTGAAATACATCGAATTCCTGCGCGACATCGGGCGCTATTTCTCGGTCAACCGGATGCTGTCGTTCGAGTCGGTGAAATCGCGGCTGGACCGGGAACAATCCCTGTCCTTCCTCGAATTCAATTACATGATCCTGCAAGCCTATGACTTCCTAGAGCTGAACCGCCGCTACGGCTGCGCTTTGCAGATGGGCGGCTCGGATCAATGGGGCAATATCGTCAATGGGATCGACCTCACCCGCCGGGTGATCGGGCATGAGGTTTATGGCCTCACCTCGCCTTTGCTGACCACCGCCGATGGCCGCAAGATGGGCAAATCGGCCGATGGCGCGATCTGGCTCAATGCCGATATGTGCGCGCCTTATGAATTCTGGCAGTTCTGGCGCAACACCATGGATGCCGACGTTGGCCGCTTCCTCAAACTCTATACCGAGTTGGACATCGAGGAATGCGAGCGTCTGGGCGCGCTCGAAGGCTCCGAGATCAACGAGGCCAAGATCGTGCTGGCCAATGAGGTCACGACCCTGTTGCACGGGGCCGAGGCCGCCGCCGCTGCCGAGGCCACGGCCCGCGAAGTCTTCGAGAAGGGAGGCGTTGGCGATGACCTGCCCACGCTTGAACTCTCGCCCGCCGATCTGGGAGATGGCATCTCGATCGTGCAGTTGATCGTCAAATCGGGGTTGGCCAAATCCGGCAAAGAGGCCAAGCGCCTGATTTCCGAGAACGGCGCCAAGATCGACGACGCCCCGCTGACCGATGCGGGTATGATGCTCGACGCGGGCGCGCTCGCCTCGCCTGTCAAACTCTCGGCAGGCAAAAAACGCCACGCGCTGGTCAAACTGGCCGACTAGCCCCGTAGGGTGCGCAGTCACTGCGCACCTTCCACCCGCCCCCGATTTCTTCAAAAGAAATCGGACCGAAGTCTTTTAAAGACTTCGGCACAGACTGTCACAAAAGCTTCACTTGCGACCCGGCCCATATATCCATAATCCATGATATATGGATAAGTCAGACGCCCTCACCGCCTTCGCGGCCCTGTCACAACCCGCGCGCCTCGATGCCTTCCGCCTGCTGATCAAGGCCGGCCCCGAAGGCCTGCCCGCCGGACAAATCGCAACGCAATTGGGCCAGCGGCAAAACACCATGTCCGCCAATCTCTCGATCCTTGCCAACGCGGGCCTCATCACCTCCACCCGCCAAGGCCGCTCGATCCTCTACCGCGCGCATATGCCCGCCCTGCGCGGGTTGCTGGCCTTCCTGATGGAAGACTGCTGCGGCGGTACCCCCGAGGCTTGCGAACCGCTTCTCGATACCCTCACCTGCTCCTGCTGAAAGGCATTCCAGATGAAAAACGTCCTCTTCCTCTGCACCGGCAACTCCGCCCGCTCCATCCTCGCCGAGGCGATCATGTCGGCCCAGCCCGGCTTCAAGGGCTTCTCCGCCGGCTCCCAGCCGCAAGGCGAACCCAATCCCTACGCCATCAACCTTTTGCAAAACCTCGGGCACGACACCTCCGAAATGCGCTCCAAAAGCTGGGATGAATTCGCCGCCCCCGACGCGCCGCAAATGGATTTCATCTTCACCGTCTGCGACAACGCCGCCGGTGAGGTCTGCCCGGTCTGGCCCGGCCAACCCATGAGCGCCCACTGGGGCCTGCCCGACCCGGCTGCCGTCACCGGCACCGAGGCCGAAATCGCCGCCGCCTTCGCGGAAACCTACCGCGCCCTCCTGCGCCGCATCCAGGTGTTTGCCGCCCTGCCGCTCGAAACACTCGACACACTCGCGCTGAAAACCAAGCTCGACGATATCGGCCAGGATACAGAGGCCCCGGCATGACCTTCGACCTGCCCCGCCGCCTGACCGCCGAAGCCCTTGGCACCGCCCTTCTGGTCTGCACCGTCGTGGGCTCCGGCATCATGGCCGAAACCCTGACCGATGACGTGGCCCTCGCGCTTCTGGGCAACACCCTGCCCACCGGGGCGATCCTCGTGGTGCTCATCACCCTGCTGGGCCCTATCTCGGGCGCGCATTTCAACCCGGCGGTCACACTGGCCTTCGCCCTGCGCCGCGAAATCAGCCCGCAACAGGCCGCCGCCTATACCGGCGCCCAAATCGCGGGTGGCGTCATCGGCACGATCATGGCCCACGGCATGTTCGATCAAAGCCTTTTGCAGGTCTCGCAAACCGTGCGCACCGGCGGCCCGCAATGGTTTGCGGAGGTCGTCGCCACCTTCGGTCTGGTCGGCACCATCCTCGCCGGCCTTCGCTTCCGCGAACCGGCGATCCCTTGGCTCGTCGGCCTCTACATCACGGCGGCCTACTGGTTCACCGCCTCCACCTCCTTCGCCAACCCCGCCGTCGCCATCGGGCGGGCCTTTACCGATACCTTCTCTGGCATCCGGCCCATGGACCTTCCGGGCTTCATCCTTGCCCAAGGGGTGGGCTCGGTGATCGCCGTGCTGCTCTTCGGCTGGCTCCTGCGCGCCCGGTACGAGGCCGAGACAACCCCCGCGGAGTGACCCCATGAGCATCGTCATTCACCACAACCCCGCCTGCGGGACGTCCCGCAACGTGCTGGCCATCATCCGCACCAGCGGGGCCGAGCCAACGGTCATCGACTACCTAGAAACCGGCTGGACCCGGCCACAGCTTCTGGCGCTCTTCGCGGCCGCAAACCTCACCCCACGCGCGGCTTTGAGAACCACCAAATCCCCCGCCGAGGAACTGGGCCTGCTCGACCCGGCCATATCCGACGAGGTCCTGCTCGACGCCATGCTGGACCACCCGGTGCTGGTCAATCGGCCCATCGTCTGCACCGCCAAGGGCGTGCGCCTCTGCCGCCCTTCTGAAACCGTGCTCGACCTGCTAGAGACAGCGCCAAAAGGCCCGCTTTACAAAGAAGACGGCCAAATGATCCTTGACGAGACTGGACAGCCCCTTGCCTGACACCCCCAATATCGACGACAGCCAATTCCAGCAAATCGACGAAGAGCAACTCTTCCCGGCCACGCGGCCCACACATGCGCCGCGCATCCTGCTCCTCTACGGTAGCCTGCGAGAGCGGTCCTTCTCCCGCCTGCTCAGCGAGGAAGCCGCCGGCATCCTCACACGGCTTGGAGCCGACACGAAAACCTTCAACCCCTCGGGCCTGCCCCTGCCCGACGATGCGCAAGCCGACCACCCCAAGGTGGCCGAGTTGCGCGAACTGGTGATGTGGTCCGAAGGCATGGTCTGGGTCAGCCCCGAACGCCACGGGGCCATGACCGGCATCATGAAAACGCAAGTGGACTGGATCCCGCTGGCCCCGATCGGCGGCATCCGCCCGACCCAAGGCAAAACGCTGGCCATCGCCCAGGTCTGCGGCGGGTCGCAAAGTTTCAACGCCGTCAACCAAATGCGAATCTTGGGCCGCTGGATGCGGATGCTCACCATCCCCAACCAATCCTCGGTCCCCAAGGCATGGGATGAATTCGACAGCGCAGGCCGCATGAAACCCGGCCCCTATTACAACCGCGTTGTCGACGTGATGGAAGAACTGGTGAAATTCACCCTCCTGACACGCGGCCAATCCACCTACCTCACCGACCGCTACTCCGAACGGGTCGAAAGCGTCGAGGCATTGTCGAAACGCGTGAACATGCCCAAGGCAACCTGACCGGCTCACGCACCGGTACAGTCATTCCTGGATTGCCCTTTGCCCGGCCCGCGACCGCACCAAACCTAGTGGGCGGGTTGCTGGAAAGGCTTTTATATTGTAGTCTGCCCCCATAAAAACAAATCGCCAGGCAGGCTATGCAGTACATATATCATCTCGGCGCCCACAGGACGGCGTCATCGCTACTACAGCGCAACCTTGTCGAAAATCTCGATGAGCTCCGCGCGCAGGGTGTCTTTTACGTCAACGCGGAACTCCCTTGGGCGATCAAGCGACAGCGTAACATCATCCGCGAGATGCACGCGCCTGACGCAGAGCCCCCGGGCCTGCCCCGGCGCCTCAACCGCCGGATCGCCAAGGCGGCAAAGCAGGCGGGCGCGCGCATCGTTCTGCAATCCAACACCGAAAGCCTTGGCCCCGCCATGCACGAAGCCCTTGCAAATGGCATGAGCCATCCGGGGTTTTATCCGCGGGCCGAACAATGCCTGCACATGCTCACCGTGGATCGCCCGCCCGAGGATGTCCGCCTCCTGCTCTATTCCCGCACGCCTGAAACCTATCTCGCCAGTCTCTACAGCGAGATGATCCGCGAAGGCTGGAGCAATGTCGACATCGACACATTCTGCCAATCGCTGGATTTGGCCTCGCTGGATTTCGACACGCTCAAAACACGGATCGAAGGGTTGCGACCGGGATTTCGCGTCATCTCACGGCAATACGAGCGGATCAAACTTGGCGCCGATACATTCATCAGCACGTTCATGCGCGACATCGGTCTTGATGCAAAATATATTCAGCCCGTCCGCCCCGCCCATGTGCCCGACCTTGACGCGGCACAGGTCGAAGCCCTGCGGCATGTGTCCTTTGGCGATACCTCGCGCAATCCCAAGCGCATAAAACGCCTGCGTGACCAGATATTGCGTCAATCAAGCAACCCGGCGGACCCCGTGATGCTCCCCGGCTGGGCACGCGATGCCCTCCACGCGCCCACGACCAAGCCTTATCTCAAAGCGGTGTCCTAAGTCGCCATACTGCGTGATTGGTTCGACGCACAAACCCGCAACGCAGACTGTGGCGCTCGCGTTGAAAAACGGCAGCCAGGGCAAGCTCTCTGTCAGCCCCGAAATGCACGCAACAAAATCGGAGCCGCATTCGCGATTGCCGACTCTCGCGGCGCAGGTCACGAACTGGCAAAAAGCGGACTTTGCTACCGTTTTTACTGATAATTGCTTGTCCGATTTCGCGAACTAACTGATCTTGCCACTCAGGCCATGGCCAGAAGTCAGGGTTGTGATCCAGCGCTTTCTCCTGCTCTCGCTTCCAGTTTCTCCATGAGTTCAGGAATAAAACGCTCACTAAACCCGGCAATTGTGGCAAATACTAGAAGCGCAAGAGTGTTTTCTTTTAGCATTCCCAATACGAGATCGCTCACGGACATCATATAGAAAATGATGCCAAAAAAGAGTCCAACTAGTACGCGCGCGAACCCTTCTGCCACGAGCATCTTGGGTTGAGACTTCCAATTGATTTTTAAGCCCGTAATCCGGTGAGCAACCGAAATTGCAGCGCCAGCAGCACCCATCAAACCACACCATGTCCCCACTGCCCATTCACCGGAGAAGGAGAGGCCCCAATCAAGAAGGAGCCCGATTGACACAATGATGCCCAGGGCCAAAAAACAATAAGTTACGTACGAAAAGCGAGCGCTTTGCTGTGATAGCTCCTCGATGGAAGCGGCTACCGCATGAAAGTGAACGGGTGAAGACAGGTTCTCAGTTGAATTGAGAGCTTGAAACAATGACTTCCCGAGAAGTTTGAAATGATCTTCTTTCTGCCGTTTCGGCACGTAAGTCCTGATTAGCTGCATCAAGCTATCAAACTCGCTTACCGAAGGTTTCTTATAGTCTGGGATATCTCCGCCATCACCAAAGTACGACCATCTAAGATTATTATCGTCCGTTATGTAGACAGCTGCTGTCTTAGATTGGCCAAGCACCTCTTTGACAATTTGGCCAGTACTGGTCTTTGAACCTATTTTCAGAGGGTCATCCATGACTGCCACTCGTTTCCATACTTCTTCCGCAAAAAGCCTACAACAAGTTGCAGCGATTAAGAAGCGGACATTCTTTCAAGATGCAGCATCCGGGACTTTGGGCTCAAACCCGTCCTTCGCTGCGCTCAACGCGAAAGGCCGCTGTCGGATGACCGTGACCAACAACACGCTGGCATTTATCCATGATCTTGCCGGAAACCGTCAGCCGTCGCCTTTTTGCGGCCCGCCTGGGACCAAGGGTTACCCTTTCGCTCCCCGCAACCGCCACGCCTGATACAGCGCCGCCACCAAGGTCATCCCCGCCAAAGACGCCCAGATCGCGCCGGACTGCTCCAGATAGACGACACCCGCCGCGTCATCAAAGCACCGGCCCAAGGCATTGAAACAATCGCGCCACCGAAAATATTGCACGTAGTATAGCCACCCAAAGACGCCGGACAGCGCAAGTAGCACCAAGCATATGGTCGCTCTGATCATCGGCCTTCCCCGTCAGATCGTCCTACCACCCTATCGCCTCTGCCATCCCGGTCATAGGGTCATCCACGCCGAAGCGCCAAAGATGCTGCATACCTCCTGTAAATTTCGCGTCTGCCCATGATCTCGCACAAAGGCGTTAACAAGGTTTTGCGCAAGCGTCCGGTGGACAGTCAGCGCTTGCTCTGTACAAACTGTACAGAGATCCCAGAATTTCCGTACGACTCGTACGACATCACATCTCGGACCCTGAAATTTCGTACGAAATCTGCGGGCTAAACGTACGACCCGTACGAAAATCGCTCAGCCGCGCGCGTCCAATGCCTCTCGCAGCAAATCGCGCACCATATCGGGGTCCACATCCGAGGTCACGAAGGCCTCGCCAATGCCGCGCGCAAGGATGAACCGCAGCTTGCCATCGACCACTTTCTTGTCCTGTCCCATCAGGTCAAGAAGAGTATCGGCATCAGGCAATTCTCCCTCAATATCAGATAGATCAACCTTCATCTTCATGTCACGCAAATGCGCGCGCACCCGGCTTGGGTCTTCTTGGGAGCACAGCCCCATCCGCGATGACAGCTCAAAGGCCAAGGCACAACCAATGGCCACCCCCTCGCCATGCAGAAGCCGGTCCGAATACCCCGTCGCTGCCTCCAAGGCATGGCAGAATGTATGACCCAAATTCAAAAGCGCCCTGTCACCCTGTTCAGTTTCATCGCGCACCACGATCTCGGCCTTCATCTCGACCGAGCGTTTTACAGCCGCGATCCGCGCCTCCATATCGCCACCCGCGGCACGTGAAGCATTCTCTTCAAGCCATTGAAAGAATTGTCTATCTCCCAAGAGTCCGTACTTCACGACCTCACCGTATCCGGCCAGATAGTCCCGCTCGGTCAGGGTCCCCAAAACCTCTGTATCGGCCAAAACCATGCTGGGTTGGTGGAACGCCCCGATCAGGTTTTTTCCCTGCGGCGCATTGATCCCGGTCTTACCACCAACCGAGCTATCCACCTGCGCCAAAAGGCTTGTGGGCACCTGCACAAAGCGCACCCCCCGCCGCAAGACTGCGGCGGCAAAGCCGACAAGGTCACCGATCACGCCGCCACCCAAGGCCACGACCACGTCGTTGCGTTCGACTTTCTGCGCCAGAAGCCACTCGACGACTCGTTCGAAATGCGGCCAGCTTTTGGTGCCTTCGCCAGGCGGAAGGGTCATAGAAACAGCGGAAATACCTTGCGTTTCCAAACCCTTGAGAAGCGTTTTTAAATGTATTTCGGCAACGTGTTCATCGGCCACAATAGCCACCCGGGGCCGCGATAGCAAAGGACCGACCAAGGCACCCGACTGCTCCAGCAAACCGGGACCGATATGGATGTCATACTCCCGACCCTTGAGCGGCACATGCACCGTTTCCATCATGTCACTGCCTCCAAAACATCAGGTCGCGTGGTCAAGACCTGCAAAACTTTCTCCGCCATGTCGTCAATCGAATATTCGGCTCGGGCCTCTACCGCCAAATCGGCTTGGCTATAAATCGGTGCGCGCACCTCGTACAGCTCACGCAGGGTCTCATAAGGATTAGGAGTACGCAGTAAAGGTCTGGTATCCTTGTGTTTTACGCGATTCCACAACAGGCCCAAATCAGCCTTCAGCCAGACAGAAACGCCCTTTTCCGACATCAGCCTGCGGTTCCGCTCGGCCATGAACGCGCCGCCACCGGTCGACAGAATTCCGCGTTCCTCCTCCAGAAGCCGGTCGATCACCTGCGTTTCACGGTCACGAAAGAAAGCCTCGCCATCCCGTTCGAATATCTCGGCTATACTCATCGCCGCCGCGGTCACGATCTCTGCGTCCGAATCCAGAAAGGGCACATGCAGTTTCGCCGCCAGCGCCCGCCCAACGGCGGTTTTCCCGGCGCCCATCATTCCTACCAGCACCACGGTTTTCTTCAGTTTCCAAGGCCCGGCGTCTGACACCTTCGGCGCTCCCCTGCCAATTTTTCAGTCTGTTTTTCTGAATGACGTGATCTTGCGTCAAAGGCCAGCTATAACCACTATCAAGCAAAAGGAAAACGGGCAGGCAAACAATGTTGCGACTAATCAAATGGCTGATCTATCTTGCGGTTCTAGGATTCATTGCACTCGTGGGCTTTGCCTATCTCGGCCCCTTCTTCGGAGCCGATTTTGCCCCGCCTACGGAAGAGATTCGTCAGGACATCATACTTGAGACTGAATAAACCCGCTCTTTTCATGGCACTTGCCGCACTGCCCGCAAGCGCGCAGGACGAACCATTGTCCGCGATTGACTGGCTCAATTCGCAGACAGCAGTGACAGTCGCCAAACCCCGCATCGCCATGCCGGATGAACCACCGGTCAGCGATGGGGTCGACGTCCCCGACGTCGACGTGATGCCGCTCGACAATGCGATTCCTGACGCCGTTGGCCTCTTGCCGCAATCGACGACCGGCCTGCCGCCAACGCTTTGGCAGGAAAGCCGCGCCAGTCGCATAATCACCCGCCTCAACCGCCTGCCCGACAGGCCCCTGCCAGCTTCACAAGCACTGTATTACACGCTTGTGCTTGCCGAGGCCGATCCCCCCAACGATACCGGCAAAGGCGCGCCGGTGCTCAAGGCGCGGATCGAAGCCTTGAGAAAATACGGCGCCGTGGCCCCCGCACGCGCGCTTCTCGAGCGCGCCGGCCCGGTGCGCCGCGAGGTCTTCGACCAGTGGCTCGATCTGGCCCTGCTCGACGGCGCCGAAGATGCCCCCTGCCGCGCCCTCGCGCAAGATCCCCGGCTCAGTTCCGATTACGCCGCGCGCATCTTCTGCATGGCCCGTGCAGGTGATTGGAACACGGCGGCGCTGACCTTTGAGACCGCCCAAGCGCTTGATCTGCTACCACCGGTGCAAATCGCGCTTCTTGCGCAGTTTTTGGACCCCGAACTCATGGATGACGCCCCGAGCCTCGCACCGCCCGGCAACATGACCCCATTGACGTTCCGCCTCTTTGAGGCCGTGGGCCGCCCTCTGCCCACTCGCAACCTGCCGCGCGCCTTTGCAGTGGCCGACCTGCGCGGCACCTCCGGCTGGAAGGCCGAGCTTGAGGCCGCCGAACGGCTGGCGCGCACCGGCGCCCTGCCCGCCAATCGTCTTCTTGGACTATACACCAACAGAAAGCCCGCCGCCTCTGGCGGCGTTTGGGACAGGGTCGAGGCGTTACAGGCCTTCGATCGCGCCCTGACCCGCGAAGACCCCAAGGACATTGCGCGCAGGCTGCCGCCTGTCTGGTCCGAGATGCGCGATCAAGGGCTGGCCGTGGTCTTTGCCGAGATGTTCGGCGAGGCGCTCTCCAAGGTCGAACTCACCGGCACCGCCCGTCAACAGGCGCTGCAAGTCGCGTTGCTCTCCCCCTCCTATGAAGCCGCGGCCCAAAACATCGACGCGCAAAGCCCGCTGGCCTTCCATGCCGGGCTGGCCCAAGGCACCCCTTCGCCGGATCAGGCCAAGACACCGCAACAGCAGGCCATCGCAAAAGCCTTTTCCAACACCGCGCCCGCGCCACGCGACACCCGACTACTGGAGGCTGGCAAGCTGGGCGAGGCGATCCTCGCCGCAGTCACCCGGCTCGACCGGGCCGGCTCTACCGACACCGACGACCTGACCGCCGCACTCTCGACCCTGCGGGCCGTGGGGTTGGAAGACACCGCGCGCCGCGCCGCCCTGCAACGCTTGCTTCTCTACGGTGAACCATGAGCAGTGACAGGCACTGGCTTTCGGCTTTTCTCGATGCCCATGCCGCCGAACTGGGTGCGGCACAGAACACCTTGGCTGCCTACGCCCGCGATCTTGGTGATTTCACCGATTGGCTTGGAAACCAGCGGGCCACGCTGGCCGTTGCCTCGCAACAGGATATTGAATCCTACCTTGTCCATTGCGATGCTCAGGGCTTGGCCAAATCCACCCGTGCAAGGCGGCTCTCGGCCATCAAGCAGCTTTACCGTTTCACCTTCGACGAAGGCCTGCGCGAGGATAACCCTGCCATACGCATCAAGGGGCCGGGCCGCGACAGGACCCTCCCCAAAACCCTGAGCGAGCAGGAGGTCGACCGCCTGCTATCGGCCGCACGCACCCATGGGCGCGAGACCGACCGGCTGCGCAACACCTGCCTGATGGAACTGCTCTATGCCACCGGCATGCGGGTGTCGGAACTGGTGGGCCTGCCCGTTGCGGCGGCGCGCGGCGACCCCAACCTGCTGCTCATCAAGGGCAAGGGCGGCAAGGAACGCATGGTGCCGCTCTCGCCGCCCGCCCGCGCGGCCCTCACCGAATGGCTCAAGGCCCGCGACGCGGCTGAAGACTTGGCCCGCCAAGACGGCAAAGCCACCTCACCCTTCCTTTTCCCCTCACGCGGCAAGGCCGGGCACCTGACGCGGCACCGCTTTTACATGCTTATCAAGGAGCTCGCCGTAGCGGGCGGGGTATCGCCTGCCAAGGTCACGCCGCACACCCTGCGCCATGCCTTCGCCACGCATCTCCTGGCCAATGGGGCCGACCTGCGGGCAATCCAAACCCTTCTGGGTCACGCCGATGTCGGCACCACCGAGATTTATACCCACGTTCTGGAAGACCGCCTGCGCGATCTGGTGCAGGAGCATCACCCACTGGCCAAATCCACCCGCCGCAACTCGGGCGGCAACACATCCTCGGACGGCCAGTAACCGCTCACAAGCCCCGCGTCATAGCCCTGTGTCAGGCCCGCTTCCTGCATCGTCTTGAAGGCCGATCCATGATCATACGACAATTCGTGGATGACGGGCACACCATCTTCCAGAGTGGCAAAGCGTGTCTCTGCCCGCCCGTCATTCGGCGGCATCCCCACAACCCCGGCGTTGACCCAAAGCACCCCGGCCACGTCACGTTGAAAGGCAAGGCCGCAATGCCCGGCGATGACCATCTCAACCGGGCCAAGGAGGTCGCGCAACGTCTCCACTTCCTCGGCAAACACCGCCTCGGGCGAGGTTGGCCAGATAAACCGGCTCACGTTCGTCACACCACCATGGATCACCGCCACGCGCCTGCCGGCCTGTTCAAACACCACCACATCCGGCAAACCGCCCATCCAAGCGCGCTCTTCTGGCCCAATCTGCGCATCCGCATGGGCATACCAGCCCGCCGACAGCAGGTCACAGGCGCTGCCTGCGTCGAAGCCACAGCCGCAGTCTACCGCCCGCGCCGCCAATTGCTTTTCGCAATTGCCCGCCACCACGGCACAGCCCGCCCGCCGCACCGTTTCCACCGTTTGCGCGGCCTCGGCACAATAGGCCACCACGTCCCCGGTGCAGATCACATGATCCTGGGCGATGCCACCTCGCTCGGCGCAACGCAGCACCGCATGCGTCGCCGCGAGGTTGGAATATGGTCCACCAAACAGCAGAACCGCCCCCGCACGCTGTCCCAAATCCATCACATGCATCGCAACCTATCCCTTGAACCTGCGCATCACGCACCGCATAAGACACCTGCATAAAAGGACGTCTGACCGCATGGAAGCCGCATCACCAACACTTGATTTCGCCTTTTGGGTCACCGCCGGGGCCATTCTCGCGCTTTTGGTGCTTTCGGGCTTTTTCTCGGGCAGCGAAACCGCCCTGACGGCGGCCTCGCGCGGGAAACTGCGCGCCCGCGCCGACAAGGGCGACAAGGGCGCCAACCGTGCGCTTGAAATCACCGAGGACAATGAACGCCTCATCGGCTCGGTCCTGCTTGGCAACAACCTTGTCAACATCCTTGCCACCTCACTGGCCACGGCTATGTTCACCCGGCTTTTCGGCGAATCCGGTGTTGCTCTCGCGACCCTCGTGATGACCCTTCTGGTCCTGATTTTCGCCGAGGTGCTGCCGAAAACCTACGCCATCACCAATGCCGAACCCGCCGCCTCGCGCGTGGCCCCGGTGATCGGGCTTGTGGTGCGGGTTTTCTCGCCCGTGGTCAGCACCGTGCGCTGGCTGGTGCGCGGCGTGTTGCGCGTCTTCGGCGTACAAACCGACCCCGATAGCCACATCCTCGCCGTACGCGAGGAAATCGCGGGCGCGCTGTACCTCGGCCACTCCGAAGGCGTGGTCGAAAAAGAAGACCGTGACCGCATCCTTGGCGCGCTCGATCTGGGCGAACGCGCTGTGGAGGAAATCATGCTTCACCGCAGCCAGATCGAGATGATCAATGCCGAGGATGACCCGCAGGCCATCCTCGACCAATGCCTGCAATCCAATCACACGCGCCTGCCCGTCTACCGCGACGACCCCGACAACATCATCGGCGTCGTTCACGCCAAGGACCTGCTGCGCGCCATGCACAAGCTGGTCATGGGCGGCGATGCGGTCAGCGCCGAGGCGCTTGCCGATTTCGACATCTCGGATGTCGCGATGAAACCCTATTTCGTACCCGAAACCACCACGCTGGACGACCAGATGCGCCAATTCCTGCGCATGCGTAGCCATTTCGCGCTGGTGGTCGATGAATACGGCACCCTGCAAGGGCTGATCACGCTTGAGGATATCCTCGAAGAGATCGTCGGCGAAATCACCGATGAGTTCGACCCCGACGCCGATCACCCCATTCGCCGCAGCGACGACAACCAGTTTCTCGTCGACGGGGCCATGACCATCCGCGATCTCAACCGCGCCACCGACTGGAACCTGCCGGACGAAGAGGCCAACACCATTGCCGGTCTGGTCATCCACGAGGCGCAGATGATCCCCGACACAAGCCAGGTGTTCAATTTCCACGGCTTCCGCTTCGAGGTGATCGAGAAAGCCGACAACCGGATCACCAGACTCAAGATCCGCAAACTGTGACCGCATGAACAACCGCTTCTCGAAAACGCCCGAACCACCCTATTACGCGGTCATCTTCACCAACCAGCTTTGCGAGGATGACGCAGGCTATGACGAGATGGGCGAGGCGATGTTCGATCTGGCCATGGCGCAACCCGGCTGCCTTGGGGCAGAAACCGCCCGTGATGCCGCGCGCTTCGGTATCACGGTCTCCTACTGGGACAGCGAAGAAAGCATCGGCAGATGGAAGGCCGAGGCCAAGCACCTCGTGGCCCAGAAACAAGGCATCGAGCGCTGGTACAGCCACTACGAATTGCGGGTAGCCCGCGTCGAACGTGCCTATTCCGGCCCCGAGGGGCGCAGTCTGCTTTAGAGAATGCCATAGGACGCCGTGTAGCAGGTGATGATCAAATATCTCGTCCAAAGTGGTCCGATGAGGGCTATGCGGGAGGAAGCTGCCGCCCGAGGATCGCGAAAGGATTGCCGTCGAGCGCAACCGCCCGGCGCAGTCCGGGCATCGCCCGACCT
>NZ_CAJXNN010000055.1 GCF_913057115.1 uncultured Roseovarius sp.
ATTCGAACCCTGGAGACGGTTTCCCGCCTACACACTTTCCAGGCGTGCGCCTTCGACCACTCGGCCACCTCTCCGTGGCGCCCTCTTTAACGCCGGGTGATAGCCATGCGCAAGGGGGTTTTGCGCGGCTTTCTCAGCAATCCAGATGGATCGACACGCGCCGGTTCTGCCGGCCCTTTTTCTCGACCTTGCCAATCTTCACGCGCCCGATTTCACCAGTGCGCGCCACATGGGTGCCGCCACAGGGTTGCAGATCAACCTGTTCATCGCCCTCACCAATCCGTATAAGCCGCACCTGCCCTGCCCCGCGCGGTGGTTTTACAGACATCGTCTTGACCAAACCGGGGTTGGCTGCCAGTTCCGCATCGGTGATCCAGTCTTCCGTCACCGCAAGATCGCGATCAATCAACGCGTTCAATTCTGCCTCAAGCCCTTCCTTGTCATCCGGCGCCTCTGGCATATCAAAATCCAATCGGCTTTTCTCAGGGCCGATAGCCCCGCCTGTCACCGGCAAGGGAATCACGACCGAAAGCAAATGCAGCGCGGTGTGCATCCGCATATGCTTGTGCCGCCGCTCCCAGTTCAAGACTTGCACAACCTCGCACCCCACTGGGGGAAGCGCCTGCGGCTCTGCGGGTACGAGCGCGATCTCGCCAGCATCGGTCTTCACTGTCGTTGCCAGATCTAATGACGTGCCATCCCATTCCAAACGTCCACTGTCACCCGGCTGCCCGCCCCCTGTCGGATAAAACAGGCACCGATCCAATACGACACCACCCTCAGGCGTATGCGCCACGACCTGCGCCTTGGCGCGCGTCATGTAGGGATCATCGCGAAACAGCATTTCGCTCATGCATCGCCTCCATCCCCGTCGGTGCCGGTGTCCGGGTCCGCATCGCTTAGATCAGCCTCGTTGATATGCGCCGATGCATCAGACGAGGCAACACTCCGCGATTGCCCAGCAAACGCCTCTGGATTGCGCAGCCAGATATCCTGTTGCGCAAAGGGTATCTCGATTCCTTCTTCGGCAAAGCGGCGCGCAATTTCATGGTTCATGTCCGATTTGACGTTCAACACGAAGTTCACGTCACGCAGGATGGCGCGGATTTCGAAATCCATCGAGCTTGCGCCAAAGCCCTGGAACACCACGTAGGGTGCCGGATTTGCGAGAACCAAGGGATGCGCCTCACCGATTTCCAACAGGATGTCCTCGACCTTGCGGGTATCGGTCCCATAGGCCACGCCCACCGGAACGATCACCCGTCCCACGGTGTTGCCACGGGTGTAATTCGTCACCGTGCCACTGACGAAATCGGCGTTCGGCACGATCACATCGGTCCGGTCGAAGGTCTCAATCCGCGTCGACCGCACCGAGATGTCCTTCACCGTCCCGTGCTGTCCGCCTACCTCGATCCAATCGCCCTCCGAGATTGGCCGTTCAATCAACAGAATGATCCCCGAAACGAAGTTCGAAACGATGTTCTGAAGGCCAAAGCCAATCCCGACCGACAACGCACCGGCAACGATGGCCAGACTGCTAAGGTCGATGCCCGCGCTCGTTATGGCAATCAAGGCCGCAAGGAATATCCCGATATAGCCGACACCGGATACAATCGCATTACGCCCGCCGGGGTCGATCTTGGTTTTCGGCAGAACACTGTTCTTCAGCGCCCCTTGCAACAATCGTGTCACCACGAGACCGATGCCGAAAACAATTGCCAGCGTCAGGAAAATCGTCGGTGAAATCCGTGTCTCACCAATGGTGACACCCTCCACGAACTGCGTCCAAAGTTCGGTAAGGTCCGCCACCCGCGCGCCCCAGATCAAGGCGAAAAACGGTATCGACAGAATAATCAGCACAAAGCCGATAAGTACCGGAATCAGGGAATCCGCCGCCCCCTCGCGATTGCCGCTCAGCAATACGTAAAGCTCAACGACAAAGCGTTGCAGCACCAAAAGCGCCGCCAAGAGTAAAAGTGAAAACAAAGACGGCAGGATTAGCGATTGCGCTGCTTTGAAATATCCAACTGCGGCCAAGGCCGGTGCCACAACTGCCAGAACAAGCAGCACGCGGGACAATAGGCGCGCTGTACGGGCGCGAAAGGTCTCATCGCCCGGCTGTTCAGTGGAATTGAGCGCGTGCAGGTACAAAAGCCGCGCCAACCGCCACAGCAACAGCGCTGACGCGACCATAACCGGGAACAAGATCGCATTCGATGCGGCTTCGGTCCAGCCCATCGACCCTGCAGCCTCGCGCAGAAGCATGTAGATCGCCATCACAAGGCCAAGCGTCGCCGCATACCAACGACCGGCCATGCGCTCATCTGAACCAAGGTTCAGAGGTGGCAACCGCAGGTCGTCCGCCGGAAAGATGCGCGTGGCCAGCCAGCGGGCAAGAAGGAACACGAAACTTGCCCGCAAGAGCGCCGACAAAAACTGATCGGTCCGCAGCCCCACAAGACCCGTTGCATAGGCGGCCTCGGTTATCGCGAAAATCCCCGCAAAGGGCAAAAACAAGCTGCCAAGGGACACGAAAAACCCGGCAATCCAGCGACCCGCACCGGGTTTGTCCTTAAGAATGCGCCGCGTCAGCCGCTTGCTCCAACGCCGTCCCCGCAGAACAAGAATGACGCCCACGATCAACAGCACCGCAACGGCAGGTAAATTCTCCTTGGCCTCGTCGAACTGCGTCGGGTTCGACCAAGCAGCCAGGAACTCGGAATGCAGCACATGGCCACTTTTGAATAATGCCGTGGCCCCATCCGCCAGATGTACCGGATTCACTGGCGAAGGACCGAACTCCAGCAACTCGTCGGTCTGTCGGTCGCGAATGATCTGATCAATCCCCTTGATCAATCCGTCAGCACGGCTGTGTGCCAGTTCGGCACGTTTCACCGGGGCCTGCAAATCGGCCAGTCGCGCATTCAAAGTCTCGCGCTGTTGCGAGATATCCGCTGATTCTTGTCCGCCTTCGGGTGTCGGACCAAGCGCCTCGAGTTGACTGCGTACGGTACTGATCACCGATGACTCGGAAGTCTGCGCATTTTGAAACTGTTGACGCCAATTGACCAGTTCCTCGCGCAGGGTTTCCAGGGCCGCGGTCGAGGCCCGGCTTGTTTCAATAGCCTCCTCTGCGCGCGTCGCGACAGTGGACCACCGCTCATAGTCCGGGGTGCTCGGCGCGCCCTGTTGAGCATGAACCGCTGACGGCCCGAAGCTGGGCACCGCAACAATCGTCCCGGCAACCAGTGCCAGAAGAAGGCAAATCAGGCGGATCAAACGCCCCATCATTCGACAAAGACACCCGGTATGCTGCGAGGTGCCTGATCCAACCAACCAGGCGTCGGAAGATTCTTTTCTCGCAGGAACTCCGGGTTGAAGAGTTTGGACTGGTAGCGGGTGCCATAATCGCAAAGCACGGTCACGATTGTATGACCCGGCCCCATGTCGCGCGCCATTTTCATCGCACCGGCCACATTGATACCCGACGAGGCACCAAGGCAAAGCCCTTCTTCCTCGAGCATGTCAAAAACGATGGGAAGCGCCTCTTCATCGGTGGCTTGGTAACAGTAGTCGGGCTTCAGCCCTTCGAGGTTCTTGGTGATCCGCACTTGGCCGATCCCTTCCGCGATAGACCCGCCCTCGGCCTCAAGCTCTCCGGTGGTGTAGTAGGAATACAGCTTTGCCCCCATGGGGTCGACCAAGCCGATTTTGACCCCCTTGGATTGCAAGGCCATGGCCACGCCCGAAAGCGTCCCACCAGACCCACAGGCACAGATGAACCCATCCACCTTGCCATCTGTCTGGTCCCAGATTTCCGGCCCCGTGGTTTCGACATGCGCCTGACGGTTGGCGACGTTGTCGAATTGATTGGCCCATATTGCGCCATTTGGTTCGGTTTTGGAAAGCTCCCCTGCCAATCTCTCCGAATATCGTACAAAATTATTCGGATTTGAATAGGGTGCCGCCGGCACCTGAACAAGGTCTGCCCCGGCAAGCCGTAGCATGTCCTTCTTTTCCTGACTCTGCGTCTCGGGGATCACGATCACTGTCTTGAAGCCCATCGACGCCCCGACAAGCGCAAGGCCGATCCCGGTATTGCCGGCGGTGCCTTCAACGATCGTACCGCCCGGTTGCAGTTCACCCCGCTGCATCGCGTCACGAATAATGAACAACGCGGCCCGATCCTTGACAGACTGGCCGGGGTTCAAAAACTCGCATTTGCCGTAAATCTCACAGCCGGTTTCCTCGCTTGCCCGGCGCAACCGGATCAAGGGTGTGTTTCCGACGGCTTCGGCCAGATCTTTCGAAACTTGCATGCGCCCAAGACTCCTTGCGGCAGAAATTGTGTACCAGACTTAGAACCTGTGGCTTTCGAACTCAAGCCGATGCGCGCAGACGCGCGCGTTCTCGTTGTAGCCACAACAGGCTCAAAACCAATGGCCCGTTGTCCGCTTCACCGGTCTGCAAAAGACGCATCGCGTCGTCATATGGAATCACATGGGTTCGAATGTCTTCGTCTTCACTATCCAGACCACCCAGCCGGTTTTCCATGTCAGGCAATTCGCACAACCCAAGAAAGAGATGAAAATACTCGGTCGAACATCCAGGCGTGCAGTAGTGGCTGCTGATGTGCTCGACACTTTGCAGGTTCACGCCCGCCTCTTCCAGGCATTCGCGCTGCGCCGTTTCAACCGGATCCTCACCGGCATCAACACGCCCGGCCACCGGCTCAAGCATCCAAGGCCGCACATCGCCGCGGCCATAAGGCCCCATCCGGAATTGCTCGACAAGAAGAACGCGATCACGCAGCGGATCATATGGCAAGATGATCGCCGCATCCGTCGCAACGAACACTTCGCGCCGCAGGCGTGGGCTCATCGCACCGTCGAATCCCGGATGTCGCAATTCGTAAGCGCGGGTCAAGAAGAAGCCCGCATGTGACGTTTCACAAGTCAGGCACTCCACCTTGTCGATGGTGGTCGCCGATCGCAGATTTGCAGGAACACCACGGTCCGCTGCCACCCGCGCCGAGGCGCGCGAATAGACCATATGCAATCGCCCGCGCAACTCCGCGGCAGACAACCGGCCCCGATGCCCCAAAATCTCTCCAACCGCCAAGGTTACGATATCTTCCCACGCCGTGGCCCAAGCATCGGCTCTCCACAGGTCTCCCCCCGCCACTTCAGGCGGCAAGAAGGCCTGCACCGCACGGCCCTCTACCTGACAGGGCGTCATCTGCCAGTCCAAAACATCCGACAAGAACCGCAAACGCGCCAAAGCCTCGTCATCGGCATTAACAATCCGGCCAGAAATCTTGTCCCCGCGCCGCTTTGTGTAGAATGGAAAAATCGAGTCCTCTGACCCCACAAGGCGCATATCGGTCAGCCCCGCATCGCGGCCCGCGTCCATGCCCAAACGGTTCATCAACGATGAGCGCGCCCAAGGGCCACAAAGAAACAGCTCGATCATCGGCTCACTGCCACTTCTGTTCGGCCCATTCCCCGATCAAACCAAAAAGCACGCCGCCACCCAAAAGCAAGGCCCAAAGCGGCCCGTTCAAAAGATACTGGCCATAATCCACAGCGATATTGAACATGCCCTCGAAGGCTTCAAACGGACCGCCGTACCGCTTTCGAAGTGACTCGGCGATCATTTGGTTGAAGCTCTGAAGGAACAACCCCCAGAATACCAAGGCCACGATACCAGTCAGCCCCGCACTCAGCCCATAGCGATAGCCATAGCCTAGTCGCGTCCCGGCAACGAACCAGCCGCAAAGCAAACCCAAGACCACGTTCACGTAATTGAAGGCCCCGAAATCCGTATGTGGGGGCATCACGTCGCGGATCATCTCGGAAGCGATCCAACCAAGAACCGCCAATCCCAAGGCAGTCACAAATTTACCCGCAGTGGGCATTCGATCCGTATAGGGCATCCTACCTTGGCCTTGCGATTGTAATCTGCGTCACATCGCAATTACCCCCTTGGAAGGCTCCCGCACAAGAGGTGAGATAGAAATTCCACATCCGGCGGAACCGGTCATCAAAGCCCATTTTGGCCACTTCGTCCCATTTCTCGTTGAATGTATCATGCCACCGGCGCAGCGTCTGGCTGTAACTGTCACCAAACTCGATAGAGCGTTTCACCTGAAGGCCCGCGCGCTCCACCTCATGGCGCAGGGCCTTCGGACTGGGTAACATCCCCCCGGGGAAAATGTATTTTTGAATGAAATCCACGCCTTTTCGGTAAGCGTCCCAACGGCTGTCTTCCACGGTTATGATCTGCAGGGTGGCTTGCGCTCCGGGGCGCAGCCGTTCGCGTAACGTGTCAAAGTAGACGGGCCAATACCGCTGCCCCACCGCTTCGAACATCTCGATACTGGCGATCCCGTCATAGGTGCCGCGCTCATCGCGGTAATCCTGCAACTTGAAGTTCACCTTGTCCGAAAGCCCCGCCTTCTCGATCCGGTCGCGCGCGTATTTGTACTGTTCCTCGCTGATGGTCAGGCAGGTCACCTTCAGCCCCCGTTCGGCAGCGGCATATTCGGCAAAACCGCCCCATCCACAACCGATCTCAAGCACATGATCGCCCGGGTTTACCCCCATCTGATCAACCATACTGGCGTATTTCTTGATCTGCGCCGCTTCAAGGCTCTCTTGGCCCGTCTCGAATATGGCCGAGGAATAGGTCATCGTATCATCAAGCCACAGCCCGTAAAAATCATTGCCCAGATCATAGTGATAGCTGATGTTCTTACGCGCCTGTGTCTTGGTATTGCGTTGAAACCAGAAGCGGATTTTCTCGTAAAGCTGCACAAGGCTCTGGCCGGGATAGCCATTGTACATCTCGTCATTCCCGGCATTCACGAGGTCCATGAAGGCCTGCAAATCCGGGGTGCTCCACCAGCCCTCCAGATAGGCATCGCAAAACCCAAGGTAACCCTCGCGCACCATCCGGGCAAAAACATCGCCATCATGCACGACGATCTCGGCCACCGGCCCTGGCTTGGCCCCATCGGCGCGAAACACCCGCCCATCTTCCAGACGAATATCCAAGCGCCCATGCTCAAGCTGCTTGGCCACGCCGTAACACTGCGAAAAATACCGTGGCAGGTTGGCCTGCCCTTTTGTCTCCGTCAGGATCATCCCGTTTCCTTGTTGTTCTTGGTTAAAGGCTATGGCGCGAGGGTCGGTTTCGGCAAGGGTTTTTCCCATTGGTCAGCCTTTCCAAGTCTCATAAACATCAAGCGCGCGGCTCCGGCCCTCTTTCAAGCCAACGATAGGTTCGTCCGGGTAAGGCATATGAGGATTAAGGCTCCATGCCCTCGGCACGGCATCGAAAAAGCTCAACGCGGTCTTCGTCGGCCCTTTCTGTCCTTCGGCAATCCACCGCCGCAAATAGGTGCCTTGCGCGTCAAACTTCTTGGCCTGCGTCTCGGGGTTGAAAACCCGAAAATAAGGCGTTGCATCCGGGCCCGAGCCCGCCGCCCATTGCCAACCCATGGCATTGCTGGCCGGGTCCCAATCGGTCAGGCAGTTCTCGAACCACTTTTGCCCAACGCGCCAATGGGTCATCAAATGCTTGGTCAAATACGAGGCCACGATCATCCGCGCACGGTTGTGCATCTTTCCGGTCACATACATCTCGCGCATGGCGGCATCGACAAACGGCACCCCGGTTCGCCCCTGCTTCCACGCCATGACCTTTTCGGTGTCCTCTTCCTCGGACCACGGAAAGCCGCGCCATTCCTCTCGCCAGCTCTGCTCGGTTATATGCGGTGTATGGTAAATCAGATGATAGGCAAACTCGCGCCAGACCAGCTCCTTCAGCCATGTCTCGGCCCCCGGCTTGCCTTCCTCCATCGCACGCAGGCCCGCATGCCAACACCGGCGCGGCGAAATCTCACCAAGCGCAAGGTTCTCCGACAGACCCGAGGTGCCATCCTCAGCCGGCAAATCCCGGGCCTCGTCATAGCTCCCTACGGCCTCCCCCATAAACCAACCAAGCCGCCCTTGCGCGGCCTCTTCACCCACACGTTGGTAAGGCCGGCAAACCTCGGCTCCACGGTTCATCGCGCGGCCGAATTGCCAATCATCCAAGCTATCGCTGGCCGGCCACGCCTTGGGGGCCGAAATATCCGTCGGCGCAGACAAGGGGGCGGCCACCTCTCTGCCCCGCACCGCCCGCCAAAACGGCGTATAGACCTTGTAAAAACCCCCAGTGCCGGTCTCCACCGTCCACGGCTCAAAAAGCAGGTGCCCCGCGTGGCTTTCAACCTCCACGCCATCCTCTTTCAACGCCGCCTTCACATTTTTGTCGCGCTCAATGCTCTGAGGGTCATAGAGCCGCGACCACATGACCGTGCCTGCCCCCAGCTCCTTGACCAAGCCGCGCAAGACCTCCAAGGCGTCACCTCGCCGCAGGATCAACCGACTGCCCAGCCCCTCAAGCCGACCGGCCAAATCGGCCAGCGACAGGCCCAAGCGCCATTTGGGCGCAGCCCCCAAGCCTTCGACCAGATCATCGCAGATAAACACAGGCACCACCGGCCCGCCCCGCGCCATCGCCGCCTCCAAGGCCGGATGATCGCTCAACCGCAAATCTCGCCGCAGCCATAGAATTGTCGGTCGATTGTCACTCATGCTCTGCCCCCGGGGTATTTTACCTTTCTACGGCCCGCAACGCGCCCCGGATCAAAGAATATCCTCCAAGGCATTCAAAAGGTTATCCACCTCGTCACGGCTCGTGTAATGCACGAAGCTCAGGCGCAATACGCCCTTTTCCGGGTCCACCCCCATGGCCCCCAAAGGCCGCACTGCGTAAAAGTCACCACCGCCCGCCATGATGCCCCGCGCAGCCAGCTCTTCGGCAGCCATGCCACCGGGCCGCGCCAAGGCTAAGGCCACCGTCGGCGCACGTCCCTCGGCCTCCGCAGGCCCCAACAAACGTACCGAATTGCGATCCTTCACCGCATCAAGGACAGGCTGCAACAATTCCACCTCATGGTCACGCATCAGGTCATGCACCCCCTGCCCGCGCGCCGCGGCATCCCCGGCGATCCCGTGATGTGCCGCCAAGGCATCCACATAATCCACCATCCCCGCACAGGCCGCCACCTGCGCATGATCCGGGCCAGCGGGCGTAAAGCGTTTGTACAAAGTGTCTGCGTTGAAATAATGCGCCTGATTGGGCAACAACTCGGCCAACTCGCGACGCATCACCATGATCCCCTGATGCGGACCATAGGTCTTATAGGCAGAGAACAGGTAAATATCCGGCCCCATGCCACCCACATCCGGAAAGCCATGCGGCGCATAACTGACCCCATCCACGCAGACAAAGGCCCCCGCCGCATGGGCGGCGGCGGTGATCTCGACCACCGGGTTGATCGCCCCCACCACGTTGGAACAATGCGGAAAACAGACCAAGCGCACCCGCTCATCCAACAGGTTTTCCAAATCCTCCAAGCGCAGCAGCCCGGTTTCCGGGTCAATGCGCCACTCGCGCACCTCGGTTCCCTCCTCGGCCAAGCGCCGCCACGGCCCCGAATTGGCCTCATGGTCCTGATCGGTCACGACAATCGCATCGCCCGGTTGCATCCACTGGCGAAAGGCCTGCGCCAGAACATAGGTGTTCTGCGTGGTCGAGGGTCCAAAACTCACCTCATCACAGGCTACCCCCAACAGCGCGGCCAGACGGCTGCGCGCTTCATCCATCTCCTCCCCTGCCAACCGGCTTGCCTCATAGGGGCCATAGGGTTGCACCTTGCGCTGCTTGTAATAGCGCGTCAGTCGGTCAATCACCTGCCCGCAGGTATAAGACCCGCCCGCATTCTCGAAAAACGCCTGTCCCTCGAGGCAGGCCTCGGAAAACGCCGGAAACTGGCTTCGCACGAAATCGGTATCAAGCTGCATCTGGGGGCCTCCTCATTGCTTGTGGGCAAGCTAAGGCGATTTTCCATCCTCCCGCAATCCCCGCTCCGTAGCCCTGACGGGCTTTGTCGCGAAAAGGCCCGTCAGGGCCGCTGAGCGCGGACACAAAAAACCGGCCCCGGAACTCTCCGGGGCCGGCTGTTTCATAGTCTGAAAAAAGGCTTAGCGCTTCTCGCTCGCCAGACCTTTCCAGATGGCATAGCACATCACCAGCAGAACCAGCGTGAAAGGCAAACCGGTCGAAATCACCGCCGATTGCAGCGACGCGAGGCCGCCACCGATCAACAGCACGATCGCAACCGCGCCTTCGAAGATGCACCAGAACACACGCTGCGACACCGGCGCGTCAACCTTGCCGCCTGCGGTGATCGTATCGATCACAAGCGAGCCGGAGTCTGACGAGGTGACGAAGAACACGATCACAAGCACGATGCCGATCACCGAGGTGATGGTTGCCAATGGCAAGGCCGCAAGCATCTGGAACAGCTTGAGTTCCAGCGGCGCGTCCTTGGCGGCGGTATAGCCGTCGGCCACCACCTGGTTGAGCGCGGTACCACCGAAGACAGTCATCCACAGGATGCAAACGGTGGTCGGAATCAACAGCACGCAGACGATGAATTCACGCACGGTGCGGCCACGGCTCACACGGGCGATGAACATACCAACGAAGGGTGACCAGGAGATCCACCACGCCCAGTAGAACGAAGTCCAGCCTTGGCTAAAGTTCACGTCTTCCCGACCAAACGGGTTGGACAGTGCAAAGATGTTCTGGAAATAGGCCCAGATACTGTCAAAGAACAGCGTGATCAGGAAGATCGGGCCACCGACGAAGAACACGAAGAGAAGCAGCAGCGCCGCAAGCCCCATGTTGATCTCCGACAGAACTTTCACGCCACCATCCAGGCCGCGGATGACCGACACCAAAGCAACCGCCGTGATCGCAGTGATCAACAGCACCAGAAGGAGCGGGTTGTTGGCGACGCCGCTTTCCTCGCTGTTGCCATAGGTGATGCCCATGAAGGCGCGTGTGCCTTCCGCCGCATCACCGGAGCCGAACAGGAACGTCAAGCCAGACGCGGTTTGTTCCGCCCCGAAGCCAAGCGATGTCGCCAGACCAAAGAGCGTTGCGAAAACCGCCAGTGTGTCGATGATGTGTCCGGTCCAACCCCACACGCGATCCCCGAACAGCGGGTAAAACGCGGAGCGCAGGGTCAGCGGCAGGCCTTTGTTATAGCTAAAGAGCGCGAGAGCCAGTGCCACAACCGCATAGATTGCCCAAGGGTGCAGCCCCCAGTGGAAAATCGTTGCCGCCATGCCAAGGCGTTGCGCCGCAGCCTCGTCACCTCCCGCAGCACCCGCCGGGGCCCAGTCGGTCCGAATACCATCTTCCCCGACGGAAGTGCCGCCAAGCGAGCTTGAGAAGTGGCTCATCGGTTCAGAGACACCGAAGAACAGCAGACCGATACCCATACCGGCCGCAAATAGCATCGCGAACCAACCGATATAGCCATAATCGGGCGACGCGTTTGCCCCGCCAAGGCGCACGCTGCCATAGGGCGTTACGATCAATAGCAGGCAGAAAAGGACAAAGATGTTTGCAGCCCCGAGGAAGAACCAGTCAAACCCCTTGGTGACAGCCGAAAACAACCAGCTGAACACATTGCTTGCCTGATCTGGCAAGGCGAGTGAGTAAAAGACGAAGATGACAACCGCCAGCCCCGAGATGAAGAAGACCGGGTTGTGAATGTCCAGTCCGAATGGCCCGATCTTCGTTTCGATATTATCCTGACCGATCTCGTAATCGGTCTCAATGATATCCGCTGGCCCCTCGGGCGCAGGAATACCCTGATTTGTTGATTCATCGGCCATGAAGGCCCCCCTTGATTGATTGCCGATCCGCCGCTTGCTCTACCTTGGGGCGTATTCGTCACCCCATGGCTTGGCACGTCTGGCCTATATCGGCGGCTCCCTAGTTACGCGAACGGCACCGCGGATGAGTCCGTTGCTCTTGTCATTTGAGAGAAGGCACAGCCCTGTCCGCTCTCCGTCCGGGAAGGGTAACAACCCTTTAGCGGGCAGATCAAGCCGTTGCGGCGCTTTCCGGGCGGAAAGCGACCTGTACCTTGGTCGCTTCTCAGCGTGGCAGGCCTGCGGCACCTCGCCTATTGCCCTTCCCCGCAAGGCCGCGTACATGGCGCACAGACTGCTGTAAGGACGCCTCAATGCCCGTTCTCGTGATGAAATTCGGCGGCACATCCGTCGCAACGCTTGACCGAATCCGCCGTGCCGCCAAGCGCGTGGGCGTCGAAGTGGCCAAGGGGTATGACGTGATCGTCATTGTCTCGGCCATGTCGGGGGAAACCAACAAACTGGTGGGTTTCGTGGGCGAAACCTCACCGCTTTACGACGCGCGGGAATACGATGCCGTGGTCTCCTCGGGCGAAAACGTCACCGCTGGCCTCATGGCGCTCACCTTGCAGGAAATGGATGTCCCGGCGCGCAGTTGGCAGGGCTGGCAGGTGCCGCTCAAGACCACTTCTGCCCATTCCGCCGCCCGCATCGAGGAAATCCCGACCGACAACATCAACGCCAAATTCGCCGACGGGATGCGCGTCGCCGTGGTCGCAGGCTTCCAGGGCATCTCGCCCGAAGGCCGCATCACAACGCTTGGACGGGGCGGCTCGGATACCACCGCCGTGGCCTTTGCCGCTGCCTTCGACGCGGAGCGCTGCGATATCTACACCGATGTCGATGGCGTCTACACCACCGACCCCCGTATCGCCGACAAGGCCCGCAAACTCGATCGCATCGCCTTCGAGGAAATGCTCGAACTGGCTTCGCTTGGGGCGAAAGTGCTGCAAACCCGCTCGGTCGAACTGGCCATGCGCTATAACGTCAAGCTGCGCGTTCTCAGCAGCTTCGAAGAACAATCAGACGACGCAGGAACCCTGGTCTGCGCCGAGGAGGAAATCGTGGAATCAAATGTTGTAAACGGCATCGCCTATTCCCGCGACGAGGCGAAAATGACCCTCATTTCCGTTGCCGACCGCCCCGGCATCGCCGCCGCCATCTTCGGGCCGCTGTCGGATGCGGGCGTCAACGTCGATATGATCATTCAGAACATCTCGGAAGAAGGCCGCACCGATATGACCTTCTCCTGCCCCACCGATCAGGTGGCGCGCGCCGAAAAGGCTCTTGCCGAAGCCAAGGAGCGCGGCGAGATCAACTACCACGACCTCGTGGCCGACACCAACGTCGCCAAGGTCTCAGCCGTGGGCATCGGTATGCGCAGCCAATCGGGCGTCGCCGCGAAAATGTTCAAAACGCTGTCCGACGAAGGTGTGAACATCAAGGTCATCGCAACCTCCGAGATCAAGATCTCGGTCTTGATTGATCGCAAGTACATGGAGTTGGCCGTGCAATCCCTGCACGACGCTTTCGAGCTGGACAAGACTGCCTGAGCCCACTGCAAGACACCAGCGATAGACAAAACAATCTTACTGGCGCTCGGGTCACGCAGTGTTGTGGACCGTGCCAGCCGCGCCCTGTCCCTGGCGCGTACGCGCACCCGCGCGAAGCATCAACGAAAGTTTCTTTCCTCCGCAGAACACAACCATAGCATGTGCGGCACAATGTTGCGCAAACGACACTCCAATACGCAACATTGACGTTTCACAAAGAGTGTAACCTGTGGTTTAACCAAGACCGCTCAAGGTCCACCTTGGCCGCCTCGAAAGGTCCATTCACGCGATGACAGGCTCCAGCGACCATATCGAAACAGACAGCCGCCAAATGCTGTCACGTCTGCGGGCCGTCATGGCCGAAGATGCCGCCGGTCAACAAAGGCTCGACCGCATCACGCTGCTGATCGCCGAAGAAATGAAGACCGAGGTCTGCTCGATCTACCTTTTTCGCGATGAAGATACGCTTGAGCTTTGCGCCACAGAAGGTTTGAACCCGGACGCTGTGCACGAAACCCGCATGAAGCTTGGCGAAGGGCTGGTGGGCCGGGTGGCGCGCACCGGGACGATCGTCAACACCGAAGATGCCCCCGGGGCAAAAGGCTTTCGGTTCATGCCGGAAACCGGCGAAGAAGCCTACTCCGCGTTCCTTGGTGTGCCGATTCAGCGTCTTGGCGAGATGCTGGGCGTATTGGTCGTCCAATCCAAGGATTCGCGCATCTTTTCCGAAGAAGAGGTCTATGCCGTCGAAGTCGTCGCCATGGTCATCGCCGAGATGGCCGAACTGGGTGCTTTCGTGGGCGAAGGTGCGGCCATGTCCGCCCGTCACCAACAAGCGGTCTTGTTCCGTGGAACCTCGGCCCAGGAAGGAGCCGCGCAAGGGCATGTATGGCTGCACGAACCGCGTGTGGTGGTGACCAATCCGATTGCCGAGGATCCACACCGCGAAATGCAACGGCTCAACGAGGCCGTGGAAAACTTGCGCGTTGGTGTCGACCGCATGCTCTCGACGGCCAAGACCGGCGACAAGGAACAATTGCAGGTGTTAGAGGCCTACCGGATGTTCGCCAACTCCAAGGGTTGGATGCGACGGATGGAGGAAGACATCGCCCGCGGCCTTTCGGCCGAGGCCGCCGTGGAAAAGGAACAATCCACCGCCCGTGCCCGCATGGGTCAGGTCACCGATCCCTATCTACGCGAACGCCTCCACGATCTGGATGACCTCTCGAACCGCCTCCTGCGCATCCTGACTGGCCAAGGTCATGAAACCGGTGCGGAAATGCCCGCAGATCCGATTTTGATTGCCCGCAATATCGGCCCTGCCGAGTTGCTGGATTATGGTCGCAACCTGAAAGGCATCGTCCTCGAGGAAGGCTCGGTCGGCTCACATGCGGCCATCGTGGCGCGCGCCTTGGCGATCCCGCTGGTCATCCATGCAAGTCGTATTACCAACGAAGCGCTGAACGGCGACCATATCCTTGTCGATGGCGAGCAGGGAATCGTACACCTGCGCCCGGACGACACCGTGGTCGCGGCCTTCCGGGACAAGATGGCGATGCAGGCGAAGGCGCAAGAGCGCTATGCCTCGATCCGCGAAAAACCGGCGGAAACCCTTTGCGGCCAACGCATCGCACTGCATATGAACGCGGGTCTGATGGCCGATTTGCCCAGTCTGGAAAGTTCCGGCGCCGAAGGCGTCGGCCTGTTTCGGACCGAGTTGCAATTCCTCATACGCAACCACATGCCAAAGCGCGCCGAATTGAGTGAGCTTTACTCGCGCGTCATGGATGCCGCCAAGGGCAAGCGCGTGGTCTTTCGCACGCTCGATATCGGCTCCGACAAGGTGTTGCCCTACATGAAGGCCGTGGAGGAACCAAACCCGGCGCTTGGCTGGCGCGCTGTGCGCGTGGCGCTTGACAAGCCGGGTGTGATGCGAATGCAGCTTCAGGCGCTCGTCCGTGCCGCCGCAGGGCGCCCCTTGACGGTGATGTTTCCCTTCATCGCGCAGCGCGAGGAATATTTCGCCGCCCGCGCCGAGATGGACAAGGCGCTTGAACGCGAACGCATCCTTGGCCACCCCTTGCCCGAAAGTATTGAGGTGGGCGCGATGCTGGAAACCCCCTCGCTCGCCTATGCCACGAACAGTTTTTTCGAGGCTGTGGATTTTCTCTCGATCGGGGGCAATGACCTCAAGCAGTTCTTCTTTGCCGCCGACCGTGAAAACGAATTGGTGCGCAAGCGTTATGACACGCTTAACGTCTCCTTCCTGAGCTTCATCGAGCATATCGTTGACCGCTGCGCCGAAACCAACACCCCGCTCAGCTTTTGTGGCGAGGACGCAGGCCGCCCCGTCGAGGCCGCCTGTTTCGCCGCCATCGGCCTCGACAGCCTCTCGATGCGCCCCGCCTCCATAGGCCCGGTCAAATCTATTTTGCGCCGCACCAACCTCATTGAGCTGCGCAACGTGATCGACCGCGCCCGCGATGAAGGCGCGCAATCGGTGCGTCCGGCGGTCATGGAATATCTCCGCGGCAAGCTTTGAGCGCCCGAGTTTCGTAAGACTCGTACGAAGGGTTTTGATATACCTGCTTTTTTCGTACGAAAATCGGGGGTTAAGCGTACGACTCGTACGAAAGTTTTCGCCCGCATACCCCCTTTGCAAAGCCACTCAGTTTGCCTATGTATGTGTTGTTCCTTCGGGAACTATGGACATAAACGCGCTCGTAATAAGCGGATCGGACCCGGGGGCGGTACCCGGCGGCTCCA
>NZ_CAJXNN010000056.1 GCF_913057115.1 uncultured Roseovarius sp.
GAGGTGATGACGGGGGCCGGGCGCACTGGCGCGTTTCTGGCAGCCGAGCATTGGAACCTAGAGCCGGATATCATCGTGATGTCCAAGGGCTTTGCCGCCGGTTACGTGCCGCTTGGGGCCATGGCCGCGCATGAACGTCTGGTTGAGGCGGTGCTTGATTGGGGCGGCTTCCTGCATGGCTATACCTATGCCGGGAACCCCTTGGCCTGTGCCGCCGGGGTCGCCGTGATCGATGAGATTGAGCGGCAGGGATTGGTGCAGAACGCCGCCACAATGGGGGCCAAGCTGATGCAGCGGCTTGAGGGGTTGATGCAGCGCTATCCGATCATCGGGGACGTGCGCGGCATGGGGCTTCTGACCGCCTTTGAGTTCATGGCCGACCGGGGCAGCAAAGCGCCCTTGCCCAAGCATCTCAAGGCCTTCGACCGTTTCGTGAATATCGCCTACGACAAGGGGCTCATTGTCTATTCGCGGCGCACCCGCAACGGGGTGGAAGGCGATCACATCATCGTCGCCCCGCCGATGATCGTGAACGACACCCACCTTGATGAAATCACCGAGATGCTGGATGCCTCATTGGCGCAGTTCACCGATGAAATCCGGCCCGAACTGGACAAGATCGCGTAAGGCCCAAGATGCGCAAAATCCTGATCACCTGTGCTGTCACCGGCTCGATCCACACGCCCAGCATGTCACCGCACCTGCCGGTGACAGCGGATCAGATTGCCGAACAGGCGATTGGTGCGGCCAAGGCGGGCGCGGCGATCCTGCACCTGCACGCGCGCCACCCCGAAACCGGGCGGCCCTCGGCGGAGGTGGAGCATTTCATGGGCTTCCTGCCGCGCATCCATGCCGAATGCGACGCGGTGCTGAACCTCTCAACGGGGGGCAGCGCGATCATGTCGCTGGATCAACGCCTTGCCGCGCCCAAGCGGGCAGAGCCGGAAATGGCCTCGCTCAACATGGGGTCGATGAACTTCGCGCTTTACCCCATGGCCGAGCGCATCAGCGATTGGCAGAACGAGTGGGAAAAACCCTTTCTTGAGGGCACCGATGATCTGGTGTTCAAGAACACCCCACGCGACATTGGCCGCATCCTGACCGAACTGGGCCGCGAACGCGGCGCGCGGTTCGAGTTTGAATGCTATGACCTGTCGCACCTCTATATGCTCAAGCACTTCGTCGATCGCGGCTTTGTCCAGGCGCCGCTCTTCATCCAGTTCGTCTTTGGCGTGCTGGGCGGCATGGGACCGGACCCTGAAAACCTGACCCACATGGTGCGCATCGCCGATAAACTTTTCGGCGAGGATTACATGTTCTCGGTGCTGGCCGCTGGCCGGCATCAAATGCCGCTCATTACCATGGCGGCGGCTATGGGCGGGCATGTGCGCGTGGGGCTGGAGGATAGCCTGACCATTGCGCGCGGAACGCTCGCGGAAAACAACGCCCAACAGGTTGAAAAAATCCGCGGCATCGTCGAAGGCTTGGGCCGCGAGGTGGCCAGCCCCGATGAGGCGCGGCAGATCCTTGGCCTCAAGGGCGCGGATAAAACGGCGATTTGACATGAGCGAGATTACCCTGCGCGTGGTGGACACCCCCGCCGACTTGCCCCTTTTGGATGAAGGCCTAAGGCGGCTCAGCGCCGATTTGGGCGATGAGCATCTAGGCGATGTGGCGTTGCTGGAACAGGCGCTGTTCGGGGTGCATCCGGCGGCTTATGCGACGCTGGCGATGGAGGGCGACGCGCTGCGCGGTGTGGCGCTTTATAGCCCCACGCTTTCCACCGTGCGCGGCGCGGCGGGGGTTTACGTGTCGGACCTCTGGGTGGCACCGGAAGGGCGTGGCCATGGCCTTGGGCGGCGCTTGCTGGCCGGGGCGGCGATGCTGGCCGCGCATTGGTGGAACGCCAAGTGGCTGACGCTCGCGGTTTATGAACACTCCACCGAATCGCGCAAATTCTACGAGCGGCTGGGTTTTGGCCCGCAGGAGGGTGCGACGGTGATGAAACTCGACGCGCAAGGCTTTGAAAACTTGAAAGGGCATGCAAAATGAAAGCGATCTTCGACGACCGGCAATGGCACCATGACCCCAAGCATTTCATGGCCAACGGCAAAATCCTTCCCAGCCCGGAACAACCCGCGCGGATCGAAAAACTGCTGAGCGGGGCCAAGGCCGCGCAATGCGACATCGCGGCCCCCACCGACCACGGCCAAGGCCCCATCGCCGCCGTGCATTCCCCCGAATACCTGACCTTCCTGCGCAATATCTATACCCGCTGGCAACGCATCCCCGATGCGGGCGACGAGGTGATCCCGAACGTCCACCCCGCCAACCGCACCGATAGCTACCCGCGCTCGGCGGTGGGCCAAGCGGGGTTCCATCAGGCCGATACCGCCTGTCCTATCGGTGAAGGCACCTGGGAGGCCGCCTATTGGTCCGCCCAATCCGCGCTTTCCGCCGCCGATCTGGTGGCGGGCGGTGAGATGGCCGCCTATGCGCTTTGCCGTCCGCCGGGGCACCATGCCTATGGCGATCTGGCGGGGGGCTTTTGTTTCTTGAACAACTCCGCCATCGCCGCAGACCACCTGCGCAAAAAGGGCTTGCGCCCGGCCATTCTGGATGTGGATGTCCACCACGGCAACGGCACCCAAGGTATCTTCTATGACCGCGACGATGTGCTGACGGTCTCAATCCACGCCGACCCGGTGCGCTTTTATCCCTTCTTCTGGGGCCACGCCCATGAACGGGGGCAGGGGCGCGGGTTGGGCTATAACCTCAATCTGCCCATGCCGCGCGGCACCGATGACAAGGCCTTTCTTGAGGCGCTCGATACCGGCCTCACCCGCATCGCCGATTTCGGCGCCGACGTGATCGTCGTGGCGCTGGGCCTTGATGCATACGAGGGCGACCCCTTCCAAGGCTTCGCTGTCACCACCACCGGGTTCGGCCGCATCGGGGCGGCGATTGCCAAAATGGGCCTGCCGACGCTTTTCGTGCAGGAAGGTGGCTATCTTTGTGACGAGTTGGGCGAGAACCTCGCCGCCACTCTCACGGGGTTCGAGGACGCATGACCCACCCCGATATCATCGTCATCGGCGGCGGTATCGCCGGGATCAGCGCGGCGGCGGAACTGGCCGCCAACGCCAATGTTCTGGTTCTGGAGGGCGAGGCGCAAATCGGCTACCACTCCACGGGCCGCTCGGCGGCGATCTTCATCCGCAACTACGGCAATGCCACGCTGCGCGCGCTCAATGCCGCCGCCGCGCCGATTTTCGAAGCCCCCGAAGGCATCTCCGACCGCTCGCTCCTTTCCCCGCGCGGCGAGGTGATGGTGGCGAGCGCGGCCGAGATGGACAGGCTTGAGGCCTATTGCGAAGGCGCCACCGGGTTGGAGCGGCTGACCGGGACCGAGGCGGCGGAACTTGTGCCGATCCTCAAACCAGACCCCATCGCAGGCGCGGTTCTGGAACGCGACGCGCAGGATATCGACGTGGACCGCATGTTGCAGGGCTATGCACGGCTCTTGAAGGCGCGCGGCGGGCGGGTTGTGACCGGCGCACAGGTGCAGGCCATCACGCGCGGCCATTCGGCGTGGCAGGTTGCGGCGGGCGGCGAAACCTATACCGCGCCGGTGGTTGTCAACGCGGGCGGCGCTTGGGCCGACCCGGTGGCGGAAATGGCAGGCGCGCGGGCCTTGGGCATAAAGCCCTATCGCCGCTCGGCGGCGATCATCCCCGCGCCAGAGGGCCATGACGTGGACCGCTGGCCGCTTTTCGGGGCCATTACTGAAACATGGTATGCCAAGCCCGAGGCGGGTAAGCTGATGGTCTCGCCCGCGGATGAAGACCCCGCCCTTCCGCATGATGCATGGCCCGATGATATGGTGCTGGCCGAAGGGCTTTATCGCTTTGAACAAGCCGTGACCCATCCGGTCACGCGGTTGGAACACTCTTGGGCTGGATTGCGCAGTTTCGCGCCGGACCGCACGCCGGTGGTCGGCTTTGACGGGCAGGCCGAAGGGTTGTTCTGGCTGGCCGGGCAGGGTGGCTACGGGGTGCAGACCGCCCCGGCCCTGGCTTGCCTTACGGCGGCGCTTATCACCGGGCAGACGCCCGAATTGCCATCTGAGACCGTGGCGGCGCTCTCGCCCAATCGCTTTCAAACCTAGGAAGGATACCCAATGACCGAAGTTACCCGCGCCCACGTGGGCCAACGTATGAGCCAGATCGTCACCCATGGCGACACCATCTATCTGGCTGGCCAGGTCGGCAACCCCGGCGAAAGCGTGGCCGAGCAAACCAAAACCTGCATCGAACGGGTCGAGGCGCTTCTGGCCGAGGCCGGATCGGACGCCACGCGCATCCTGCAATGCGTGATCTGGCTGGCCGATATGGCCGATTTCGCCGAGATGAACGCGGTTTGGGATGCTTGGGTGCCCGAAGGCCACGCCCCGGCGCGGGCCTGTGGCGAGGCCAAGCTGGCCACGCCCGAGTTGAAGGTGGAATTCATCGTGATCGCGGCGAAGGCGTGATCTGGGCGGGGTGCCGATTTCTTGAAAAGAAATCGGATCGAAATCTTTTCAAGATTTCGTGCCGCCGCCATCGCTATGCTCTTAACACGGGCCGTTGGCTGGGCACTATCGCGCGGCGGGCGCTCATCACTCGCGTTCTTCGCGAAGAAGCCCGTCAGGGCTGCTGAGCGCGCCGCGCGCAACGTACGAAACTCACGTACGAAACGTACAACTTTCACCGCGCGCCCTGTTAACCCTGCCGGGGTGCCTCAAAAATACCGACGCAAAACCGACGTGATACCGACGCGATGCAGATCGGGGTTTTCCTTGTTAACCAAAGTGTTGCCGTTGATTCTCCGCCTTGACCACGTTGTGCCCCCAAGAACCCGGATGGACGCGCGCCGATGCTTGCGCTATCAGGCCTGCGACTGATCCATGAAAGGCACGCCAATGTCTGGCCACGGCACCCCCATTCCGATGATCGCGCACCGCTCCTCCGGTCTTGCTGGCACAGCCGATGTGCCGGGCGACAAGTCGATCTCCCACCGCTCCTTGATCCTTGGGGCCATGGCCGTGGGTGAGACCGTGGTCACCGGGTTGTTGGAAGGGCAAGACGTGCTCGATACCGCCAAGGCGATGCAGGCCTTCGGGGCCGAGGTCACCCGCGATCAGGATGGCACATGGCACATCCACGGCGTCGGCGTGGGCGGCTTTGCCGAACCCGATCAGGTGATTGATTGCGGCAATTCCGGCACCGGCGTGCGCCTGATTATGGGGGCCATGGCCACTTCGCCGATCACTGCTACTTTCACTGGCGATGCCAGCCTCAACAAACGCCCGATGGCGCGGGTCACCGACCCTCTGGCGCTTTTCGGTACGCAATCCGTGGGCCGCTCGGGCGGGCGTCTGCCGATGACCATCGTCGGCGCGGTCGAGCCTTTGCCGGTGCGCTATACCGTGCCGGTGCCATCGGCGCAGGTGAAGTCGGCGGTGCTTCTGGCGGGCCTCAATGCCCCCGGCCAAACCATTGTTATTGAACAAGAAGCCACCCGCGACCACACCGAACGGATGCTCGAAGGGTTTGGCGCCACCATCACCACCGAGGTGACCGACGAGGGCCGGGTCATCACCCTTGAGGGCCAGCCAGAACTGCGCCCGCAGAGCATCGACGTGCCGCGCGATCCAAGCTCCGCCGCCTTCCCGGTTTGTGCCGCCTTGATCACCGAAGGTTCGGATATTTTGGTGCCCAATATCGGCCTCAACCCGACGCGCGCGGGCCTTTTCACCACCCTGCGCGAGATGGGTGCGGACCTGACCTATGAGAACGAGCGCGAAGAAGGCGGGGAGCCCGTGGCCGACCTGCGCGCGCGTTTCTCGCCCAACCTCAAAGGTATCGAAGTCCCGCCCGAACGCGCCGCCAGCATGATCGACGAATACCCCGTTTTGTCGGCGGTCGCCGCCTATGCCGAGGGCCAAACCGTGATGCGCGGCGTCAAGGAATTGCGCGTCAAGGAAAGCGATCGGATCGAGGCCATGGCCACCGGCCTGCGCACCAACGGCATTGAGGTCGAGGATGGCGAGGATTGGTGGATCGTCCATGGCAAGGGCTATGGCAATGTGGCCGGCGGGGCCACTTGCGCCAGCCATCTGGATCACCGCATCGCCATGTCTTTCCTTGTGCTGGGTCTGGCCAGCAACGCGCCTGTCCGCGTGGATGACGGCGGGCCCATCGCTACCTCCTTCCCGATTTTCGAGGGGCTGATGGCCGATCTGGGGGCTGACATTCGGCGCGAGGGCTAAGCCCGTTGCAACGGGCTTGGCCAAGGATTTTGCAAAATCCTTGGCGCTTGGCTTACCGGTCGATATCGGCCCCGCCTTCGGCGGTGCGGCGGGCGATGAAATCGTCGATTTCTTCAAGCCTTTCAGGGGCTAAGGGCGGCGGCTCATGCGCCTCGACCGTCTCGAAAAAGATCCGATGCGCGCGGGTTTGGGTATCCTCGGCCCCGCGCTCGGCCCAGTTTTCATAGTTCGACCAGTCCGAGACCAACGGCGAATAAAAGGCGGTTTCGAACCGCTCCAGCGTGTGCTGGGTGCCGAAGAAATGCCCGCCGTGGCCGACCTCTGCCATGGCGTCGAACCCGAGTGTTGCCTCGCTCACCTCAACGGGTTTGAACAGTTCCGCGAACATCTGAAGCTGTTCGATATCGACGATGAATTTCTCGGCCGAGGCGGTCAGCCCGCCTTCCAGCCACCCCGCCCCGTGCAGCAAAAGGTTCGTGCCGCCCATCAAGGCCCCCCAAAGCGACATCTGATGCTCATAGGCCGCCTGCGCATCCACGGTGTTCGAGGCGGTCACACCCGAAGACCGCAGCGGCAGGCCATAAAAGCGCGCCAACTGCCCCGAGGCGAAAGCGGCCTTGGTGTATTCCGGTGTGCCAAAGGCAGGGGAGCCGGTTTTCATATCCACATTGGTGGTGAAGCTGCCATAGCAGACCGGCGCACCGGGCTGGGCCACCTGCGACAGGGCGATCCCGGCCAAGGCCTCGGCGTTTTGCTGTGCCAAGGCCCCGGGCAGGGTGACCGGGGCCATGGCCCCCGACAGGGTGAAGGGCGTCAGCACCATCAACTGCCCCGCCCGCGCCGCATCAATGATCCCGCGGCACATCAGGTGATCGAGTTGCAGCGGGGAGTTGGAGTTGGCCACCGAATAGGTCACCGGGGTTTGGCGAAACTCCTCATGGCTCAGCCCATGGGCGATGCGGATCATCTCATAGGCGTCGGCCACGGCTTGGGTGCCGCGAAAGAAGACAAACGGCACCTTGTCGGTCTGCGTCAGGACCGACCGGGTCATGGCGAAATGGCGCAGGTGCGGCGGTATATCCTGTGCTTCGACGAAAGGCCCGATCACATGGATCACGTCAAAGGCTTGTGCCACGCGGCAGAGGTTATCGAGATCGGCCAAAGTGCCGGGGCGGCGGCCGTTCTTTACATCGGAAAAATTGGGCGTGCCGCCGGTGGTGCAAATCGCCACCTTGTTGCCGCCAAGCGTGGCGTCACGGTCAGCGCCGCGGCCGTAAAGCGTGACCTCCGAGGGCGCATGTCCCACAAGCTCCATCACCAGATCGGGGTCAAAGCGGATCACCTGATCGCCCGCATCCGTCATGCCCGCCTTGACCAGCAATTCGCGCGCCTCATCGCTCAGGATCTTGATACCGATATCCGACAGCACCCGCAGGCTGGTTTTATGGATCGCTTCCACCTCCTCGGGGCGGAATTGTTCGATGGGCGGGTAGGGGTTGCGCCATTGCCGCCATGCGCGGTCAAACGTGGCGGTCACGGCGTTTTGCCGTGCGCGGGTGCGGCCCCGGCGGGGTTTGGTTGTGGTTGTCATGGTTTTGACGCCTCCAGTGTTTCGGCGCGATAGGCGCGGGCGATCTCGGGGTCGATATCGCGCCCGGTAAAGGCGCGGAAATAGGCCTCCAGGTAGCCCAGACGGTCGGTCATTTCCTCGTCTTGTTCCTTGGACAGCGCGTAATAGCTGATCTGCGTGTAATAAAGCACGCGGGCGCGGATGAAGGCCTCCGGCTGCTCGTATCCATGCCGGGCGTAGAACTCTGCGATGGCCGCGACGCGGGCGTCATCCTCGGATTTGACAGCCCCGTGCAGGGTATCGGAATGGCGCGCCCAATCGCGCACCGCTTGGTCAAGTTTGGGGTCGAACCTTGCGTCATCCACCCAGACCGAAAAGAGCGCGAGAATGCCGGTATCAAGGCTCTCAGCGCCGGTCAGCGCCTCGACCATGACCCCGGTATTTTGCCGCCGCCAATGGGTCAGCAGCGCATCCAAAAGCGCCTCGCGGCTTTCGAAATGCCAATAGAAACTGCCGCGTGTGACATCAAGGCGACGGGCAAGGGCGGTGATTTGCACCGCCTCGATCCCGCTTTCGATGAGGGTTTGCAGCGCGCAAGCGATCCAGTCCTCGGCGCTGAGGCGGTGGGGTTTTGGGGCGGTTTGGGCTTGGGGCATGGGCTTTCCGTACAGGGTTGTATTGAAACGTACACCCCTGTATGGTTCTGCGTCAAGATAAGTCTGCCGAAGGGAGGAAGCCCGCGCATGACCAAGACAGCCGCCCGCAAGATCACGCTTGGCGATCTCAAGATGCAGCCGCGCTTTGACTATGGCGAGATGGCGCAGGTGGCCGAGGTTTCGGGCGCAGGCGACGGCACGCGCCTTGGCACCGGGATCGTGCGGATGACGCGCGCCGAAATCCCGTGGACCGTGCAGTATGACGAGGTGGTTTTGGTGCTCGAAGGCCGCCTGACCGTGCGCTGCGACGCGGGCGATTTGCAGGCAGGGCCGATGGAATGTCTGTGGCTGCCCAAGGGTACGGCGCTGACCTATCTGGCCGAAAGCGCGCTGGTTTTCTACGCCATTGAGCCTGCCAATTGGGCCGAAGGGGAACAGCCATGAAAATCAACCGGTTGCCCAAGGATGACAAGACAAACGGCTGGTCCGCCATCCTGCCCAAGCGCCGGGCGCATGATCCGGTCAAGGGCGATGTGGCCGCCGATTGGGTGGTCTTGGGCGGTGGCTACGCCGGGCTGGCCGCCGCGCGGCGGCTGGCCGAGAACCGCCCCGACGACAAGATCGTGCTGATCGAGGCAGGCGAGGCGGGCGAAAACGCCTCGGGCCGGAATTCGGGCTTCGGGATCGACCTGCCGCATAATGTTGGCTCGTCACTGGATGAGCTGGACGGCTCGCACCGCTTCATGCGCTTGGCGCGCATGGCCTTGGATCATCTCGAAGGTGTCGTCGAAACTCACGGGGTCGGCTGTGACTGGCGGCGCGCGGGCAAGTATCACACCGCTGTTTCGCCGCGCGGCACCCGCGAGGTGTTGGAGCCTTTCGCCAAGGAATTGGAGGCGCTGGGCGAGCCGTTTGAGTGGGTCGAGGGTGAGGCCCTGCGCGGCAAGCTGGGCAGCCCGCATTTCACCGCCGGGGTTTATACACCGGGTTGCGTCTTGATGAACCCCGCCGCCCTGTGCCGGGGGCTGGCCGATACCTTGCCCGAGAATGTCACCGTCTTTGAAAACGCCCCCGTTCTGGAGGCCGGTTTTCAAAACGGTGTGCATCTGACCACGGCGGGCGGATCGGTCCGTGCGCCCAAGATGATCATGGCCGCCAACGGGTTTTCCGAGCAATTCGGCTTTCACCCCCGGCGCTTCTTGCACCTCATTGCCCATGCCAGCCTGACCCGCCCCTTGACCGAGGCCGAGCGCGCCGAGTTTGGCGTGGAACAGGCTTGGGGCCTGACGCCCGCAAATGCCTTTGCCGGGATCACCATGCGCTATACCGAGGATCACCGCATCCTGATCCGGCAGGGGCTAAGCTATCGCCCCAATCAACGGATCGGCGCGAATGAGCAGGCGCAGGTGCAGGCACGGCACAAGGCGCTGTTCGACGCGCGCTTTCCAATGCTCAAGGGGGTTGAGATGGCGCATACGTGGTCGGGGTTCGTTTGTCTCTCGCGCAACGGTGCCCCCGCCTTTGGGCCTTTGGCACCAAACATCTGGTCGGCGGTTTGCCAGAACGCGGTGGGGGTGACCAAGGGCACCTTCGGCGGCATCCTTGCCGCCGATCTGGCCTGTGGGCGCGATAACCCCCTGATTGCCGATATGGAAAGCCTTGGCGCGCCGGATATCCTGCCGCCCCGGCCCTTCCTTGATCTGGGCGTGCGCGCGCGGTTTCAGTGGGAGTTGTTCACCAACCGGCACGAGGCGTGATCACGCCGCCAGCAGGGCGCGCCCGATCTTTTCGACATGGGCATAATCCGTGCCGCAGCAGCCGCCAAAGACATTCATCTTCGGATAGGCCGCGCGCAGATCGCAATATTGCTGGGCCAGTTCATCTGGGTCGCCTTCTTCCAGATTGCCCAACTGACACAGGGTGCCATGGTCCAACGAGGAGGCATTGGCCCGCAAGCCGCGCACCCGTTCGGCCCATGGGGCCGGGGCAAGCGCCGGGCCGAAATCCACCGGGTGCGCGCAGTTGATCATGTAATAGGCCGGCGCCGCGCCCGTGGCGGCATCCACGGCCTCGATCGCCTCTTGCAGGGTTTCGCCGCTGCGCAGGCGGCGGTTTTTCTCAAGCGTGAAGGCAATGACGCTTGGCATGTCTTGCGACTGTGCCGTGCGGGCGATGCCTATGGCCTCGTCCACGGCATTGAGGGTGAGCGCGGTAATGAGATGCGCACCGCCCTCTTTCAACGTGGCGATCTGTTCGGCGTGATACTCCTCCGCCCCTTCGGCAGTCAGCGTATCATTGGTTTGATAGGCATCGCCTTTGGGGCCAAGGCAGCCGCTGATCACCGTCCGGCTGTCGGGCAGGCCCGCCGCCTTGGCCGCGTCGCGGTAAAGGTCAAGACAGCGGTGGTTCATCTCGGCCAGCCCCTCTTTGGAATATCCCAAAAGCTCCCCCCAATCGCGGCTGGCGCGATAGGTCATCGAGCAGAAGATAAAGGGTGTGTCCAAACGCACCGCCAGTTCGGCAAAATGGCGGTAGTAGTCTTCGACGGCACGGCGGCCTTTGACATCTTGCAGCAGGTGAAAGGCGCTGAAATGCGGCAATTCCAGCCCGCGTTTATACATCAACCAAGTTTCATTGCCGCCATCGGTCAGGAAAATATCATCGGTTTGGTGGGGCAGGGTGGGGGCTTGGGCCATGGTCGTTTCCTCCGGCGGCTCAGGTTGCGGTAACAGGCTAAAAGCCGGGCCATCCCCGTGACAAACGATCAAAATTTTCACCATACCCAAGAAAATCTAGGCTATAGTGACGGTATGGTTCGTCGCTTGCCCTCCCTCAACCAATTGCGCGCCTTCGAGGCCGCGGCGCGGCATGGCAGTATCAAAGACGGCGCTGAGGAGCTTTGCGTGACCCCCGCCGCCGTGGGCCATCAGGTCAAGGCCTTGGAAGAGGCGCTGGGTGTGGCGCTGTTTCATCGTGCTACCCGCAAGATCACCTTGACCGAGGCAGGCCAAGCACTTGCGCATGAGGTCGGCACGGCCTTGGACGGAATGGAACAGGCGGTGGCAAAGGCGCGTGGCGAGGGTGCGGGCAATGTCCTCAGGATCACGGTGGCACCCTTTCTGCACAACCGTTGGCTGTTACCGCGCCTGCCCCGGTTTCACGCGGCATACCCGGACATCACGATAAAGCCTGCGCCCTCGTTTGAGTATGTCGATTTACCCAATTCCGAGTTCGACGCCGCCCTGCGCTATGGCGCAGGGTATTGGCCAGATTTGCAGGCATGGCCGATCTTTCACGACGAAATCCGCCCGGTCTGCGCCACCCAATTGGTCGAAGGGCGGCGGCTGCCGCTTGTGGCGCGGGAGGTCTTGGCCCTGCCTCTGGCCTCGGCGCGCAACTGGCCCGAGGATTGGCAGGCCTGGGCGGAGGCCACCGATGCCGGATCGGTGCCGAAAGATATCACCAGTTTCGACAGCCGCGCCTTCATGTTCGACGCGGCGCTTTCCGGCCATGCGGTTATTCTTGCGGACCGCCGTTTGACACAAGCCGATGAAACCGCCGGGCGCTTGATCGCACTTCACCCCCAGACGGTCACGCGCCCCCAAGGCCTTTTCCTTGTGACCGGAACACGACAACCGGACCCTTCGCTTGTCGCTTTCGCCGAGTGGCTGCGTGGCGAGGCCGGATTGGTTTAACGTCGCGCCCTGCGCCGGGGCCGTGGCGGAAACCCCGAAGGATCAGAGACGGGATGCCCCGCGATCAGAAATCGGCCCTCGTCTCAAGATAACGAAACCTGCTCAGGAAAAACCATTGTTCGCCCTTGGTCTCGGTGGCCGTCATGGCGCGTGCGAATGCCGGGTTGTTGCGTAGCCACCTGTAGTACTTGCGGAAATTCGCGATTGCCGTGTCCCGGTCTATCAGGTCACGCTCGATGAGGTCGGCGATGTTCTCGTAAAAATGCAGGATGCTGGACAGGGCGATCCAATCCTTTTTGTCATCCTCGCTCGGGCTGTCGAGGTACAGGCGGCCGTGCAGCTCACAAAATGATTCATCATGGGGGCCGTCCGCCTCGATCGTTTTCAGCAACCTGTCCAGGCGGCACCTGATTTCGATCATTTCCGGAGAGTGAAAGCGCTCGTAGAGCCCGGTGGTTGTTGCGATCTGTTGGTGTTTGAAAATTTCGACGGCGGATTGGCGGGCAAGAATGTTTTGGATGATCATGGTGAACACGAGCGAGACCAGAAGACCGGCGCAAAACGAAAGAAGAATGTTCGTAATGTAATCTTTCTGCAAGGCGTCGGATGCAAGGTACCAGCCAATCAACCCGCCAAGAAAAGCTATGATCGCGGTAAAGAGCAGGGCGGCCGCGATTTGCAGGCGGGTCGGGCTTTGGGTGTTCATGGGCGTTGCGCTCGTATGTTCGGGATACAACATTGGTAGTCTTGTCACGATAGTGCCGCAGAGACTCGTATGGTGCAATTCTTGTGCCCCTGCCGTACCCAATCTGGTGCGGTGCTCTGTCCCAAAGCCACAGTTCGGCCCCGGTTTGCGGGTGCTGCCGTCGCGGGCCCAGTGGCGCGAAGGGGCGACCACCGTCATGAGGTGGCGAGATTGACAAGCCGGGGACTTGGCGGCAAGACGCAAACCATGGGTTCATTTATCGCGAAATCGACACCACCGCGGGGGGTGGCATGATCTGGACCGTGCTTTTTCTGGTCGCTGGTCTGATCGGGTTTTGGTGGTGGACGGCCTCGCGCCGGATGCTTCGGCAAAGTCATGGCCCGAGGATTGCGCCGCGACCGGGTCGGGCGCTTTTGCTGGTCGATCTGCAAGAGGGTATTTGGTGTGCGCCGCGCTATGACGAGGCCACCCGCGCCCGGATCGAGGCCGCCGTCAGCCGCGAGGTGGCCGTGGCCCGGGATCGTGACATTCCGGTGATCGCCCTGAAGCAGCACGTGGCAGCGCCCATCGCACGCCTGATCGCGCCGCGCGCTGCCTCGGGCCCTTTGGCCGCGCCCTTTCAGGGCATGGCCGATCATGTAATCACCCGTTGGGCCGAGGACGGGTTCGAGACCGGCGAGTTGGATAACCTTTTGGATGTGCTGCGCGTGGGGCGCTTGCGTATCATGGGGCAAGACGGGGCGCATAGCGTGGTGCGCACGGCGCAGGCGGCCCTTGATCGGGGTCTCGAGGTAGAGATTGTCCGGGACGGTATCGCGACCAGCGATGGCGAACGTTACGATGGTGCGGTCGAGGCGCTGCTGGGGCAGGGAGCGCGCCGCGTCTGAACCGCGATGCCGCTGCAATGCAATTTTCTGACGGTTGCGGGCTGTTAGCCCGGCGGCAAATCTTTATGTTGCAGTCATCTTTAGGGAATATGAGGTTTCGGCCATGTCGCAAGATCCCCTTGTCGTCTTTACCCCCTCGGGCAAGCGCGGCCGCTTTGCCAAGGGCACGCCCGTTCTGACCGCCGCGCGGCAGTTGGGCGTTGACCTTGATTCGGTCTGTGGCGGGCGGGGGATCTGCTCGAAATGCCAGATCACGCCGAGTTATGGCGAGTTTTCCAAGCATGGCGTGACCGTGGCCGACGATGCCCTGTCGGAATGGAACGCGGTCGAACAACGCTATGACGACAAGCGCGGCTTGAAACCGGGCCGCCGCCTTGGCTGTCAGGCGCAGGTGATGGGCGACGTGGTGATCGACGTGCCGCCCGAATCCCAAGTTCACCGGCAGGTGGTGCGCAAGGCCGCCTCGGCCCGGGTGATCGACATGGACCCGGCCACGCGGCTCTACTTTGTCGAGGTGGAAGAGCCCGACATGCACGAACCCACCGGCGATCTGGAGCGGCTGGAACGCGCGCTCAAACGCGAATGGGACATCCCCGAGATTCGCGCGGAAAGCTCGCTTTTGTCCAAGCTGCAACCCACGCTGCGCAAGGGCAAATTCCAGGTCACCGTCGCGCTGCACAAATCCCATACCGATGACGTGGCGCGTGTGATCGACATCTGGCCGGGCCTGCACGAGGCCGGTTTGTATGGGTTGGCCATCGACCTTGGCTCAACCACCGTGGCCGCGCACCTGACCGATCTGGACACCGGCGAGGTCAAGGCCAGCTCGGGCATCATGAACCCGCAAATCCGCTTTGGTGAGGATTTGATGAGCCGGGTCAGCTATTCGATGATGAACCCCGGCGGCGATCAGGAAATGACCTGCGCGGTGCGTGACGCCATCAACACGCTGGCCGAGGAAATCGCCAAGGAAGCGGGGATCGAGCCGCATTTGATCGTGGAAACGGTCTTTGTCTGCAACCCCGTTATGCACCACCTTCTGTTGGGCATTGACCCGGTGGAGCTGGGGCAGGCGCCCTTTGCCTTGGCCACCTCCGACAGCGTCGCCATGCCCGCGCGCGAATTGGACCTGCACGCGATCAACCCGCGTGCACGGACCTATATCCTGCCCTGTATCGCGGGGCATGTGGGGGCCGATGCCGCCGCCGTGGCCCTGTCGGAAGAACCCGGCAAATCCGAGGATCTGGTCTTGGTGGTCGATGTGGGCACCAATGCCGAAATCCTGCTGGGCGACACCAGCCGCGTGCTGGCCTGTTCCTCGCCCACCGGCCCGGCCTTCGAGGGCGCGCAAATCTCCAGCGGGCAGCGGGCGGCACCGGGGGCTATCGAGGCCATCCAGATCGACCCAGACTCCAAAGAACCGCGCTTTCGCGTCATCGGCTGCGAGAAGTGGTCGGACGAGGAAGGCTTTGACGAGGAAACCGCCGCCACGGGTATCACCGGCATCTGTGGCTCGGGCATCATCGAGGCCGTGGCAGAATTGCGCATGGCGGGGCTGATGGACGAGTCGGGCCTTATCGGCTCGGCCGAGGCGACGGGAACCGCGCGCTCGGTCCCTGAGGTGCGCACCCATGCCTACCTGATCCACGATGCGACCGCCGACGGAGGGCCGCGGATCACCGTGACCCAAGGCGATATCCGCGCCATTCAGCTTGCCAAATCCGCGCTTTACGCCGGTGCGCGCCTGCTGATGGATGAACGCGGGGTGGATAAGGTGGACCGTGTGGTTCTGGCCGGGGCCTTTGGCGCGCATATCAGCCCGAAACACGCCATGGTTCTGGGCATGATCCCCGATGTGCCGCTTGAGAAAGTGACCAGTGCGGGCAACGCCGCAGGCACCGGCGCGCGCATCGCCCTGTGCAACGTGGCCGCGCGGCAGGAAATCGAGCGCGTGGTGCGCGAGATCACCAAGGTGGAAACCGCGATTGAGCCGAAATTCCAGGATCACTTTGTTGCGGCCAATGCCATCCCGCATAAAACCGACCCTTTCCCGGAGCTATCGAAAATTGTGCCGCTGCCCAATGTCAGCTTCAACACCGGCGGCGACGGTGGCGGCGGCGAAGATGGCGGGCGGCGTCGGCGCAGACGGCGGGCCTGAGGGGGCGGCGGAATTTTTCGAAAATTCCGCCCCGTTTTCCGCGCGGAAAACGGCCTTGACCCGATCAGGGGGATTGCCTAACTACACAGTCTGGCGCGGGTATGGTGAAAAGGTATCACGCGAGCTTCCCAAGCTTAAGTTACGGGTTCGATTCCCGTTACCCGCTCCAA
>NZ_CAJXNN010000057.1 GCF_913057115.1 uncultured Roseovarius sp.
CCATCATCCTTTGAAAATGCTGCGCCATGGATGAATGGCCGGTTTGGTCAAGCTGCGGCGCGGCATCGGCGTGGTGGGTGGAAGACGGCTTTGGGCCGGTCACGTCACTCCGGTAGGCGCTGCCGCTACAGCGTAACAACGGTAGTTCACTGCACAATCTTGCGTCTGACTGTAAACCGCGCTGCACCTTGAGTATACGACCGAAAGGTCCCGCATGGCTGACAGGACACCGTAGGCAACCATCATCCTCGCTGATCTCTTACAATAGATCCGTCTGGCAACGGTCGCTGCAGCGCCTTTCCGCTTTGTCTGCGCAATGTCGAAGATCTTCTACACGAGCGCGGCATCGACGTCAGCCATGAATCCGTCCGATTTTGGTGGATGCGGGTTGGCCGGCTTTTCGCCTTTGAGATCCGTAAGGCCAAGATCCAGCGGATACGTTCTTATTCGAACTACCAGTGGCACCTCGACAAGGTTTTCGTAAAAATCAACGGCGAGACCCATTACATGTGGCGCGCCGTTGCTCACCTAAGGCCTCGTCGATACCTGGCATGACGACAGGGCATTACAGATCGAATCCCTTTGGAAGCTGAAACGCAATGCGCACAACCCGCTCAAGACATTGGGTTTTAAGCGCCGATTTGGCCGAGTTGGTGCAAAATGAAGCGGCATTTCCGGCCGCGATGGGCGCAACATGCGGGATGATCAACCACCGTTCTTTGGCTCACCAAGCGACGAAATAGCGTCTCCAATACGGTGCGATGCCAAGTGCAGCCGTCTATCGCAAGGGGATTGTCTTGGATCGACAGGGTCATCGGGTTGGTGATCTGGTAAGAGACAAACGCATCGCCCGCAAAGGTCCAGGAGTGTTGGCAAATTGCCCTGAGCAGCAGCGGACCTGAAAAACGGGCCGGCAACGCCCGCAGGACCCATTGGGCCGAGTGCGGTATGCGGTGGGCCAAGATGTATTCGCCGGTTTTGCGTCCGGCCTGCCGCGCGACATTTGAGGCGAGGGTCGTCGGTAGTTCGCGTGCGATCGCAGTGTGCAAGCACGCAGCATCGCGGGCTGGCACCATGTTTTTGGGGGGAGACTCCAGAAAGCGCCTGAGGCCTGCTTTGGTCACAATACGGCGGGTGGCCTCGTGACCACATAAGGAATACAAGGCTTCGATGCTTTGCAAGACGGCATTCGGACCGACAAGGTCGATGCCTCTGGTATGGGTCATGTCCTATTCCGCAGGTGTTTGTGGTTCCAATTTTTGATCGCGTCGCGGCCGGCTTTTGCGTCGGGCTGTAATGCCGCGATGCGTTTTTTCTCGGCTTTTACTTGGGCTCGAACACTGGCCTTGCGCTCGGCAGCCTTCGCTTTGCGATCGGCCATTGCCTCCCAATCGGCCATTTGCGCCTCGGCTATCCGGCGGCTGTCGTCGAATTGAAAGTCCACCTTACCCTTGGACTGCGGGCCCCAATAGCCCACCTTTCCAAGGTCATAGAAGGTCCGCGCGAAGCCCGCCTTGGCGAAGGCCCGCAAACAGCCCAAAAGATATTTCCGTCGGAAGCCCCTTCCGCGCCAGGGATAGTGGAACAGCGCCTTGATCATGTAGAACCGGCGGTAATTGTGCATGACCCTGTCCAGCAAGGTCGCGCGATCCATGGCTTCTGGCTTCATGATAGGGGTCACAAAATTGTATTTCTCGAAGTCGAACACCTCGACCTTGTCGCGCAGTTCCTGAAACAGCGGTGTGAACGGCCATGGGGTATACATCGTCCAGTTGGCAAGATCAGGGTTCCAGTCGCGGGCAAAGCGATAGGTCTCCTCCAGCGTTTCCTCGGTCTCGTTCTCCAGACCGACGATGAACTGCGCCTCGGTGAAAATATCTGCCTCGCGCAACAGTCGAATGGCTTCCTTGTTCTCTTCGACCTTCGTTTCCTTATTGAACCGATCCAGTTTCATTTGCGCGGCTGCTTCCGTGCCAAGGCTGATATGCACCAGCCCCGCTTCGCGCCAGAGTCCAAGCATATCCTTGTCGCGTTGAATGTCCGTGACGCGCGTGTTGATGCCCCATTTCACGCGCTCTGGCAGACCGCGGCGGATCAGTTCCTCGCAAAATTCGGTGAACTTTTTCTTGTTGATGGTGGGTTCCTCGTCAGCGAGGATGAAGAAACCGACGCCATGATTATTCACTAAGTCCTCGATCTCATCGACCACCTTTTGCGGGTCGCGGACACGATAGTCACGCCAGAACTTCCATTGCGAGCAGAAGGAGCAGGTGAAGGGACAGCCCCGCGCCAGGCTGGGAATGGCCAGCCGGGTGTTGAGGGGTATGTAGATGTATTTCTCCCAGTCGAGGATCGACCAGTCTGGTTTTATGCCGTCGAGATCCTTGACCGTGGGCGCGGCCGGAGTGGCAATAATCTCGGTGCCTTCGGTATAGGCGATGCCCTTGATCGACTTGCGGTCGCTATGCCAGCGGCCGTCCTCGACCGCGCGGACGAAATCAAGGAAAACCTCCTCGCCCTCGCCACGCACGATGGCGTCGATATGCGGCGCTTCGGAGAGGACCTGCTTGTACATGAAGGTCGCGTGGACTCCACCAAGTACCGTCACAGCATCCGGTGCAGCGGCCCGGGCAATTTCCAGTGCGCGTTCAGCCTTGTATATCGAGGGTGTGATTGAGGTGGCGCCAACGATGTCGGGCTTCAGCGCAGCGATGCGGGCATGCAGCTCTGCCTCACCGATGTGATGGGTCATCGCATCAATGAAATGGATGTCGGTATACCCGGCGGCCTTGAGCGGGCCGGCGAGGTAGGCCACCCAAGCTGGCGGCCAGTTCCCAGCTATCTCAGCGCCGCCGGAATGGTAGTTCGGGTGAATCAGGACGAGTCGCATGGGGCCTCCTTTGGACGCCTTAGCCTGACACAAATTATGTCAACTTAACTTGACATGTATCAATGTCAGCCACCGTCTTCACTTCGAAAATCATGCAAAAATCTGCTGGGCATGGTCCTCAAGGTAGATTCGCAGCCAAGGCGTGTAATTCTTGGGTTTTTGGGCGATAAGCCGCGCCAGATCCGCCATGGAAATCCACTGCACCTGCATCACCTCATCGGGGTTGGGAGCAACCGGAATACGCGCGCGAACGCGGGCGACGAAAATATCGACAACCTCGTGTTCGATCAGCCCATCCCCCACATCGGCGCGGTATTCGACCTGTTGACGGTAGGACAGAGGCAAGCCTTGCAGCCCGATCTCTTCCGCCAGACGACGGGCGGCGCAAACCTTGGGCGCTTCTCCCCAATGGGGGTGTGTGCAACAGGCATTCGCCCACAAGCCGGGCGTGTGATACTTGCCCATCGCGCGACGCTGAATCAGCATGTCATCGCCGCATATGACGAAAACCGAGACCGCCTTGTGCCGCAATCCTTCGCGGTGCACCCGGAGTTTTTCGACCGCCACAAGATCGCCGCCAACCCATGTCGGTATCATGTCGGTATTTTGTCGGTATTCCGTCGGTGCAATATCCGTCATGTGAATTCCGCCGGAACAAGCCGTGTGAGATGCGCGAGGTTCTTCAAACCGATCTTGAGATGCGCCATCGGGCGGGCGCGCACCAGCTTCTTGTTCATGTAGGCCTCGAAGGTCAGGCGCTGCACATCAATGTCATGGCAAAGCGACACGAACCTCTCACGCCGTTCGTCTGACTTGTAGTAGGCGCCTTGCATCGAGGCGAGCACGCGAAACACGGTTTTGTGCTCGCGCATGAAAAGCTGTCGGGCAAGGCGCAGGTTGAGAACGCGCCCCGAGGTCAGACAAGCCGCCGCCGCCGTGGCCGCCACGCGCCCGCCCGCCATGGCATAATAGATGCCCTCTCCTGAACTGGGGGCCACAACACCGGCGGCATCACCAGCCAGCACAACGTCTTTGCCATTGTCCCAGCGGTCCAAGGGCTTGAGCGGTATCGGCGCGCCTTCGCGGCGCAAGGTCGGGCAATCGGCAAGGCCGCTGGCCTGCCGCAAATCGGCGGTGGCCTTTTTCAAGTCCACCTCGCGCACAAGAGAGCCCATACCGACACTGGCCTTTTGACCATGCGGAAAGACCCAGCCGTAGAAATCGGGCGAGATACGACCATCGTAGACCACATCACAGCGGTCGGGGTGATAGTCCCCGACAGGGCCCGGAGCCTCGATAATCTCGTGGTAGGCGACGACGTAGGGAATCGTATCACCGCCTGGAACTTCATCACGCGCCACGTTGGAGCGCGCGCCATCCGCGCCGATCACCAGCTTGCACGAAAGGCGGCATTCATTGCCGCTGGCCTTATCGCGGTAGACAACGGTGGGTCCGCCTTCATCCCGATCGATCCGAAGATAGGTGCCTGTCGCGCGAACGGCACCGGCCCCGGCTGCGCGCTCACGCAGGAATTCGTCGAAGTCTTCGCGGTCCACCATGCCGACAAAGCCGTTTTCAATCGGGATATCGACCCGGCGACCTGTGGGCGAGATCATTCGCGCGGTGGTGATCTTGGCCACCAACAGAGACTCGGGGATATCGAAATCAGCGATCAGGCGCGGCGGGATGGCCCCGCCACAGGGCTTGATCCGCCCGGCCCGGTCCAGAAGAGCCACCTTGTGACCTGAGCGGGCCAGATCTTCGGCGGCGGTGGCCCCTGAGGGCCCGCCACCCACGACAACGACGTCATATTCTGCCATGGTTTATTCCCCCGGAACGATAGCTGCATTGCGGCCTTGGCGGTGTTCAATCACTCGCATGGCCATGAGAGCCGCCAGCACGAAAAGCGCTGCTTCGGCCACGAAAACCGCGCCAAAGGCCGGGGCATCCTGCCCCAGCACGACACGCATCACATCAACGGCGGCGGCCCCGACAAGGCCGCCAAACCCGGCGGCGATGGCCTGTGCCGCGCCCCAAAGGCCCATGCGCGTGCCTTCGCGCGCGCCGCGCCCTTCACCCGCTAGCGCCATCATGGAGCCGATAGCGGCAACCGCGAACATGCCGTTGAAAAATCCAAGGCCCACCACCGCGCCAACCAGCGCGCCAGACAGCCCCATTTGCCCCAAGAGGGTAATCACCGTCAGGCTACCGGCAGAGCCAAGGCAGCCCGCGACGACCCAGTGCCGCAAAGATCCTATGCGCAGGCCCGTCGCGGCAATGCCAACTGTCAGCATGCCAAGGAAAACCCCGCCGTTCTGTGCGCCGCTGAGTGATGTGGATTGACCAGGCGTAAAGCCAAAGACCAAACCGGCATAGGGTTCGAGGATGAGTTCCTGCATGAAATAGGCGGTCATCGACAAAAAGACGAAGATGGTGAAATTACGCGCGGCGGGTTCGGCCCAGACCTCGCGCAGGCCCTCGATAAAGCGGGTGTCGCTGCTTTCGCGCGGGGCGGCTTTGACGCCGCGCTCAATGCCCCAGACGGCCAAGGTGGTGACCACCACCGCGCCGGTGCAAACAACACCTACGATCTTGAGAAGGAGTTGCGGGCCATAGGGATCAAGAAATGCGCCCACGGTTCCAGCGGTGATCGCAATGCCCGCGATCATCATCAGCCAAGTGATCGTGGCCGCCGCTGCACGGCGGCGCGGTGCGGTGGCCGTGGCCAGCAAAGCCAGAAGCGATGTGCCCGAGGCCCCGACACCGACCCCAATCAGCGCATAGGCCAAGATCGACAAGGTCAGGCCCGCCGCAAAAGACGTTTCGAACAGCACGACACCATGCGCTGCGCCATAGGCCCCAAGGGCCAGCGCCGCCATGCCGCCGATGATCCATCGGGTGCGATGCCCACCTGCATCCGACAGAAAGCCCCAGTTGGGACGAGTGATCTGAATGCCGTAATGCAGCGCCACAAGTGTACCGGGCAGGATGGCGGGCAAGGCCAATTCCACAACCATGAGGCGGTTGAGGGTTGAGGTGGTCAGTACGACAACGGCCCCAAGTGCCATTTGCACGAGGCCCAGACGAACGATCGACAGCCAATTCAGGGTCATGGCATCCCTCCCAATGTGCGCAGGGCGAAGGCGGCAACCATCATGCCACTGACGTAAAGGGTGACACCGGTGGCGTTATACCACGGCGCGCGACCTTTCGGATCTGTCAGCAAGACGCGCATCGCCCAAATTTGTGCTGCCAGAAGCGCGGTGATGGCGAGCGCGTGATAGGGGCGGCCCCAAGACAGCAAGAGCGCGATCACCGCCAGTTGCGGCAGGCCCATGACCCAGCAGGCCACCCGCGCCGCGCGGTCGGGGCCAAGGGTGACAGGTAGGGAATTGACCCCGGTTTGGCGGTCGCCTTCCAGCGCTTTGAAATCATTGAGGGTCATGATGCCATGCGCGCCAAGTGCATAAAGCAGCGCCACGATGACCGCTGGCATCGGCGGCGCTCCTGCGGAGAGGACGGCAACGCCGGTGAACCACGGCAGGCCCTCGTAGCACAGACCAACAAGGCCCGGCCCCCAGATGCCCGATTTCTTCAGGCGCACAGGTTCGGCCGAATAGGCCCAAGCGGCCAGCACCCCGAAAACGGTGGCCCCGAACCCCCAAGGCCCGAGGGTGGCGCCCAAGGCGAGGGCCAGTGCGCTCATGGCGAGGGCGATCCAGAGGCCCCACCGGCCTGGAATTGACCCTGAGGGGATAGGGCGTTGCGGTTCATTGATGGCATCGACATGCCGGTCGCACCAATCGTTGGCGGCTTGGCTCATCCCGCAGACAACGGGACCGGCCAGCACCATCCCCGTCAGCACAGCCCAAGGTGCCGAACCGAGCGGCACGCCCGAGGCGATCACCCCACAAAGGTAAGCCCATATCGGTGGGAACCATGTGATCGGCTTGATCAGGGTGAGCATGGCGCGCGGGCGCGGGACACGACGCGCGGCGTGTATGTCATAAGTGACACTCATAGTGTCAATTAAACTATACACTTGGCAATTTTGAAAGAGGTTTGTTTGCCACAGGTGCGATGAAAGGCGCCGATCAATCGTCTTTTGCGGCTTCCAAAAGGCCGTACTTGCGCAATTTGACATACAGGCTTTGCCGCGAGAGGCCCAGCATCTCGGCGGCGGCAACACGGTTATTGTTGGTCATCTGAACGGCGGTTTCGATGCACATTTTTTCAACCACGTCCGATGTGGCCGAAACCAGATCCTTGAGCGAGGCGGTGCCCACCAGATCCATGACATTGCGCATGGCCTCTTCGCTGACCATGACGTTTTTGTCCTCCACATCAGGAAGTTGGATGGAGGAGGTATCACGAACAATCAGGCCAAAGGCTAGTTCCCCACCCCGTTGGCGGAAACTGGAAATGGAGATATCCACCGGCGTTCGCGTGCCCACACCGCTTTTGAGTTGCGCCGAGTAGTGGCGGACCCGCCCCTTCTTGGCAGCGCTTTCCAGCAACAGTTTGAGATCAACAGAACCACGCATCAGGAATTCGGACAGCGATTGATCCTGCACATCACGCAGCTGCATCGCATCGACCATCACAAGGAAGGCTTCGTTCGCTTCACGGACAAACCCCTTGCCATCAATCAAAACGATGGCGTCGGTCGAGGCGGCATAAAGCGAAACCAAGGACTGTGCGAATTCGGGCCCGGCGATATCACTATCATCTGTGGGCTCAAGCACGCAAAGCAGCATTAACTCTCCGGCAGCGCGAAAATATTTTGGCCGCAGGCTTAGAACCCGACCATTGCGGCGCGAAACCACTTCAACGCTGCGCGCGGACTCGGAGTTGGCTGCGGCCTGCAAGGCATCCATGAATTCTCCGCGACGCCGGCCCTCGAAACTTTGCGGGAACAAGTTGCCCTCAAGAGTGTCGGATTTGCTGCCAAGTAGTGCAGCGGCAGCAGAATTGATTTCGTGAATGCGGGCCTTTTCAGGGTCGACAATTATAATCGGTGTCTCAGACTCTTCCAGAACCACGCGGAAGAGCGTCTTTTCGCTTCGGAGAAGCTGCTGATCACGCTCGCGGGCCAGCTGTTCCTGCACGAGGCGCTGCTGTACTTCCGCCAGGGGCTGCATGTCACGGCCGATGAGCAAAAGCCCACCGTCATCATCAATGCGGTGCAGGGTGTACCGCACTGGAAATTCCCACTTGGCATTGTCCATGTGGTTGAGCTCGATGGCCCGCACCACGCCCTCGGTGGATTTCGCCAAATCTGTCAGGCGTTGTGCAAACTTCGCGACGCTTTCCGATGTCAGAAAATCCTTGAACGAGCGCCCGACCCAGTGGTCAAGACATCCGAGCGATGCACTTTCAGGATTGACCGAGATGCCTTGCACCGTGCTGTCAGCATCAAGATAGACCGAGATATCCGAGGATTGCTCCAGGACGTCGCCTACGGACCCGACGTCGGGCAATCCCCCGGCGCGCATTCGTTCAGATGTCCTTCCTTGTCTCGTCACAACTATACCTCGATACGCCAAACCGAAGGTTTGGGTTTTCAAGCATCAATCATCGCTGTTCCAGCGACAGATGATAGCCCTGCTCGCTCCACCGCCTCACGCACAGTGCGCACAGCATATTCCGCGCCGGTAATCTTTTCGACCTCACGCGGGTTTTCCACGCCCAGGCCCCCGATCGCAATTGGTGGACAATATTCGACTTTAGATTTGAGGTATTCAACTAGTTTTCGCGACTTTTCAACCGAATTCGCCGTTGCCGCGGTTACGCCAAGCAGAGAAAACCCGCTTGATTCAACCATGGCGGCAATTTCTTCATTCGTCAGGCTGATGGCCATATGAACCCACAAGCCATGTCGGCGGAACTGATCGGCCGCAACAAACGCCCCAAGCGAGTGATCTTCAAAGTCGGGCACGATCATCAAAACCGACTGCCCAAGCGGGATACTACGGCTAAGCCACCCAACCTCGCCCGGCTCGGCTTTGTTACGAAACAAGGCCTGCAAGCGCGCGGCGCCGACCGTTACATCGACAAAGCTGGCCTTGTCGCTGACCCACATTTCCCCGAGGAAACGGGCGACGGCGGGGATGTACTTTTGAAACACCTCCTCCGATGGTACGCCCGACGCCATAAGCGCCGAGAGCGCGGCGTGGTGGCTGGTTTCGGACTCGGAAATCATGGCCTCGGCCAGATGCACGACCCACTCCTCCCGCGTGCGCGGGTTTTCCGATTGGGACTTAGACAGAACCGATCGCAGGGCGGATTCAACCAAAAACCTGATTGCAGGATCACCCTTTTGACCTATCCCAGAGCCGTTATTCTCTTTTTCGTCTCCCATGCGCTGCTCCTGTGGCCGCACTGAAAAATCGCGAACTGCGACAATGAACACTCTGCTCTGATAGGTTTAAGTCTGCTTGTCGCCAGGTCAAATGTCAATTTTTATTGACATGAAACGCATTTAAAACGGGTCAAGGCACTGGGATCGCCCGCTAATTTAGAGCCAGAATATTTCAGATTTTCATTGATTAAACGATTTCTGCGCACAGGACCCTTCGAATTGGTCAAAGCGACAATTTTTGTAGACATTACGATAATCGCAATGTGTAAATTATAATTGACACTTTCCCCTTCAAAGCCCTAGCATTTAGAGACCAGACACCGGCATTTGAGGGACCAATGACGCCCAGCGCTCATAACACGACCCAGCCGGCTGCGCTTTATACCGCTGCGCAGCGTGCGCGGAGGGACTCTAGCCACTGGACCTTGGTGCAAGGCATCCTCGCCCCGCTACAATTCGTGGTCTTCTTGATCTCTTTGATCCTTGTGCTGCGCTACCTTTGGACCGGCACCGGCTATGAGGCCGCTACATGGTCCATCCTGATCAAGACAGGGGTCTTGTACCTGATCATGGTGACCGGGGCGATTTGGGAAAAAGTCGTTTTCGGTCAGTACCTTTTCGCCCCGGCGTTCTTTTGGGAGGATGTATTTAGCTTTGCGGTGATCGGGTTGCACACCGCCTATGTCTGGGCGCTGTTTAGCAGCGCGTTGGAGCCTGTTTCCCTGATGCTTTTGGCACTGTTGGCCTATGCGGCTTACGTCGTCAACGCCGGGCAATTCCTGCTGAAACTGCGTGCCGCGCGTTTGCAGGCCGAGGCCACGGTATGACCCGCCACACACCCCTACCCCCGACCATGGGATGCCGGAACGCACCGATTCTTAAGGAACGCGGCCAGCACGAGGTTTTCTGTGGCCTGACTGGAATCATCTGGTTGCATCGAAAGATGCAGGATGCGTTTTTTCTAGTGGTCGGAAGCCGAACATGTGCGCATCTTCTTCAAAGTGCCGCCGGTGTCATGATTTTTGCTGAACCGCGCTTTGGCACCGCGATTCTAGAGGAAAGCGATCTTGCGGGTCTGGCCGATGCCCATGACGAGCTTGACCGCGAGGTCGACCGGCTTTTGGCGCGCCGCGGTGATATTCGGCAGCTTTTCTTGGTTGGCAGTTGCCCGTCCGAGGTTATCAAACTGGATCTGGCGCGCGCGGCCGAACGCCTGAGCGCGAAACATGCGCCGCGCGTGCGGGTGCTGAACTATTCCGGATCGGGGATTGAGACCACCTTTACCGAGGGCGAAGACGCCTGCCTTGCGGCGATGGTGCCCACCCTGCTCGAGAGCGACGCGCGCCAGTTGATGGTTGTCGGCGCATTGCCGGACGTGGCCGAGGACCAGGCGCTGGACCTTTTGGCGCAAATCGGGGTCGAAAAGGTCACTGTCTTGCCCGCCCGCCATGCAGATACCGAAGTTTCCGTCGGGCCAAACACCAGCTTTGCCCTGACGCAGGCTTTCCTGGGGGGCACCCATGCCGCCTTGGAAAGACGCGGGGCGCGTCACATCCCTGCACCGTTCCCGTTCGGCGAGGAAGGCACCACGGCGTGGCTTCGCGCCGTTGCGCGGGATTTCGGCATTGATCAGGCGCATGTTGATGCCGTGATAGACGCGCCCCGCGCACGCGCCCGAAAGGCCTTGGCCAAGGCCGCCGAGACCCTTTCAGGCAAATCGCTTTTCTTTTTCCCCGACAGCCAGATGGAAATTCCACTGGCGCGGTTCCTGACCCGTGAATGCGGCATGCAGGCCGTGGAAGTTGGCGCACCTTACATCCACAAGGCCCTTGTTGGTCCCGATCTGGATTTGCTGGCCGAGGGGCCGGTGATTTCGGAAGGCCAAGATGTTGAGATGCAATTGGACCGCTGCCGCGCGGCGGAGCCCGACCTGACGGTGTGCGGGCTTGGCCTTGCCAACCCCTTGGAGGCCGAGGGCCTGTGCACCAAGTGGGCGATCGAGTTGGTCTTTACCCCGGTGCATTTCTACGAACAGGCCGGTGATCTGGCCAGTCTCTTCGCCCGGCCAATCCGCCGCCATGACCTTCTGAAATTGGAGGCGGAAGAATGAAGCTTTCGGTTTGGACATACGAAGGCCCGCCGCATGTTGGGGCGCTGCGCGTCGCCACGGCGATGAAGGGGCTGCACTATGTGCTGCATGCGCCGCAGGGCGATACCTATGCCGATCTTCTGTTCACCATGATCGAACGGCGCAACCACCGCCCGCCGGTGACCTACACAACATTCCAGGCCCGCGATCTGGGCAGCGACACAGCAAACCTGTTCAAGACCGCCTGCGAAGCAGCCTATGAGCGGTTTCAGCCGCAGGCCATGATTGTCGGCGCCTCCTGCACCGCGGAGCTGATTCAGGATGATCCCGGCGGCATGGCCGAGACCATGGGCATGCCCATCCCCATCATCCCGCTTGAGTTGCCCAGCTACCAGCGCAAGGAGAACTTCGGGGCGGATGAAACCCTGTTTCAGCTCGTCCGTCGCTTGGCGCAACCAATGGAGCGGACCGAACAGGTGACCGCCAATCTTATTGGCCCCACCGCGCTTGGGTTCCGGCACCGTGACGACATCACCGAAGTGACCGCGCTTTTGAACCATATGGGGATCGCGGTGAATGTCTGCGCGCCCTATGGGGCCACGCCCGAGGATCTGACCCGGCTGGGCGCGGCCCACTTCAATGTGCTGATGTACCCCGAAACCGGCGAGGCGGCCTGCCGCTGGATGGAGCGGGACCTCGGCCTGCCCTTTACCAAAACCGTGCCTATCGGCGTGGGAGCGACGCGCGATTTCGTGGCCGAAGTGGCCAAGATCACCGGTCTTGCGGCCAAGCTGGACGACAGCCGCCTGCGCCTGCCGTGGTATTCGGCGAGCGTCGATTCCACTTATCTGACCGGCAAGCGCGTGTTCATCTTCGGTGACGGCACACATGTCATCACGGCGGCGCGCATCGCCCGGGACGAGATGGGTTTCGAGGTTGTGCGCCTTGGCTGCTACAACCGCGAAATGGCCCGTCCGGTGCGGGCCTTGGCCAAGGAATATGGGCTTGAGGCCCTGATTTCCGACGATCACCTCGACGTGGAAGCGGCGATTGCCGAGGCCGCGCCAGAGTTAATCCTTGGCACCCAGATGGAGCGACACATCGGCAAGCGGTTGGGCATCCCCTGCGCCGTCATCTCGTCGCCTGTGCATGTGCAAGATTTCCCCGCCCGCTACAGCCCACAGATGGGCATCGAAGGCGCGAATGTGATTTTCGACACATGGGTGCATCCGCTGGTCATGGGACTGGAAGAGCATCTGTTGACCATGTTCCGCGAAGATTTCGAGTTTCACGATGATGCCGGCGCCAGCCACCATGGCGGTGCGCATGTGGCGCGCGATGCAGGGGGGCTGTCTGCCCCCCGTTCCGGACAAGCCGGAACTCCCCCCGAGGATATTTCGGAACAAGAGAAGACAGGTGAGGTCATCTGGCTCGACGCGGCTGAACGCGAGTTGAGAAAGATCCCGTTCTTTGTGCGCGGCAAGGCCAAGCGCAATACCGAGGCTTTCGCCAGCGAACACGGGCTTGGCGAGATCAGCATCGACACACTTTACGAGGCCAAGGCTTATTATGCGCGATGATGCTTTCATAAAACCGGGTCCTGAGCCCTATCGGGTGGTGGTCCTGACACTGGACAGCCACGCGGCAGGCCCCTGTGCACGGGTGGCCGAGCGTATGGCCGGGGATTTTCCGGGTCTGGAGCTCAGCGTTCACGCCGCCGCCGAATGGGGGGAATGTGACGCGGCCTTGGGCCGGGCACGCGCGGCGATTGCCAGCGCCGATATCGTCATCGCGAACCTTTTGTTTCTTGAGGAACATATCAACGCCATTCTGCCGGACCTTGAGGCGCGCCGCGATCATTGCGACGCTATGGCCGGGATCATCGCCGACGCGCAAATCGTCAAATGCACCCGCATGGGAACGCTGAACATGGCCACCCCCGAAAGCGGCACCCGCAAGCTTTTGAAAAAGCTGCGCGGGGCTGGCAAATCGGGTGGCGCGGGTCCCGCCAAGACGGACGATGGCGCGCGCAAGATGCGTATGCTGCGCCGCTTGCCACGCATCCTAAAGCTGATCCCGGGCAAGGCGCAGGACCTGCGTGCTTGGTTCTTGGTGATGCAATATTGGCTGGGGGCGTCGGACGATAACATCGAGGCGATGGTGCGGTTTTTGATTTCGCGCTATTGCCACCGCGAGGATTGGCGCGGCGTGTGGGCCCCGGCCCCGTTAGAGTATCCCGAAACCGGCCTTTATCACCCAGACCTTGCGGATCGGATCACCACCGACCCCGCCGACCTACCCACGCCCGAGGCCCCGACAGGGACCGTCGGCCTTTTGATGATGCGCAGTTATGTGCTGTCGGGGGATACAGCACATTATGATGCGGTGATCCGCGCGCTGGAGGCGCAGGGCCTCAAGGTGCTGCCAGCCTTTGCCGGGGGGTTGGATGCCCGCCCCGCGATCAACAGTTTCTTCCGCGATGAGAAAGGCACGAAGATTGACACGCTTTTGTCTTTGACCGGGTTCAGCCTTGTCGGTGGCCCGGCGTATAATGACAATGACGAGGCGATCAAGATCCTGAGCACGCTGGATGTGCCTTATGTGGCCGCGCATCCGCTGGAATTTCAAACGCTGGACCAATGGGCCAATTCAACGCAGGGCCTTGGGCCGATCGAAACGACAATGCTAATCGCCTTGCCCGAGCTTGACGGGGCCACGACACCCACGGTTTTTGCCGGGCGTCATGGATCGGAAGGCTGCACAGGCTGCGCGCGCGCCTGTCCAACAACATCCACCGTAAAGGCGATGGCCCCCTGTCCCGAACGAGTGGAGGTCTTGGCCGCGCGCGTCGCACGGCAGGCCGCCTTGCACCGCGCTAAGGTGGCAGAGCGCCGCGTCGGCATCGTTCTGTTCGGGTTTCCGCCCAATGCCGGGGCGGCGGGCACAGCAGCGTACTTGGATGTTTTCAGTTCGCTTTACAACACGCTGCACGCCATGGCGTCGCGTGGCTATGACCTGACGCCGCCCGAGAGTGTTGATGCCCTTCGCGCGGCGGTGCTTGAGGGGACAGCGCAACAATATGGCCAGGAAGCCAATGTCGCCGCCCATGTTGGGGCCGATGACATCGTGCGCAACACGCCATGGCTGAACGAGATCGAGGCGCAATGGGGGGCTGCGCCGGGGCGCGTGCAATCGGACGGGCGCGGCGTTTTCGTGCTGGGCGCTCAATTCGGCAAGGTTTTCGTCGGGCTGCAACCGGCCTTTGGCTATGAAGGCGATCCCATGCGCCTGCTGTTCGAGCGTGGATTTGCGCCGACCCATGCTTTTGCGCAGTTTTACCATTGGTTGCGCAATGCGTTCAAAGCCGATGTCCTTTTGCACTTCGGGATGCATGGGGCCTTGGAGTTTATGCCCGGCAAGCAGGCTGGACCGGGGGCCACATGCTGGCCGGATCGGTTGATTGGCGATATGCCGAATGTCTATCTTTATGCGTCGAACAACCCGTCCGAGGCGACCCTGGCCAAGCGTCGGTCGGGGGCGGTAACGATCAGCCACTTGACCCCGCCACTGGCCACCTCTGGTTTGTACAAAGCCTTGGCCGAGTTGAAAGATAGCCTGACGCGCTGGCGCGAGATGGCACCGGAGGCCGCCGATCGCGGCGAATTGGAAGCGTTGATCGCAGAACAGGCCGAGGCCGCCGATCTGGGCGGGCATGCGCCCGAGGCGCTTTGGCTGAGCCTGTTGGAAACCGAAGATGCGCTGATCCCTGAGGGCCTGCATGTCCTGGGGCGGCCAATGGCGGCCGATGCGCGCGCCAGGTATCTGGACCTGATGGGCGAGGCAGACCCCGATGCTCGGGCGCGGGCAGATGCGCATTTACAAACCGACAGCGAAATTCCGGCGCTTCTTTGTGCATTGGAGGGGCGCTTTACGCCGCCGGTCGCTGGCGGTGATCTGATCCGCTCACCAGAAATTCTGCCCACCGGGCGCAACATTCATGCGTTTGACCCCTTCCGCATGCCCACCGCCTTTGCGTGCCGTGAGGGGACAAAACAGGCGCAGCTTTTGTTGGCCACACATAAAACCCTGCCGCGTAGCGTGGCGCTGGTGCTGTGGGGGTCTGACAACATCAAGTCCGATGGCGCACCCTTGGCGCAAGCCCTGTCCCTGATCGGGGCCGAGCCGCGGTTTGACAGCTTTGGTCGGCTTTGTGGGGCGGACCTTATTGCGTTGGAGCAATTGGGCCGCCCGCGGATTGACGTGATCATGACCTTGTCGGGCATTTTCCGCGACCTGTTGCCCTTGCAGACCAAGCTTCTGGCCGAGGCCGCCCTGAAGGCGGCGACGGCGGAGGAACCGGTTGAGCAAAACTTCATCCGCGCCCATGCGCTGGCCTATGCCGAGAAGATCGGCTGTGATCTGGAAACCGCCGCCTTGCGAGTCTTTTCGAATGCCGAAGGGGCCTATGGGTCGAACGTCAATCAACTGGTCGA
>NZ_CAJXNN010000058.1 GCF_913057115.1 uncultured Roseovarius sp.
CGCTATACGGTGCCGGGTTTTGACCCGCAGCATCATGCAAGAGGATCATCATGGCAAACGTCGTCGTCGTGGGCGCCCAATGGGGTGACGAGGGAAAAGGCAAGATCGTGGATTGGCTGAGCGAGCGCGCCGATGTGATCGCGCGCTTTCAGGGCGGCCATAACGCGGGTCATACGCTTGTCATTGACGGCAAGGTTTACAAACTGCACGCCCTGCCCTCGGGCGTGGTGCGGGGTGGCAAGCTGTCGGTCATCGGCAATGGCGTGGTTCTGGACCCTTGGAATCTGCTGAAAGAGATCGAGACCATCCGCGCGCAAGGCGTTGAGATCACGCCCGAGACCCTGATGATCGCCGAGAACACCCCGCTGATCCTGCCCTATCACGGCGAGTTGGACCGCGCCCGCGAGGAAGCCGCCAGCAAGGGCAGCAAGATTGGCACCACGGGCCGTGGCATCGGCCCGGCCTATGAGGACAAGGTGGGCCGCCGGGTGATCCGGGTGGCGGACCTGGCGGACCGCGCCACGCTGGAGGCCCGCGTTGACCGTGCCTTGCAGCACCACGACCCGCTGCGCAAAGGTTTGGGCGTGGAACCCATCGACCGCGACGCGCTGATCGAGCAATTGCTGGAGGTGGCGCCGCAGATTTTGAAATATGCCGGCCCGGTCTGGAAGGTGATGAACGAAAAGCGCCGCGCCGGGAAGCGGATCTTGTTCGAAGGCGCGCAAGGCGCGCTTCTGGACATTGATTTCGGTACCTATCCTTTCGTGACCTCGTCCAACGTAATCGCAGGGCAAGCGGCAACCGGCGTGGGCATCGGCCCCGGCTCCATCGACTTTGTGCTGGGCATCGTGAAGGCCTATACCACACGCGTCGGCGAAGGCCCCTTCCCCACCGAGTTGGAAGATGACGACGGCCAGCGCCTTGGCGAGCGCGGCCATGAGTTTGGCACCACCACGGGCCGCAAGCGGCGTTGTGGTTGGTTCGATGCGGTTCTGGTGCGTCAGACCTGTGCGACCAGCGGCGTGAACGGGATTTCCCTGACCAAGCTGGATGTGCTGGACGGGTTCGAGACGCTGAAAATCTGTGTCGGCTATGATCTGGACGGCAAGCGCATGGATTACCTGCCCACTGCCGCCGAAGAGCAGGCGCGCTGTGTGCCCATCTACGAGGAAATGCCGGGGTGGAGCGAATCCACCGAAGGCGCGCGGAGCTGGGCCGACCTGCCGGCCAATGCGATCAAATACGTCCGCCGCGTGGAAGAGTTGATTGATTGCCCCGTGGCGCTACTTTCGACGTCACCGGAGAGGGATGACACGATCCTTGTGACAGACCCCTTCGCGGACTGACGCAATCGGAGGTAAAATGGCCCTGAGTTACAAGGCGCGCAAGCGCTGGTCCCTTGTGATCCTGCTGATTGGGATGCCCGCCTATATTGTGGCGGCGGTCACGGTGGTGAACCTGTTTGACCGCCCGGCCATCTGGCTCGAGTTTCTGATTTACGTTATCCTTGGTGTGGTCTGGATTCTGCCCTTCAAGTTTATCTTCAAGGGTGTGGGGCAGCCCGACCCGGAGGCCCCGCAAGACCCTGAAGGCGATTAAACCGTTTCTTAGGCATGGCGCGATAAACCTGTTGACCGAGCAGCAACAGGACGTCAGATGCCAACCTCGATCACATCGACATGGCTTGCCCTTGGCACCCTGCCGGTCATGGATACCGACGACAGCAACTATGTTGCCGAGAATGCCGCTGACCTTGTGGGGCAAAGCTTTGACACGAGCAACGGTCTGGCCCTGACCACGGTCACGGCCACCGATGCCAATGACGATGGCTCGGTCTCCAGCGATGACAACTTCGCCACCGGCGAAAGCGTGACCGCAGACGGGATCACTTCCACCCTGGATGCGATGATCACTTATAACGTGACTTTCACCCTTGGCGATGGCAGCAGTTTCACCGATCTTATCGGGCTTGTGCAATTGGATGACGGGCGGGCCTTTATCGTTCCGGGCAGTGAGACACAGCTGGATGGGCTGTTCATCGAGACCATCACCTTCGATTCTGTCGTGGTGGATGACTATTCGGGCATAAATAACACCGCCGCAGATTGGTCCATCGACGGAGCCAAGGTGGTGTGTTTTGCCGCCGGAACCCGGATCGACACCGCGGAGGGGCCGCGTTTGGTGGAGTATTTGCGCCCCGGTGACATGGTCCATACCCTCGATCATGGCCTGCAACCGCTGAGGTGGGTGTATGCCCAAAGGCTACGCGCGCGAGGGGCGGATGCGCCAGTGCGGTTTCACAAGGGAGCATGGGGCGTGCGCCGCGCGCTCAAGGTTTCGGGCCAGCATCGGATGCTGATCCGGGGAGGTCTGGTGGAGGTGCACTTTGGTCATCCGGAGGTGCTGGTGCCTGCGGCGGCGCTTGTCGATGGCCAATGGGTGACGCGGCAAAGCGGCGGGTGGGTGCGCTATTTTCACCTGATGTTCGACGCCCATGAAATCATCTTTGCCAATGGCGTGCCTGCCGAAAGTTTCCACCCCGGACCACAGGCCATGGCCGCGCTGCCCGGATTTGCCCGCCGCGATCTGTTGCTGCGGTTTCGGCAGGCGCGCGAAGGCGGCGGCCCTTTGGCCCGCCCTGCCCTGTGCTATGCGGAGGCGCGCATTCTGCGCGGCGCGCGGGGTTGCCTTCCGCTTAGCGCGCTTCATAGTGACCCTTGTTTGGTAACGGGGGACAAAGGCCATGGGCACAGGCGCGAAATCCGACATTCTGGCGGCACTCGATGCCGCGTTGATCTTGGACCTGACCAGGAAATTGGTGGCCATCCCCACGGTCAACCCGCCGGGGCAGGAAGCGGCCTGCGCAGGGTTTATCCATGACACCCTGACAGGATGGGGCATCGAGGTGGAATTGGTGCCCGAGCCTGACCCCGAGCGCCCGCAGGTTGTGGCCTGGGTACGGGGCCAGGGCGATGGTCCGACCTTCATCCTCAACGCCCATATGGACACGGTACCACCGGGGGATGAGGCGCGGTGGTCCAAACCGCCTTTCGAGGTGAGCCAAGACGGCGATCTGCTTTATGGCCTGGGCACCTGCGACATGAAGGGCTCGCTTGCCTCGATCATGGCGATGCTGAAGGCCCTGCATGACAGTGGCGCAGCGCTGCCCGGCACACTGATGGCACAATTCCCGATGGGCGAGGAAACCGACGAGCCGGGCACCAAGACCCTGCTGGCCAAGGGCTATACCGGGGATATGGCGATCACCATGGAACCCACCGATTGCCAGATCGGCCCCGGCACGCGGGGGGCCTGTTGGTACAAGGTCGAGGTGGAAGGCCCCTCGGCGCATTGCGGGCTGAGCGCGACGGACGCGCCGGACGTGATGCATGTGGTGCAACGGTTCATGGCCGAGGTTGAGGCGCTGCACGACGAGGTGTGCCAGCAAGAGCATCACCTGCTGGACAGCCCCGCCGCACGGGTCACGCAGGTGAGCGCGGGCGAGACCCATAATTCCCGCGCGCGACGGGCCGAGATGCTGGTCGATCGGCGGATGCTGCCGCATGAAAGCGTCGAGGCGGTGGGCGAGGATTTGCGCGCCCGGCTGGCGCGGGCGATTGGCGACCGCGAGGGGATCAGCGGCGAGGTAACATTCGTCGATCTCAACGAGGCGACGGAAACGCCGCTTGATAGCGAGTTGGTGCAGGTCTTGTCGCGCAATATCCGCGAGGTTGGCGAGGCCGAGCCGCGCATATGGGGCCCGCCCTATGGCAGCGACATGCGCAATTTCGTGGTCGATGCGGGCATTCCTTGCGTGAACTACGGCGCAGGTGATTTCCGCCGCTGTCACCAGCCCGATGAATGCGTGCCGTTCAGTGACTTGGTGCAGGTGGCGCGCATCACCTTTGGCACGGTGCTGGATGTGATCGGGTAAGCGCCACGCCGGAGCCGAAATCTTTGAAAGATTTCGGACCGATTTCTTTTCAAGAAATCGGTGCCCTGCCGCTACTCCATCTTCTTGCGGATGCGGCGGATCATCCACCAGACCAGTGCCACGACCGGCAGGGTCACCAGCGCCGTGATCATCCCCTTGCTGAGCCCCAGCGCAGCCGCCACTGGGTAAAGCAGGTAGCCCGCCAAGGACACGGCGTAATAGCTGATCGCCACGACCGACAGCCCTTCAACCGTCTTTTGCAGGCGCAATTGCATGTCGGCGCGTTGGTTCATGCTTTCCAGAAGCGCTTGGTTCTGCGCGCTGCGTTCAACGTCCACCCGGGTTCGGAGCAATTCACCGGCGCGAATGGCGCGGTCCGACATGGCGTCGAGCCGCTCCTTGGTGGATTTCACCGTGCGCATGGCGGGCTCATACCGGCGCATCATGAATTCCGAGAATGTCTGCCGCCCCTCGAAACGCTCTTCGCGCAAGACCTCGATCCTTTGGTTGACGATCTTTTCGTAGGCCGCCGTGGCCCCGAAGCGGAACGAGGATTGCGCCACCATCCCCTCCAGCTCCGCCGAGATGGACAGCAGGCTCTTGAGCGTATCCTCGGCGCGGGTCGTCTGGCCGGTCATATCGCCGATCATTTGGCTGAGCTGGCTGTCCAGCTCGCCCATGCGAGGCCCCATCTCGCGGACCCTTGAAAAGCCCAGCATCGACATCGCCTTGTAGGTCTCGATCTCGCACAGGCGTTGGATGATGCGGCCCACGCGCCGCTGGCCTGTGCCGGGAGCGACGGTCACGGCAAAGCGCAGGTGCCCCGCTGGATCAATCCGGAAATCGCCGGCCACCACGGCGGCGTCGTCCAGAACACGGGCGACGGCCACGCTTTCGGGCACGAACCATTCGGCGATCTGTTGGCGAATGGTGTCCTTGTCCTTCCATGGGCTGACGCGAATGAGGGCCGAGGTCATCCGCACTCCGGGGGCTTCCTCCAGCCAGTCCTCGGGGAAGACCTCGAAATCGGCAGGGTCGAAGGGCCGTGTGCTGAGCCCATCGGTGAAGGCGGTGTAGGTCACGAACTCGGTATGGCTTTCCCATTTGAGCATATGCCGCCCGATGCGCCCGAAAAAATGCGTCGCCCCCGGTTGCGGGTGGGCCGCGCCGTGCCGGTCCAGCAGGGAAATCAGGTGGTCCATATCCGCCTGCCGGTCGCGCGCCGCAGCCCCTTCGGGCCGCTTGATGGCCAGATAGGCGGCGGTGGTCGGCACTTCCATCGAGGGGAAGGGCCGCGCGTGCAGCTCATTGGCCAAGCGATAGCGCAGCGGATGGTCTTCGATGGGCGGCATGGGGCGCTCTCCGGGATGGGTTGGCGTTCAGGGTAACGTGCAAGAGGCTGTAGCGAAACCGAATTTTTCCGTCAAACCAAGGATTTACGGGGATACAACGGTATACTGCACAAGGCGTGGGCATGGGCTGCTCCTGTGTGATCAAAGGTGGGTGACACGAGAACACCCCTTTGGCGCGGGCGTCAGCCCGGGCCGCGCCCGACCCTCCCCCCGGGAGGGCGCTTTGGCGAGGTCACAAAAACTCGTTTGGCATTGCTTCTTTGAAGCGCACCGCAAAGACCTTGCGATGTGCTGCGCCCACCCAGGGTCGGGCGCGGCCCTCGGCGCATTGTACTGTGCATGAGAAAAGGGCGCCCCGTGGGGCGCCCTTTCCAATTGTCAAAAGCCACAAGGCTTAGCCGATCTTGCCCAAAAGGGCCGACATGCTGTCCTTGGCATCGCCGTAGAACATGCGCGTATTCTCCTTGAAGAACAGCGGGTTCTCGATGCCGGAATAGCCGGTCCCCTGCCCGCGCTTCGAGACAAAGACGTTCTTCGCCTTCCAGACCTCCAGCACCGGCATCCCGGCGATGGGGCTGTTGGGGTCGTCTTGGGCGGCGGGGTTCACGATGTCGTTGGAGCCGATGACGATGACAACATCCGTATCGGGGAAGTCGTCGTTGATCTCGTCCATTTCCAGCACGATGTCGTAGGGCACCTTGGCCTCGGCCAGAAGCACGTTCATGTGCCCCGGCAGACGGCCCGCGACGGGGTGGATGGCGAAACGCACCTCTTTGCCCTGTGCGCGCAGCTTGTTGGTCAGCTCGCTGACCGCCTGCTGCGCTTGGGCCACGGCCATGCCGTAGCCGGGCACGATGATGACGCTGTCGGCCTCATCAAGGGCCTGCGCTACGCCGTCAACGTCGATGGCGACCTGTTCGCCCTCGACCTCGGCCGCGGGGCCTGCCGTGCCGCCAAAGCCACCAAGGATCACGCTGACAAAGGAGCGGTTCATCGCCTTGCACATGATGTAGCTGAGGATCGCACCGGAGGAGCCGACAAGCGCGCCCACCACGATCAGCAGGTCGTTGCCAAGGCTGAAGCCGATGGCCGCCGCCGCCCAGCCCGAGTAGCTGTTGAGCATCGAGACCACCACGGGCATGTCGGCGCCGCCGATCCCCATGATCAGGTGATAACCGATGAAGAGCGCCAGAAGCGTCAGCAGCACCAGCGTCCAGCCGCCCGAGCCGCCAAGGTACATGAGTGCAAGGATCAGCGAGAGGCCCGCCGCCCCGGCATTCAGGATATGACCGCCCGGCAGTTTTTTCGCCGCCGAGTCGACCTTGCCAGCCAGTTTGCCATAGGCGATGACCGAGCCGGTGAAGGTCACGGCCCCGATCCAAACCCCCAGCACCAGTTCGACGCGCAAAATCCCCACCTCGACGGCGGTTTTCTTGGCGACGATGGCGGCGAAGCCCGTGAAGGTCTTGGCGAAGGCCACGGCCTCGGCTGTCACCTCTTCGGGACGGGGGAATTGCAGCCCCTCACCCATGAAGGCGGCGGCCACGCGGCCGATTTCGATATGTGCGTTGAAGCCCACGAAAACGGCGGCCAAGCCCACGAGGCTGTGCATGATCGCCACCAGTTCGGGCATCTGGGTCATCTGCACCCGTGTTGCCAGTTGGTAGCCAATCGCGCCGCCCGCGGCGATCAGGACAAGTGACAGGAGCCAAAGCCCCTGCCCCGGCCCGATGAGGGTGGCGATGATGGCGATGGCCATGCCGACGATGCCGTACCACACCGCGCGTTTCGCGCTTTCCTGCCCCGACAGACCGCCAAGGCTGAGGATGAAGAGAACTGCCGCGACCGCGTAGGCCGCAATGGTAAATCCGAAGTCCATTGTGCCTACCTCCTTAGGATTTCTGGAACATGGCGAGCATGCGCCGGGTCACGAGGAAGCCGCCGAAAATATTGATCGCGGCCATGAAGACCGAGAGCGCGGCCAGAATCGCGATCAGCACCGAGGAGGAGCCGATCTGCATCAGCGCCCCCAGAATGATGATCGAGGAGATGGCATTCGTCACCGCCATGAGCGGCGTGTGCAAGCTGTGGCTGACGCCCCAGATCACCTGGAAGCCGACGAAGACCGCCAGGATGAAGACGATGAAGTGCTGCATGAAGCTGGCAGGGGCAATCAGCCCCACGGAGAGCACCAGAAGCGCGCCGACGCCCAGAAGCGTGACCTGTTGCTTGGTCTGCGCCTTGAATGCGGCCACCTCTTGGGCGCGCTTTTCTTCGGGCGTCAGTTCCTTCGGCTCTTCCTTTTTCGGTTGCGCCGCGATCGCCTGCACCTTGGGCGGCGGTGGCGGGAACGTGACTTCACCGCCATGCGCCACGGTGGCCCCACGGATCACATCATCCTCCATATCATGATTAACCTTGCCGTCTTTTTCCGGCGTGAGGTCAGTCATCATGTGACGGATGTTGGTGGCGTAAAGGCTGGAGGATTGCGTGGCCATGCGCGACGGGAAATCGGTATAACCGATGATCGTGACACCGTTGTCGGTGACGATCTTGTCGTCCATCACGGTCAGCTTGCAGTTACCGCCCTTTTCCGCCGCCAGATCGACGATCACGCTGCCGCGCTTCATCGACTTGACCATATCCTCGGTCCAAAGCTCGGGCGCTTCGCGGTTGGGAATGAGGGCCGTGGTGATGACGATATCCACCTCGGGGGCCAGTTCGCGAAACTTGGCAAGCTGTGCCTCGCGGAACTCAGGGCTTGAGGGGGCCGCATAGCCACCCGTCGCCGCACCATCCTGCGTTTCTTCTTCGAAATCGAGGTAAACGAACTCGGCACCCATGGATTCGACCTGTTCGGCCACTTCGGGGCGCACGTCGAAGGCATAGGTCACAGCGCCCAGCGAGGTCGAGGTACCGATGGCAGCCAGACCGGCCACACCCGCGCCCACGACCAGCACCTTGGCCGGTGGAACCTTACCGGCGGCGGTGATCTGCCCGGTGAAGAAGCGGCCAAAGTTGTTGCCTGCCTCGATCACCGCGCGATAGCCCGCGATATTGGCCATGGACGAGAGCGCATCCATCTTCTGGGCGCGGGAAATCCGCGGCACCATGTCCATCGCGATAACGGAGGTGCCTTTCTTGGCCAATTGCTCCATCTGCGCTTCGTTCTGGGCGGGCCAGAAGAAGGAGATCAGCAATTGATCGGCGCGCAGGCGCTTGGCCTCGGTTTCCGTCGGCGGGCGCACCTTGGCCACGATATCGCAGGCCTTGTAAAGCGCTGCCGCCGATTTGATGACTTCGACGCCCGCCTCTTTGTAAGCGGCATCGGCAAAGCCCGCGGCCTTACCGGCCCCGGCCTCGATGGCACAGTCATATCCCAGTTTCTGAAGCTGAAGCGCTGACTCGGGCGTCATCGCAACCCGCGCTTCGCCCTCCATCACTTCCTTCGGTGTTCCGATCTTCAAGGTCGTTTCCCCCGTTTCCTGTTCTTGTTGCGTCGGGCCAAGGGTGGCCCGCAATTCAGTTCCGTAAGAGCTTTGCCGGTTTATTTCACATTTTTCCACCGGTTTCGATGCAAGGAATGTCGCATCTGGTCAAAACCAACGCCTCGTTTTCTCCGCGTAACGGGCAAAGTCCATCCTAAAGGTGCGGCGCAGGCGGTTTTCTTCGGGTTCAATAAAGCGTTTTTCCAGCACCCACATGAAGATGGGAATCAGCGGCAAGGATAAAACCGCATCCCACGACAGGATAAACCCGGACAAAAGCATGACATCGCCAAGGTAGATGGGATTGCGCGTGCGGCTGAAAATCCCGCTCTGGATCATCCGTTCAGGCGTTTCATGGGGAATGAGGGTGGTGCGGTGCTTGCGGAACTCCATCACCGCCAGTGCGATCAGCAAAAGGCCACCGCCCACCAAGAGACCGCCAAGAAAATCTGCCCAGCCCCCGCCAAGCGACAGCCCCATGTCAAAGCGCGTCACCTGCACCCATGCCAGCGCCAGAAAACCCAGCAGCCACACCGGCGGCATATCCAGCCATTTCATCATTCGGGTTTATAAACCCCGTCGCGCTGCCAGCCTTCCAACCCGCCCTGCAACATGACCACATGCTCATGCCCCATCAGGCGCGCGGCAAAGGCTGCCTGCGCCGATAGCGTGCCCGAGTTGCAATAGACCACGATCATATCGCCCGGAACATCCGCGATTTCCGCAGGAACCGCGCGCCAGTCAATGTTGATGGCTCCGGGGATATGCCCGGCCTCGAATTCCTCGGGCGTGCGGGCATCGATAAAGGTGGCCACATCGAACACCGTTTCATCCAACTGCTGCGGCTGGATGATCCCTTGGTGATAGGTGGCGAAATCCATGTAATCCAGCACCGCATCGCGCACCGGATCATCCTGCGCCAGGACGGGCGCGGCGCTCAGGCACAGGCCCAGCGCAAGGGTGGCAAGGCTCAATCGTTTCATGAAACACTCCTAAATCGTGGGCGCGGACAGGCTGGGCTCCGCCCGTGATCGCCACAATCGCTCCCCCGGAGCGATTGCCGCGCCGGGCGGCGCGGACAGGCGATCACTCCCATTCCATTTCCTCGAACACGCGGCCCGCGTTCTTGGTGGCCAGTTCCTCGAAGGTATCCAGATGCGACCACTCGGATTGGTCGATATAATAGGCATCGGCCAGCTCGCCGCCATTGTCCAGATGCTCGCCGATCTTGGCGCGGATGTCGCGCAGGTAATCCGAGGTATAGCGCGTGACCTGCGCCATGTTTGTCGGATGCCCGTGGCCGGGGATGACGTAGGTCGCCCCAAGGTCGGCGAAAGGCCCGTCAAAAGTGTCGATCCATGCGTCGGTGTCGGTGCCGGGGAAAATCGGCGGCATGCGTTCGTGAAAGGCGATGTCACCGGCAATCACGATCTCCCACTGCGGTATCCAGACCTGCGTATCGCCGGGGCCATGCGCCGGGCCAAGGTGCAAAACCTCCAGCGTCACATCGCCCATTTCCACCACTTGGCGGTCCTCGAAACTTAGGTTCGGCACGACAACAGTGGTCCCTTCGGCCTTGTCGCGGTTATAACGCTGCATGCCTTGCAGGATGAAATCGCCCTCTTCCTCGATCTCATGGATGGCATCCACATGGGCGAGGATATCCACCCCCTGCTCGGCCCAATAGGAATTGCCCAACATGGCATGCCCCTGACCGTTTTCATTGATCACCAGCTTCACCGGCTGATCGGTCAGCGCCTTGATCTCGTCATGCAGGGCCTTGGCCAAGCGGTAAGAGGCCCCGCCGTTGATCACCACAACCCCGTCACCGGTCAGGACAAAGCTCAGGTTGTTGTTGTGGCCGGAATTCTCATAGGTCGGCGGCGCGGTGGCGCCAATGGCGGAAAAGACATGCGGGATAACCTCGACCGGCTTTTCGTAAAGCTCGGACTGCGGGTATTGGTCGGCGATATCTTCGGATGCCTGCGCCGGAAGCGCCAGCGCCGCCGCGAGGGCCGCTGCGAAAATCGGTTTCATGGTGCTCTCCCTTAAATCTCTGCGGCGCAGGATACGCATTCATCTTCGTGAATGTCTAGGGGTGCCGCTCGGATTCTCCCCCTTGTCTCACCCACCAAAGCCGATACGGTTCGGGAACACAAACAGGGAGGCGGGGATGCTCAGTGGGAAACACGCAATTGTCACCGGCGGCGGCACCGGCATTGGCCTGGCCATCGCGCGGGCCTTGGCCAATCAAGGCGCAGAGGTCACCATCACCGGGCGGCGGTTGGAGGTTTTGCAGGAGGTCGCCACCCCCGGCCTGTACCCGCTGGCCATGGATGTAACCCAAGAAGCGCAGGTGGTGGATGGCATCGCGTCGGCGGTCGCCGCCCGTGGCCCGGTTCAGATCTGCGTGCCCAATGCGGGCATCGCCGAGGGGCGCAGCGTGCCGAAATCCGACACCGAGTTCTGGCGCAGGGTCATGGCCACCAACCTCGATGGGGCCTTCTGGACCATCCGCGAAAGCCTATCCTCCATGCTGGGCACCGATTGGGGCCGCGTGGTGGCCGTGTCCTCCATCGCCGGGCTGCGTGGCCTCAAGGGGGCCTCGGCCTATACGGCCTCGAAACACGGGCTGGTTGGCCTGATCCGCGGCCTCAGCGAGGATTACATGGGCAAGCCCTTCACCTTCAACGCGCTTTGCCCCGGATACGTGGATACCCCCATCGTCAGCCGCAATGTCGAAGCCATCAGCTCCCGCGCCGGTGTCTCCGAGGACAAGGCGCGCGAAATGATGGTCAGCCAGAACCGCCATCAGCGCCTGATCGCGCCAGAAGAGGTGGCGCAGGCCGCGCTTTGGCTTTGCGGGCCGGGCTCCGAAAGCGTCAACGGCCAATGCATCGAGATTGCCGGTGGTCAGGTCTGATGCTGCCTCGCGATGCCTTCAACACCTATTGCGCGACCCTGCCCCAGACCACCCACATGGTGCAATGGGGCGGCGCGGATGTCTGGAAACTGGGCGGTAAGGTCTTTGCCATCGCCGGATGGAACGACGGCAAGGATGCCTATACCTTCAAAGCCTCCGAGATGGCCTTCGAAGTATTGCAAGAGCAACCGGGCATCCGCCCTGCCCCCTACATGGCCTCGCGCGGTCTCAAATGGCTACAAGTCCACGCCGATCCGGGGCTGAGTGATGAGGAACTCAAGGCGCATATCAAAGCCTCCTACGACATGATCGCCGCGAAGCTGCCGCGCAAAACCCGGGCCGCCCTCGGCCTCTGACGGCCCACCCCTTCATCTTTCCCAAAATACTCCCGCCGGAGGCCCCCGCCTGCCGAACGCGCGACGCCCGCTCATTGCCCCCATCCCCAAGGGGCCGGGGTGGGCGGGTGGGCGGTCCCTTGGGGATGGGGGGCGCACGGCCTGTTGACGAAAGCCTCCACAGCCACCAATACCGACGCAATACCGACGTGAAACCGACGCGATACAGCCCGTCATTTTTGCTATTAACCAAGGGCTCCCCCCGATTCGCCGCGAAAGGTTAACGATGCCTGATTTCACCGCCACCAAATCCCGCTTCCATCTGCCACGGGGCGTCACCTATCTGGATGGCAACTCGCTTGGCCCCCTGCCCCTTGCCGCCAAGACCCGCATGGCGCAGGTGATGCAGGAGGAATGGGGCGAGATGCTGATCACCGGCTGGAACAAGGCCGGTTGGATGGCACAACCGGGGCAGATGGGCGACCGCATCGGGCGGCTTATCGGGGCCGAGCCGGGGCATGTCATGCTGGGCGACACCCTGTCGATCAAGGTCTACCAAGCCTTGGCCGCCGCCCTTGCCCTGCGCCCCGACCGCCGGGTGATCTTGTCGGATACCGGCAATTTCCCCACCGATCTTTACATGGCCGAGGGGCTGATCGAGACATTGGGCAAAACCCATGAGCTGCGCTGCGTGCCCCCCGAAGAGGTCGAACAGGCAATCACCGAGGAGGTGGCCGTCTTGCTGCTGACCGAAGTGGATTATCGCACCGGCCGCCGCCACGACATGCCGCGTCTCACGCAAAAAGCCCATGAGGTCGGGGCTTTGGCGATCTGGGACTTGGCCCATAGCGCCGGCGCGCTGCCGGTGGATGTCTCCGGAGGCAAGGCGGATTTCGCGGTGGGCTGCACCTACAAGTTCCTCAACGGCGGGCCCGGCGCGCCCGCCTTCATCTATGTCGCCCCGCGCCAAGCCGAGGCCACTGCACCCGCCCTGTCGGGCTGGCTGGGTCATGCCGCGCCCTTCGCGTTCGAACAGACCTACCGCGCCGCCCCGGGCGTGGCCCGGATGCGCGTCGGCACGCCGCCGGTGCTGGCCATGGCCAGCCTTGAGGCGGCGCTGGATGTTTGGGACGGCGTCGAGGTGGCCGAGGTCTATGCCCGCGCGCAGGAGCTTTCGGAGCGCTTTATCAAGGGTATCGAGGCCACCTGCCCCATGCTCACCCTCGCCTCGCCCCGCGATCCTGATCAGCGCGGCAGTCAGGTCTCGTTCCATTTCGAGCATGGCTATGAGGCCATGCAGGCCTGTATTGCCCATGGCGTTATCGGCGATTTCCGCGCCCCGGATATCATGCGCTTCGGCATCACCCCGCTTTATCTGGACGAGGCCGATATCGACCGCGCCATCGCAGTGGTGTCCGAGGTCATGACGGATGACCTTTGGGACGATGACGCCTACCGGCACAGGTCTGCGGTGACCTGACAGGCTGCCTTACTCCAGCCTGAATTTATCTTAAATTCGCCAGAAAAGTTCCGCTTTCCGGCCATGCACAGTCTGTATCCAATTCGAGAACAACGAGGACACAAAAGGCAAGGACGCGTCCTCGTGGGCACGCTGACACAAGATCGGCGGCCCATTTCGAGTGAGGAGCAGGGCCATGCCCACCTATACGGTCAGCATCTACAACAACGACCCCCTTTTCATTCTGTCTCGGACGATTGGGGGTACGGACACATGGACCGGTGAGGCCAGCCCATCGGGCGCGGCCACCATCACCGACCCTGAAAGCGGCATCGAAGGTCAAACCATTGACAGTAACTTTTCGGGCGGGGAAAGCGCGACGGCGGATGTCTCCGTTGGCGGCAGCAGTTCGACCGGTGCCCCCGTCTATGCCGAAGAGAGCTGGACCCTGCGCGATACGGTGACCGGCGACACCTTTGAAGTCATCACCTTTCGCGTCGATAGCGGCGGGGCAACCGGGTACTACACCCTGTCGGAAATGCCGCTGGTCGCCGGGCGCAGCTATGAAACGCTGGACTATGACACCGATCCGGACGTGACCGCGAGCGACCCGGCCTTCAGCATCGACGATTATGAAGAACCGGGTGCCGAAGTCGACGGGACGGCGGGCGACGACAGTATCGACGCCGCCTACACCGATGTAGATGGCGATAGCATCGGCGGCGGTGATGACACGGTT
>NZ_CAJXNN010000059.1 GCF_913057115.1 uncultured Roseovarius sp.
AAGCTGACCCTGCGTTTGCATCAGGAGTTGCCCTATCAGTTGACGGTGGAAACCGAGAACTGGGAGGAGCGCAAGGATGGGTCGGCCAGGATTGACCAGAAGATCTATGTTGCCCGTGACGGCCACAAGGGGATCATTCTGGGCAAGAAGGGTGAGACCATCAAGGCCGTAAGCAAGGCGGCGCGGGAGGAACTGGAAGAGTTTCTTGGCCGCAAAGTGCATCTGTTTTTGCAGGTGAAGGTGCGGCCCGGTTGGCTCGATGAGGCCGAGCGATATTCCGAGATGGGCCTTGAATTCAAGGACGGCAACGCGTGACGCGCCTGACGGCGGAGTTCTGGGTGCAGGCCTATTTGGCGCGGCTGCGGTTGCAGGACATCCCGGCCTTCGTCGTGGCGCATGGCGATGACACGGCGGGTGCTGTTCTGGTCAAGCTGAACACTCTGGATGGGCAGGCGCGGGCCTTTCAGCGGTCTTTTGATTTGATGAGTGGGGCGCGCACTTGGGTCACCCTGGCCGAGGGCGGGGAACCTGCGGTGGACGAGGCCATAACGAAGCAACGCGCGTTCGATCCTGATCTTTGGGTGATTGAGGTGGAGGATCGCGCGGGGCGGCATTTGTTGGATGAGCCGGGGTTGGAATGAGTCGTTGACGAATATCAAGGCTTGGGGTGTCGCCTCTGCCTAGCCTGTACGGGAATGTACAGGGAGGACTCGTCTATGACCAAGCATGTTCTTGTAGCGACCGATGGTTCCGACACGGCGATGAAGGCGGTGGAACTTGCCGCCGAGATCGCCGCCAAGTTCGAGGTGCCTTTGACAGTGGCGCATGCCATTCATTTTGGCCGACCGCCCGAAGAGTTGGCGCGAATGGCCGAAGTGGAGCATTTGGTTGAAGGGGCAAAAACCCGCGCGCCTGTGGATTTCCCGAATGTGCCGGATACGATGTTGGGGCTGTTTAGCGACACTCGGCCCGAGGGGGACTCGATGCGTTTGGTCACCATGATTGGCGAGGAAATCATGGAGCGTGCTGCTGATCGGGCGCGGGAGCTGGGCGCCAAGACAATCGACACGCGCTCAACCGTGGATGATCCGGCAGAGGGCATCCTGAGCATCGCCGAGGATGTAGGCGCGGATATGATTGTCATCGGGCATCGCGGGCTTGGGCGGCTCAAGAGGGTGCTTCTGGGGTCGGTTGCCCAGAAAGTTCTTAGCCAAGCCGACTGCACCGTAATGGCCGTTCGATGAGGGCCGCTGGCGCAAGGGCTTGCCAATACTGTAATCAAAACTTACATTTTGAGTAAGAACTTATTCCTTTTGGTTAGCAATTTTCAACATTATAACTCTCGGGAGTACTAATTTCCAATTCTCGGGAGGTGCCACTTGTCAGTGGAAGACGGCAAGTTGACGGTTGAAGTCTGGCGCGGTGCCGGAGGCCTGGGGCGGTTCGAGACCTTCGAGGTGCCGCGACAGGAGAGCCAGACCGTTCTCGATGTCGTTAGCTGGATTCAGCAATATGCCGATCCGACGCTGACCTATCGCTATGCCTGTCGCGTCGGCATGTGCGGCAGTTGCGCGATGATGGTGAATGGTGTGCCGCGTTGGACCTGCCGGACCCATGTGGGCAAGGTGGCGACGGGGGATAGCCTGACGGTGGAGCCCCTGCGCAACCTGCCGGTGATCAAGGACTTGGCGGCCGATATGGACCCGTTTTTCGACAAATGGGTTCAGGCGGAGGCCGTTCACCACCCCTCAGAGACGCGGCATGATCCGATGCGGGCCGTGGACGCGGATAGTTCCGCGCGCCAGCAGGCGAATGCGGGGATCGAATGTATCAATTGCGCGGTATGTTACGCGGCCTGCGATACGGTGTCCGGAAACCCGGACTACCTTGGGCCGGCGGCCTTGCAACGCGCCTGGACGCTTTACAATGACGAGCGCGAGGCGGACCCGGAGGCGATTCTCGATGCGGTTTCGGGCGTGGGCGGCTGCCATAATTGTCATTCGATGGGCAGTTGCGCGCAGTATTGCCCCAACGAGTTGAACCCCTTGGCGGCGATTGCGGGCCTTAAGCGCGAGACCGCCAAGCGCGTGTTTCGGAGGCGGAAGAATGCTTGATCTGCGGCTATACATGGCGCAGCGGTTGAGCGCGCTGATCATGGCACCCTTGGTCATCGGGCATATCGCGGTGATGATCTATGCCATTCAGGGCGGGTTGAGCGTAGACGAGATTTTGGGCCGCACGCAGGGGTCTTTCGCGTGGTTTGCCTTTTATGGGCTGTTCGTGCTGGCCGTGTCGGTGCATGCGGCGATTGGCCTGCGGGTGATCGTGCATGAGTGGCTGGGTCTGAAGGGGGGCGCTTTGCAGGCGTTTACGTGGGCCGTGGCGCTTGGCCTTTTGGTGTTGGGAGGGCGGTCTGTCTGGGCCGTGACCTTCGCATGAAGGCCCCGCCGCGTGCGCATCCGCTTTGGCTGGCCTTCGTGCTGCACCGGGTGTCTGGCCTGGCCTTGGCGTTGTTCTTGCCGGTGCATTTCTGGATTTTGGCCAAGGCGGTGACAGCGCCGGGGGAGCTCAACAGCTTCCTGCAATTGACCGAGCAACCCTTGGTCAAGCTGGCGGAGTTTGGACTTGTGTTCCTGTTGGCGGTGCATCTGTTCGGCGGTCTGCGCCTTTTGGCGCTGGAGTGGCTGCCGTGGAGTGACGCGCAAAAGACCCTTGCCGCGGGGGCGGTTGGGGTGGCTGTGCTGGTCTCCGGCACGTTTTTCCTGAATGCGATATGACATGACGACAGAGATCGACAGACATGACACCGATATCCTGATCCTTGGCACCGGGGGGGCGGGGTTGTTCGCCGCGCTGCATGCCCAGCAATCGGCGCCGGAGGGGACCAAGATCACCATTGCGGTCAAGGGGTTGATCGGCAAATGCGGCTGCACGCGGATGGTGCAGGGTGGCTATAACGTGGCGCTTGGGGGGGGCGATACGGTTGAGCGACATTTCATGGACACGATCAAGGGCGGTAAATGGCTGCCCAATCAGGACATGGCGTGGCGGCTGTGCAAGGAGGCGGTGACGCGTATCCACGAGTTGGAAAACGAAGTGGGCTGTTTCTTTGATCGCAACCCGGATGGCAGCCTGCATCAGAAGGCCTTTGCCGGGCAGACCGCTGACCGCACGGTGCACAAGGGCGATTTGACGGGGATCGAGATTATCAGCCGCTTGATGGAGCAGGTTCTGTCGCGGCCCGTCGAGAAATTGCAGGAGCACCGGGCGATCGGGTTGATCCCCACCCGCGAAGGGAGTGCTTTGGCCGGGGTGTTGATGATCGACATGCGCACCGGGCGGTTCCGGTTGGTGCGGGCCAAGACGGTGCTGATGGGCACGGGTGGTGGCCCGACCATGTACAAGTATCACACGCCCTCGGGTGACAAGACGATGGATGGTCTGGCCATGGCCCTGCGCGCCGGGCTGCCCCTGCGCGATATGGAGATGGTGCAGTTTCATCCAACCGGATTGCTGGCGGGGGATCACACCCGGATGACCGGCACGGTGCTTGAGGAAGGGCTGCGCGGGGCCGGGGGCCAGTTGCTCAATGGTTTCGATCATCGGTTCATGTTCGATTATGACCCGAAGGGCGAGCGCGCCACGCGTGATGTGGTGAGCCGTGGCATTTACGAAGAAATGCGCAAGAGCAACACCACAGAGAACGGCGGTGTCTATATCTCGATGAGCCATCTGGGGCCGGAGTTCGTGGCCGAGAAGTTCAAAGGCATGGTGAAGCGCTGTGCCGATTGCGGGTTTGACCTTGCTGGTGGCAAGGTCGAGGTGGTGCCGACGGCGCATTATTTCATGGGCGGTGTCGTGGTGGATGTGGATACGCGCACCGCGATGGAGGGGCTTTACGTGGCCGGGGAAGATGCCGGCGGCGCGCATGGGTCGAACCGTTTGGGCGGCAATGGCGTGGCCAATTCCACCGTTTATGGCGGCATCGCAGGCGATACCATGGGCGCGGATATCCGCAGCATGGGCGCGTTGCGCGACCCGGACCCTGAGATTCTGGAGGCCGAGGTGGCCCGCGCGATGCAGCCCTTCAGCAAGACGCCGGACCTCATCCAACCCCTGCGCGACCGCTTGCAGGAGGTGATGTGGGATGACGTGGGCGTGATGCGCGTGGCCGATAAGATCGTGCGCGGGCAGGGGCAGGTGGATGCCATCCGCCGCGATTTGATGGAGGTGGGTGTCTCGGGCGAGACCCGGGCGTTCAACCTGACATGGCACGATTGGCTGAACATGGCCTCGCTTTGTGATATATCCGAGGTGATCGCGGGGGCGGCACTGGCGCGGGAAAACTCGCGCGGGGCGCATTACCGTGAGGATTTCCCCGAGGAAGGGGATTTGGAAACCTCGTATTTCACAGTGGCGCGGCAGGTGGATGGCGCCTTGCAGGTGGACCGCGAGGCGGTCGAATTTTCCATCGTTCGCCCGGGTGAGACCATCTTGCCCGTAGGCGAACCAGACACATTGGTGGCAGCACAATGATTGTAATCGACACGATCCAAAGCACCGCCGAAACCCTGATGGACAAGGCGGCCATCGAAATTCCGCAGGATTATCTCGACGGGCTGGAGGCGGCGGCGAAAACCGAGGATGGGGACCTCTCGTCCTTTGTTTTGCAGGCCATGCTTGAAAATTACGAGGCCGCCAAGGAGGATCGCCGCGCGATGTGTGGCGATACCGGTGTGCCGCGGTGGTATGTGAAAATGGGCAACGAGGCGCAGGTTGAGGGCGGCATGTGCGCGCTTGAAACCGCCCTGCGGCGGGCCACGGCGAGTGCCACCAATGGCGTGCCTTTGCGACCCAACCGGGTGCATCCGCTGTGGCGGACGGACCATGACAACAACGTCGGGATCGGCGCGCCGGAAATCGAGTATGGGTTTGAGCCAGAGGGTGATTGGATCGACCTGATCACGGTGCATAAGGGCGGGCTTTTCGGCACCGATTACCGAATGCTTTTCCCCTCGGACGGGATCGAGGGGATCAAGCGGTTTTACCTTGATACGCTGGTGGCCTTCGGCAAGCGGGGCTTGGCCTGTCAGCCTGCGATTATTGGGATCGGCCTTGGCGGGTCGAAAGATACCTGCATGGTTTTGGGTAAGCGGGCGGCCGTGCTGCGCACCGTGGGCAGTCGCAATTCGGACCCCAAGATTGCCGAGCTTGAGGACGAGTTCAAGGAGCTTGGCAACTCCATCGGCATGGGGGCCATGGGCTTTGTCGGCAAGAACATGGTGATCGATTGCAATATCGAGGTGGGCTATTGCCACACCGGCGGCATGCAGATGAGTGTGCATGCATTCTGCCTGAGTTCGCGGCGGGCGGTGGCGCGGATTTACCCCGATGGGCGGGTGGAATACCGCACCGACCCCGATTGGTTCACGCCCTATCAGCGGCGAGAGACCGTGGAATGGCCCCCGCAGGCACAGGAGGCGGCGGAATGAAACCACGCGAGGTCCGGCTAAGCACAACGCCGACGGATGAGGAGATTGCCGAGCTTCGGCTGGGTGATATCGTGTATCTGGACGGCTTGATGTATACCGCGCGCGAGGGTGTCTACATGCGCGCGCTTGAGGAAAAAGCCAATATTCCCATGGAGTTGCCCTCGGAAAGCGCGGCGAATTTCCATTGCTCGCCCGCCGCCGTGATCCGGGAAGATGGCAGTTTTGACATGGGCGCGGTGACGGCGACGGCGTCGTTCCGGTTTGCCAAGTGGCTGCCCGAGTGGATCGCCAAGACCGGCGCGAAGCTGATCATTGGCAAGGGGGGCATGAGTTCCAAGGACTACAAGGAGTATTTCGTGCCCAATGGTGCGGTTTACCTGTCCACAGTGGGCTATGGCACCGGCGCGCTTTTGGGGCGCGGGGTGGAGAATGTGGAGGCCGTGCATTGGAACGAAGAGCTTGGCTTGGCGCAGGCGATGTGGGTCATTCGCTGTAACAAGATGGGGCCGTTTATCGTGGCCTCGGACATGGAGGGCAATTGCCTGTTCGAGCGGGAAAATGCCAAGATTACCAAGAACTTGGAGCATGTTTACGAAGGCACCAAACCCGCCGTTTTGCGACGCTATGGCGAGACCGATGACCGCAGCGATGAGGTGATCGGATGAGTGGGAACCCCTTTGACGGAGAGGATGGGCGCGAGGTGACGGAACCGGGGGTGTTCTCGGCCGCCGAGGTGGGCTTGGCCAACCGCAATTCGGGTGCCTTTCTGGAAATGCTGGCGCTGGATATCACGCCTGTTGGGGCGCATTATTTGCTGACCCATTTCGATGTGCCTTTGTTGGAGGTAGGGGCGCATCGGTTGGTGTTCGATGGGGCGTTTGACGCGCCCTTTGAGATGAGCCTTGAGGAGATCAAGGCCGAGCCACAGGTAACCATGCCGGTGACCATGGAATGTGCCGGCAATGGCCGGACGGGCATGGAACCGCGAGCCTTTTCAATGCCTTGGGCCTATGAGGCGGTGGGCACGGCGGAGTGGACCGGCACGCCGCTTGCTCCCCTGATCGCGCGGGCCAAGCCGCAGGGGGGCGTTGTCGATTTCGCCTTTGAGGGCGCGGATTTCGGATATGACAAGGGGGTGGGCCATGCCTTTGGTCGGAGCCTGACGCCCGAGGAATTGGCCGATCTGGATGTACTGTTGGTCTATGAGATGAACGGCCAGCCCTTGTTGCCGCAACATGGCGCGCCACTGCGATTGATCGTGCCGGGGTGGTATGGGATGGCCAGTGTGAAATGGCTGACCCGTGTCACGGCGATGACTGAAAGATATCAAGGTTTTCAACAGGTTGGCACCTATCGTTTTCGCCAGACGGCGGAGGAACTGGGCGCGCCTGTGACCGAGATCAGGGTGAAATCCCTGATGGTGCCGCCGGGGGTGCCGGATTGGATCACCCGCAAGCGGCGGCTGTCGCCGGGGCTTGTGAGGCTGCAAGGGCGGGCGTGGTCGGGCGCGGGCGTGCCGGTGGACAAGGTCGAGGTGCGCATTGGGGAAAAATGGCACGCGGCCAAGGTGGAAAAGCCCTTGGGGCGCTATGCTTGGGCCGGGTGGTCTTTGGACTGGGACGCGCAGCCGGGGCATTATGTGCTGGCCTGTCGGGCGACGGATGCGGCGGGCAATGTGCAGCCAATGGAGGCCGAATGGAACCTGTCGGGCTTTGCCAATAACGCGCCGCATGAGGTGGAGGTTTTCGTGGAGGATTAACCACGGGGCCGAATCGGGGCCAAGCCTCTGGTTAACAAGGAAAACCCCCTGTCTGTATCGCGTCGGTTTCACGTCGGTATCGCGTCGGTATTTTTCACGGCACCCCCCGAAATTAACAGGGCGCGCGGTGCAAAACGTACGAAACCTACGCGAGTTTTGTACGGATTCGCGGCGCGCTCATCAGCCCTTACGGGCTTCTTCGCGACGTGGGAGGCCGGAAGAACGACAAAGCAATTGGCTGCTTTGCAGGCGAGGGTTCACTGGCTTGCCCGCAACACGCGGTGCGCCTTTGGCGGGTGCCTGAGTTGCAAGACGGAAGGCTTCAATCTGACGTGCTGAGGATTTCGCCGATCTTGAGCGCCTTCATCGGATTTCCATCGACTTTAAGTTGTCGCATCATGAAGGCCTTTGCGGGGTTCCTTTGCCCCGTGGCGATATCGTGGAAAACACTGGCCTCTGCCGTCAGGGTTATGTCGGCGGGTTGATCGCTTTCGATCGCCCCGGTTTCGTCCACATAGAGCGTTGCCGTGCCCGGCATCTCAAGCCGCACGCTGCCCTTGATCCGATTTTTGGCGCGTTGGCTTACGAGGTTGATGATGTCTGCTTTACTGGGTGCGGTCACGGGTGTCTCCTTTAGCCAGCATAGGAGGGGTTTTGGGGGGCTGTGTCCAGTTTGACGCTGGGTCGAAATCTTGAAAAGATTTCGGTCCGTTTTCTTTTGAAGAAAACGGTTGGTGGTGCGCATAGATGCGCACCCTACGGGGCGGTTTCCAGATTGAGCGTTTCGAAGTCTGTGAGGCTGTCCGGGAGGGTCTCAATTCCAAGGCCGGGGGTGTTGGGGATATGGAATTCGCCGCCCTGCAGCGTGCCTTGAGGGAGCAGATCATCGCGCAGGGGGTTGGCGTTGATGTCGAGTTCCAGAAGGCCGTTGCCGCCGGTTGCTGCCAAGAGGTGGGCGGAGGCCAGAAGGCCCAAGCCGCCGCCCAAGAAATGCGGGCAATAGGTGCGGTGCGCTTGGGTGATGATTTGCGCGGCCGCATAGCAGCCCGTGACCCCGCCCCATTTGGCGACATCGGGTTGGATGTAGGTGAGGCGCGCGGTGGCGGCTTTGAAATTCTCGATCCCGGTGATGTTTTCACCGCCTGCCAAGGGGGGATGGCCCATGGCGGCGAGGGTTTCCCAATCGGCGATGGGGGCGTCGGCTGGGATGGGTTCCTCCAGCCAGCCGAGGGGGAGGTTTTTGGCCGCTTGCATGAACTGCATGGCGGTCGTCACGTCCCATGCCTGATTGGCGTCGGTGAACAGGTGTTCATTTTCTTGCAGGTCGGCGCAGAGCGTTTCCAGCGTGGCGAGGTCGCTTGCCATGTCGAAGCCGATCTTGACCTTGAAGGCGCGGATGCCTTGGGCGCGGGCGGAGGCGATTTCGGCCTGTGCGTCGGTGATCTTGATACCGCTGGCGTAAACCGGGACAGATGTGGCGGCCTGTGGGTTCAGGGCCTTGGCCAAGGGCAGGCCCGCGCGGCGGGCGGCAAGATCGTGGCAAGCGGTATCCAGCCCGGCGAGCACTTGGGCAAATGGCCCCCATTCGCCGCATTGCAGGGCGCGAATGTGGGTCTTGCGGGTGAGATCATGCCAGAGTTGTTCCGGGTCGTCGGAGGGTTGGCCGAGGACCAGTGGGGCGATGTCTTGGATCAGCAGATGCGCGCGGTGTTCGGCCCCGGCGGCGGGCCAATTGGCGAAGACCTCGCCCCAGCCGAAGGCGCCGTCGTGCGCGGTGAGGCGGACAAACACGGCGGGCCGGTCGCGCATCACGCCAAAGGAGGTGGCGACGGGGCGCGGGGTGGGGGCGCGGAAGACGCGGGTTTGGATGTGCTCTATTGTCATGCCAGCGCCCTTATCATCAGGATTATGCCGGATAGCAGGCACATCGAGATCAGGAGCCTGCGGAAGAGGTCATCGGAGAGGCGGCGGAAGACACTGATGCCGATTTGCGCCGATAGCAGGGCGGCAGGGATAGCTACGGCGAGATTGATCAGCACCTCACGCGTGTAGACCCCCTGCCACCAGAGCATCAGCGCGGTCAGGCCAAGGATGACCACATTGAAAGGTTGCAGCACGGCGCGGGTTTCGGCCTTTGGCCATGGGCGCATGGAGCACCACATCGTGGGCAGCGCGCCCGAGAGCGAGGCCGCGCCGCCAAGGATGCCACCGGCGAAGCCCACGGTCATGTCGATGACGGGGGTGGGGCGGTCGAACTTGGGCAGGGCGCGGCGCAGGCTGAAGAACCCGCCATAGATCAGCAGGAAGGACGCGATGACCAGTTTGAGGCTGGCCGCGTCAATCACGGCGAGGGCGGCGATGCCGAGCGGGATACCGGCCACCCCCGGCCCCATGAAGCGAAACATGCGGCGGGGTTGATCCCAGATGGCGTGGCGGACGATCCAGAGACCTTGCAACCCGCTGGTGACCGACAGGATGACGACGATGGCGACGGCCTCGGGCGGGGTCATCACGGTGAGGAAGAAGCCAAGGGCGAAGAGCGCCGTGCCGAAGCCGGCCAGACCGTTGATGAAGCCGCCCGCCGCGGCACCGAGGATGACCATGAGCAGGGTTTGCGATGTCATGCGACACCCTCGGCATCCGTGGTGATGCCGGCGCTATCGAGCAGCGCGCGCTCGATTTCTTGCATGACGCGCGTGCGGAGGCTGTCGCGCAGGTAGATCAGGCCCAGATCGCGGACCGGGGCATCGTCCCCGAGGGGGAAGCGTTCAATCGGGATGGGATGTTGCGAGGGGACGCAACTGGCCGGGACGATGGAGACCCCGAGATTGGCGTAGACCATGCTTGAGATCGCCTCGAGCCCGTCGAGTTCCATGCTTTCCTGCACGCGGATGCCTTTGCGTTGCAGCCAGCCCTCGATCATCTGGCCGACCACGGCATCGCGGTTGAACCGGATGAAGGGGCGTGTGGCCAGCAGGTCGAGCGGGTCGTCGCAGGTGGTGCCCTTGGCGGCCAGTAACTGCAGCGGTTCATCGGCGATGTGGCGGTATTCGAAGCCCGGCGGGATGACTGGCGGGCGTGAGACGATGGCGGCGTCGAGCGTGCCGCGCTCGATGCGGGACATGAGCGGATTGGTCAGGCCCGGGTTCACCTGAACATGCAGGTCGGGAAACCCGGCCTTGAGCCGCGAGATGGCCAGCGGGATAAGCCCCGTCAGCGTTGTGGGAACGGCACCGAGGGCGACATCGCCTTGCAGGGCATCGGCATTGACCACCGAGGGTACGAGATTGTCGTAGGCGCGCACCACGTCACGGGCCTTGGCGACGATGGCGCGGCCTGTGGGCGTCAGTTCGGGGGTGCGCTTGGAGCGGTCGAAGAGGCTTATTTGCCATTCGTCTTCGAGGGCGCGCATTTGCTGGCTGACGGCGGCGTGAGTGACATGCACCGCCTCGGCGGCGGCGCTGAAGGTTTTGTGTTCGTCAACGGCGATCAGGGTGCGTAGCATACGGATCGACAAGTTGGGCTCCTTTTGTTAGCAATGCTAACTGTTTTGGTAAGTGATTATTACTTCTATAAAGTTGGCCTTAACGATATACCGAAGTCAAGGGCGGCTGAAAAAGCAAAAAATACCGAGCCCGGACCAACAGAAGACGACAAAAGGGAGGACGACATGACATTCAAATCAATCCTTGCAGCCGGGGCCATGGTGGCCGGGCTGACGGCGACGGCGGCATTCGCGGAATACCCCGAGCGGCCGATAAATATGGTGATCCCCTACGGCGCGGGTGGGGCGACGGATATTTCCGCGCGCACCATTGCCGAGCCTTTGGGCAACGCGGTGGGCAAGCCCTTGGTCATGGCCAATGTGACCGGCGCGGGCGGGGCCACGGGATCGGTCACCGTGCAGAACGCGCAGGCGGATGGCTACACGATGCTGTTCGCGCGCGTCGGCTCGCATTCGGTGAACCCGGCGATGAAGGCGACGCTGCCTTACACGCTGGATGATTTCCGCTTCGTGACGGTCTATGAGATCAACCCGGTGGCCTGCGCGGTGAACCCCTCGTCGGGGATCGAGAGCATGGAGGACCTGATTGCCAAGGTGGGCGAAGGTGGGGTGACCTACAGCTCATCCGGCGTTGGCTCGCTTTTGCATCTGGCGGGGGCGATGGTGCTCAAGGAGTTTGGCATCGAGAACCCGCTTGAGGCGGCGACGCATATTCCGCTGAAGGGTGGCGGTGCGGCGGCGACGGCCGTTTTGAATGGCACGGCGACCTTTATCTGCACCAACTCTTCGGCCTTGGCGAGCTTCGTGGCCAATGATCAGCTGAAGGTGCTGATGGTCACCACGGCGGAGCCGGTGCCGGGGTTTGACGCGCCGACCGCAGCCGATCTGGACAAGCCCGCGCTGCACCAACTGGTCGGCTGGACCGGGATTGCCGGGCCGGACGGCCTGCCGGATGATGTAGCCGCCAAGTGGGGTGAGTGGATGGCAGAGGCCACCGCCGATGAAGGCTTCCTTGAGAAGATGACGGCGCGTGGCTCGGTCATTCGCCTGATGGATCCGGCGGAGGCCAATGAGTTCATCGAGACCCAGTACAATACCTTCCGTGCCCTTGTGGACGAGTTGGGTATGCGCATCGAAGGCTAGGCCTTCGCCAACACGCTTGACATGATACCGCGCCGGGCCTGTGATGGCCCGGTGCATGACCCATGAGGGAGGGGCAGGTGAGCGAGCGTCGCCTACAAATGCAGCTTGGGATTGGGGCCTGTCTGGCCTCGGCGTTTCTGGTTTTCGTGGCGATCCCCAATTGGGTGGCCGCCCCGAGCAATATCAAGAATGTGTTCCTGTCGCCGGTGTTCTGGCCTTATGTCTTGGCCGGGTGCACAGGCGTGGTGGGCCTTGGCCTGATCGCGGCAGGGTTTCGAATGGCCGAGGGGCCATCGGAAGACGCCACAGAGGCGCATGACGAGGGCATGGGCGCTTGGGTGCGGCTGTTGGGGATGGCCCTGATCATGGCGGGCACAATGGTCTTGTTGCCACGTCTTGGCATGGTCTGGACCTCGATGCTGTGCTTTGCGCTGACCGCCTTTCTGGTCAAGACGCGCCATCCGGTGGCGGCGGTGATCTGTGCGGTGGTCATTCCCTTGGCGCTTTATGCCTTTTTCGCGCATGTGGCGGGGGTTGCGATCCCGCAGGGCAATTTCGTGAGGCTGCCATGAGTTTTATCGACAGCCTGATGGCGGGGCTTTCGCTGGTCGCCAATATCGAGTCGTTCCTGGCGCTGGCAGGCGGCGTGGTGATTGGTGTGATTGGTGGGGCCATTCCCGGCATGTCGGCCACCATGGCGGTGGCCTTGACGCTGCCGTTTACCTTCGCGATGCAGCCGATTACCGGGATTTTGCTGTTACTGGGGGTCTACAAGGGCGGGATTTTCGGCGGCTGTATTCCCGCGATCCTGATCAAGACGCCGGGCACGCCCGCGTCATCGGCCACGATCCTTGATGGCTACCCAATGGCTGAGCGTGGCGAGGCGGGGCGCGCGCTGGGCATGGCGCTTTGGGCGTCTTGTACCGCTGACCTGATTTCCAACCTTGCGCTCATTGTCTTTGCAGGGTGGCTGGCCTCTTTCGCGTTAAGCTTTGGCCCGCCGGAGTTTTTCACCCTGATCCTGTTTTCGCTGACCATCATTGCGGGCGTGTCGGGGGACAGCCTGTTGCGCGGGGCGCTGTCGGCCATTCTGGGGCTTCTCTTGGCCACCGTGGGGCTTGATCTGGTCTATGGGACCAATCGCTTCACTTTTGGCGATCCGAACATGATGGGCGGGTTGAACTTTATCGCCGTGTTGATCGGGTTGTTTGCCATCCCCGAGGTTTTGGCGATGGTCTGGCATCCGACGGCGCATCTGGGCAAGGCGCGGAGCCTTGGCAATAACTGGGTGAGTTTGGCGGATTACAAAAAGAGTTTCCGGTCGATCGTGCGGGGCAGCCTGATCGGGGTGTTCCTTGGGTCGATCCCGGGTATCGGCGCGGCGCCCTCGGCGTTTTTGAGCTATTCGGAGGCGCGGCGGAAATCCAAGGACAAGGCCAATTTCGGCAAGGGCGAAGTGGAAGGCGTTGCCGCCTCGGAAGCGGGCAACAACGGGGTGGCCGGTGCCACGCTTATTCCGCTTCTGGCGCTGGGCGTGCCCGGTGATGTGATCACCGCGATCATCATCGGGGCCTTCATGATCCATGGTCTGCAACCGGGGCCGATGATGTTCGTGCTGAA
>NZ_CAJXNN010000060.1 GCF_913057115.1 uncultured Roseovarius sp.
GAGGCCGTAATCGGCCACCTGGAAGATCGGCGCTTCTTCGTCTTTGTTGATCGCGACGATGATCTTCGAATCCTTCATGCCAGCCAAGTGCTGAATCGCCCCCGAGATGCCAACCGCGATATAGAGCTCTGGCGCGACAACTTTGCCGGTCTGGCCCACCTGCCAGTCGTTCGGGGCGAAGCCCGAGTCGACAGCGGCGCGCGAGGCGCCAACGGCGGCACCCAGTTTGTCGGCCAGCTTTTCGATCAGGGCGAAGTCCTCTTCCGAGCCGACGCCGCGACCACCGGAGACCACGACACCCGCCGAAGTGAGTTCGGGGCGATCGGATTCGGCCACCTTGTCTTCGACCCATTCGGAGAGGCCCGGGTTGTCGCCTGCGCCGATGGTTTCGACCGAGGCTGAGCCACCCATGCCTGCGGCATCGAAAGTGGAGGTCCGGAAGCTGATGACCTTCTTGGCGTCTTTCGACTTCACGGTCTGCACGGCGTTACCGGCGTAGATCGGACGCTCGAAGGTGTCGGCATCGACGACGCCCGACACATCGGTCAGCACCATGACATCCAGAAGCGCCGCAACGCGGGGCAGGATGTTCTTGGCGTCGGTGGTGGCGGGGGCCACGATGTGGCTGTAGTCGCCAGCCAGCGAAGCGATGAGGGCGGCCACAGGCTCGGCCAGGCGGTGACCATAGAGATCATCCTCGGCGCAGAGCACTTTGGCCACACCGTCGATCTTGGCGGCTTCATCGGCAGCACCCGAGCAGGTGGCCCCGGCGCACAGAACGGTGACATCGCCCAGTTTCGAGGCGGCGGTCACGGCCTTGGCGGTCGCATCGACGGCCAGAGCACCATCATTCACTTCAGCAATCAGAAGAACAGACATTATACGGCCCCCGCTTCTTTGAGTTTGGCAACCAGTTCGTCCACCGAACCGACGATTTCACCGGCCTTGCGGGCCTCGGGCTCGTCGGTCTTGACGATTTCGAGGCGCGGACTGACGTCGACGCCGTAGTCGGCGGCGGTTTTCTCATCCAGAGGCTTTTTCTTGGCCTTCATGATGTTGGGCAGCGACGCATAGCGCGGTTCGTTCAAGCGCAGGTCGGTGGAGATGATGGTGGGCATCTTGACCTTGATGGTTTGCAAGCCGCCATCCACTTCGCGAGTGACAACGGCGTTGTCGCCGTCGACGTCCACGTTGTTGGCGTACATCGCCTGAGACCAACCCAGAAGCGCCGAGAGCATTTGCCCGGTGGCGTTCATATCGTTGTCGATCGCCTGTTTGCCGCAGAGCACGAGGCCCGGCTCTTCTTCCTTGACGACGGCGGCAAGGATCTTGGCGACGGCCAAAGGTTCGATATCGGTGTGCACGTCATCGGCGGCTTCCACGAGGATCGCGCGGTCGGCACCCATGGCCAAAGCGGTACGCAGGGTTTCCTGGCTTTGCTTGACGCCGATGGATACGGCAATCACTTCGTCGGCCTTGCCGGCCTCTTTCAGGCGAATGGCCTCTTCGACGGCAATCTCGTCGAAGGGGTTCATCGACATTTTGACGTTGGCAAGATCGACACCGCTGCCGTCCGCCTTAACGCGGACCTTCACGTTGTAGTCGATCACGCGTTTGACAGGCACTAGAACCTTCATTTGCATGGTCTCCCTTAAATTGACGGAGAGCCGCGATGCGACTCTCCCAAGCTCTCTTGAGCGTTGATATAGCCTTGTTACAGCGTGAAACAGGGCAAAATCGTCACGTTACCGTCTTGCGACGTCGCGTTTCCGTATTGAACGCAAAAATCTTTCAAGAATGTGTCGGCCCGGGGGCGCTTAGCGGTTCGCGCCGGGCTGCCAAAGGACATCGTCTTTTCCGTTGTCGTTCGATACCCGGGAGGCCACGAAGAACCAATCGGACAGGCGGTTGAGGTATTTCACCGCCGCCGGGTTCACCTGTTCCATGGTGGCCAGTTCCACCGAAAGGCGTTCGGCCCGGCGCGAAACGGTCCGGCACAGGTGAAGCTGTGCGGCAAGCGCCGTGCCGCCTGGCAGGATGAAGCTGCGCAGGGGTTCAAGGGCGGCGTTCATCGCGTCGATTTCGGATTCGAGGCGCGATACTTGCGTGTCGGTGATGCGCAGCGGCGTGTATTCGGCCTCGGCGTCCTTTTCCATGTCGGGGCGGCAGAGGTCAGCGCCCAGATCGAAAAGATCGTTCTGGATGCGGGCCAAGGCCTCGTCGGTTTCACCCGTGGCGTGTTGGCGGGCAAGGCCCACGGTGGCGTTCACCTCGTCGACGGTGCCGTAGGCGGTGACGCGCATGGAATGCTTGGCCACCCGAGCGCCATTGCCAAGCGCGGTTTCGCCGTGATCCCCGGTTTTCGTGTAAATCTTGTTGAGTACGACCATGGTTTAACCCCCCGAGCGGAACCAGAGAAAGAAGAGAATGAGGCAGACTGCCACGAACTGCATGATGATCCGCCATTTCATCATGCGGTTGGATTTCTTGGCGGATTCGATATCGCCCTTGCCGAAGTGGCTGACCCCGATGGCCAGAATTACCACGACCGCCAGCATCGCCGCCGCGGCCACAAGGAAAACGGGATCATTCATCATCGCGGTTATCCTTTTTGTTTGTCACGCGCCATGTAGGACCTTTGCGCCGGAAAGCGAAAGAGAAATCATGACGCGGGGCCTTACGCTTTGGACAGGAGCCAATCTAGCGTGCGGGTGGGCAGGATACGGCGGGCCACGCCCATGGCATAGGTTGGGGTGGTGACGTAATAGCGAGGTTTGGGGCGCGGGTGTTCAAGCGCGTGGATCAGTTTTTTCGTGACCGCAGAGGCGGGCCATTGCGGGCCGCCGCTGCTGCCTTCGTAAAGCTGGGTGAGGAGGTCAGCGCGGTATTGGTCGGCGCGGGCCGAGTTTTCCCAGTCAATCCAGCGTTCGAATTCCTTGATCGCGTTTTTGCGGAAATCGGTTTCGATCGGGCCGGGGTCAATGATCGAGACCTTGATGCCTGTGTCGGCCATTTCAAGGCGCAGGGCGTCGGAGAGGCCTTCGAGGGCGAATTTGGTCGAGACATAAGCGCCGCGCCATTTCATGGCGATGAAGCCCAGAACCGAGGAGCATTGCACGATCCGGCCATGCCCTTGGGCGCGCATCACCGGGATAACTTGGCGCGTCAGGTCGTGCCAGCCGATCAGGTTGGATTGAAAGATGGTGCGCAGGGCCTCGGTGGGCATGTCTTCGACCGGGCCGGGGATGGCGTAGGCCCCGTTGTTGAAGAGCGCGTCAAGCGTGCCGCCGGTGGCGTCGAGCACTTCGGTCAGACCGTCGCGCAGGCTGTCTTCGTCGTTGTAATCCATGCGCGGGCTGTGGAAGCCTTCGGTGCGCAGGCGGTCGCAATCTTGCGCCTTGCGGCAGGCGGCGAAGACACGCCAGCCACGGTCGCGCAGCCCGTGGGCCGCGTCATGGCCGATACCGGAGGAACAGCCGGTGATGAGAATGGTTTTCGCGCTCATGGCGCAAGCTATGGCCTGCGCCTGAGCGCGATGCAATCAGTTTGAGGCGGTGACCAGCCAATCGGCCATCCAGCCGACGCGGCCGGTTTCAACCACGCGCAGCTTGATCCAGCCATTGCCGGGCTCTTGCAGGATGACCACCTCGTCATTCTTGCGCAGCTTGCCGATGCGGTCATATTTCGTGCCGGGGCCGCCGCGCATGTTGACGACAGTGCCTGTCACGCGGCGAATGTCGCGTTGCGGCAAGTCCACCTCGGCGTCCGGAGTGGTGGCGAGGGTGGCTTGGTCGACGGTATCGGCTGCGGTGCCTGCAAGGCTGACCGAGGCGACGGCCTTGGCCACGTGATCGGGCAGGGTGGTTTCCGTCTCGGAGCTTTCGGTGGCGGGTTCGGGTTTTGCCACTGCCTTGGCCGGTTTGGCCTTTGCGCCATCGACGCTGGCCAAAGTGATCTCGAACCGCTGACCGCCGGAGAGGTCCAAATCCGAAAGGGACGTGATGGAGCGGGTCACGGTTTCATCTTCAAGCGGCTCGCCGGTGTCGGCAAGGCGGGTGACATCCACCTTCACAGGGCGCATTTTCGGGCGCTCGTTGTTCAGTTGAGCACGCACCTGAATGGAATTGGTCGCAGGCTTGTAATCGGCCCCGCCGCTCAGTTCGTAAAAAGAAAAGCCTAAAAAGGCAAAGCTGATGACGATAAAGCGCCACATCGCGCGTCCCCCCGGATACACACACAAATTACCAACGAAGATGAGTTTACACGATTCGCCCTTTCACTTCATGGGAAAAGGCAGATTCTTTCCCTCCAATGCGCTTTACCTAGATTCGCGGGGGCGGTATCACAGCATCTATGAGTGATTTGCTGGATGACCCCAATATCGGCCCCGAGGCTGTGTCGGAACCGCTCCGCCGGGCGATTGGCGAACGTTACCTGACCTATGCCCTGAGCACGATCATGCACCGCGCGCTGCCTGATGCGCGCGACGGGTTGAAGCCCGTGCACCGGCGGATTCTTTACGCCATGCGCGAGCTGAAGCTGAGCAGCACCGGGGGGTTCCGCAAGTCCGCCAAGATCAGCGGCGACGTGATGGGGAACTATCACCCGCACGGGGATGCGGCGATTTACGATGCCATGGCGCGCTTGGCGCAGGATTTTGCCGTGCGCTATCCGTTGGTCGACGGGCAGGGCAACTTCGGCAATATCGACGGCGACAACCCGGCGGCCAGCCGCTACACCGAGGCGCGGATGACCGCCGTGGCCGAGGCGATGTTGCAGGGCCTGAACGAAAACGCCGTGGATTTTCGGGAAAACTATGACGGGACGCTGACCGAACCGGCGGTTTTGCCCGCGTCCTTCCCCAATCTGTTGGCCAATGGGTCAAGCGGGATTGCCGTGGGGATGGCCACCAACATTCCGCCGCATAATATTGGCGAATTGGTCGATGCCTGCCTGCATTTGATCAAGACGCCCGATGCCCGCGACGACACGCTTTTGAACTATATTCCCGGTCCCGATTTCCCCACTGGCGGCGTGATCGTGGAGCCGCCCGAGAATATCGCGCAGGCCTATCGCACCGGGCGCGGGGCCTTCCGCCTGCGCTGTAAATGGGAGGTGGAGGACCTTGGCCGTGGGCAATGGCAGGTGGTTGTCACCGAGATTCCCTATCAGGTGCAAAAGTCCAAGCTGATCGAGAAGATCGCCGAGTTGATCCAGACCAAGAAGGTTCCGATCCTTGCCGATGTTCGCGATGAAAGCGCCGACGATGTCCGGATGATTCTTGAGCCGCGTTCCAAGAACGTGGACCCCGAGGTTATGATGGGGATGCTTTACCGCAACTCGGACCTTGAGGTGCGGTTCAGCCTGAACATGAACGTGCTGATTGACGGGGTGACGCCGAAAGTCTGTAGCCTCAAGGAAGTACTGCGCGCCTTCCTCGATTTCCGGCGCGAGGTTCTGATCCGCCGCAGCCGCCACCGGATGGCCAAGATCGACCACCGGCTGGAGGTCTTGCAGGGGCTTATCACGGCCTTCCTGAACCTTGATCGGGTGATTGAGATCATCCGCTATGACGACGACCCCAAGGTGGCCTTGATGTATGAGGATTGGAGCCATGTGCACCAATCCACCCTGAGCCGTGCCATGAACGAGAGCGAGTATCGCTCGCCCTTGGCGGGGGTCGATGTGAAATCGCTTGTGCTGGTGGCTGACCCCGAGATGGAGGCCACCGGCGTTCTGTCCGAAAGCGCGCCCGAGCGCGCCGTGCCGCACAGCTATGCGGGCCGGGAAAACGGGCTGTCGGATGTGCAGGCCGAGGCGATTTTGAACATGCGCCTGCGGTCCTTGCGGCGGCTTGAGGAAGAGGCGCTGATCAAGGAGCGCGACGCGCTGATGGCCGAGCGGGCCGAGTTGGAAGACCTGCTTGAGGATGAAACCCTGCAATGGGGCAAGGTTGCCGAGCAGTTGCGCGAGGTGAAAAAGACCTTTGGCAAGGATTACATTCTGGACGATGTGAACGTCGGCGCACGCCGCACCCAGTTCTCGGAAGCGGGCGAAGTGGAAGAGGTGCCGCTTGAGGCGATGATCGACCGCGAGCCGATCACGGTGGTCTGCTCCAAGATGGGGTGGATCAGGGCGATGTCGGGGCATATCGACCTGAACCGCGAGTTGAAGTTCAAGGATGGCGACGAGGGGCGGTTTATCTTCCATGCGGAGACCACCGACCGGTTGTTGGTCTTTGGCAGCAACGGGCGGTTCTATACCCTGTCGGCGGCCAACCTGCCCGGCGGGCGCGGCATGGGCGAACCCCTGCGCCTGATGGTGGATTTGCCCAATGAGGCCGAGATTGTGGACCTCATCATTCACAAGCCGGGGCGCAAGCTGTTGGTGGCCTCCTCGGCGGGGGATGGGTTTGTTGTGAACGAGGACGATGTGCTGGCCCAGACCCGGACCGGCAAGCAGGTTTTGAATGTGCGTGGCGATGTGACGGCGCGGGTCTGTACGCCTGTGGCGGGTGATCACGTGGCCTGTGTGGGCGAAAACCGCAAGGTTCTGGTCTTCCCGGTGGAAGAACTGCCCGAGATGGGCCGTGGCAAGGGCGTGCGGTTGCAGAAGTACAAGGATGGGGGCCTGAGCGATGCCACCACCTTTACCCTTGCTGATGGGCTGAGCTGGCGTGATCCGGCAGGGCGGACCCGGACCGAAACCGAGCTTGCCGAATGGATGGGCAAGCGGGCGGGGACGGGCCGGATGGCGCCGCGCGGCTTCCCACGTGACAATCGCTTCACCTGAGTTTGATTTGTGGTGAAGGGCGGCAGTGCCTAACTCTGTGGCAGCACACGCAGGGAGGGTTTGCGATGCTTTTGACACGGCGGGTATTATTGATGAGTGGGGCGGCCGCTCTGGTGGCGCAGCGGGCCATGGCGGATGAGCCCTATTGGTACATGAATGACGATTATGCCGCCGATGGCGCGGATGTGGTGGCCTATTTCGGACTGGAGGCCGGGGATAACGGTGTTCGTGGCTCGGGTGAGTACGTGACGGAGTGGGACGGGGCCAAGTGGCGTTTTGCCAATGCCGAGAACAAGGCGGCCTTCGAGGCCGACCCCGAAAAATACGCGCCACAGTTTGGCGGATACTGTTCCTATGCTGTCTCGCAGGGCTATACGGCGCATGGCGACCGGAATGCCTGGACCATCCACGATGGTAAGCTCTACCTGAATTACAACAAATCGGTGCGCCGGCGTTGGTCGGGTGATATTCCGGGGAATGTCGCCAAGGGCAACGCGAACTGGCCCAAGGTTCTGGGCGGCTGACATGGAACATCCCAGATAAGGCCGATATATCGCCTCAAATTTAACGCAAAGGTTGAGCAGTTTTCAACGGCGCCCCGGGCGTAGCAAAGAGAATGTTCAGCCCAGCGTTGAGGTCCTGCGATGATGTCGGTTAATTCGGTTGGAACCAAAGAAACTTTGGAAGGTCACTATGCGGGCCAACGAAAACCCCTGTTCAATATCGCGGTTGTGACCGCCCTTTTGACGACGCTGACGTTCGGCATCTACCGGTTTTGGGCCAAGACGCGCCTGCGGCGCTATATCTGGTCATCCATCAGCGATGGGCGTGACAGCCTTGAGTATACCGGTACGGGGCTTGAGAAATTCCTTGGCTTTCTCGTCGCTGTGGTGGTGCTGGCCATATACCTCGGGGTCGTGCAAATGGGCCTTTATTACCTAGGCCTCACGCTTTTCACAGAGCCGCAGACCACCGAGCAGGCCGCGATGCAATCCGCGGCTCTACTCATCACGGTGCTTGCCGTCTTGCCACTGGTCTTTTTCGCCAAGTACCGGGCACGGCGCTATAAACTGGCCCGCACCCGGTGGCGCGGCATCCGCTTTGGTGCGGAAAAAGGCGCATGGGGATATGCCGCGCTGGCGATGTTTCATTGGATGGTGTCGATCCTGAGCCTGGGGCTTTTGCTGCCATGGCAGACCTTCCGGCTTGAGCGGTATGTGACCGACCGAAGCTGGTACGGGGATGCGCCGTTCCAGCAGGGCGGCAAATGGACCGCGCTTTTGCCGATGATGGGGCATATCTATCTGGGCCTTTTGATCATGCTGGGCGGCGGGGCGCTGGCCGCCATGATGAACCTGCCGCAGGAAGGGGCCTTGATGGCTGGGCTGGGCTATTTCTGGTTTATCGCGGGGATCGTGCTCTACCGTGTCAAATCCTTTGCCTATTTGACGAATACCAAGGCGCTGGACGGCAATATCCATTTCGAGGCCGAGATCGACACCACGGCGCTTGTCGCCACGGTGTTTCTTGGGGCGCTGGCGGTGCTTTTGATCTCGGCGGCGGTCTATGGCGCGCTGGGCGCCGGAATTTTCTTTGCCATGATGCCTGCGGTCCTCATGGGGCAGGGGGCGATCTTCATTGGCGTCATTTTGGTGATCGCGGGCTATCTTTTGGCAACGGCGGTGATCAGTTCTCTGGCCTTGGTCTGGGTCATTCAGCCGATACTTCATCAAATCGTGGACTCCATCACCGTTCACAATGCTGACGAGTTGAATTTCATCGAGCAGCGGAGCTTTGACGAGGGCGCGGATGCCGAGGGCTTTGCCGATGCGCTGGATCTGGCGGCGCCGGTCTGAGGCGATTGCCTGCGGCGATATTGGCTTTACCGCGAAACGTTGCTTTGCCAAAAGGATGGGGCATAATCGGCGCGCTTGACGTTGCCGCGACATTTCAATCAAGCCATTGCTTTTCAAGAAGAGGGTGCACCGATGCCAGAGGTTCAGCACAGTATTTCGGGCGAGTACCACGGAGAGCGAAAACCGCTTTTCAACCTCGCGTTCAAGACGGCCCTGCTGACGGCCATAACACTGGGCATTTATCGTTTCTGGGCCAAGACGCGGATTCGCAAATATATCTGGTCTTCGGTGGTCGGGCAGGGCGATGCCTTTGAATACACCGGCACGGGCCTCGAAAAATTCATCGGTTTCCTGATGGCCATCGTCATCCTGGCCGTATACCTCGGGATCGTTCAGATGATCCTGTTCTACTTCGGGCTCACGCTGTTTTCAGAACCGGCGACACAGGCCGAGATGGTGGGCCAGATGCTGGCGATTTACATCACCTTCTTCGCGGTGGTGCCGCTGATCTTCTTCGCGCAGTACCGCGCGCGGCGCTACAAGATGGCGCGGTCGCGCTGGCGCGGGGTTCGGTTTGGCATGGAAAACGGTGCATGGGGCTATGCCCTGCGGGCCATTGGCCATTGGCTTCTGACCATTGTCACGCTCGGCGTGCTGTTGCCGCGGCAGACTTTTTCGCTTGAGAAATACATGGCTGACCGCACTTGGTTCGGGGATGCGAAATTCGAACAGGGCGGAAATTGGACCAGGCTTTACCCGGCGATGAAGCACCTTGCGATCGGCTTGGTGATCTTGGTGGGGGGCGGCGTTCTGGGCGGAGTGGCCGGATCGGGCGCGATCATGGTGATTGCCGGGATCGTCGGCTATATCTGGGTGATGGTCGGTTTGGTGTCCTACCGGGTGAAGAGCTTCATTTACCTCACCGAGCACAAGACATTGGACGATACTGTCAGCTTCGAGGCTGCGCCGGAGACCTCGACCATCGTGTCGACGGTGATCGTGGGTAGCCTTGTCGTGGGCCTGATCATGGCGCTCGTCTTTGCCGTGATCGGCGCGGTTTTCAGTGCGATGATGGGTCCAATGATGCTGGGCAATTCCGGCGCGCAGGTCGTTGGAGTGGTCTTCTTGGTGGCGCTTTACGTTCTGGCGCTGGCCATGGCGGGGGCGCTTTCGCTGGTCTGGATCACCCAGCCGATCATTGATCACATTGTAAGCTCGCTCAAGGTGCGGGATGCCGAGCACCTCAATGACATCAAGCAGCGTGCCCATGATACCGGGGCCGATGCCGAAGGCTTTGCCGACGCGCTGGACGTGGGTGGCGCGATCTGATGGGGCCGGTCACGGGCAGTTTTTTCGACGGCCAGCATGCCGGGCGTCACCGGGTTGAGGTGACACTGGATGAAGGCGCGGGGACGCTGATCGTGACCGGGCCAAGCCTGTCTGCCCCCCTGCAATGGCCCTTGGGCCGGTTGCGCGCGCTGGAGGATCTGGCGCGCGACTACAGCCTGACCCTGACCCTGCATGCCGAGACCGAGGATGAGGCGCCGCGCGACCCGGCGCGCCTGACCATCCGCGAACCGGCGATGACGGCGCGTATCCGCGAAGTGTGCCCGGATTTGCGCAAGCGTGATTTGCATCGTGGCACCTGGCGCAAGATATGGACGCGCAGCGCCATGGCCATCGGTGCGGTGGTGCTCATGCTATTCGTGATCCTGCCGCGCATGGCCGATACCTTGGCCACTCTTATTCCGATCGAACGGGAAATCGCCTTTGGCAAATCGGTTATCGCACAGATGGAACGCGCTCTGGGGGCTACGGATCTTGGTGATTTGCGGTGTGACGGTGCCGAGGGGCGGGCCGCGCTGGACCGGATGGTGGCGCGACTGACCGAGGGGCAGGATTTGCAATACGATCTGAACGTGCAGGTCTTCGACCATGAGATGGTCAATGCCTTTGCGGCACCCGGGGGTCAGGTCGTGGTGATGCGGGGCCTGATCGAGGACGCCAGCGGCCCGGACGCGGTGGCTGCGGTGCTGGCGCATGAGATTGGTCACGTAGAGGCGCGCGATGCGACGCGGATCGCCCTGCGCGCGGCGGGGTCTGCCGGGCTTTTGTCGATGGTCTTGGGCGACTTTACCGGCGGCACGATTGCCGTGGTTCTGGGCGAGCGGATCATGCAGGCCAGTTACACGCGAGAGGCGGAGGCGGCGGCGGATGTTTTCGCACTTGATATGTTGAACGAGGCGGGGGTGGATAGCACCGGCATGGCCGAGTTCTTTGACCATATCGATGGGTTGCAGGGCGACTTCAAAATTCCCGAATACCTGTCGACCCATCCGGCCAGCGAGGCCCGCGCAGAACGCGCCCGTGACAATGCCGCAGAGCAGGGGGCCACCACCCCGGTTCTGAGCGAGGCCGAGTGGCAGGTGCTCAAGGGGATTTGCGGGTAGGGGCAAGGATTTTCGAAAATCCTTGCAAGCCATTTCGCAATGGCTTGGATCAACCCCCTTGCAAGGGGGTTGCCCGGTTTATGTCACACCGCCTCGGCTTCAAGCCAGACGCCGCCTTCGGGGCGCAGGGTGAGAATCATCACCGGGTCGGGGTTGCGGCCTTTGACGAGCGTAAACCGGTAGCGGTTCAAGAGGGTGGCGAGGATGATGACCGCCTCTTGGATGGCAAAGCTGGCCCCGATGCAGATGCGCGGCCCATCGCCAAAGGGCAGGTAAGCATAGCGGTCAATCACCTTGCGATCAGCGAAGCGCTCGGGGCGAAAGGCGTCGGGATCCTCCCACAGAAGGTGACTGCGGTGCAGGGCGTAAATCGGCAGGATCACCGTATCGCCGCGTTTCACCTCGCGCCCACAGAGGGTGTCATCGGCCATGGCCGTGCGCGAGACCATCCCGGCGGGCGGGTAAAGGCGCAGGGCCTCGTCGATGATCTGGCGGATGTAGGGGAGATTTTCGACATCCTCGCCAGTGCAGGGGCCATCGCCCAGAACGCTGCGCGCTTCGGCGCGGGCGCGGTTCTGCACCTCTTGGTCGAAGGCACAAAGGTAAAGCGACCATGCCAGCGTGAGCGCCGTGGTTTCATGGCCTGCCACGATAAAGGTCAGCAGGTTGTCGCGCAGCTCGGCGGTGTTCATCTGGCGCTTGGTTTTGGGGTCTTCGCCTTCGAGCAGCAGGTCCAGAAGGTCGGGTACGCCGTCGCGGCCCCGGGCGCGGCGGGCCTCGACGGCTTCGTCGGCCACGCTTTTCATTTGTTTGACGGCCCCGCCCGACATCACGCGCCCCGGGCGCGGCACCCAATCGGGGAAGCCCAGAAGATCGAAAAGCGAGATTTTCCCCGCTTCGGCAATATAGGCGTCAATCGCGCCGTGCACCGCGTCGGCATCAAAGGAGCCATCGCCCGAGAACGTCACCTCGGCGATCACGTCAAAGGTGGTGCGCACCATATCCTCGGCCATGTCCACGGCGCGCGGGCCTGCCGCTGCGATCCGCTCACAGCTTCGTTCGGCGGCCGCCGTCATGATGGGCGCAAGGTTCATCACGTTGCGATGCGAGAACACGGGCGCCGCCGCCCGCCGCTGCCAGCGCCAATGCGCGCCTTCGGCAATGAACAGCGATTCGCCGATGGCCGGGCGCAGCAGGTTCTTGGTGACAAGAGACTTGGGGTAATTGTCGACCTCTTCCAGCAAAATCCGGCGGATAGCGTCGGGGTCCATGACCATATGCCAGCGTTTCCCGGTGCGTCCCGACACCATGGGCTGCCGGGTGGCAATGGCGGGAATGATACTCAGGACATTGCGGCGCGAGGCCTGCAGGCTGGCCCAGATTCCCATCGGTTCGGTAACAAGCGGGACGTGTACGGGGTGCGGCGCGGCAACTGTCATGGCGGTCCTCTTTCGCTTTGCCTGATATAGGGGCTGACCCTCCCCACGGCAAATGCCAACGCATTGCACCGCGCCTTCGCCTGCGATATCCGTGGCCCAACCTGAGGGAGCTTATCCATGCTGCGTATCATCGCCCTTTTCGCGGGTGTTCTGGCCTTGTCCGCCTGCACCAACGCAAACGACCTGAACCAGGAACCCACCTATCTGGGGGATTTCCAGCTCGGCCATAACGTCGTCGTCGCGCCAAACCTGACCAAGGGCCCGGCCTCTCGCGAGGCCTCCGAGGAAGAATGGATTGAAGTGATGACCAAGGCGATCGACGACCGCTTCGGGCGCTACGAAGGTGAGCGGTTGTATCACCTTGGTGTCAGCATCGAGGGCTATGTTCTCGCGGTGCCGGGGGTGCCCTTGGTGCTCTCGCCCAAGTCGGCGCTGATTTTCAAGGTGACCGCCTGGGACGACGCCAAGCAGACGAAACTGAATGCCGAGCCGGAGCAGATCACGGTTTTGGAGTCTGTTTCCGGGCCCACCCTTCTGGGGTCCGGCCTGACGCAATCCAAGGAAAAGCAACTCGATAACCTCAGCCGAAATGCCGCCAAGCTGATCGAGAACTGGTTGGTGCGCGAGAACGCCAACAATGGCTGGTTCGAAGGCGACGCGGGCCCGACGGAAGAGGCACGCAAGGCCGCCGCGTCGATCGAGGAGGAGCCTTCCGATGCCTCGGCGCTGGTCGAGGAGGCGCAATCCGAGGCCGAAGCCCTTCCTGAAAGCTGAACTTGGCGCCACGAAGCGCTTGATTTTCCCGCCGCAAGCCAATAAATGGCGCGCGGAGTATTAATCGGGCCATGTGGCCCCCCAACGACAAGGCGCCTTGAGATATGGCAAAGGAAAAGTTTGACCGTTCGAAACCGCACGTGAACATCGGGACGGTTGGTCACGTTGACCACGGCAAGAC
>NZ_CAJXNN010000061.1 GCF_913057115.1 uncultured Roseovarius sp.
TTAGTCTTGCCGTTCGTAGTTGCTTTCGCGGTCCGCTGGCATTTCGCGGGGCGGACGGCCGATCACATCCTTGAGGTCTTCCAGTTCGATGAAGTTGTCGGCCTGACGGCGCAGGTCATCGGCGATCATCGGCGGCTGACTGCGGATGGTCGAGACCACCGAAACGCGCACGCCTTGGCGTTGCAGGCTTTCCACCAGCGGGCGGAAATCGCCATCGCCGGAAAAGAGCACGATGTGGTCGATGCGCGGGGCCAGCTCCATGGCGTCCACCGTCAATTCGATGTCCATGTTGCCCTTGACCTTCCGGCGACCTTGGCTGTCGGTGTATTCCTTGGCCGGCTTGGTGACCATGGTGAAGCCGTTGTAGTTCAGCCAGTCAACCAGCGGGCGGATCGGGGAATACTCATCGTTTTCAAGCAGCGCCGTGTAATAAAAGGCCCGCAACAACTTGCCCCGGCGCATGAATTCCGTTCGAAGCAACTTGTAATCGATGTCGAACCCAAGGGCCTTGGCAGCGGCGTATAAATTCGACCCATCGATGAACAGCGCGAGCCGTTCGTCCTTGTAAAACATTGATTGTCCTTCCGAATGTCTTGGCCCTGGTCGGATTTTTGAATAAGTGAGTGGTTAATTACGAGCAGGGTATCCTGTTAAATAGATCTTGCATGCTTTTTAGGCAAGCAAACAAGCTGTGTTCAAAAGGATAGGGTATTTGTGCATGAGTGAACTTTGCTTGATCGCCTTGGGTGCGAATATGCCTTCCGGATCGGAATCCTTGGAGCATACACTGCGTGGGGCTTTGGATCGGCTGGAGGCTTCGGGAGTTCGGGAACTGACTGTCAGCGCCTTCTATCGTACACCATGTTTTCCAACGGGCGCGGGCCCCGATTACCTGAACGCAGCGGCGAGTCTGCAATGGGCTGGCACGCCGGGCGAGTTGTTGGATTTGCTGCACCGTGTAGAGGCGGATTTTGGCCGAGAACGTGTGCAACGCTGGGGGCGGCGGACATTGGACCTGGATTTGATTGCCGTCGGGTCCACCGTAATGCCCGATGCCGAAACGCAGGACGCTTGGCGCGATTTGCCATTGGAAGAGCAGGTGCGGAAGACCCCTGATCGCCTGATACTTCCGCATCCAAGGGTGCAGGACCGGGCCTTTGTTCTTGTGCCTTTGGCGGAGGTTGCGCCGGACTGGGTTCATCCGCTTTTGGGGATGAGTGTCAGCGGGATGCTTGAGGCCCTGCCCAAACAGGCACGGGCCGAGGTTGTCCCGCTGTAGTCGCTTAGCGATAATTCAAAGGGTGCCTTGCCTTGATCTTTCGGGGCAGGTTCAAGGCAGACCGCGTTCGACCTGAGTGAATTGGGGTTGTCTTCCTTGGAGCTAAAAGTGTAATGAAATAACATAAAAGGTTCTTTAAGAAATTGAGGAGTGATTTGCCATGACGATGCGGACGGAACGTTTGCCTGTTACCGTGCTTTCGGGGTTCTTGGGGGCTGGAAAAACCACCTTATTAAATGCGGTTCTGAACAATCGCGACGGGCGGCGCGTTGCGGTCATTGTGAACGATATGTCCGAGGTCAACATTGATGCCGATTTGGTGCGGAACGGTGGCGCCGACCTTAGCCAGACGGATGAAAAGCTCGTGGAAATGTCGAATGGCTGCATTTGCTGCACGCTGCGCGATGATCTTTTGCAGGAGGTGCGGCGGCTTTCCGGAGAAGGGCGGTTCGATTATCTTTTGATCGAGTCCACCGGGATTGCCGAGCCGCTTCCTGTCGCGGCGACCTTCGAGTTTCGTGATGAAGCGGGGCAGAGCCTGTCGGACGTGGCGCGGCTTGATACGATGGTGACGGTGGTGGACACGGTCAACCTTCTGGAGAATTACTCAAGTCACGATTTCCTGAGTGACCGCGGGGAAGTGGCGGGCGACGCCGATGACCGGACGCTGGTGGATTTGCTGGTGGACCAGATCGAATTTGCCGACGTGATCGTGATGAACAAGGTCAGTGATGCCGGGCCTGACCGTTGCGATGCGGCCCGGAAGATCATCCGGAGTTTGAATGCCGATGCCCGGGTGATTGAAACCGATCAAGCGCAGGTGCCGGCTGAGATGATTTTCGACACCGGACTGTTCGACTTCGACAAGGCGCATGATCACCCCTTGTGGGCCAAGGAACTTTATGGATTTGCCGATCACGTGCCGGAAACCGAGGAATACGGTGTGTCGTCTTTCGTGTATCGCGCGCGGCGGCCCTTTGATCCGCAACAGGTGCACGCTGTTTTGAATGACCCGTTGCCCGGGGTGATCCGGGCGAAAGGGCATTTCTGGCTGGCCACCCGGCCCGATTGGGTGGCCGAGTTCAGCCTTGCCGGGGCCTTGTCGAAAATAGCGCCGCTTGGCACATGGTGGGCCACGGTCCCGCGCGAGCGCTGGCCGGATCACCCGCAAGCGCGCGAGTACCTTGAAAAGCATTGGCAAGAGCCCTTCGGCGACCGGCGGCAGGAGTTGGTCTTTATCGGCGCGGGTATGGATCGCGATGCGATTTGCGCGGCTTTGGATGCGGCGCTTGTCGGGCCGGATGATCGTTATGACCCGGCGGTCTACACGGATCTTGCCGACCCTTTCCCGGCGTGGCGCCGAATGCAGGCGGCCTGAACCATGGCGGATGGTGTGATGGCAGGCGCAACCCGGGTGGTGCAGGGCAAGCGCGATAGGGTGCTGGATGACCTGCGTTGTAATGATGTCGCGGCGGCCATTTGGCAACGGGAGCGGGATGCGTCATTCGCTTCATGGATAGATAGCTTGCCAGTCTTGCAGTTGCCGGAACAGCGGGTGACCTGCCCGGTTGAACGGACCCAAGGGGTGGCGCAGGCGGCATGTGATGTGGCGGGCATGGCGCAGAGCAGGGCGCGCGACATGCTGTGTGATGACATCGCCGCACTGGCGCAGTGCTTCGCCCGAGTGATGCAGGTTTCAACGGTTCGGTTGCGGTTGGACGTGGTGCGCGACGACGCTTGCCGCAAATTCCACCTTGATCGCGTTCCGGCCCGGTTGTTGTGCACCTATCGTGGCAAGGGAACGGAATATGGCGAGGCCCGTCATGATCATCCTCCTGATGAAATTTCCCGGATGCAGCCCGGTGACGCAGGGATATTTCGTGGCGCGGATTGGCCCGGCATGTTGGCAAGCGGCGTACTGCACCGATCGCCGCCCATGGTGGCCGGGGATGCCGTGCGCTTGTTGCTGGTTCTGGACGCGGCACTGCCGGACGAAGTTTGACGTATGAACAGCAATTGCAGAACCCGTTTGGCCCGCCGCCGACGGTGCGGTGATCCGATGGCGGAATATGACCGCTTGCCGCCCGCTGCGCGGCGGTGGCTTTCGCAGGCGGTCTTGCCATGGTCGGCGCGCTCGGTGAGGCGTCTTTGGAGGAAGGCGTTGCAAGAAGCGGGCGGTGATGAGCGGGCTGCGCTGAACCGCTTGAGCCGTGCCGAAGCCGCCCGTTTGGCCCGCGAGGGCGGAGCCCTGTCGCGACCCTTGCAGCAAGGCCAAAGCGCGTGATTCTACCCTTGTAAATTCTCTTGTGAGGGCGTAAGTAACCGACTTCTGCAGATGACTTACCGGAGGTCCAATGGCCCGCGTTACCACAGAAGATTGCGTTGACAAGGTTCCCAATCGCTTTGACCTTGTGATGCTTGCCGCCCATCGTGCGCGCGAGATTTCCGCCGGTGCGCCGATCACCGTGGACCGTGACAACGACAAGAACCCGGTTGTTGCCCTGCGCGAAATCGCCGAGGAAACCCAATCGGCCGAAGAGTTGCGTGAGCGTCTGATCGAATCGAACCAGACCCAGATCGAAGTGGATGAGCCGGAAGAGGATTCCATGGCGCTTCTTATGGGGGGTGGTGCCGAAGCGGCGGACAAACCTGCCGATGACGACATGTCGGAAGAGAAGTTGCTCCGGGCGCTCATGGAGGCACAGGGTCAGGGGTAACCCAGACCCGCAGCGGAGATGCGGATCGCATGATCGCCTGCCAAGACCTGATCGCGCTGGTCCGTACCTACAACCCGAAGACAGACGAAAAGCTGATCTCGGCGGCCTATGACTATGGCCGCGAGATGCATGAGGGGCAGGTTCGCCACTCGGGAGAGCCTTATTTCTCGCATCCGGTCGCCGTGGCCGCCATTCTCGCCGAACAGCGGTTGGATGACGCGACGATCATCACCGCCCTGCTGCACGACACGATCGAGGACACCCGCGCCTCCTATGCCTCGGTGGCTGAAAGGTTTGGCGGCGAGATCGCCGATCTTGTGGATGGGGTCACGAAGCTGACCAATTTGCAACTGAGCAGCACCGAGACCCAACAGGCGGAGAACTTTCGCAAGCTGTTCATGGCGATGTCCAAGGATATGCGGGTGATCCTCGTGAAGCTGGCCGACCGGCTGCACAACATGCGCACGATCAAGGCGATGCGTCCCGAAAAACAGCTCAAGAAAGCGCGCGAAACGATGGATATCTATGCGCCGCTTGCCGGTCGCATGGGGATGCAGTGGATGCGCGAGGAGTTGGAAGATCTGGCCTTTCGGGTGATCAACCCCGAGGCCCGGGCCAGCATCATCCGCCGGTTCATCACCTTGCAGAAAGAAACCGGCGACGTGATCGAGCGAATCACTGGCGACATGCGGCGCGAGTTGGATAAGGCGGGAATCGAGGCCGATGTTTTTGGCCGTGCCAAGAAGCCTTATTCGATCTGGCGCAAGATGCAGGAAAAGGAGATGGGGTTTTCCCGGCTGTCCGATATCTACGGCTTTCGCATCATCACCCAGAGCGAGGAAGACTGTTACGGTGTTCTGGGGGCCATTCACCGCCGCTGGCGTGCGGTGCCGGGCCGTTTCAAGGATTACATCAGCCAGCCCAAATCGAACGGCTATCGCAGTATCCACACCACGGTTTCTGGCCGGGATGGCAAGCGGGTGGAGGTGCAGATTCGCACCCAGGCGATGCATGACGTGGCCGAAAGCGGAGTGGCGGCGCATTGGTCGTATCGCGATGGTGTACGGTCGGAAAACCCGTTTGCCGTGGACCCGGCGAAGTGGATCGCCAACCTGACAGAGCAGTTCGACGCTGAAGAGGATCACGAGGATTTCCTCGAAGCCGTCAAGCTGGAGATGTATGCCGACAAGGTGTTCTGTTTCACGCCCAAGGGCGATGTTGTGAAGCTGCCGCGGGGGGCGACGCCGATTGATTTCGCCTATGCGATTCACACCCGAATCGGGCACGCCTGTGTGGGCGCGAAGATCGACGGGATGCGCGTGCCGCTTTGGACCCGGATCAAGAATGGCCAATCGGTCGAGGTGATAACAGCCGACGGACAGGCCCCTCAGGCGACGTGGCTGGATATCGCGACGACGGGCAAGGCGCGCTCGGCTATCCGTCGGGCCTTGCGGGAACAGGACCGGGACAGATACATCAAGCTGGGCCGGGAGTTGGCCCGGTCGGCCTTTGAACACGTTTCCAAAAAGGCCACCGACAAAGCCTTGGACAGCGCGGCCAAGACCCTTCGGCTAAACGGGCGCAACGAAGTCTTGGCACGTTTGGGCAGCGCTGAATTGACCGCGCGGCAGGTGTTGCACGCTGTCTACCCGGACTTGGCTCCGGACGAAAGCGACGCCGTTGGCGGCGAGCGTCCGGTGATTGGCCTGTCCGCAGATCAAAGTTTCGAGCGCGCGCGGTGTTGTCAGCCGTTACCAGGCGAGAGGATTGTGGGTATCACGTATCGTGGCAAAGGCGTTGTCGTGCATGCCATCGACTGCGAGGCGCTGTCGGCCTATGATGACCAGCCGGACCGTTGGCTGGACTTGCACTGGCACAGCGGAACGCATCCGGCAGTCTACAGCGTGTCGCTTGATGTCACGATTGGGAACGATGCCGGGGTACTGGGACGGATTTGCACATTGATCGGCGAGCAGAAGGCCAATATCTCGGACCTGACATTCGTCGACCGCAAGCCGGATTTCTACCGGTTGCTTGTTGACATCGAGTTGCGCGATGCCGAACACCTGCATGGGGTGATCTCGGCGCTCGATGCCGAAAGCGATGTGGCCGCCGTGGAACGGCACCGGGACCCGCGGCAAGCGGGTGCGGTGCCTTTAACCGAAGGTTAGGAGCCCTCTAGGTGGTCTTCAAACGCCGTGACAAACGACCGTTATGGAAAGCGGTGGCCGATTTTCTTTGGCCCCGTGGCGGGTGGACTCGTGCGTTTCACTACGTGAAGCACCGCCTTCGGCGGTTGCCCGATCCACCACATCGGATCGCCCGGGGAATATTCGCCGGGATATTCGTGACCTTCTCGCCGTTCTTCGGGCTGCATTTCTTCCTGGCGGCGTCCTTGGCCTGGATCATGCGGGGCAATATCGTGGCCGCGCTGTTATCGACCTTCGTTGGCAATCCGCTGACTTTCGTACCGATTGCGGCCAGTTCCTTGCAGACTGGATATTTTATCTTGGGACTGGGTACGCCCTTGGGCGACACTGTGGAGCGTTCGCTTGGCGGCAAGTTCGTGGACGCGGGGCGGGACCTCAAGGACAACCTATGGGCAATGTTCACGGAGGAGACCGCGGATTGGAGCCATCTGCTGCTGTTTTACGATGAGGTTTTCTTTCCCTACATGATTGGCGGGCTTATTCCGGGTTTGATTGCCGGGCTCGTCGGCTATTACGTAAGCCTGCCGGTTATCCAAGCCTATCAGAACCGTCGCAAGGGCGCGCTCAAGGCGAAACTTGCGGCCTTGAAGGAAAAAGCCTCTCACAAGGCTGACGCGCGCAAGAAACCGGACTAACCTCACCCCGACTCAAATGCAAAGGGACGCAAGATGTCGAATGAAGGCAAGCTGCGGCTTGGGGTAAACATCGATCACGTGGCCACACTGCGCAACGCGCGGGGAAGCCCCTATCCCGATCCGGTGCGCGCCGCGAAACTGGCCGAAGAGGCCGGGGCAGACGGGATCACCGCGCATCTGCGCGAAGATCGTCGGCATATCGTGGATGCGGATATAGAAGGGTTGATGGAGGCCCTTGAGGTGCCGCTTAATTTCGAGATGGCGGCGACGCCTGAGATGCAGGCGATTGCCCTGCGTCACAAGCCCCATGCGGTCTGCATCGTACCTGAAAAACGCGAGGAACGCACGACCGAGGGCGGCTTGGACGTGGCCGGCGACGACAATCGGTTGGCTGATTTTATCGCGCCCCTGCGCGATGTGGGCTGCCGGGTGTCGCTGTTCGTCGGGCACGAGGCGCGGCAGATCGAGGCTTCGGCCCGGATCGGCGCGGCGGTGGTGGAACTGCATACAGGGGCCTATTGCGATTATCATTACGAGGGTGAATTTGATAAGCGTGACAAGGAGTTGGAGGGCCTTCGCGCGGGCGCGGCGCTGGCCCATTCCCTCGGCCTTGAAGTACATGCAGGCCATGGGCTGACCTATGAAACAGTCAAGCCGATTGCCGCCATGCCAGAGGTCATGGAGCTGAATATCGGGCATTTCCTGATGGGCGAGTCGATCTTTCGCGGGCTTGGCCCGGCGATTGCAGAGATGCGCCGTCTGATGGATGAGGCGCGGGAATGACCAAGGATCACCCCGTGCACCCCGAGTTGTGGAAACCGCTGCGTTATATCGGGGTTTATTTTCTCTTCGTTGCGGTCATGGTCCTTTTTTCGTGGATCATGGTGTCGCTGTTGAACACCCGGATTCCCACAGGCCTGGCCAGTTTCCTGCCGCCGATGATCGCCGCCATGGTTGAGGGTCAGCGCTTTGCGATGGATAACGGTGGGCCGCCGCCCAAAGGTAGAATCTGGCGCGCGATCTTGGGTATGACCGGCATCGTCTTGATCATAAATCTGTGCTTTTTGACCGGGTTGCTGATTCTTCAGACGGAGTTGATTCCAATGTTCAAGAATTACAGCCCGTACTTGCTGGCCTTTGGGGCTTTTCTTCTGTTCCTGATGACGCTGGTGAACCGGCTTTTTTATGGTCTTGGTGTCAGGAGTTATCTGAAGAGCAAGGCTGCGAAGGAGATGCAGTGATGTCTAAGGGCGTGGTTTTCATACGCTATGCCTTCGTGTTTCTGGCGGTTGCCATCGGAGCCAGCCTTGCGGTCACGGCCTTGCAGACGCGCTTTGACAGCGTTGTGGGGTCCTCGGCGCAGTTGATGGTCCCCGCGATGATCGCGGCGCTGGTGGAGGGGCAGCAATTTGCCCGGGCCTATGGGCGCAAGCCTGAAAGTCGTGAAATCTGGCGGTTTGCTTGGCTGGCCACGGCTCTGGCCGTCGCGTTGAACGTGGCGCTGGGCTTTGGCGGGCAAGGGTTTGTGCCGGAGTTTGAAAAACTTGCCGTGGCTTGGGGCTTTCCCAAGCAATTCAGTATATTACTTGGGCTTTATGCGGGCGGCTACCTGATCTGTAATCGGTTCTTCGCGGGCCTTGGGGCTGGCAATCAACTCAGCCTCATGAAGAATAGGGATAGCGCCGAATGATCCTTGGTATCGGCACCGATCTGGCCAACATTGAGCGCATCCAAGGCACCTTGAACCGGTTCGGCGACAGGTTTCGCAACCGGGTGTTCACCGAAGTTGAACAGCGCAAGGCCGAGCGACGGGCCGATGTGGCCGGAACATATGCCAAGCGTTGGGCTGCGAAGGAGGCCTGTTCCAAGGCGCTGGGCACCGGGCTGCGGATGGGGATCGCATGGAAGGATATGGCGGTCAGCAATATCGATACGGGCCAACCTACCATGGCGGTGACAGGCTGGGCAGCCGATCGTTTGGCCGAGTTGACGCCCGAAGGGCATGAGGCGGTGATTCATGTCACCCTGACAGACGATCATCCATGGGCGCAGGCATTCGTCTTAATCGAGGCGCGACCGCTTATGCCGAATCGCCGCTAAGGCTTTGTTGACCTGTCAAAACCCCTGTCTGCAATACGTCGGTATCTTGTCGGTACTGCGTCAGTGCGGCTGGCCTTGTGAACGCGGTTGACCGGGCGCATGAAGCTCGGGCCTTGACCTTTTCTTCTGTTCAAAAATATCCCGGGGGAGGCGCCCGCAGGGCGACGGGGGCAGCGCCCCCTTTTCCCTTTGGCATCACAAGCGCAGCCGTTGCCTTGACTCCCTGCCACGCGCGCCGCATGTAGCGGCCATACCTTAGACCGGAGGGGCGGGATGGCGAGCGAAGGCAAGACAGGCGGCGGCATTTGGGAAACGGTGAAAACCGTCTTCTGGGCCTTGGTGATCGCCGGGATTTTCCGCACGATTTTCTATCAGCCTTTCTGGATTCCCTCAGGCTCGATGAAAGACACGCTGTTGATCGGGGATTTTCTCTTCGTCAACAAGATGGCCTATGGGTATTCCTATGCGTCTTGCCCGACGATCCGTATTCCGGCTGTGGGGCTGGATATCGACGCCAAGGATATCTGCGGCTGGCTGGATGGCGATAACACCCGCATTCTGGGCTCCGAGCCGGAGCGCGGCGATATCATCGTCTTCCGCCATCCGGTGAATGGCACCGATTTCATCAAGCGCCTGATCGGCTTGCCCGGTGACCGGGTGCAGATGAAAGATGGCGTGCTGCATATCAACGGCGAGGCGGTCAAGCTGGAAGATGCCGGCATTTTCAAGGAAGAGTTCGCCGCGCAAGGCCCGATGCGTATTCGCCCGCGGTGTGAAAACGGCGTGGTGGGCGAGGGGGCGACCTGTGAAAAGTCGCGTCAGATCGAGACCCTGCCCAATGGTCATTCGCATCAGATCGTCAATATCGGGCGGCAGCGTTCGGATGATACGGGCGTTTATACCGTGCCGGAGGGACACTATTTCTTTTTGGGGGATAACCGCGACAACTCGACCGACTCGCGCTTTCCCCAGGCCGTGGGCGGGGTTGGGTTCGTGCCATACGAAAACCTTATCGGGCGCGCGGGGCGTGTGATGTTCTCGTCCGCAGGGCGGTCGATGCTATTTTTCTGGACATGGCGGGGCGACCGCTTTTTCGAGAAGCTTGACTGAGGCTGCGCATGAAGGTCTCGGCGGAATTGAAGGCATTTCAGACGCGATTGGGGCACGAGTTTGCAGATCCGGCGCTGTTGCTGCGCGCGGTGACGCATTCCTCGATGTCCTCGCCGACGCGCGACGACAATCAGCGGCTTGAATTCCTTGGCGACCGGGTGCTTGGCCTTGTGATGGCCGAAGCACTGCTGGAACATGACCGGGGGGCCAGCGAGGGCCAGTTGGCCCCGCGGTTCAACGCGTTGGTGCGCAAGGAAACCTGTGCCGAGGTGGCGCGCGAGATTGACATAGGCGCGGTGCTCAAGCTGGGACGCTCCGAGATGCTTTCGGGCGGGCGGCGCAAGATGGCGCTACTGGGCGATGCCATGGAGGCGGTGATCGCCGCCGTTTACCGCGATTCGGGGTTCGATGCGGCCAAGGCGCTTGTGCTGCGGCTTTGGGGAGATCGGATCGGAAGCGTCAAGGAAGACGCGCGCGATGCCAAGTCGGCCTTGCAGGAATGGGCGCAGGCGCGGGGATTGCTGCCGCCGGAGTATCTTGAAAAGGCGCGCAGTGGGCCGGACCATGCCCCGCAGTTCACCATCGAGGCGCGGTTGTCGAGCGGTGAGGCCGCGCAAGCCAAAGCGGGCTCCAAGCGGCAGGCCGAGCAGGCGGCGGCCAAGGCGCTTCTGGCGCGCGTCGAAGGGTAGCGTTTCCAAATTGTGCCCTGCGGGCGCAGGTTTGATTTTGATGAGGGGCTTTGCCCCTCAAACACCCCAGAGTATTTATGGAAAGATGAAGGGGATTGTGGCGAGGCCTGGGGAAATAGGCTAGGGCTGCGCCGTTCATAAGGATTTGACGTGACATGACGCAACGTGCCGGATTCATCGCCCTGATCGGGGAGCCCAATGCGGGCAAGTCGACGCTTCTCAACCGGATGGTGGGGGCGAAGGTTTCGATCGTGACGCATAAGGTGCAGACCACCCGCGCGCGGATCAGGGGCGTGGCGATCGAGGGTGAAAGCCAGTTGGTGTTTGTCGATACGCCGGGTTTGTTTCGGCCACGGCGACGGTTGGACCGGGCCATGGTGGCCGCAGCTTGGGGCGGGGCTGCGGATGCCGATGTGATCGTGTTGATGATCGAGGCGCATCGCGGGATCACTGAAGGCGTCGAGCGCATTCTGGAAGGTTTGGACGAGGTGGCGACAGGGCGTAGCGTGGCGCTTGCTATCAACAAGATCGACCGGGTGAAATCGGAGGTGTTGTTGGGTCTGACCGAGGAGATGAATGCGCGGTTTGCTTTTGCCGAGACCTTCATGATTTCCGCCGAGCGCGGCCATGGGGTGGAGGATTTGCGCAAGTGGCTGGCGGGCGAGGTGCCGGAGGGGCCGTGGCTTTACCCCGAGGATCAGATCGCCGATTTGCCGATGCGGATGATCGCCGCCGAGATCACGCGCGAGAAGCTGACCCTGCGTTTGCATCAGGAGTTGCCCTATCAGTTGACGGTGGAAACCGAGAACTGGGAGGAGCGCAAGGA
>NZ_CAJXNN010000062.1 GCF_913057115.1 uncultured Roseovarius sp.
CGGGTTTTGTTCTATGGCATGTCGGGGCTGGGCAAGACCCACCTTTCGACCATGCTGCGCGGTTCAGGCGACTGGTTTCACTATTCCATCGATTATCGCATCGGCACGCGCTATATGGGCGAACTCATTGCTGACAATGCCAAGGCACAGGCAATGAAGGTGCCCTTTTTGCGGAACCTGTTGTTGACCGACTCGATCTACATCGGGTCGAACATCACGTTTGACAATCTCGCCCCGGTCTCGACCTATCTGGGCAAGCCCGGCGATCCCACGAAAGGCGGCTTGCCAATCGACGAATACCGCCTGCGGCAAGAACAATTCCGCCGCGCCGAAATCGCAGCGCTTGAGGACACGGCGCATTTCATCGCCCGCGCCGAGGCGCTCTATGGCTACCCGAATTTCGTCTGCGATACCGGCGGGTCGATTTGTGAATGGGTGGATGGCAACGACCCGGACGACCCGCTTTTGCTGGAACTGTCAAAGCACTGCCTGCTGATCTACCTGAAAGGGTCGGACGCACATACCCAGGAATTGATCCGTCGCTTCGACCGCGCGCCCAAGCCCATGGCGTATCAACCCGAATTCCTTGACGCGGCATGGAACGATTACCTTTCGGAAACAGGCAGCGCCCCCGACAAGGTCGACCCGGATGCCTTCATCCGCTGGACCTATGCGCGGGCCCTGGCCCACCGCCAGCCACGCTATGATGCCATGGCGGACTGGGGTATCACATTGACCGCTGACGAGGTGTCGGGCGTTGAAACCGCCGAGCAATTCGAGACTCTGGTGGCCACCGCGCTTGAGCGGCGCGCCTAAAACCCTATCTCATCGGAAACCGCGAAAGACCTGACCAATGCCCATCAAGATTCCGGAAAACCTGCCTGCCTATGACGTGCTCACGCGCGAAGGCGTCATGGTCATGTCCGAGGATCAGGCCTCGCGGCAGGACATCCGCCCCCTGCGCATCGGGCTTCTCAACCTGATGCCCAAGAAAATCCAGACCGAGAACCAGTTCGCCCGCCTGATCGGGGCCACTCCGCTCCAGATCGAGTTGAGCCTCATCCGAATGACCGAGCACCGCACGCGCAACACGGCCGCCGACCACATGAAGAGCTTTTATCGGCCCTTCGACGAGGTCGAGGCCTCAGGCGAAAAATTCGATGGTCTGGTCATCACCGGCGCCCCGATCGAGCACCTGGATTTTCCGGATGTCACCTATTGGGATGAATTGCGCCGGGTGTTCGACTGGACCCAGACGCATGTTCAATCGACCTTTGGCGTTTGCTGGGGTGGTATGGCGATGATCAACCACTTTCACGGCGTCAAGAAACACATGCTGCACCAAAAGGCTTTTGGCTGCTTCCGGCATCGCAATATGGAACCCGCCTCGCCCTACTTGCGAGGGTTCTCGGATGATTGCGTCATCCCCGTCAGCCGCTGGACAGAAATGCGCAAGGACGAGATTGAAAACCAACCCGGCCTGAAAATTCTCCTGCACAGCGACGAGGTCGGCCCGTGCCTTGTGGAAGACAAAGCCCATCGCGCGCTCTATATCTTCAATCACTTGGAATACGACAGCGACACCCTGAAACAGGAGTATGACCGCGACGTGGCCAATGCCACCCCGATCAACGTGCCTTGCAACTACTACCCCGAAGATGACCCGAGCCGCCCACCGCAAAACCGCTGGCGCAGCCACGCGCATCTTCTCTATGGCAACTGGATCAACGAAATCTACCAGTCCACACCGTTCGACCTGAATGCCATTGGCCGTTAAAATCCTTCTCGCCTGCCTGCTGTCACTGGCGCTGCTCTGGGCCTTTGTCCAGCACCGCGCGCGCCAGCATGAAGCCCGCGCCGAGGCAGAATTCCCCCCCCAAGGGCAATTCCTTCAGGTGGAAGGCCACCGTGTCCACGCCCTTACCATGGGGGATGGTCCGGATCTGGTTTTGATTCATGGTGCCAGCGGCAACATCCGTGACATGACGCACAGCCTCGCCCCACGCTTGGCTGAACGCTATCGCGTCACAATCTTCGATCGCCCCGGGCTGGGTTACACCGACCGGATCGGGCGCTCCGGCGCCACGATCCGCCAACAGGCTGAATTGCTGGCCGCCGCTGCCCGGCAATTGGGTGTCGAAGCCCCGATCGTGCTGGGCCATTCCTACGGTGGCGCCGTGGCGCTTGCCTGGGCCGTGCATGAACCACAATACATCTCGGCCTTGGTACCACTATCTTCGCCCTCGCACCCTTGGGACAGCCCGCTATCGACCTACTACAAGGTTCTGTCTCACCCGGTTTTGGGTCCTCTGGTCATCCCCTTTCTCACAGCCTTCGTTCACGACGAACGCGTGGAGCGCGAAGTGGCCAGCATCTTTGCCCCCAACAGCGTGCCAGACGGCTATATCGACCATATAGGCGCGGCCCTGACACTGCGTCGCAAAACGCTGCGGGCAAACGCGCTGCAACGTGCCAATCTTCTGTCGGAAATCGAAGCGCTGACACAGTCCTACGAACGGATCCAAGTTCCACTGGAAGTCGTGCATGGCACGGCCGATACGACCGTTGGCTTGACAATTCACGCCGAGCCTCTGGAGCAACGTGTTCCCACTGCCGATCTGACGCGCCTGCCCGGTGTTGGCCATATGCCTCATCACGTTGCGCAAGACGCTGTCGTTGAAGCGATTGACCGAGCGGCTCAGCGTGCCGGATTGCACCCCGGCAAGTAAGCCGCCATAGTCGTGTCTGATACAGGAGAGGCCCATGGATCTGCCATTCGACGGTGCAATCACCAAGTTCTACGAAGAAGACGCGCCCAAAGACATCCGCAACGCCATCAAGCGCGCGGAAAAAGGTGATATTCTCGATCCCGATTATCCACACTCCGAACGCTTGCCCCGCAAGCACTACGAAAAAGATCTTGAGGCGCTGCAAGTCGAACTGGTGAAATTGCAAGCATGGGCCAAAGAAACCGGCGCGCGCATAGCGATCGTTTTCGAAGGTCGGGACGCCGCCGGAAAAGGCGGGACAATCAAACGCTTCCGGGAGTATCTTAATCCTCGTGGCGCACGTGTCGTCGCCTTGCCAAAACCATCGGACACCGAACAAACCCAATGGTATTTCCAACGCTACACAGATCACCTGCCGGCCGGAGGCGAGATCGTGTTTTACGATCGCAGTTGGTACAACCGAGGCGTCGTGGAGAAGGTCTTTGACTTCTGCACTGACGATCAGCGCGAGCATTTCTTTGCCCAGGTCCCGGATTTCGAAAGAATGCTCGTCGACGACGGCATCCATCTCTTCAAATTCTGGCTCAACGTGGGCCGCGCCGAGCAGTTGCGCCGCTTCCTGAAACGCGAGGGCAGCCCCCTCAAACAATGGAAACTCAGCTGGATCGACGTCGAAGGTCTCAAGAAATGGGATGACTATTCCGCCGCCATCAAGGAAACCCTGGACCGGTCCCATACCGATCACGCCCCTTGGACGGTCATCCGGTCCGACGACAAGCGCCGCGCCCGGACCGAGGCAATCCGCCATGTATTGCGCCATATCGATTACGCTCGAAAAGACACGAAATCCCTTGGCAAGCCCGATACCGCTGTCTGCGCAGGCCCAGAGATCTGGGATGCCTAAGCGCGGTTATCATCACGGCAATCTAAAGCAGGCGCTTGTCGAGGCTGCCTTGCAACTCATCGAGGCCAAAGGCCCCACCGGCTTCACACTCTCCGAAGCCGCGAAACAGGCCGGCGTGACCCCTGCCGCCGTCTACCGCCATTTTGCTGGGCGCGACGACCTCATCGCCGAAGCCGCACGCCAAGGCTACGTCATTTTTGCCGATGTGATGCAATACGCCTATGACCAAGGCCAACCCTCGGCTCTGGCCAGCTTTGAGGCCACGGGCCGCGCCTATTTGGCCTTCGCCCGCAAATATCCGGGTCACTACATGGCCATGTTCGAAAGTGCCATATCCGTCAATCGCACGCCCGAACTGGCCCAAATCGCCAACAAGGCGCGCGCCGTTCTGGAACGCGCCGCAAATGACCTAAGCCAACACATCCCCGAAGACAAGCGCCCGCCAGCAGCGATGTTCAGCGCCCATGTCTGGGCGCTGTCGCACGGTGTCGTGGAACTCTTCGCCCGTAACTCACCCGGCACTCAATCCCCCTTCCCGCCCGAAGACCTGCTGGAATCCGGCATCGGGATCTATCTGCGCGGTCTCGGCCTTTTGCCGCCCGATAATAATCACTGAAAGCGAAGATGACGCTGCAAGGTTTGGGTTAAGACCGGCGCGATCAGGGCAGCCCCGTTCGGTAGAATGTGGTCGGAGTCTTTGTAGAAAATCCTATTGTTGCCAAACCACCGCAAAGCGTCACCTTGCAAGAAAGGTTTATCCAAGCTCACAACGTGAACCCCATTCTCCTCTAACCCAAGGATCATATCACGCACCGGCCCTTGCATCGCTTCGTGATCCGCCGCAGATAAGAATGTGCTTTGCATGGCTTGCAAAGCCTCATCCTTTGGGGCCCCGGACAACAAAACTCGTTCCAACACAAACTGAGGGATGGCCTTTTGTTCCGGAAGCTGCTGAACCACAAATACCGCAACACCCGCCTGACGATAGTAGGCAACGGTCCGCTCAAACGATACTCTCAATGTCTCCAGCGCGTCATTGGCATTTTGTGGCGGCTCTAAACCCGGAATATGCATGGCAAACCGCAAATTAGGGCCATCATACCCCCCTCCGCCATAGAGCGACCAACGCCCAAACAAGACGACCGCACTGACACCACTATCGACAACCGCCTCAGCATGCTGCTTCACCAATTCACGGCACCGCCCACTGTCCACCAATCTGTTCTTTGAGACCCCATTCAAAAGCGGCGGACAGGCCGGAAGCGCCGCGGCCAAAACTTTGGCCCCAAGCTTTTCAGAAACATGTTCAAACGCGCTTAAAGCAGCCAATCCATGGCTATCGCCCAACACGGCCAAGCTGAAAGGCGCATCTTTCTTTCCAAAAGCGTGACACAGGCTGCTGATACCAAAGGTACCGTCATCTTTAACGGTACAATTTCCCAAATTGCCGCCCTTGGAAATATCCTCCATCATGGCCTCGAAAATGGGCGCGGCACTACGGTCCATACGTGACTTGAAGCCTTGGGTACCCATACCAACCGCGCCGATAACGGCAAAAAGGAATATCCCTGCAGCACTTGTTAAAAACAATGTCCGGCGCTGCGGAAAAAGTGGCATTTCCCTGTTGCGGAAAGGAAGTTCCACGAACCTCCAAGTCAACCAGGCCAATCCCAACGATACGAAAACCAGACCCGCCATGACCTCAGGTGCCGGATGCCCTAGGGTCCAAAGCCGGGCAAATGCAAAGGCCGGTTGATGCCACAGATACGCACTGTAGGAAATCAGGCCAATACCCACGAGCGGAGAGAACGACAAGAGGCGGGCAGTAAGTGTTCCATCTCCTGCAAAAAGAATAATCAAGACCGTCCCCACGACCGGCACCAATGTATAAACCGACGGAAACGGGATAACATCATCGAAAACGAAGACCGCGAAGATAATCAGGCCCAGCCCAAGCAATCCAAGAAAATCATTCCGCATAACGGATCTTCCTGACAGGATCACCGCGCAGATGGATCCGGCAAGAAGCTCCCAGAACCGCGAAAACGTGAAAAAGAAGTTTTCCTCAGGATGATTTCGCCATCCCCATTCACTTAGGAGCAACGACAGCACCGCAAGGATAAGAAACACCAAAAAATAGCGGTTTTTCTTGAAGGCCCCAAGACAAATGAGAACCAAGGGAAATAGCAGATAGAACTGCTCTTCGACCGCCAAGCTCCATGTATGCAAGAGCGGCTGCATTTCCGCATCCAAGGCGAAATAGCCGGTTTTTTCCCAAAAATGTACATTCGATAGGAAGAGCGCGGCAAAAGCCATGCTTCGCGCGAAATCCTCCATCATATACGGCGGCATCCGCAGCCACGCCAAGGGCACACATGCCGCCATGACGACAAACAAGGCTGGAAGAATCCGGCGCGCACGGCGCTCATAAAAGTGCCAGATCGAATAACTACCGTTCTCGCGTTCACTGATAAGAATGCTGGTGATCAAATATCCGGAGATAACAAAAAAAACGTCCACACCGACGTATCCGCCACCAAAGACGCTCAGCCCGGCGTGAAAGAGTATGACAGGGATCACGGCAACAGCGCGCAGGCCGTCGATTTCTCGCCTATACCTCATGAATATTCCATCAAATTTTATCAGTAACCTCTGCTCAAGACGATTTAAGACACATATTCAAGCAGTTTTTGTGTGCTGGCATCCCTTCCACACGCAAAAAGGGCCGCCCATTAGGCAGCCCTTTCCAAACCGATATAAAGCAGCACTTAACGCTTCGAGAACTGGAAGCTCCGGCGCGCTTTGCGGCGACCGAATTTTTTCCGTTCCACCACGCGGCTGTCACGGGTCAGGAAGCCTGCGGCCTTCAGCGGCGCGCGCAGTGACGGGTCGAAAAGCTGCAGTGCTTTCGAGATGCCGTGCTTGACTGCACCAGCCTGACCCGACAAGCCACCGCCTTTGACGGTCGCCATCACGTCGAACTGATCTTCCACACCGGCCACGGTAAAGGGCTGACGCAGGATCATTTGCAGAACCGGGCGGGCAAAGTACTTGTTGAGTTCTTTACCGTTCACCTCGACCTTGCCCGATCCGGGCTTGATCCAGACGCGGGCCACCGCGTCCTTCCGCTTGCCGGTAGCATAGGAGCGGCCCAACTCGTCACGAACGGGCTCACGCGGGGTTTCGGTTTCGGCCTCGACGGGCGCGCCACCTTCGGCGACGGCTTCCAGACCTTCGAGCGATTTGATTTCTTCAGCCATCAGTAAGCCACCCGCGTGTTCTTGGAGTTCTTGTTCTTGACGTCCAGCACCTCGGGGCTTTGCGCCTCATGAGGATGCTCGCCGCCGGCATAGACGCGCAGGTTGGTCATCTGCTTGCGGGCCAGACGGTTGCCAGGAAGCATCCGCTTGACAGCTTGCATGACCACACGCTCGGGGTGATCCCCTTCAAGGATCTGGCCGGTGGTGCGAGACTTGATTCCGCCCGGGTACCCAGTGTGCCAGTAATTCTCTTTGTCACGCTTTTTGCCGGTCACCTGGACCTTGTCGGCATTGATGACGATCACGTTGTCGCCCATGTCCATGTTTGGCGTGAACGAGGCCTTGTGCTTACCGCGCAGGCGCATGGCGATGATCGACGCAAGGCGGCCCAGAACAACGCCTTCAGCGTCGATCAGGATCCATTTCTTGTCGATATCTGCCGGAGTCGCAGAAAATGTTTTCATATCAGGGAGATCCCTTGGTTTGACGTAAAACAGGGCGCGGAACCCGCCCCTGTATTGGATGGCGCGGTTATAAACACGTGGCGCGACAGGTCAAGCGCGCATAGCGCTAATTAACACTGCATATTCAATGACTTGTAATTTAGGTATTATTTTACCCCACTTCGGAGAGCTAAAACACTCCGATCGGATCATTCCGCCTTGGGTGCGCGGCGGGGTTGTGGGCGCGTGGGAATTTCCTTGAGCAATCCGCCCACCCCCATGCGCGCCATGTCCTCCGGCGCAATCGGCACGCCACAGGCCACCCGCGCCAAGACCCAATCAGCCCCATGGAGCACCGGCGAGCGCGCACTGCCCGGCAGACCAATCACCGGCCGCCCCTGCAAGTTCCCCAGAAACAAAAGGTTGCCCGGATCAACCGGCAGGCCGAAGCGTTGCACCTGCCCACCGGCCAGCCGCAACGCGGCGGGCGCGGTATCGGCAGGGTCCGAGGTGGCCGAGGCGGTGAGGATCAGGACGATATCGCCTTTAGCCTGCGCAATCGTCTCGGCCAGCGCCGCCTCGTCATGGTCACAGCGCAGGGTCTCAATCATCTGCATACCCAGGCCATCCACCCGACGCTCCACCGCCTCAATGCCCTTGTCACCGGGACTTCCGGGAATGTCGGTCAGGATCAGGCTGGCGCTCTGGTGCACCGGTCGGGCATATCGGATGGCCGCCGTCGCGGCCTCCACCGCTTGGTCCAAATGTCCCTCCGACACCCCGTAGGAAATCATCTTGACCGTCGCAGCCATGCCTCCCGCCGCCAGTTGATGGAATGGCGCAACCGTCGCCACGGTAATCATCGGGTCCACCATATTGGCCGCATGAATCCGCGCTTCATTCAAAAGCACCAGACCGGGGCCATCGGCGATCACGTTCACCCGGCCCGTAAATGGCGCGGTCAGGTGAACGCCCTCGGCCCCCCCGGCCAGAGCCTCGGCCAAGGCCAGCGCCGCCGCGTCCTCGTGCACATCATCCGGCTCAAGCCGGGCGACGATCACCTCCCCCTCGCCCGCCGCCTTCAACGCCTCCAGATGCGCGGGTTCAAGGAGCAACCCCTTGCGCAATCGCCCGTCGGGCAGCTTCATAGAATGGGCCAAAATCGCCCCCTCGGCCTCCTCAACGGGCACGGGGCCGAACTTCATGCGCCTTTCCTCAAAACCTGCGTGGCCTCGGCCAGAATACTCACCGCAATCTCCGACGGCCCCGCCGCACCAATATCAAGGCCCACGGGGCCATGGATGCGGGCGATCTGATCGGCGGTAAATCCCTTTTCCTCCAACCGCGCCACACGTTTGGCGTGGGTCCGCGACGAGCCCAAGGCACCGATGTAGAACACATCGCTCGCCAGCGCCTGCTCCAAGGCCGGATCATCCAACTTGGGGTCATGGGTCAACAGCACAAGCGCCGTGCGCTGATCCAATCCAAAAGCCTGCACCCCCTCGTCCGGCCAATCGTGCAGTATGGTTTCGTTCGGAAACCGCGCCTCGCTGCCGAAACTCTCACGCGGGTCGATGAGAAGCGGATCATAGCCCGCGATCCGCGCCATCGGCACAAGCGCCTGCGCGATGTGCACTGCCCCCACGATAATCATCCGCAAAGGCGGGTTGTGAATGGCCACGAAGGTCTCGCCATCGTCTTCGAACCCGGACCGATCCATGCGGAAGCGATTGGCATAGCCTTCTTTGACCAAGCGCCGCTCGGCCTCCACTCCGGTTATATAGGCCACGGGAATGCGCGACTCGCGTGCCAGCACCAGATCTTCCAGAACCTCCACCGGCATGACCGAGCCGATGGGCTCCACCAAAACCCGGATCGTGCCACCACAAGCCAAGCCCACGGCGAAGGCATCCCCATCGCTCACGCCATATTCCAGCATCACGGGCTTGCCGTCCTCAATGGCATCCAACGCCTCGGCCACCACGGCCCCTTCGACACAGCCGCCCGAAACCGAACCCTCGATCTCGCCCTCGCCGGATATCGCCAGCTGGCTGCCCACCCGGCGTGGCGCGCTGCCCCATGTCTCGACAACCGTGGCCAAGGCCGCACCCTTGCCGGCGCGATGCCACGCAAGGGCGGTTTCGGGAATATCGTCAAATCGCTGTTGCATCTCTGCCTCCCCTGCGCCGCAGTATGCGGGTAGCTAGGGCGCGGTACAAATGGAAATGACCGCGACTTTGGTCGCGGCCAAGGCGCTTCGAAGCGCCTTGTCGCAAGCGCCTTCGAAGGCGCTTTACACGTGTTTTATAAACACGTGATCCAAGGCCTTTCGAAAGGCCTTGGACCATAGACAGGCAGCCGTTTTTTACTCAGCGGGGGCCACGGCCTCGCCCATACCGCGCAGGCGTTCGGGCAGGGCAAAGGCGATGACCACAAAGACCAACCCCATCACGATTCCCAGAACATCACCCGAGATATTTAGAAACGCCGGATAATCGGTGCCCGGCACCGCTCCAAGGGTCAGCTTTTCCCCCTCCAGCATCCCGGTGGCTTTCCAGGCTGGGTAAGTCACCATGTAGGCCGCCGCGCCCAACAAGCCGCCGGCGATGAAAAACAGCGCGTCCTTGCGCCCCGAGGCCGCAGCACATACCCCCGTGCCCGGACAATAACCCGCCGCGGCCCAACCCGCGCCCAGCATCAGACCACCGATGAAGACACCCACATAAGCGGTTTTCACGCTCATATGGCCCACCTCCACAAGGCCCAGCATTTGACCGCCGAACATCAGGACCGACCCTGTGCCAATGGCAAGCAAAATGGTTTTCATCAGGTGCAGGTTGGTCAAGGTCAGCATCTTGCCAATCCAATTTGGGTTGGTGGCCCCGATCCGGTCCAACACCGCCCCAAAGGCGGCACCGATGACGATAGCGAGAACAATCGAACTCATGGCTTAACCCTCCTTCCGGTAAAGCAGCATCGCGGTGGGAATGGCAGCGGCAAAGGCCCCGGCCGCAAAGATGTAGCCCGAGATCGCGGTCTGCATCATCCCGCTCATCATATGGCCCGAGGTGCAGCCCCCGGCCAGCCGCGCGCCGTAAAGCACGATGAAGCCACCCAGAAAGGCCACCGCATAGCGTTTCATCGGCGTATCGCCATAGTTGGCGTACCAGATCGCGGGTAAGCGGCGCTCATCCACGCCAACACCACCGCGCGCCATCGCCGAGAGGAAGGCCCCCAGCGCCATGGCCAGCACGAAAACGAAGCTGTAGTTCAAAGGGTTCGCGGCATTCTTGGCATATTTGCCGCCCGATTTCGCCAGATATGCGTTGCTCGAGGTATAGCCGTCATCCGTTTGGGTGATCAGTTCAGGGTTCACCGTATTGCCGACGATGGCATCAAGGATCACGAACTGCGTACTGACCCCGATGGGTTTGACCAGCAGCACGGCCCCGAAGAACACCAAGCCAAGCAAAAGCCCGCCCAGTTTCCAGTTGAGTGTCATGATATGTCCTTCCGCGGATATTTCTGGGAGAGCACATATATCAAATTCGGAATGTTTTGTTTGATTTCGATCAATAGGACCGGTCAGCCGTTCATCGCCGCCATCAATCGTGCCTTTTCACCCATGTCATCGGCATTGGATATGGCAATTGCCAATTCCTCCAGCGTGGCGATGGAATGCACCGCGCGGAAGGCGTCCACATGCGGCAACATGGCCTTGATCCCCGTCGCCTTGGGGGCGAAACCTTCCCATCTTAGCAAGGGGTTAAGCCAGATCAGGCGGCGCGAAGACAGGTGCAGCCGCTCCACCTCTTTTTCCAAAGGCGCAGCTTCGCCCCGGTCCAGCCCATCGGTAATCAGCAAAACAACCGCCCCCTGCCCCATAACCCGGCGCGACCAATCGCGGTTGAAGGCGTGCAGGCAATCGCCGATCCGGGTGCCGCCTTCCCAATCCTGCGCCTCCTTGCCGGCAGCGGCCAGCGCGGTGTCTACGTCGCGAGTCGCCAGATGGCGGGTGATATTGGTCAACCGCGTGCCAAAGGTGAAGGC
>NZ_CAJXNN010000063.1 GCF_913057115.1 uncultured Roseovarius sp.
CCAAGCCCGTTCGAACGGGCTTGGCGCGTCGTTAAAGCGTTTCCAGTTATTATTGCATCACCAATACCCTGCAAAGCCTACGGCCTTCTCGGGACATTGGTGAAGCACTCTGAGTCAAGGTGAACTGGAAACGCTCTAGTGGCTGAACTGACCTTCGTAGACCGGCTCTAGCGTCGGGGTCTCAAAAAGCGAAGACACCGAAGTGCCGTTCCAGATGTTGAGAATTGCCTGAGCGAACACGGGCGCCGTCGGGATAATGCGGATGTTCGGGGCGGCTTTCACCGGGTCCGTTGGGGCGATGGTATCTGTGATGACGAGAGACTTCATGACCGAGTTGGTGATCCGTTCGACGGCCGGGCCGGACAGGACGCCGTGGGTGATATAGGCGTGCACCTCCGAGGCACCGTTGTCGAGCAACACCTGTGCCGCCTTGCAGAGTGTGCCGGCGGTGTCGCAGATGTCATCGACGATGATGCATTTTTTGCCCGAGACATCGCCAATCACGGTCATTTCCGCCACTTCACCGGCTTTCTCGCGGCGTTTGTCGACGATCGACAGCGGCGCTTCGATCCGCTTAGCCAGTTCGCGGGCCCGGGACACGCCGCCGACGTCGGGCGAGACCACCATGACGTCTTCCATGCAGCCTTTGAACTGGGTCATGATATCCAGCGCGAAAACCGGCGCGGCATAGAGGTTATCGACGGGAATATCGAAGAAGCCCTGAATCTGGGTGGCGTGCAGGTCCATCGTCAGAACCCGTTCGATGCCTGCTTCGACGATCATGTTGGACACGAGTTTGGCGGAAATCGGCGTGCGGGCCTTGGAGCGGCGATCTTGCCGGGCGTAGCCGAAGTAGGGGATCACGGCGGTGATCCGCTTGGCCGAGGACCGGCGCAGCGCATCCGCCATGATGAGCAATTCCATCAGGTTGTCGTTGGCGGGGTTCGAGGTGGGTTGGATAATGAACATATCCTCGCCGCGGACGTTTTCGAACACCTCGACAAAAATTTCCTGGTCGTTGAAGCGTTCGACTCGGGCATCGACCAGCCCCACGTTGACGCCTCGGTGCATGGACATGCGCCGCGCGATGGCCTGAGCCAAGGGTTTGTTGGCATTGCCGGTGATAAGTTTGGGTTCGGGGGTGGTGGGCATGGCAGCGGTCCCTGGCTGGTCTGGTATGACAGATTCGTAACGTTGAACTTCGCTTAGCATGGGCGTAGCGTCGGGCAAAGCTGTGCAATGGGGGAGGGCGCGAAAATGGCGCATATCGAGTATTATTTTTCAACTCTGTCGCCTTACGCCTATTTGGCGGGCGCGCGGTTGGAGGAGATCGCGGCGCGGCATGGCGCGGCTGTGACCTACAAGCCGCTCGACATCATGCAGCTTTTCGCGCGTACCGGCGGCGTGGCGCCGAAGGATCGGCACCCCGCGCGGATGGCCTATCGCGCTCAGGAATTGCCGCGTCAAGCCAAGAAGCTGCAGATGCCGCTCAACCTTCAACCAGCGCATTGGCCGACCAATGCCGCACCGTCGTCCTATGCCATTATCGCGGCGCAGAATGCTGGCGGGGGTGACCTTGGTGCCTTGGTACATGGGGTTCTTCGGGCCTGTTGGGCCGAGGAGCGGGACATTGCGGAGGATGCGGTGATCAAGGACTGTCTGGAAAGGGCGGGATGCGATCCCGGGCTGGCCGATAGCGGGCTTTTGAGCGGGGCCGAGACCTATGCTGCCAATCTGGAGGATGCGGTGGCCGCCAATGTCTTTGGGGCACCGTTTTATGTGGTGGATAGCGGGCAATCCTTCTGGGGGCAGGACCGTCTGGAAGATCTGGACCTGCATTTGCAGGGCAAACTTTGAGCGATGCCGAGGGCGGCCCGCGCGGGGTATGACACGCATTGGACGACATTCGGGCAGGGCCCGCGCGAGGCGGTGGCGATCCATTGTTCGCTGTCACATTCGGGTAGTTGGGGGGGAATCGCGGGTCATGTCTCGGGGGCGCTGACCCTGACGGCCTTTGATATGCCGGGTCACGGGCGCAGCGCCCCGTGGCAGGGCGCGGGCGAGATACAGGAAGAGACGGCGAAGATTGCCGCGACCTTCTGCGAGGGCGGCGCGCGTGATCTGATTGGCCATTCCTTCGGTGCGACGGTGGCCTTGCGGCTGGCGGTGATGCGGCCCGAGCTGGTCCGGTCGCTCATCCTGATCGAACCGGTGTTCTTTGCGGTGGCCTTCGCGGATGATCCGGCGGCCAAGGTGCGGTTTGATGCAGCCATGGGCCGTTATGCCCGCGCCGTTGAGGCCGGTGACGATATGGCCGCGGCCGAGGCCTTCACGGCGCTTTGGGGCGATGGCACGGCCTGGCCGGACATACCGCGGGCGCATCGTGCCGCGATGGCCGATCAGATGTACCTGATCGCGGCGGGCCACCCTGCGCTTTACGAGGACGTGGGCGGCATGTTGCAGCCTGGTGTTCTGGCCGGTGTGACACAGCCGGTCTTGCTGATGGAGGGCAACCAGTCGCCGGATATCATCCCGGCGATCAACGAAGGGCTTGCCAAGCGCCTGCCGCGTGCCGAACGGACGATCATTGCCGGTGCGGGCCATATGGCCCCGATGACCCACGCCAGACAAGTGAGTGCCGAGATCCTGCGGTTCTTGCAGTGGGCTTAGCCTTCGGGCGGTGGCCCAAGTGTGCCGCGCATCTGCACCTCGGTTTTCAATTCCACGCTTTGCGAGAAGGGGGTGCCGCCGATCATTTGCACCAGATGCCTTGCGGCCTCGCGTCCCATTTGACGGTGGGGCACATGGACGGTTGTCAGCTGCGGGGTGACGACGCGGGCAAGTTCGATGTCGTCGAACCCGGTGACCGAGACATCGCCCGGCACCTTGAGGCCCATCGTCTGCGCCTCTTGCAGCGCGCCCACGGCGAGCACGTCGTTGCCGCAGATCACGGCTGTAGGCCGGGGCGTGATGGCCATGAGGCGGGCCATGGCCTTGGCGCCATGTTCCACCGAATAGGTGGTTTCTATAAGGTGCAGGCTCTCGGCCCGTAATCCCGCCTTGCGCATCGCGTCGCGCAGGCCGTTCACCCGTTCGCGGGCGCGATCGTTGTGGGCTTGTTGCGCGGTGATCGCGGCAAGCCGACTGTGGCCTTGGGCGATGACCTCGGCGGCGAGGGCGGACATGGCGCGGCGGTTGTCGAAGCCGATGGAGGGCTTTTCGGCGCTCACGTCGAAGGCCCAAGTGATCAGGACAGGCACGCCGCGCGCTTCGAGAAACCGGTAGACCCCGGGGTCGCGATCGTGGCCGATAAGCAGCAGCGCGTCGGCCCCGCGCGCCACGAGGGCGCGGATTTGTTCGGCCTCCAGATCGGGGCGGTAGGCCGACGAGGCGACCAAGAGGGTGATGCCGCTGCGGCCCAACTCCTCCTGAAATGCCTGCAGGCCACGGGCGAAAATGGCGTTATCCATGGTGGGGATCACCGCGCCCACCGTGTTGGTGCGTTTGGCGGCGAGCGCACGGGCACCGAAATTGGGAGAATAGCCCAGTTCGTTGACGGCGGCCAGGACACGCTTGCGGGTGCCTTCGACCACTTGCGCCGGGGCGTTCAGGCAGCGCGAGACCGTCGCTGTTGAGACGCCCGCACGCTGGGCCACATCGGCCAGCGTGGGCACTGTTCTTTCGGGGTGGTCTGATTGGTCCGTCATCTATCCGTGTCCATGGGCGGGCAGGGTTTAGCGGGTTGCGCCCTTGTGTACCATAGGATGTAAGCGCTTGCATGGAAATTTGTAAGCGCTTACATTCGGGCCGAATCCGGGGCTGCGCCCCGCACCCTAACGGACAGGACGGTTCTCATGGCCCGTGAGTATCTCAAGAAAGCAACGCTGACCTCGCAATCCGGCGCATCGGATGTGCACGACACGGTACAGCGAATTCTGGATGATATCGAAAAGGGGGGCGATGCGACGGCCTTGGACTATGCCGCCAAGTTCGACAAGTACAACGGCAATGTCATCCTGACCCGAGAAGAGATCGAGGCGGCCAAGGCGCTGGTGCCGCAAAAGCTGCGCGATGATATCCAGTTTGCCCATGACAATGTGCGCCAGTTTGCCCAAGCGCAGAAAGAGACCCTGCGGGATATCGAGGTAGAAGTGGTGCCGGGCCTGATCGCCGGGCAGAAAAGCATCCCCGTGAAGGGCGCCGGTTGCTACGTGCCGGGCGGGCGGTACAGCCATATCGCCAGCGCCATCATGACCGTGACCACCGCCAAGGTGGCGGGCTGTGAGCATATCGTGGCCTGTTCGCCGCCGCGCCCCGGTGTCGGCATTGCGCCAGCGATCATCTATGCAGCTGATCTGTGCGGGGCCGATACGATATTGGCCATGGGCGGAGTGCAGGGCGTGGCCGCCATGAGTTTTGGCCTGTTTGGCCTGCCGCCCGCCAATATCCTTGTCGGTCCCGGCAACCAGTTCGTGGCCGAAGCCAAGCGCATTCTGTTTGGCCGCGTTGGCATCGACATGATCGCCGGGCCGACCGACAGCCTGATTTTGGCCGACGAGACCGCCGACCCGGACGTGGTGGCGACCGATCTGGTGGGGCAGGCCGAGCATGGCTACAACTCGCCCGTCTGGCTGGTGACGGACGATCACGCCTTGGCCGAGCGGGTGATGGAGCTGGTGCCCGGGTTGATCGAGGATTTGCCCGAGGTGAACCGCGACAATGCCCGCGCGGCCTGGCGCGACTATGCCGAGGTCATCCTTTGTGCCAACCGCGAGGAAATGGCCGCCACCTCGGATGACTATGCGCCCGAGCACCTGACCGTGCAGGCCGAAGATTTGGATTGGTGGCTTGACCGGCTCAGTTGTTATGGCTCGCTTTTCTTGGGTGAGGAAACCACCGTGGCCTTCGGCGACAAGGCCAGTGGCACGAACCACGTTCTGCCCACCTCGGGCGCGGCGCGGTATACTGGGGGGTTGAGCGTGCACAAATACATGAAGATCGTCACGTGGCAGCGCGCCACCAAGGAGGGCTGCAAACCCGTGGCCGAAGCAACGGCGCGGATTTCGCGGCTTGAGGGCATGGAAGGCCATGCGCGTACCGCTGACATCCGGTTGCGCAAGTATTTCCCGGGCGAGAACTTCGACCTATCCGCCAATGGCTGAGCCGGGGCTATTCGACGTTGCGGGCAAGGTGGCCTGCGTCACCGGGGCCAGCGGCGGCTTGGGCCGTCGCGCGGCCACTGTGCTGGCACAAGCGGGGGCGCGAGTTGTGGGCGTCGCCCGCCGCGCCGAGGCGCTTGCGGATTGGCGCAGGCGGGCGGGTGGAGAAACCGCCGCCGTGGCGCGCGATGTGGGGGATCGTGAGGGGCTGACCGATCTGGTCAGGCAGGTCTGTGCGCCTTTCGGTGCGCCCGACATCGTGATCCATGCCGCCGGTTTGAATACCCGGGAGACGGCCGATGATGTGACCGAAGGCGGTTGGGACAGCACGCTTGAGCTGAACCTCACGATGCCGTTTTTCCTCAGTCAGCAATTGGTACCGGCGATGAAAGACAAAGGCTGGGGCCGGATCGTGAATTTCGCCTCGCTGCAAAGCAGCCGTGCCTTTCCCGGCGGGATCGCCTATGGGGCCAGCAAGGGCGGTATCGCGCAACTGACACGCGCCATGGCCGAGGCATGGTCACCCCATGGGATCACCGCCAATGCCATTGGCCCCGGTTTTTTCCGCACGGATTTGACCGCGGCGGTATTCAACGACCCCGAGCGCGCCGCGCGCAATGCCGCGGCCACCTGCATCGGGCGCAACGGCGAGGTCGAGGACATTGACGGCCCGGTTCTGTTCCTGTGTTCGCGCGCTTCGGATTACGTCACCGGGCAGGTGCTTATGGTGGATGGGGGATTCACCGCGAAATGAAGGCGCTTGTCTACACCGGACCCGAGGCGCTGGACTATCGCGATGTGCCTGATGCTGCGCCAAAGGAGGGGGAGGTGCTGATCCGGGTCGAGAGCGTCGGCATATGCGGGTCGGACATGCATGCCTATCTGGGCCATGACGAGCGCCGCCCCGCCCCCTTGATCCTTGGCCACGAGGCGGCAGGGGTGATCACCGGCGGGCCGCGCGATGGGCAGCGGGTTACGATCAACCCTCTTGTGACTTGCGGGACTTGCCGCGCATGCCTTGCGGGTCAGGATAACCTGTGTCCTGAGCGTCAGATCATCTCGATGCCGCCGCGCGACGGGGCCTTTGCCGAACGGCTGGCCATGCCCGAGGGCAACCTTGTGCCAGTGCCGGACGAGGTGCCGCTGTCCAAGGCGGCCTTGGCCGAACCCATCGCCTGTGGGTGGCATACGGTGCGCCTGTCGCTGGCAGTGCTGGGCGGGGCCGAGCGTGCGCTTGTTCTGGGTGGTGGTGCCATCGGCGTGGGCGCGGCCCTCAGCCTGAAAGCGCAGGGTGTGAATGATGTGCTGATGGTAGAGCCGAATGCCCCGCGCCGCCGATTTCTTGAGCTTTACTGTGGCCTGCCCGCATTGACCCCGGATCAGGCTCCCGAGGCCGCCTATGACATCGTGATCGACGGAGTGGGCTTTGAGGCCACCCGCGCACAGGCTTCGGCCCTCGTGCGCCCCGGTGGCGTGATCGGGCATATCGGTCTGGGGCAGGCGGCGGGCGGATTGGACATCCGCCGCATGACCCTGCAAGAGATCACTTTCATCGGCACCTATACCTATACCGCGCAGGATTTCCGCGATACGGCACATGCGATTTTCGAGGGGCGCCTCGGCCCGCTCGATTGGACGGAGCGCCGTGCCTTGGCCGAGGGGGCGAAAGGCTTTGCCGATATTCGTGCAGGCCGCGTGGCGAGCCCCAAGATCATCCTGACGCCCTAGCCACTTCGCTGTATGGAACAGAGCGCGCGTACAAAAGCGCGCCCCGTCGCTTTGCAGGGGAGGTCGCTCTTGACCCCAAAGCTGTCATCAAATATGCGTCTGCCGTACTGAGCGGGCGTTGTGTAATGGTAAGACCTCAGCCTTCCAAGCTGATGATACGGGTTCGATTCCCGTCGCCCGCTCCAATCCTCCCCTTACAATACCGCCCATGCGGCCAATCTGTCCCCTTGACCCCGCGCGCTTGCACGGCCAAGAACCATTGCCGAAACGTATAAAGGAAACAGGACATGGTGCGCAGGGCCTCATCGGGCGCAGAGACCGAAGATCGTGAGAAATCCAAGCAATTGGGCGCGCTGGCCGGGCTATGGCCTTTCATGCGTCCTTACCGGGTGCTCATGGTCGCGGCGGGGCTCGCCTTGGTGCTGACCGCAACGGTCTCCTTGTTGCTGCCGATGGCGGTGCGCCGGGTGGTCGATAATTTCGGGGCTGAAGACGGCGCGCTGCTCGATTTGTATTTCTCGGCCGCCTTGGGCATCGCGGCGCTTCTCGCGCTGGGCACGGCGCTGCGCTATGCGCTTGTCACCCGTCTTGGTGAGCGTGTCGTGGCCGATATCCGCAAGGCCGTTTTCGACCGCGTAATCGGCCTGAGCCCCGCCTTTTACGAAAAAATCATGACTGGCGAGGTTCTGAGCCGGATCACCACCGACACCACCTTGATCCTTTCGGTCATCGGCTCGTCGGTCTCCATCGCGCTGCGCAATTTGTTGATCTTCATTGGTGGCTTGGTCTTGATGCTTTTCACCTCGGCGAAACTCACGGGAATGGTCCTGCTGATCGTGCCGCTGATTATCGTGCCGATCCTGACCCTGGGGCGTCGCCTGCGCAAGCTCAGCCGGGAAAATCAGGATTGGATCGCCAATTCCTCGGGCAATGCCTCGGAGGCGCTGCTGAGCGTTCAAACGGTTCAGGCCTTTACCCATGAAGCGCAAAGCCGCGCCCGCTTTGCCGATGTGACCGAGAAAAGTTTTGATGCGGCCCGGCGGCGGATCACCACCCGGGCTGCCATGACAATGATCGTGATCTTCCTTGTCTTTACCGGCGTTGTCGGGGTGCTTTGGATGGGGGCACACGACGTGCGCGCCGGCGAGATGACAGCGGGTGCACTGGTGCAATTCGTGATCTACTCGGTCATGGTGGCCGGGGCGGTGGCCGCGCTGTCGGAAATCTGGGGCGAATTGCAGCGCGCCGCAGGCGCCACCGAACGCCTGCAAGAATTGCTGCGCGCAACGGATCGGGTGCAAGATCCGGCGAATCCAGCCCCTCTCCCAGAACCTGTGCGCGGCGAGATCAGTTTTGACCAAGTTCGTTTCTTCTATCCATCGCGGCCGGAAACAGCGGCGCTCGATGATGTGACCCTGACGGTGGCCCCCGGTGAGACTGTGGCGCTTGTGGGCCCCTCAGGCGCGGGGAAGACCAGCGTTATCCAATTGATCCAACGCTTTTACGACCCTGAGGCCGGGCAAATCACGCTCGATGGTATCCCGCTCAACACCATGGCGCGGAGCGAGTTCCGCAAGGCGCTGGCCTTGGTGCCGCAAGACCCGGTGATCTTCGCGGCCTCGGCCCGTGACAACATTCGTTTCGGTCGCCCAGAGGCCACCGACGCCGAAGTCGAATCCGCCGCCCGTGCCGCCGCCGCACATGACTTCATCACGGCCTTGCCAAAAGGCTATGACACCTTTGTGGGCGAACGCGGCGTAATGCTGTCGGGGGGGCAGAAACAGCGTATCGCAATTGCCCGCGCCATCCTGCGCGATGCGCCTGTGCTGCTGCTGGACGAGGCCACCTCTGCGCTTGATGCCGAAAGCGAACGCGCGGTGCAGGAAGCTGTCGATGCCATGGCGCAAACCCGAACCACGATCATCGTCGCCCACCGCCTTGCCACGGTGAAAAAGGCGGACCGTATCGTGGTGATGGACCAAGGCCGCATTGTCGCTACCGGCACCCATGACGCACTGGTCAAGGAGGATGGCCTCTACGCCCGCCTCGCGCGCCTGCAATTTACTGATGGGCAAGCGGCCTGATCCCACAGTCTGCGTCTGTCGCAGATGTTGGTTGCCTCCGGCGGGGGTATTGTAAAGGATTAAAATATATATGAATCAATGCATTGCGCTCTCGGTGAGTTTCTTGATCCAGCATTCTATACACGTATTAGTTGTAACCTTGATCGTAGCTTTAGCATGACAGGCTCATAACCTGAAAATCGCAGGTTCTAATCCTGCTCCCGCAACCACAATCTCCGCAATTTATCACAGGCATATGGGGCTAATCCGTAAGTCTGTGTGTTTTGGATTTAAGAAGTTGCCACGTTCATTGTTACGTTGGGGCGTTCCTCTACGGTCGCACTCGGGGGTCACTTGACCCTCCGACCCACGGACCAAGGCACGGCCCCATCCCACCTAAAACGGGGCTCCTGCAGTCTATGATCGCGCCTTGTTGTTGGAAGCGCCGAATTTTTATGAGGAGTAATTTTGTTTGCGCCTCCTGCATATGGGTAACTCAGTAGCTTCGGGTGGCAAGATTCAAGTATTAAGCCGCAAGCTTCAAGGCCCATGGGCCAAGGTCCAAGGTTCGCAATGCAAATCGCTGGTCGGGTGTTACTGAGGCTTTTCGTCCATGTATCACGGTCCTTGGTCCATGGACCAAACACCGGGGCTCTGAACTCTGGGCGGACCGTGGTTGTTGAAGCGGCCGACAAAATTGTCGGTATTTTCGTTCAAGTTTGTGGTAGAATTGTCAGCCTTGAGGGTAATACACGGTGGTACGGGAAGCTCGCCAAACTTCGATGTCAGCGGGAAAAGGCCAGCGGTGAGCTTTCTACGGTAGCATCTCCACCCCGTGGCTAAAGAGCCTTTTTTCAATATAATGCCGCAGCAACGCTAAGAGCGCGTCTGATAAAGCTTTTGGGACTGATCTACCTGCCTAGGCACCGGAGTTCGAGATTACTCATTGAGGAAACCCAACATAAACAGGACTTATGTTGGACTTTGTAGACGGTCTATGAGATCAAATTAGAGCACAGTAATCTGGGCGCCAATACACGCCATCCAACAAGGCCGCACAAGCTAAACGCGGATACTCAAAGATATGGATACCTAGGCAAATGAAATCGAATGACGTGCAAGCGAACCCCACAACGGATCCTGATCGACTGATGAATGAAAAAGAAGCGGCTGAGGTGCTTTGCTACTCGGTGCGCGCTCTTCAAAACTGGCGATCACGCGGTGGCGGGCCGAAGTTTATCAAGGTTTCCGCCCGGTCCGTCCGCTATCGGCGGCGCGATCTTCTGGACTGGATCGATGCCCACACCGTGACTAGCACCAGCCAACCCATCTGACATGGAGCTTTGCCCTTAAGGAGGAGGTAGCACCTTGAGGGATTTTGGGGCCGGACGGCTCAAAAAGGGGCGCGGGGTAAACGCACCTCGCGTTCGAAGGCGGAAAGAAATTTCGTCTATTACCCAACTTCATTAAGGGATCTATCTCAAAAGCACAAAACCCGTATAGATTGATTCGGATTGTGTCGGCAGTGTGCCAAGGCTGTTGCGGGTGGTTTGCCCCAATTTGATGTTGGTGGGTTTGGTTGTTAAAGGCCTGATTGGGGTGGTTGAAAGGCTTAGGCTTGCCAGCTAACGTGTTGAAAAAAGCCTTCCTCCTCTGGAGCCAAGGCGAAAATATCATTAAGGAACAATTATTTAATGTCCAGCAACCCCTATATCAGCGTGTGTGTTCCAGCCTATGAAATGGGCGGACGTGGATGCGAGTTTTTGGATCATTCGCTGAAAGTGCTCTCTGATCAAGACTTTCAGAATTTCGAAGTGGTTGTCGCGGATCAGTCGGAAGACAATGCAATCAAAAACCTTTGCGACGATTACTCGGGGCTGAATGTCAGGCATATCCCTACTGGTCATTTAAAACGGCAGGCGTCAGCGAATACAAATGCTGCGATTGATAATAGTTGCGGTGTGGTCATCAAGGTTCTTTTTCAAGACGATTTCTTAAACGGTCGGGATGCGTTGGCTAAAATTGCAAACGCATTTGAGG
>NZ_CAJXNN010000064.1 GCF_913057115.1 uncultured Roseovarius sp.
CAGGCCCCACACAATCCTTGCAAACGCCCTCCAGGTCGGACGATGCCCGGACTGCGCCTGATGGCGGCCTTGGGCTCAAACCCGCCCTTCGCAAATGATGCGGTGTTTGCGTTGGCACGCCGCCAATCTTTCACAGCCGCACAAATCGTACGAAACTCACGTACGTTCTGTACGTTTCTCACCGCGCGCGCTGTTAACCCGCCGGGGTCCAGGAAAAAATACCGACGCGATACCGACGTGATACCAACGCGATGCAGACAGGATTTTTTGCTTTTAACCCATAGGGTTAGCCTTGATTCGGGCGCCATAAAAAAAACGGGCCGGGCAAGCCCGTTCGAACGGGCTTGGTGCTAGACCATTCCACAGGACGTGATAGGTATCTGGTATGAGCCTGAACGCTGTGACGCCCGCCTTTGTCGATAGCTTGCGTGGCACTCTTTCCGAGGGTGCCATTCGCGAGATCACCCCCAACTATCTTGAGGAGCCGCGCGGGCGGTGGGCAGGGCAAGCGGGTGTCGTGGTGGCGCCCGATAGCGTCGAGGGTGTGGCGCAGGTGATCCGCACGGCGCATGAGGCGCGCATTCCGGTGATCCCCTATGGGGGCGGCACCGGGCTTGTGGGAGGGCAGATCGTCAGCGATGGCCCCGCGCCCGTGCTTCTGAGCCTTGAGCGGATGCGCGCCATTCGGGGGATTTACGCGCACGAAAACGCCATGGTGGTCGAGGCGGGTGCGATCCTGTCGGATGTGCATGAGGCCGCGCTTGGCGCGGATCGGCTTTACCCGCTGTCGATTGCTGCAAAAGGAAGCGCGCGGATTGGGGGGCTTTTGTCCACCAATGCGGGGGGCGTCAACGTGCTGCGCTATGGCAATGCGCGGGAATTGTGCCTTGGGGTTGAGGCGGTTTTGCCCAATGGGCAGATTTATCACGGGCTAAAGCGGTTGCGGAAGGACAACGCGGGCTATGACCTCAAGGACCTGTTGATCGGGGCGGAAGGCACGCTGGGCGTGATCACGGCGGCCGCCCTGCGGCTGGCGCCGCGCCCGGCGGGCGAAGGCACCGCCCTTATGGTGGTGGAAAGCCCGGCGGCGGCACTTTCGCTTTTGTCGCTGGCGCGGGATCATATGGGCGAAGGGGTGAGCGCCTTTGAACTGATGCATCGTGCGGGGCTGGAGTTTCTGGCCGAGACCCTGCCGGATATTCGCCAGCCTTTCGCGGAAAGCCCCGAGTGGTTCGTGTTGATTGACGTCGGATTGGCGCGTGGGTTGGACCCGGCGGCGGCTTTGGAGGCGCTGTTTGGCGAGGCCTTGGAGGCCGGGTTGGTCAGCGACGGGATGATCGCCCAGAGCGAGGCGCAGCGGCATGAGTTCTGGGAGGTGCGCGAGCAGATCCCTGAGGCAAACCGGCGCATTGGCTCGGTCAGTTCGCATGATATTTCCCTGCCGATGGGCGCGATCCCGGAGTTTATTGCCACCGCGCCCGAGCATATCGCGCGGCTGGGGGACTTCCGGATCAATTGTTTCGGGCATCTGGGCGATGGCAACCTGCATTACAATGTCTTTCCCATGCCCGGCAAAAGCCGAGCGGATCATGAGCACCAACGCGATGAGATCAAGCGCATCGTACATGATCTGGTGCATGCCATGGCGGGCTCGGTCAGTGCCGAGCATGGCATCGGGCGGTTGAAGGTCGAGGATTTGGAACGCTATGGCGACGCCGCGCATTTGTCGGCGATGCGGGCGATCAAGGCAGCACTTGACCCCAAAGGCATCATGAACCCCGGGGCGGTTTTGCGCCAAGGATGAACGGATTTCCGCCCATCGCGCATCCGTGATCCATATCGTGCAACCTTCCCCCTAAAAATCCCTGCGCGCCCAGCCCAGATGAGTGTCACAACACCAAGAAAAGGGGCAGGCCCATGCGCGCGACGATGATCATCTTACAAGCTGCTATCTTGAGCATTCTGGCCGTGGTCGGAGCCATGGGCGACAGCGGGCAAAGCCAAAGTTGCCCCCTGCCCTCGGCCCAAGCGGATTTGCATTGTCAGCAGTGATGGAGCGGGCCAAGGCCTTTGCAAAGGCCTTGGGTGTCGCGAAAACAGGCAGTGTTACTGTGCGGCTTTGGCCTCTGCGATCGCCGGCATGATCTGGCTTTCCAGCACGCGCTCGGTAATCGGGCCGGCAAAGCGCAGAACGATGTTGCCCTTGCCGTCGATCACATAGGTTTCCGGCACGCCGTAGACTCCCCAATCGAGCGCCATGCGCCCGCTTTCATCGGCACCGATGGCGGTATAGGGGTCACCGAGTTCATCCAGAAACCGCAGGGCATTGCCCGGCTTGTCCTTGTAATTCACCCCGTAGATCGTGATGCCCTGATCGGCCAGATCCTCGAGAATGGGGTGTTCCACCCGGCAGGGCGCGCACCAGCTGGCCCAGTAGTTCAGCAGTTTAACCCCTTCCGAGCGCAGCTCGGCATCGGTGAAGGGGGTCTTGTCGCCCAATGGCGTGACCTGCACCGCCGGGGCCGGTTTGCCCGTCATGGCCGAGGGCAGTTCATCAGGGTTTTCGCGTTGCATACCGAAGAAGAAAAGCGCCGCCAGACCGGCGAAAATCGCCGGGGGCGCGATCATCAGTGGGGAGATTTTAGCCATTCTTTCGGGCCTTCTGTTCGACATCCTCAAGCTGTTTGGCCACCTTGGCCGAACGCCGCAGGCTAAGCCAGACAAGCACGATCAAAAGAGCGAGAGAGACCGCATAGGAGGACAGCACGGCCTCGGCGTATTTTCCAAGATCAGGCATCATTTTCCTTATCCCATCCGTTCACGGGCCAGAAGCGCGCGCATCCGGCGCGCGCGGATTTCGGTGCGGGTGCGCAAGAGCACTAGTGCTACGAATAAAAGCACGAAGCCCGCGATGCAGACCAGCAGCGGGAAATAGAAAACATCGGCCACGTTTTCTTCCTTATCGAGACTGAGCGACGCGCCTTGGTGCAGCCCTTGGTTCCAGAAGTTCACCGCGTAGCGTGACAGCAGGGCAAAGACCGAGCCCACAAGGCAAAGGATCGAGGTGAGGTCAGCGGCGGTATCGTCATTCTCGATCGCTTCCCAAAGGGCGATATAACCAAGGTAGAAGAGAAACAGGATCAGGAAAGAGGTCAGGCGCGGATCCCAGGCCCACCATGTGCCCCACATGGGTTGGCCCCAGATGGCCCCGGTGGCCAGCGCGATCACCGTCATCACCGCGCCGATGGGCGCCGCCGCGCGGGCGGCCAGAGCGCTGACGTGGTGTCGGCGGACGATCCAGATGAGCGAGGTGACCAGCATCATCAGCCAGACGTTGATGGCCATTAGTGCCGAGGGCACGTGCAGGTAAATGATCTTGACGGTGGAGCCTTGGCGATAATCGTCGGGCGTAAAAAAGAAGCCCCAGACCAGCCCGACCACGAGGCAGACCACGGCCAGCACCGAAAACAGCGGCAGCACCTTTTCGGTGGTCTGGATGAATTTCTTGGGGTTGGCATATTGCCAGAGTGAATTCAGGCTCATCGGTTTTCCCAATTGGCTAGCGCAGGTTGACTTTCAATACCGCAGCCGAGGCGAAAGGCAAAAGCGCGATGGTGCCGCAGGTGATGCCAGCAAGCATCAGAAGCGGCGTTGTGGTGTCTTGGCCTTCGACGCCCCGGCGGGCCATCTCGGCCCCGAAGATCAATGTGGGGACATAAAGCGGCAAGACAAGAAGCGACAGCAGCAGCCCGCCGCGTTTGAGGCCCACGGTGAGGGCCGCGCCGAAGGTGCCGATGACGCTGAGCGCGGGCGTGCCGAGCAGGAGCGACAGGACAAGTGGGGCGTAGCCGGTGGGCGGCAGGCTGAGTAGCAGGCCAAAGAGGGGGGCCGCCAGCACCAGCGGCAGGCCGGTGGTCAGCCAATGGGCCAGCGCCTTTACTGTGACGATACCTTCCATCGGCAGGGGTGAGGTGGCCAGCAGATCAAGGCTGCCGTCCTCCCAATCGAGGGCAAAGATGCGATCCAGCGATAGCAGGCAGGCCAGCAACGCACCCAGCCAGAGGATACCCGGCGCGATCTTGGACAAAAGCCCGGATTGCGGGCCGACGCCGAAGGGGACAAGCGTGACCACAATGAGGAAGAAGGCCAAGCCAAGGCCAAAGCCGCCACCGGCGCGCATGGCGAGTTTCAAATCCCGGGTCAGCAGCGCGATCACAGGAAGGCCTCGTCAAAATCATCGGGGTCCATGGCGCGGGCACGGTAGGGGCCGACATCAAGGATTTGTGCATCGGGCAGGCCAAGGTCGATATGGGTGGCGATGAGGGCCGAGCCGCCCTGCCCCAGATGGCGGCGGACGGTTTCGGCGAACATTTTGACCGCATCCACATCCAAAGACACGGTGGGTTCGTCCAAGATCCAGATAGGCCGCCCGGTGACGAGAAGCCGCGCCAGACCAAGGCGGCGTTTTTGCCCGGCCGAGAGCGCGCCCGCAGGGCGGGTGCGCAGGGCATCGAGTTGAAAGGCTTCAATTGCCGCGTCGATGTTCGAGGTCGCGAAAACACTGGCCCAAAAGTGCAGGTTTTCTTCGACCGTCAGGGTGGGTTTCAGCCCATCGGCGTGGCCTGCATAGACCATGGTTTCGGGGTCAGCCGTGATGTCGCCCTCAAGCGGCGGTTGCAGCCCCGCGATGGTGCGCAAAAGGGTTGTCTTGCCCACACCATTGGGGCCGCGCAGGACCAGCGCCTGCCCCGCCGCAAGCGACAGGTTGAGGCCTTCTAGCACCTTGATCCCGCCGCGCGCGATGGTGAGGTTGGATACATTCAATCCCATGCAGATGTCCCTACCCCATTGGTGGCGCGGCGAAAAGTGACCTAGATCAACCCGTGCTGATTAATTTCAGACCGGCAGCACTGCCACGGCCACGCGGCGGCCTTCGGACAGGAGCACGTTGTAGGTGCGGCAGGCGGCGGGAGAGTTCATCGCCTCGACCCCCAGCCCTGCTTCTTCCAGTTGTTCGCGAAAGGCGGGCGGCACATGGGCGGTTTCGGCACCGGTGCCGATAAAGATCACGTCCAATTCCTCGGCCAGTTCCAGAAGCGGCGCGGTATCGTCATAGCCGCCCCAGCCGCGCGCGCCATGCACCGTGACCAAGGCCGCGCCTTCGATCACCCCACCACCAACACGGAAAAACCCCGGGCCGTAGCCTTCGATGGGTGTGGCATTGTCAAAGCGCATCTCGTTGAGTTGCATGGCAGCCCCCTTTCAGTCCCAGATCGGCAAGCCGGTGAGCACCGCAAGGCCGATCACACCATAGGCGGCCCATCGGTACAGGCGCTCGCGCTGCGGGTCAAACAACGACTGGCCGATCATCGTGGTCGTGAAATAGGGCACGGCAAGGATCAAGGCCAGCCATAGGGTTTCCCAAGCGATGGCCCCGCGCAGGAAAAGATTGATAGCGATCACCACGTCGAGGGCCGCCAGAAACAGGATGGTATTGGCCCGCACGGTTTGTGCTGCGGCTTGGCCCGCGAGGTAAAAGAGGATCACCACGGGCCCGGTGAGGCCCGTGAGGCCGCCGACAACCCCCGCAGCCCCACCGATACCGGCCAGCCCGGGGCGCGATACGCGCCCCGAGAAGCGCCAACCCGAGACAAGCGCGGTCAGCGTCAGGCCCGCCACGAGGGCCACGATCCAGCGGATGGTGAGCCCGTCAAGCCGCTCCAGAAGCCATATGCCCAATGGCACGGTGATGAGCGCCGCCAGCGCCAAAAGCCCCACCTCGGCGCGGCTGGCCTGCCCCCATGCGCGTGGCAGAAGCGCGGCGGTGCTGAAAACCCCGGTGATGGTCATCACCCCGATGACGGCGGCGGGCGGCAGGAAAATCCCCGCGACGGGCACGAAGATCAGCGCGGTCCCGAACCCAGTGAAGCCCCGCACGATACCGGCCACGGCAATCGCCAGCATCAGGAATATCAGGCCGGGGGTCGCCCCGGCCGTGATCAGTGCCTCAGGCATCCACGTTGGCAAACTGGTTCCCGGCGTTGGCGTCGGGCTTGGACCAGTCGCGTTTGACGCCCAGCCACAGGAGAATGACGCTGGCCACGAAAACCGAGGAATAGGTGCCCACGATCACGCCCCAGATCATCGCGAAAACAAAGCCGCGGATCACGTCACCGCCCAGAACGAACAGAGCAATAAGCGCCAGAAGGGTGGTGACCGAGGTCATCACCGTCCGGCTGAGGGTTTCGTTGATTGATATGTTGAGCACCTCGGACAGCGGCTTTTTCTTGTATTTGCGCAGGTTCTCGCGCACCCGGTCGAAGACCACCACCGTATCGTTGAGCGAATAGCCGACGATGGTCAGAAGCGCGGCGATAATGGCAAGATCGAACTGAATTTGCAGTTCCGAGAATATCCCGATGGTCAAGACCACGTCATGCACAAGGGCCGCCACGGCGCCCACCGCGAACTGCCATTCGAACCTTAGCCAGATGTAAACAAGCACCGCGCCGATGGCGAGCGAGACGGCGATCACCGCGGCGGTGATCAATTCGCCCGAGACCTTGGGGCCAACGGATTCAACGCTCGTAAACTCGATATCCGGCACGGCCTGTTGCAAGGCGGCCTCGACGCTGGCCACCACCTCGGCGGATACGCTTTCCTGCCCCTCTTGCGCCTGAATGCGGATCATCGAAACGTTTTGATCAGGGCCGAAGGTGGGATCAAACACCTCTGTGATGGAAATATCGCCCAGTTCCAGCGGCTGGATCGCGTCGCGGTATTGGCCGATATCAATCGGTTGCGCGCTTTCGGTGCGCACCGTGGTACCGCCCCGGAAATCAATCCCGAAGTTCAGCCCTTGCAGCATGAAGGAGCCCGCCGCGATGACGATCAGCACCGCCGAGATGCCCAGGGACAGTTTCCAGCGGCGAAAGAAATCCCACTTCGTGTCTTTCGGGACAAGCCGCAGCGCCTTGCCCGCCATGAGCGTTTTCGGGCGTTTGCGTTCGAACCACATGATAATCATCAGGCGCGTGACGAAAAGCGCCGTGAAGACGGAGGTGAAAATCCCGATCATCAGCGTCCAGGCAAAGCCCTGCACCGGGCCGGAGCCCATGACCAGCAGGATCACGGCGGTAATGAGCGTGGTGATATTGGCGTCGACAATGGCGCTGAGCGCTTTCTCGTAGCCCAATTCGATGGCCCGCGCCGGGCCTTTGGCCGATTTCATTTCCTCGCGAATTCGCTCGAAGACCAGAACGTTGGCATCCACCGCCATCCCGATTGTCAGGACGATCCCGGCGATGCCCGGCAAGGTGAGCGTGGCGCCGATCATGCTGAGCAGGCCGAAGATAAGCCCCACGTTGATGACAAGCGCGATGTTGGCGAAAATCCCGAAGGTGCCGTAACTGGCGAACATGTAGACAAGGACCAGGACGAAGGCCACGATACAGGCGATTTGCCCGGCCTCGATGCTGTCGGCGCCCAGTTCCGGGCCGATGGTGCGTTCTTCGAGGAACTCCAAGCCCGCAGGCAATGCGCCGGCCCTCAGAAGCACGGCCAGGTTGGTGCTTTCCTCAACCGTGAAATTGCCGGTGATGATGCCCGATCCGCCGGGGATATGGCTTTGGATCACAGGGGCGCTGACCACCTCGCCATCCAGCACGATGGCGAAGGGGTTGCCGATGTTTTCCGCCGTGTAGTCGCCGAACTTGCGCGCGCCGGTGGGGTTGAAGCGGAACGAGACCGCAGGCCGCCCGTTTTGGTCGAAATCGGGCTGTGCGTCGGTCAGTTCCTCGCCGGTGACCACGGGGGCCTTTTCGAGGATGTAATAGAGCCCTTCTTCGTCCAGAGAGGGCAATATCTCATTGCCAGGGCCGGGGTTTTCCTCGGCATTCTGGGTGCGGCTGACCACCGGCTGGAAGGTCAGTTGCGCGGTGGTGCCGATGATCTCTTTCAGCTCTGCCGCGCTGCCGATTCCGGGCACCTGGATCAGGATACGGTCGGCCCCCTGGCGTTGAATAGTCGGCTCGCGGGTGCCGACCTCGTCAATGCGTCGGCGAATGATTTCAAGGGCTTGGCGGACGGTGCGCTCATCGGTGGCGCGTTGTTCGGCTTGGGACAAGCGCACGATGATATCCGCACCTTCGGTGCTGACGTCGATATCCGAGGCCCCGGCGCCGGAAAGACTGGTGACCGGGCGGGCAAGGCCGCGCACGAGGGAGGCGGCATAAGAGGCCTCCTCGGCACCCTCGACCAGACGCACACGAAGTTCAGCGTTTTCCGTCTCTTGCAGGCGAATGGGGCCGATGCGCCCGCGCTCCTCGCGCAAGAGGTCGCGCACCTCGGGCCACATGGACTCGATCCGCGCGGCATAGACATCCTCAACCTGCACCTCGGCCAGAAGATGCGCGCCGCCGCGCAGGTCGAGCCCCAGATTGACCAGATTGGACGGCAGGAAATCGGGCCAAAGCCCCGCATCTTCCATCACCTGCGGGTTTTCTACCCCGTTCTCGATCGCGGCCTGCGCATCGTTGTAACTTTCAACCCGCGGGTAGAAGACATTGGGCAGGGCCATCAGCAAACCAAGGGCTACAAGCCCCCAGATTACCAGGCGTTTCCACAGGTCGATTTGCAGCATTATCCTGCCTTTTCAATAGGATGTCAGAGGTTGAAGGGCGTTTACCCCTCGGCCGGCTCGGTTTTCGACAGCACTTGGGCGACGGTGGATTTGATCACGCGGACGCGCACGCCATCGGCCAGATCGACCTCGATCTCGTCTTCGTCCTTGACCTTGGCGACCTTGCCGATGAGCCCGCCTTGGGTGACCACCTGATCGCCACGGCGCAGCGCCTCGACCATGGCTTTATGCTCCTTGAGCTTTTTCTGCTGCGGGCGGATCAGCAGGAAATACATGATCGCGAAAATCAGGATAAGCGGGATAAACTGGCCAATGGCTTCCATGGGTCGTGTCCTTAAGATGGGGGCGCGGCAAGGCCGCCGAATTGCGGCGAAACCTATGGGGCGAAGGGGGCATTTGCAAGGTGCGAAACGCGCGTCGGTTTGACGTCGGTAAAACGTCGGTATTGCGTCGGTGCGGTTGCGAGGGTGGGCGAGGCGCGGTTTTCGTGTTTAGGTTGCGTGAGATTGACGGATTCGAGGTACGCGGGTGAGTAACGACGACAGGTTTGGTCTGGTGGATTGGCTGACCCTCAAGCGGCGGCTGGACTTTGGCAAGGCGCGGTGGTTGGGACCGTTGTTTGCGGTGGTTGCGACGCTACTTGTCGTGCTCGCCGTTGGAACGGCTTTCACCCTCTTGGGTCGCGCCCTTTTCGGCGGTCTCTTGGATGTCCCCGGCAGTAGCCTTGGCGTCGGTGGCGTCACCGTCGCCCTGATCGGCGCGCCTTTCGTTATCTGGCGGTCAATCGTGGCGCAGAAACAGGCCGACATTGCCGAACAAGGGCAAATCACAGACAGGATCAACAAGGCGGTTGAGGGCTTGGGGGCGGAAAAGACTGTTCGTACCCACCGAAGGGATAGCCGGGGTCAACTTCTTTACCACGCGAAAGAGGGGAGTTCACACAATGCTGGCAAGGACTTGGATTTTAAGCGACCCGTGATCACCGAACTCACTGAACCCAACCTCGAAGTGCGCCTCGGGGCGATCTATGCATTGGAGCGGATCAGCCAAGACAGCGCGCGGGACCATATACAGATCATGGAAATCCTGTGCGCCTATATCCGGCAAAATGCCGGGCGCGAGACTGTGTCACTGCCTGACAGCGGAGTGGCAAACGAACCTGTAACAGTCCAACAATGGACTAGTTGGAGGGGCAAAAGCGTAGAACATCCACGGCAGGACGTGGATGTAGGTTTGAGAGTGATCGAACGGCGTAGTGAAAATCGAAAACAGTTGGAACGCGATAAAGGCTATCGGTTGGGCTTGGAGCGTCAGATTTTACGAAAGTTGATCCTGTCAAAGCGCGACATGAGCGGCGCAGATTTGCGTGATGCGGAGTTACAAGGTGCCGAATTTGTTGGCTCGATACTAAAAGGTGCAGCCATTGAAGACGCTCAATTACAAGCCGCTTCTCTGTCGCGAGCCGACTTGAGAGGCGCGTATGCAAACGCAGCTGATTTCACATGCGCGTGGCTATTCAACGTGAAGCTAAATGGTGCACGACTGATCAACGCGATTTTCGATTCAGCAGTTCTTATAGGGGTTAAAATGCAAGGCGCGGAATTGATGAATGCGAGAATGCAACATTCTCAGCTTAGCGGTGCCGATGCTCGCGGCGCAAATTTCATACAAGCAAAGTTTCAGGGCGCTCAACTTCAATCGGCCAGATTTGAAGGATGCGACTTGCGGCATATAGAAATTGACCAAGACACAAATTTTGAAGATACAAAATTCTTCGGTGCTGCGGTTTGTCATGTGAATTTTGCCGACTCGTCCATCACAGCAAACCAGCTAAGCGAAATGTTTGGCGATGCCTCGGTGAGGCTACCCGGTGGACACGGGCCAAAGCATCATAGCTGGCCAAAACATTGGCCAAAATTTAACTTGCCACCTCAAGACTTCGAAACCGAATGGCGCAAGTGGCAGGCCGA
>NZ_CAJXNN010000065.1 GCF_913057115.1 uncultured Roseovarius sp.
GTCGCGGTCGAGCTGACCACCGGCCAGAACATCCGCTTGGCCGAGGCGACATAGGCATGCATCGGGCCTTCGCCCTCGGAAATCCGTTTGTCGGCGTATTCAACCACCACGATGGCCCCGTCCACCAACATGCCCACGGCCAAAATCAACCCGAACATCACGATGTTCGACACCGCCACGCCCATCAGCGCCAAAAGCGCAAAGCACAAAAGGAACGAGGTGGGGATCGCAAAACCCACCAGAAGGGCAGGGCGGATACCAAGGGCTGCCAGCGTCACGACCATCACAAGCGCAATCGCGGTCAGAACCGAGCCTTCCAGCTGGCTGACCATCGAGGCCACGGTGCGCGACTGGTCGTTCGAGGTGCCAACCTCCACCGCCGCCCGCAGCTTGTCGGGCCATTCGGCCTCGGCTTCGGCCACGGTTTCGCGCACCAGATCGGCGGTCTCGATGATGTTGAAGCCTTTGCGCTTCACCACCTGAAGCGCCACGGTGTTCTTGTCATTGAACCGGGCGGTGCCCTTGCGATCCTCGAAGGTCAGGTTGATCCGTGCCAGATCGCCCAATGTGACCACCCGGTCACCATTGGTTTTCACCGGCAGATCGTAAATATCGCGGGTCTCGTCAAAGGACGATGGAATCTTGACCGAAAACGCACCGCTTTCGGTTTCAACTTCACCCGCCGCGATCAACTGATTGTTGTTCTGCACGACGTTAATCAGTTCCACGGCCGTCACATTGTAGGCCTCAAGCCGCAACGGATCGATCACCACCTCGACCATCTCATCGCGATTGCCCGCGATGCCTGCCTCCAGAACCGGCTCAAGCCCCTCCAGCCTGTCCTGTAGATCCTTGGCCAAACGCGCCATGGTGCGTTCCGGCACGGCCCCCGTGAGGTTCACGATGATGATCGGGAATTCGCTGAAATTGATCTCGTTGATCGAGTATTTCTCGGCCCCTTCGGGAAACTTCGCCTCGGCCGCGTTCATCGCGTCGCGGACATCGGCCATGATCTTGGTCTTGTCCCAGCCGAATTCGAACTCAAGCGCCACACCGGCATAGTTTTCCGCTGCCGTCCCGGTCATTTCCTTCAAACCATCCAGGTCCGAAAGCTCGGTCTCCATGACCTTGACCAACAGTTTCTCGCTGTCTTCGGCAGAGATGCCGGGAAACTGGGTCGACACGAAAAGCGCCGGAATCTCGATGTCAGGCTCGCCTTCTTTCGGCAAGCTGACATAGGCAAGGCTCCCCGCGAGAATGGACAGCACGATAAAGGCAATGACCATCCGCGCACGGGCAGCGGCCCAATCGACAATGCCGGTCATTGGCCAAGCTCCCGATAGGTTGGGTCAACCTTGACCCCGTCGGTCACGTATTCCTGCCCGATCACGATGACATTGGCCTGCTCTGGCAACCCGGCAAGCCACACGCCGTTTGGGTTGTCGCGCAGCAAAGTCACCGGTTGAAAGCCCGCACTCTTGTCATCCCGCACCAGGCGGACACCCAATGTGCCTTCGTCGTTCAGGGTCAGCGCTGATTGCGGCAACAGATGCGCCTTGGTGCCGTCGGCCGCGATGGTGATCTCGGCGGTCTGGCCGTCCCTCAGGTTCAGATCAGGATTCGGAACCCGGATATCCACGCGGAAGGTACGCGTCGTGGGGTCCGCTTTGCGCGACAGGAAGACGACTTCGCCTTCCACGCGCCCACCCGAGGCCAGATCGGCCACTGCCAATGCGCCTGTCTTCACCCGCTCAACTTCAGTTTCCGGCACGAAACCGACCAGCATCACGGGATCAAGTTGAATCACCGTGGCGCAAAGACCGCCCGGTTGCAAAAGACTGCCCAACTCGGCGGTGTCGGTCTCCAAGAGCCCTGCGAAAGGCGCCGAAATGGTCAGCCGTTCGATCTCCTTTTCCGCCGCCGCTACGGCCGCTTCGGCGGATTGAATGGAACTGCGGGTGGTGGCCAGACCCGATCGCGCCGATTCCACTGCGGCCTCCGCAGAACTCACCGCTGCCTTGGTCGAGGCCACCCGCGTCTCCGAGGCAAACCCATCCTGAGACAGCGCCTGCGCGGCGCGGTCGTTGATCTGCGCTTCTTCCAGCCGTGATTGGGCCTCTGCAAGACGCGCCCGCGCCTCCGGGACACGGGCTTGCGCCTCAGCCAAACGCGCCTGCGCTTCGGCAAGTGTCGCCTGGCGCGTACCCGGATCGAGCCGACACAGGACTTGGCCCTCATCCACCATTGTGCCTTTGCGCAAAGGCTCGGAATTGACCTGACCCGAGGTTTCGGCCCGCAATTCCACCTGACGGAAGGCTTCGGTCTGACCGCGCAACACCACGGCGCTGTCGATTTCGCGCGCCTGCGATTTGATCGCCACCACGCCGACGGATTCGTATTCCGGCGGCGCCTCGGGGCCGGTTTCATCGCTCGCCTCGGCTTGCGCGGGCTCTTCGCTGCCCATCAGCGCGGCAATCCGCTCACGCTCGAAAACAAAGCCGTAAATCAGCGCCATGACGGCCACTGCGGCGATAATCGGAAAAAGTCTCATCTTTCAAACCTTCCGCACGTACAGAATCGGGCCACCCGAGGTGAAGCGCGGCCCGATTGCACGATATACGCTAAACTGTCTGGTTTAGATTAAACCTTTCTTGCGATCGCTTCAAGTAAGGGTTTCGTGCAGTTCTGCACGCGAATCTGTGCGCCTGCAATGTTGAGGCGGCTGCCCCTTGGCAGGGGCGGGGCTTCGCGATAAGAGGGGGCGACAGCCGTAAGGGGGGCACGCGTGAGCGATACAGACAGCTTTATCGACGAAGTGACCGAAGAGGTCCGGCGCGACCGCCTGTTCGCGCTGATGAAACGCTATGGCTGGATCGCGGCCTTGGCCGTGGTGCTGATTGTTGGCGGCGCGGCCTGGAACGAATGGCGCAAGGCGCAAGACCAGACCGCTGCACAGGATTTCGGCGACACGATCAAAACGGCACTGGAACTGCCCGAACGCGACGCCCGCGCCGAGGCGCTGGCCGCCATCGACGCGCCCGATGCCGGGGGGCAGGCCGTGGTTGACCTTCTGGCCGCCGCCGAACTCGGAACACAAAACGCCGAAGACGCCGCCAGCCGCCTTCTGGCCGTGGCCGACCGCGAAGGCATCGAACCGGTCTATCGGCAACTGGCCACGCTCAAGGCCGTTGCGCTGCCCGGCTCGGGCCTTTCGGTCGAAGACCGCCGCGCGCGGCTGGATGGTCTGGCCTTGTCTGGAGGGCTTGTCCGGCTGTTGGCCGAAGAACAGCTGGCCATGATCGAGATTGAAACCGGCGAAACCGATGCCGCGATTGATCGCCTGACGCAGGTGGCGCAGGACGCACAAGCAACAGCAGGCTTGCGTCGGCGCGTGTCACAAGTGATTGTAGCTCTCGGTGGAGAGATGCCCGAAACCGGACCATCCGGCGAAGGCCAGGGCGACAGCGAAGGCTAAAAACCACCCGCAGGCCAGTTTTGGCCGCGCGTGAATTGTTCGAAACGGGGGCGAGAGCGTTGAAATCGACAGCATTCTTTCTGGGGCTTGCCGCGACTATGGTTCTCACGGCCTGTGATAAACCCGAAGTGATCCTGCAAGGCGAGCGTGAAAACATCCGCTCGATCCTGAGCGAGAACACGCCCGTCGCCGATACCGACACGGAAAACCGGAACCTGCCGCTCACCCTGCCAGCGACCCGCGCGAACGCCGATTGGACCCAATCCATCGGAACACCTGCAACCCGCATCGAGCATCCCGCGCTACGTGCCGCGCCACAGCGTATCTGGTCGGTTAACATCGGCTCGGGCGATGGCCGCCGCACCCGCATCACAGCCGACCCGGTCGTGGCGGGCGGGCGCATCTTCACCCTCGATTCGAAAGCTCAGGTGACTGCGGTCAGCACGGCCGGCGAGCTGCTTTGGACAACCGATCTCACCCCACCCAACGACAATTCCTCGGATGCGTCCGGCGGTGGTCTGGCCTATGGCGATGGCAAGCTCTTTGTCACCTCGGGCTTCGGTTTGCTCACCGCGCTTGACCCGGCCACCGGCGGCCAAATCTGGCAGCAAGACCTCGATGCAACCTCCACCGGCGACCCCGCGGTCAGCGGTGGCCGCGTTTACCTCGTGGCGGGCGACGAAGTTGCTTGGGCGATCGACAGCGAGACCGGCCGCATCGACTGGCGCCTTTCGGCAACACCCGACATCAACAACGTGCTCGGCGGGCCGGCCCCCGCGGTCACCGACAAATATGCCGTCTTCGCCTTTGGCGCAGGCGAACTACAGGGTGCATTCCGCAAAGGCGGGCTGCGCCTTTGGGACGCCCAGGTTGCGGGCGCGCGCGATGGATACTCCAGCGCGCTGATCGACGATATCACCGGCGCACCGGTCGTTGTCGGTGAAACGCTCTATGTCGGCAATCACTCGGGGCGCACCGTCGCCCTCAATATAGCCAATGGTGAACGCCTCTGGACAGCCAACGATGGCCCGCTCAACCGCGTTTGGCCTGCGGGTGGGTCAATCTTCATGGTCTCGGACCGCAACGAGCTTTTGCGCCTCTCGGCTGAGGATGGCAGCCGAATCTGGGGCAAAACCCTGCCGTTCTTCACCAAGAAGCGGGTGCGCCGCCAAAGCCAGATTTTCGCCCACCACGGGCCGGTCATCGCGGGCGGGCAACTGATCGTGGCCTCTTCGGACGAAAAACTGCGCTTCTTCGATCCGCAATCGGGGGCCCTGCGCCGCGCAATCGACCTGCCGGGCGGGGCCACCTCCAACCCGGTCGTGGCCGGGCAGACGCTCTATGTCGTCTCGAAAAACGGACAATTGCACGCTTTCCGTTGACGCGCCGATGCTGTAACAGGGCGGCTTGATCCGCTCCGGAGCCTGAACCATGAGTTTCACCCTTGCCATCGTGGGCCGCCCGAACGTGGGCAAATCCACGCTGTTCAACCGCCTTGTCGGCAAACGCCTCGCCTTGGTCGACGACCAGCCCGGCGTCACCCGCGACCTGCGCGAAGGCGAGGCGCGGCTGGGCGATCTGCGTTTTACGGTGATCGACACCGCCGGGCTGGAAGAAGCCACCGACGACTCGCTTCAGGGCCGCATGCGGCGCCTGACCGAGCGTGCGGTGGACATGGCCGATATTTGCCTCTTCATCATCGACGCCCGTGCCGGCGTGACACCCAGTGACGAGGTCTTCGCCGATATCCTGCGCCGCCGCGCCGATCATGTGATCTTGGCGGCCAACAAGGCCGAGGGCAGCGCCGCCGATGCTGGCGTTTACGAGTCCTACGGTCTGGGGTTGGGCGAACCGGTCCGTCTCAGCGCCGAACACGGTGAAGGGTTGAACGAACTTTATTCGCTGCTGGCCCCGGTGGCCGAAGGTTTCGAGGCCCGGGCCGAGGCCGATGCACCGCAAGTCGAGGTCGACGTCGACGAAGAGGGCGAGGTTGACCCGGACGCACCCACCAAACCGACCATGGACAAGCCCCTGCAAGTGGCCGTGATCGGCCGCCCCAACGCGGGCAAATCGACGCTGATCAACAAGATATTGGGCGAAGACCGCCTGCTCACCGGACCCGAGGCCGGGATCACCCGCGACTCGATTTCGCTCACGCTGGATTGGGAGGGGATGCCGACCCGCATTTTCGACACCGCCGGGATGCGCAAGCGCGCCAAGGTGCAGGACAAGGTGGAAAAACTGTCGGTGGCCGACGGATTGCGGGCGGTTAAGTTCGCCGAAGTGGTGGTAGTCCTGCTCGATGCCGCCATCCCGTTTGAGCAACAAGACCTGCGCATCGCCGATCTGGCCGAACGCGAAGGCCGTGCCGTGGTGCTGGCGGTCAACAAATGGGATGTCGAGACCGATAAACAACAAAAACTGCGCGACCTGCGGGAGGCCTTTGAGCGCCTTTTGCCGCAACTGCGCGGCGCGCCCTTGGTCACCGTCTCGGCCAAAACGGGCAAGGGGCTGGACCGGTTGCGCGCCGCTGTCGAAAAGGCCCATGATGTCTGGAACACCCGGATTTCCACCGCGCAACTGAACCGCTGGCTAACCGGCATGGTCGAAGCGCACCCGCCCCCCGCCCCCGGCGGGCGGCGGATCAAGCTGCGCTATATGACCCAAGCCAAAACCCGGCCCCCGGGGTTCGTGGTGATGTGTTCCCACCCCGACAAGCTGCCGGAAAGCTATTCGCGGTATCTGGTCAATGGCTTGCGGGAAGATTTCGACATGCCGGGTACGCCCATTCGGCTTCACATGCGCTCGCAATCCTCCAAGAACCCCTACAAGAACAAGAAGAAAGCCGGGCCGTCAAAGCTGCGCAAGCACATCCACGGACGCGGTGGTGCACAGGGTTAGCGCTTATCAGGCCTGTTCAGGCCTTCTGCGCGCGAAAGGCCTGCATGGGCCTGCCAAGCGCTGAAGCCCAACATCACAATGCCTGCGGTACTAAGCGCGATGACCGCCCAGTTCGCTGGTCCAAGATTGGCCACCACCACGCCGATCAGCGCCCAGATCACCGCGCCCGCATACTCGGGCGTATCACCGCGTAGGGCCATGACGACCAAGCCTATCACCAGCGCCAGAACGATCATTGCCAAGGCCGCCAAACGCTCACTCACCACACCGTGTCCGGCCAGCATCAGGCCCAAGGCCACGCAGGAGGCCGCCGTCAGCCACCCAGCATAAAGCGCAATCGGCGTGCGTAGCCAAACCCTGTCGCCCGCACCCGCGCTCAACAGCGCCCAAAGCGCCGTGACCAGCATCACCCAGATCAACACCGTCGCCCAAAGCGGCGACATCTGTGCCACCGGGATCCAGGCCGCGCCGACAACGAGACTGACGATCAGCGGCCAGCGCATGGCGTCCCAGCCCTGTGCCTCGGCGCGTTTGAGCAGGCCAAACACCGCACCCGCAAAAAGCCAAAGGTAGATCACTCCCCAAATGGCAAAAGCATAGCCTGCGGGTTGTACCGGCGGGTCAACCTGCGGAATCGGGAATTGATCGGGCCGAAACCCGGCAAACCCATCCGTGACCAAGGGTGACAGGGCGAAGGCCATGGCGGCGGTCACCACGAAGATGGCTTTCATGCGTTCCATTCCCAAGATTTGGGGCGCGCCTTGCCAGTGGTCAATGCCAATGGGGCTAGATTCCCGCTATGCGGGTCTTGCCCCGTCGTCAAAGCGACACATCTGATGTGTTAGGCCGATGTATTGAAGGGCCTGTCCCATGGTTTCCAATTGCAAGAGGCATGCCATGACCGCCGATGAGATCAAGATTCATACTCGCCACTACGCCCGCAAAAGCGATGTTTTGGGCGCGCTGTCGCTGCTGGCCACCTTCGCGGTCTATATCACCGCGCTATGGATAGGGTGGGCGCATGCGGCCAATCCCTTGATCGCTGTACCGATGGTCGTGGTGCTCGCCTTCGCCTCGGTGCGGCTATACGTTTTGCAACATGACTGCGGACATTACTCCCTGTTTGCCACCCGTCGCTTGAACGATTGGGCAGGGCACCTTCTGTCGCTGCCGTCGCTGACGCCCTATCGGGTGATGCAGTACAATCACAACCTGCACCACGCCTACCTTGGCAACCTCGACCACCGCGAAACGACCGAGGTTTACACCATGACCCTTGCCGAATGGCAGTCGGCACCATTGCGACGGCGGCTGTGGTACAGGCTCTATCGCAACCCGGTGCTAATGCTGGGGCTTGGCGGGATTTATGCCTATTTCATCGCCTACCGCTGGCCGATGAATACCCGCAGGGTCGGTGCGCTGGGCGTTGTGGCCCATAACATTGCGGTTCTGGCCTATGTCACGACGATCTGGTGGGCGCTTGGCGCGGCGGGCTTGGCTATCTGGGCGGCCAGTGCGGTTCTGGCCGGGGCGATCGGCGTCTTCCTCGTTTACCTGCAACATAATTTCGAGGAGACATACTGGGACCGCAAACCCGATCTGGATTTCCAAAAGGCCACGCTTGAAGGGTCAAGCTCGCTCGACCTTGGCTGGCTTTGGGACCTTGGCACCGGCAATATCGCCTATCACGACCTGCACCATTTCAACCCCGGTATCCCCTCCTACCGGCTGCGCGCCTGTCAAAAGGCGCTGCCCGAAGAACTGCGCCCGCACCAGCCCATTCGCTGGCCCGAGGCGCTGCGCTCGTTTCGTTTGAAGCTCTGGGATGAAGAGGAGGGGCGCTTGGTCCCCTTTCCCAAATCGCGCACCATACCCGGCGCGCTGCCCGCTGAATAGGCGGGGCAAGGGGCTTTGCCCCTCGGCCTTTGGCCTCACCCCAGGATATTTTGGGCCAGAAGAAGGGGGGCGTTACGCCAGATCCCCTTCGGCGGTCAGCTTGGTCTTGCCGCGCAGGTAAGGGTGCAGCACCTCGGGCAGGGTGACCGAGCCATCGGCCTGCTGTCCGTTCTCCAGCACCGCAATCAGGCAGCGGCCCACCGCAAGGCCCGAGCCATTGAGCGTATGCACGAACTGTGGCTTGCCGCCGCCCTCGGGCTTGAACCGGCCATTCATCCGGCGGGCCTGAAAATCCCCGCAGACGGAAACCGAGGAAATCTCGCGGTAGGTATCCTGCCCGGGCAACCAAACCTCGATGTCATGGGTGCGCCGCGCGCCGAACCCCATGTCGCCGGTACACAGAACGATGGTCCGATAGGGCAGGCCCAAGCGTTCCAAAATCCCCTGCGCGCAGTCGGTCATCCGGTCCAGCTCATCGCGGCTGTGATCGGGGTGGGTGATCGAGACCATCTCGACCTTCTCAAACTGGTGCTGGCGCAGCATGCCTGCGGTGTCCTTGCCCGCACTGCCGGCTTCCGAGCGGAAGCACTGCGTATGCGCGACGTAACGCTGTGGCAGGCTGGCTTCCTCCACCACCTCGCCGTTGACGATATTGGTCAGTGGCACCTCCGCCGTCGGCACCAGCCACCAGCCATTGGTCGTCTGATAGCTATCCTCGCCAAACTTCGGCAACTGCCCGGTGCCATACATCATGTCATCACGCACCAGCACCGGCGTCCACGTCTCGGCCAGCCCATTTTCCTCAACATGCGTGTCGATCATGAACTGCGCCAAGGCCCGGTGAATTCGCGCCACCGCGCCCTTGAGCACCACAAAGCGCGAGCCCGACAGCTTCGCGGCCAGTTCAAAATCCATCCCCGGCACCACGCCCTCAAGCTCAAAATGCTCCTTCGGGGTGAAATCGAACACCTTGGGCGTGCCCCAGCGGTGCAGCTCCACGTTGTCACCCTCATCCTCGCCATCGGGGATATCATCCATCGGCAGGTTCGGCAGACCCATCAGCATATCGGTCAGCTTCTGGTCCAATTCCTTGGCCTCAGCCTGCATCGCCGCCACCTCGGCCTTCTTCTCACCGACCAGCGCGCGCAGCCGCTCAAACTCCGCCTCGTCGCCCTTGGCCTTGGCGGCACCCACCTCCTTGGAGGCCTTGTTTTGCTCGGCCTGCGCGGTCTCTGCGGCCAAAATCTTGGCGCGCCGCGCCTCGTCCAGCTCAAGAATGGGGGTTGAGGCCCCCTCGACCCCCCGGCGGGCCATGGCGGCGTCAAACTGGGCGGGGTTTTCACGGATCGCGCGGATATCGTGCATGGGTCTTGTCCTCGAACCTCTGAGTCGTCGCCCGCCTTATGCCCCAATTTTCGGGGGAGGTGTAGGGTATCTGGGCCGACGATAGGGCAGAGGGGGTGGGGTTTGGTGAATGGTGGCTTCAGGCATCGGGTTTGGGCGGATCGGGGGGCGTGTAAATGTCGGGGTCGGCCTGCCACTTGCGCCATTCGGTTTCGAAGTCTTGAGGTGGCAAGTTAAATTTTGGCCAATGTTTTGGCCAGCT
>NZ_CAJXNN010000066.1 GCF_913057115.1 uncultured Roseovarius sp.
TGGTACCCGCGGCCGGACTCGAACCGGCACGGCCTTTCGGCCTGGAGATTTTAAGTCTCCTGTGTCTACCATTCCACCACGCGGGCCAGCGGCGCGGACAATATCGGATGTAGGCAGGGTGTAAAGCCGCGAAGGGGGCTGCAAAGCACGATAAGCGCTAAAGATCGTCCTCCCCGGCCTCAAGCACCCGCAAAAGGTGCCGCTCGCCCAACCAGGGGTTCAGATCCAACGCCGTTCGCAGCTCCAATGCCGCCTCGGCGTTGCGTCCCAATGCCATCAGGGTCAGCGCACGACCGGTTCGCGCCGCCACATGCCGCGGCTGACGTTCAAGCGCCGCGTCCAACTCGGGCAAGGCCTTGTCGAATTCCTCGCGCAGGAAATGAATGAACCCGCGCTGATTGTAGCCTTCGGCATAATCGGGACAGTAGGTTACCAAGGCGTCAAAGGCCTTCATCGCCGCATCAAAATCATAAATCTCGCGCCGCGACATCCCGGACTCAAGAAGATCCTGCGCATGGGCATCCGGTGCGTCGGACCACAATTCCCACATCCGGTTAGAAAGCGCCCGTCCCGCGGCCTCGTTCGGGGCCTGCTGCGCCTTATCGATCAGATCGCCCAAGGCCTGCTCATGATCGGGCGGCGCCGGGCATGTCGCCCAAACGGGTGACGCAACCACGGCAAGACAAGCGAATACGCGAAAGATCATGGCTAAACGATACCGCCAGCACGCCAATTCGGTCAAATCACATCCGAGAGTGCATTTTCCTTGACCGCCTGCATCGCCACATAGGTCGAGGTGTTCGACACATGCGGCAGGGTCGAGACATGATCGGCCAGAACCCGGCGATAATCGCTCATGCTTTGGGTGCGCACTTTCATCAGGTAATCGAAATTGCCGGCGATCAGGTGCACCTGTTCAATTTCAGGCACCTTGGCCACGGCCGCGTTGAACTCGGCCAGCGCCGCCTCGCGCGTGTCACTCAAGCGCACTTCGACAAAGCTGACGTGATCCATGCCCAGACGGATCGGATCGAACAACGCCCGGTATCCGGTGATGATCCCATCCTTTTCCAGCCGCCGCAAACGCGCCTGCGTAGGCGACTTCGACAATCCAATCTGCCGCGCTAGATCCGTTATCGAGATGCGGCCATCCCCCGCCAGCGCCCTTAGAATCGCACGGTCGAAACGGTCAAGTTCTGGGTGGTCATTTTGCATGGTCTATGGCCGTTTTTTAATCCGATTTCACCATGTATATAGCAGTATTGAGGAAAAACAACTCGTCATTAGGTGCTAAACTTATGCAAATCGCCTTTTCGGGAGGAAGCCAACATGCCCTATGATACCGACATCCGTCGCGCCATCGACCTCGCCACCTATGCCGACGAGCAGAAAACCGTCGCACAGCTGACAGAGTTGGCTAACCTCTCCGAAACCGACCGCGCGCGTATCGTCGAACGTGCCGCCCAATTGGTGCGCGATATCCGCGGCCAATCCAGCCCCGGCCTGATGGAAGTGTTCCTTGCCGAATACGGTCTGTCAACCGAGGAAGGCATCGCGCTGATGTGTCTGGCCGAGGCGCTGTTGCGCGTGCCTGATGCCGATACCATCGACGCGCTCATTGAAGACAAGATCGCGCCGTCCGATTGGGGCAAGCACATGGGCCATTCCGCCTCACCGCTGGTCAATGCCTCCACTTGGGCGCTGATGCTGACCGGCAAGGTGCTGGAAGACGAAAAACCGGGGCTTGTCGGCACCCTGCGCGGCGCCGTCCGCCGCTTGGGCGAGCCTGTCATCCGCACCGCCACGGGCCGCGCGATGAAGGAAATGGGCCGTCAGTTCGTTCTGGGCGAGACCATCCAATCGGCCATGGACCGCGCAGCGGGGATGGAGAAGAAGGGTTACTCCTACTCCTACGACATGCTGGGCGAGGCCGCCCGCACCGATGCCGACGCCACCCGCTATCACCTCAGCTACTCGCGCGCCATCACCGCCATCGCCAATGCCTGCACCAATGCCGACATTCGCGACAACCCCGGCATTTCCGTGAAACTCTCGGCCCTCCACCCCCGCTATGAAGTGGCCCAGCGCGAACAGGTGATGGATGTCCTCGTGCCCCGCCTGCGCAGCCTCGCGCTTCTCGCGAAATCGGCCAAGATGGGCCTCAATATCGACGCCGAGGAGGCCGACCGCCTGTCGCTCTCGCTCGACGTGATCGAAACCGTGCTCTCCGAACCCGCGCTTGCCGGGTGGGACGGTTTCGGCGTGGTGGTACAGGCCTACGGCCAGCGCGCGTCCCACGTTCTGGATTTCCTGAACGATCTGGCCACGCGGCTGGACCGCAAGATCATGGTGCGGCTCGTCAAAGGCGCCTATTGGGATACCGAGATCAAGCTGTCGCAGGTCGAAGGCGTCGAGGGCTTCCCGGTTTTCACCTCCAAGCCCGCCACCGACATCAGCTATATCGCCAATGCCCGCAAACTCCTGTCGATGACCGACCGGATTTACCCGCAATTCGCCACCCACAACGCCCATACGGCGGCGGCGATCCTCGACATGGGCAAGGATCAGAAGGATGAGTTTGAATTCCAACGCCTGCACGGCATGGGCGAGGCGCTGCACGACATCATCCTGAAAAACGAAGGCACCCGCTGCCGGATCTATGCCCCCGTGGGCGCGCACCGTGACCTCTTGGCCTATCTCGTGCGCCGCCTGCTGGAAAACGGTGCCAACTCCAGCTTCGTCAACCAGATCGTCGATGAGGACGTGCCGCCCGAGGTGGTCGCCCGCGACCCCTTCGAGGCGATCAACGATGAAACGCCCCACCTGCCCACCGGACCGGAACTTTTCCTGCCCGAGCGCAAGAACTCCATGGGCTTTGACCTCGCCCACCAACCCACGCTCGACGCCATCGACGCGGCCCGCGGCCCCTTCGTCAACCACTCATGGGAGGTTGGCCCGATCCTCGCAGGCAAAGCGGCCCCCGAAGCCCCGAAACCGGTGATCAACCCCGCCGATCCCGCCGATCAGGTGGGCACCGTCGCCACCGCCAGCGCGGCGGATATCGAAACCGCGCTCGCCTCCGCCAAACCATGGGACGCCAGCCCGGAGGAACGCGCCAAGGTGCTCAACAAGGTGGCTGACCTCTACGAGGAAAACTACGGCGAGCTTTTCGCCGCCATCCACCGCGAGGCAGGCAAAATGGTGCTCGATGCCGTGGCCGAACTGCGCGAAGCGGTGGATTTCCTGCGCTACTACGCGGCCAACGCCCCCAAGGACGAGGCTGTGGGCACCTTCACCTGCATCTCGCCTTGGAACTTCCCCCTGGCCATCTTCACCGGGCAAATCAGCGCCGCCTTGGCCGCTGGCAACGCCGTCCTGTCGAAACCGGCCGAGCAAACGCCGATCATCTCGGCCCTTGCCATTGACCTGATGCACAAGGCGGGCGTGCCGAAAGAAGCCCTGCAACTCCTGCCCGGCGGCGGCGAGGTGGGCGCGGCCCTGACCTCCGATGCCCGCGTAAACGGCGTGGCCTTCACCGGCTCCACCGCCACGGCGATGAAAATCCGCTCTGCCATGGCCGAAAACCTTGCCCCCGGCGCGCCGCTTATCGCCGAAACCGGCGGGCTGAATGCCATGATCGTCGATTCCACCGCCCTGCCCGAACAGGCGGTACAGGCCATCGTGGAATCCGCGTTTCAATCGGCAGGCCAGCGGTGCTCCGCCCTGCGCTGCCTCTACGTGCAGGAAGACATCGCCGAACCCTTCATCGAAATGCTCACCGGCGCGATGGATGCGCTCAACATCGGGTTGCCGTGGCACCTCTCCACGGATGTTGGCCCGGTGATTGACGAAACCGCCCGCTCCGGCATTGCCGAACATATCCAGAAAGCCCGCGCCGAAGGCCGTCTGATCCACGAGCTGAAAACCCCCAACGCCGGCACCTACATTGCGCCGACGCTGCTCAAACTCGGCGGGATCGAGGATCTGGAGCGCGAGATTTTCGGCCCGGTCCTGCATCTGGCCACCTTCAAATCGACCGAACTGGACCAAGTGATCGACCGGATCAACGGCACGGGCTACGGCCTCACCTTCGGGTTGATGACCCGGATCGACGACCGCGTGCAATATGTCACCGACCGCATCCACGCGGGCAACATGTACGTCAACCGCAACCAGATCGGCGCGATTGTCGGCAGCCAACCCTTTGGCGGCGAAGGCCTCTCCGGCACCGGCCCCAAGGCGGGCGGCCCGCACTACCTCGCGCGCTTCACGGCTCACCATGCCGACCAAGCGAAAGGCGATTGGCCCCGCGACATGGGCCGCGAAGACCTGCAAGGCGCGCTCGACAAGGCCAATGCACATCAGGCCGAACGCCGCGACGCATTGGTCCTGCCGGGGCCGACAGGCGAATCCAACCGCCTGACCACCCACACGCGCGAGGCGCTCTTGTGCCTCGGGCCGGGGCCCGAGGCGGCGGCCGAACAGGCCCGCTTGGTCGAAGCCTTGGGCGGCATCGCGGTACAGGCCACAGGCCACGTCGCGCCCGAGGCGCTGGCCACCATGGGCGGGCTCTCCGGCGCGCTTTGGTGGGGGGATGAAACCACCGCGCGCGCTTACGCACAGGCGCTCTCGCGCCGCGCGGGGCCGATCCTGCCACTTATCACCGGGAAGCCTGACACCGGCCACGCCCTGCACGAACGCCACGTTTGTGTCGATACCACCGCCGCAGGCGGCAACGCCGCCTTGCTGGGCGGTATGTCCTAAACGACCGCGCAAGCCCGTTCGAACGGGCTTGCCCCATGCGCCTTGCAAGGCGCATATCGCGCGATTTGCAAATCGCGCCGTCCAAGGATTTTCGAAAATCCTTGGCCCGCCTCCACCCTCTCGCTTGACGCGGGGCCGGGGGCGGGCCAACTATCCTCCATGCTGCCCATTCGCGATCATAACCCGTCCGAGCAGACCCCTTGGGTCACCTATGCCCTGATCGCCGTGAACGTGGCGATTTTCCTGAGTTACTGGGGGCTCTTTTCTAACCCACGCGCCATCACCCTGTTCTTTCTCGATTGGGGCATGGTCCCGGTTCTGGTGACCGAACAGGGCACCTGGGGCACGATGCTCACCTCCATGTTCCTGCATGGCAGCATCATGCACCTTCTGGGCAACATGCTGTTTCTCTGGATTTTCGGCGACAATCTGGAAGAGGAGATGGGCCATATCCGCTATCTTCTCTTCTACCTCGCCTCCGGCCTCGGCGCGGGCCTTGCGCATTACTACGCCGCGCCCTTGAGCGAGGTGCCCACCGTCGGCGCCTCCGGTGCCATCGCCGGGGTGATGGGCGGCTACCTGCTGCTTTTCCCCAAAGCGCAGGTCGATATCCTGATCTTCATCGTCTTCATCATCAAGGTGATCCCGGTCCCGGCATGGCTCATGCTGGCGCTTTGGTTTGCCATGCAAATCTTTGGCGGTTTCGGGGCCGACCCGATGACCGGCGGCGTGGCCTACTGGGCGCATGCCGGGGGTTTCGTGGTGGGGGCGATCCTGACCCTGCCGATTTTCCTGCGCCGCGGCGGCGCGCGCTTTTGGGAGCGCACCGACGGCCACCCGCCGCATCCAGAGGCCGAATACAGCTACCAACGCACCCATATCCCCCGCGTCAGGAGGCGTCGCAAATGACAACCAAGGCCACCTGCCACTGCGGCACGGTCGAATTGCACCTCGACCTGCCAAACGGCATCAAAGGTGCACACCGCTGCACCTGTTCCTTCTGCCGCCGCCGGGCCGCGCCCAACATCTCGGTCCCGCTTACCGCGCTAACCGTGGCACGCGGGGCCGACAACCTCACGCTCTACACATGGGGCACCGGCACAGCACAGCACTATTTTTGCAAAACCTGCGGCATCTACACCCACCACCAACGCCGCTCAAACCCAAACGAATACGGCGTCAACCTTGGCTGCATCGAAGGCCAGAACCCCGCCGACTATGAGCCGATGCCGTGGTACGACGGCATCAACCACCCCTCGGATCGTTAAACCCCGGCATCGTCCGACTGGATCAACCGCCGCCTGAGCCACCCCGAGATCGTGTCCATCGCCATGACCATCAGCACGATCAGCACGATGTAATAGCTCACCTCTTCCCAATCCTTCTGGGTAATGATCGCCTGGGTCAGCAACAGGCCGATCCCACCGCCGGTAATCGCGCCGATGATCGTGGCACTCCGGGTGTTGGATTCAAGGTAATAGAGAAGCTGGCTCAGCAAGACCGGCGTGATCTGCGGAATGACCCCAAAGCGATACCGCTGCATCGGCTTGGCCCCCGTCGATTGCACGCCCTCGATCTGCTTTTCATCCACATTTTCCAAGGCTTCCGAGAAAAGCTTCCCGAAGGTTCCGGTATCGGTCAACAAGATCGCCAAAGCCCCCGTCAACGGCCCCGGCCCAAAGGCCCGCGCCAAGACGATGGTCCAGATCAGGGCATCAACCCCCCGCACGAAATCAAACACCCGCCGCACGCCGAACCGCACCGCCATGAAGGGCGAGAAGTTCCGCGCCGCCATGAAGGCCAAAGGCAGCGCCAGCATGGCCGCCCCGAAGGTGCCAAGAAAGGCCATCAGGATGGTCTCGAACACCGCCCACATGACCTCCGAATGCCGCCACATGGCGTTGTTCCAGAAATCATGCCACATGGCCCCGATGTTCGACATCTCCGGGCGCAACCGCTCACCCGACACCGCAAGCCCCACCAATTCGCCAAAGCCTTTGCCATGGAACGGGCTGTCCAGCGTGAAGAAAAACAGCTCCCAGCCCATCTCGTATTTGAACAGCTCCGCCCGCGTCCGCGTCACCGTCAGACGCCCCCGGTCGGTGGTCACCGCCAAGCGGTTTTTCGAGGCATTGATCCACTCGGGTTGGTCCTCCATGTCCCCTTGCGGAAACACCATCTCAACGCCGCTGCGCGACGGGCGCGCCTCGATCATACCGAAATCGGGAATGTCATAGCGCACCCACTCGCCTTCATAGGTCACCACATGACCCCGGCCCAGTTGCGCCACCATGCCGGTTTCGGTCAGGTTGACCCAGTCAGGTGCGGTGCCGTCGGCATAGGTGCCCTTGCGCTCGCCCTCGATGGCAATCTCGATACTCTCCGACCGCGCGTCATACAAAACATGCGTTTTGTGGCTGTAACTGTCGGCCACCAGGGCGCGGGCGTTGTCAATGCTCGCCCGCTCGCTCAGCCCCGGAATATCAAAGGCGAAGAAAACATAGACGAAATAGGCCAGGATCACCGCAGGCAGGCCAAAGTTGAACAGGCGCTTGCGCCCGAACAGGCGGCTTGCCTCGCCCTTGAAATCGGCTGTCTCTGTCATGCTCATTTCTGCGCCCCCTTGGTCAGGCGATCCCGGTAATACGATGAAATCTGGTCGAAAAACACGATGGTCAGGAACAGCAGGATGAAAATCGCCGCCGCCTCATCGAACTTGCCCTGCCCCCATGACATGGCGTTCTTGAGCTCGTACCCGATGCCGCCCGCGCCGACGAACCCAAGGATCGCCGAGGCGCGAATATTGATCTCGAACCGCAGCAGCGCATAACTCAGGTAATTGGGCGCCACCTGCGGGATAATGCCCAATAGCATCCGCTGCGACCAGCTTGCGCCGACCGATTGCAACCCCTCCACGGGCTTGAGAGAGGCGTTCTCATTCACCTCCGAAAACAGCTTGCCCAGCGCCCCAACAGTATGCAGCGCAATCGCGATCATCGCGGGCACCGGCCCGCCACCCAAGACAAAGATCAGCACCAGCGCAATCACGATCTCGGGGATCGCGCGCAGAATGTCCATGATCCGCCGAAACACCGGGATCATCCGGGGCCAGCGCGCCATGCCCCGCGTCGATAAAAGCGACATCACGATGCCCAGCATCGCGCCCAACAGGGTCGAGGCCGCCGCTATATTCACAGTCTCCAAAAGCGCGGGGAAAAACGTCACGAAATGGCCGGGCAGTTCATGGGCCTTCTCAACGGCCTCGCCCCAGACCTGCGCCGGGAAATCCAGCACATTGTGCCAGCCATCCCAAAAGCCCCCGGCGTTGCGATCATCGGCAAGGTTGAACCCCGCCACCATCAGCGCCACGAAAATCGCCAGCATCGCACCGGAATAAAGCCGCCTGCGGCGCGTCATCGCCATATAGGCGTTCCGAATACCATCTGTCGTGATCGGCGCCTGCGCGCTCAGGTCTGCCATGCCCTGTCCCCCGG
>NZ_CAJXNN010000067.1 GCF_913057115.1 uncultured Roseovarius sp.
ACCTTGGGCAATTCCTCGGGCAAATCCTCGGCGACCAACCCCGGCCCGAAGCTGCGCGCGCATTCCACATGCAGCCAAGCGGCCATCTCCGCCGCCTGCATCGGCGCAAAACCCCGCGCCAGAAGCCCGGTGATGAAGCCCGCCAGCACATCGCCGGCCCCGGCAGTCGCCAACCACGGCGCGGCCCTCTCATAATGCGCCGAATTGATGCTGCAGCGACCATCGGGATCGGCGATCACCGTATCCGGCCCCTTGAACAGCACAACGCAGCCCGCCCGCTTGGCCGCGTCCCGCGTCGCATCCACCTTGGAATAGGCCGGGCCTCTGGTGGGCGCCGCATTCAGCTTATCGGCAAGGTCGGGAAATAACCGCGCGAACTCTCCGGCATGGGGGGTCAGTACACAGCCGTCATGCAGAAGATTGAACAGCGCTTCGGGCGCATCACCAAAAGCTGTCAGCGCATCGGCATCCAGCACCGTGGCGCGCGGCTCCGCGCCGCCGCATAGCACCGGCACCAATTCCCGCGCCCGCTCCACTCCCAGCCCCGGCCCAAGGCAAGACGCGTTAAGCCGTTCGTCCTGCAAAACCTCGGCCAGCCCTGCGCCATCGTCCACACGCCGCAGCATCAATGCGGTGATCTGACAGGCCACCTCCATCTGCGCCGGCCCCGGAACACCCAGCGTCACCAGCCCCGCCCCGATCCTGAGCGCCCCCCGCGCCGCCAATCGCGCCGCGCCGGTGCGCCCCGCACCGCCCGACATGATCAGAGCATGACCGTGGGTGTATTTGTGGCCATACGTATGCTTGGGCATTAACGAAGTTGGCCGCTCAACCAATCTGACGATTTCGCCCGGCGGCACCGCCGGGTAGCCCCCGGCCGCCCCCCCGGGCGGGGGCTTCACCCCCACCCGCGGCCGGGGGCTGCCCTCTAGGCCAATGTCTTTAACGACGGTTTTGCCGCACTTGAATGGCCCCCAATTAAGATGATGTCCCAGCTTGAATGCATGGAAACTGACCGTTAACCCGGCCAAAACCGTTTCGGTACTGCCTGCCAGTTCTCGCCCACTATCCGAGCAAAGCCCAGAGGGTACATCCACCGCAACCGTCTTGGCGGCTACATCAAGATCAGCGGTGCGGTCAGCTGCCCAGTCGAACAATTCGCCTTCAAGCGCGCGTCGCAAACCGGTTCCAAAAAGAGCGTCGACATACAAATCGGCTTCATGTGCGAATTTTGGAGCTGCTGAGAGGGGCGAAACCGCCCCGAGTTTCCCCCACCGCTCGTAATTCGCCCTGGCATCCGGCGGCAGTTTCGCAGGATCTCCATAGAGGAACACCTCCACCTCCCAGCCCCACTCTTTCAACAGCCGGGCCACCACGAACCCGTCGCCGCCATTGTTGCCCGGCCCGCACAGGACCACGGCCCGGTGCGCGGTTTTTGCCAGCTCCGGCCATTCCTCGAAAATCGCCTCGACCACGCCGCGCCCGGCGCGTTCCATCAGCTCCAGCCCGGTCAACTGACCCGACTCAATCGCGGCCTGCTCAACCGCGCGCATCTGCGCCGCAGTCAGTAATTCGGTCATTCCTAGCGCCTTTCGCGATTCAATTCCGCTCCATATGCGGGCACACTGCCTATTTTTTAGGCACCGCCAATTCACCCTGTCCGGCAAATCCCGTCACTGAACCCTATCCGATTGAGCCATCCCCTGAGAAGTGATCTCAAACAGTCCAACACCAGAGTGGCGAGGAGGCCAGCCCGATGAAAAAGATCGAAGCGATCATCAAGCCGTTCAAACTGGACGAAGTCAAAGAAGCCCTGCAAGACGCCGGTATTCAGGGCCTCTCGGTGATCGAGGTCAAGGGCTTCGGTCGTCAAAAAGGCCATACCGAACTCTATCGCGGTGCCGAATATGTTGTCGATTTTCTGCCCAAGGTGAAAATCGACGTGGTGATCGATGACGATCAGGTTGATCAAGCCGTTGAGGCGATCATCGACGCCGCCAAAACCGACAAGATCGGCGACGGCAAGATTTTCGTCAGCCCGGTGGAACAAGCCATCCGCATCCGGACCGGTGAAACCGGCTCGGACGCCCTCTAACCCATTCCTCAGACACGACCCAAGCAAACGAAGGGATTTAGACATGAGCGCAAGCGATCTGCTCAAGACCATCAAGGACGAAGACGTTGAATACGTCGACATCCGTTTCACCGACACCCGCGGCAAGCTGCAACACGTCACCGTGATTGCCGATCAGGTCGACGAAGACTTCCTCGAAGAAGGCTTCATGTTTGACGGCTCCTCGGTTGCGGGCTGGAAGTCCATCGAAGCCTCGGACATGAAACTGATGCCCGACACCGAAAGCGCCTATATCGACCCGTTCTATGCCGAGAAGACGCTCTGCGTGCATTGCTCTATCGTCGAGCCCGACACCGGCGAACCCTACAACCGCGACCCGCGCGGCACCGCCGAAAAGGCCGAGGCCTACCTGAAATCCTCGGGCATTGGCGATGTGGCCTACATGGGCCCCGAAGCGGAGTTCTTCCTGTTCGACGATGTTCGTTTCTCGAATTCGATCAACAAGGTCTCCTACGAAGTCGATGCCATGGACGCGTCCTGGAACACCGACACCGAGTATGAGATGGGCAATATGGGCCACCGTCCGGGCGTCAAGGGCGGCTACTTCCCCGTGAACCCGATCGACGATGCCCAAGACATCCGTTCGGAAATGCTTTCGACCATGAAGCGCCTTGGCATGAAGGTCGACAAGCACCACCACGAAGTGGCCTCCTGCCAGCACGAACTTGGCCTGATTTTCGACACCCTGACCAAACAGGCCGACGAACTTCAGAAATACAAATACGTGATCCACAACGTGGCCGCCGCCTACGGCAAATCGGCCACCTTCATGCCCAAGCCGATCTATGGCGACAACGGCACCGGCATGCACGTCAACATGTCGATCTGGAAAGATGGCAAGCCGCTCTTTGCAGGCGACAAATACGCCGACCTGAGCCAGGAAGCGCTTTACTTCATCGGCGGCGTTCTGAAGCACGCGAAAACGCTCAACGCCTTCACCAACCCCTCGACCAACAGCTACAAGCGCCTGATCCCGGGCTTTGAAGCGCCCGTTCTGCGCGCCTACTCGGCTCGTAACCGCTCGGGCTGTGTCCGTATTCCCTGGACCGAAAGCCCCAAAGCCAAGCGCGTCGAGGCCCGCTTCCCCGATCCTTCGGCAAACCCCTACCTGTGCTTTGCCGCGCTTCTGATGGCCGGTCTTGACGGCATCAAGAACAAGATCGACCCGGGCGAGGCGATGGACAAGAACCTCTACGATCTGCCCGCCGAGGAACTCGAAGGCATTCCCACCGTCTGTGGCTCGCTCCGCGAAGCCATGGAAGCGCTGGCCGCCGATCACGACTTCCTGCTGGCCGGTGACGTCTTCACCAAGGACCAGATCGAAGGCTACATCGACCTCAAGATGGAAGAGATCGAAACCTACGAGCACACGCCGCACCCCGTCGAGTTCGGCATGTACTACAGCTGCTAAAACAGCGATGGACAGTGAAATTGAAAAGGGCGCCTTTCGGGGCGCCCTTTTTTCATTTGGCGCAGATGGGGCCTTTTGTCTAAACTCGGGCCATAGTTTACCCATGTCTGGAGAGATTTCCCATGCGCCGCCTCGCCCTGCTCCTCGCCGCCCTTGCCGCCTTCTCCTCCCCTGCCCTTGCCGCACCCTGTGGCAACACCGGAAACGGTTTCGGCCAATGGAAAGCCGCTTTTGCCGCCGAGGCACAGCGCGCGGGCGTCGGTCAGCGTGGGCTTCAGGCGCTGGCAAATGCGCAATATGCCTCGCGTACCATCGCCGCCGACCGCAACCAGAAAAGCTTTCGCTATTCGCTGGATAAATTCATGCAAATCCGGGGCTCGGCCACCATCGTGGCCCAAGGCCGCAAACGGCTGGCGCGTGACCGCAATTTCTACAACGCACTGGAGCAACGCTACGGCGTGCCTGCGGGCGTGATCATCGCCATTCATGGCATGGAAACCGGCTTTGGCCGCTTCATGGGCGACAGTTCGGTGGTCTCGGCCATCACCACTCTGGCCTACGACTGCCGCCGCTCCGATTTCTTCATCCCACACGCAATCGGTGCGCTGAAACTGGTCGACCGCGGCGCGATCACCGGCGGAACCAAAGGGGCCAAGCACGGCGAATTGGGCCATACCCAATTCCTGCCCGGCAATGCGCTGAAATACGGTGTCGACGCCAATGGCGACGGGCGCGTGGATTTCTACAATCAAGCCGACGCACTCGCCTCCACCGCCCATTACCTGCGCCAGAAAGGCTGGCGTCCCGGTGCCGGTTTTCAGGAAGGCCAACCGAACTTCCGCGTCATCAAGGAATGGAACGCCGCCGGGGTTTACCAAAAGGCCATCGCCATCATGGCCGCCCAGATCCAAGGCTGAGCGCCGCGCATCTTGACAGCTCTGCGCCCTCACCCTATGTGCCATGCAGGGGTGCAGGCCCCCGCCGTCCGCAGGCCGAATGGCCATGGTGAAGCCCTGCAGACGACCCTTGCTCTCTGACCCATTTGGTCACGAGCGGCGGCAACGCGGACCCCGTCACACCCCATGTGACCAAGGGGAACAAGACCCATGACACATAAGACCCCCGCCGTTTCGGCGATGAAACAACAGGCCCGCCGCCTGCGGGCTGCACTGCAAGACGCAGGGACGCCGCTGTCGCATTCCGGCGCGCTCGAAACCGTGGCGCGCCAACACGGCCACCGCGACTGGAACACCGCGCAAGCCGCGGCCAGCTGGGAAAACCCCGCGCGATGGCAAGTCGGACAGTCGGTGCGCGGTCGCTATCTCAACCAGCCTTTCACCGGTCGGATCAAATCGGTCAGTGAAAGGATCGGAGGTTTCTGGCGATTGACCCTTCAATTCGACGCGCCGGTTGATGTGGTGACCTCGCAGCACTTTTCGAACTACCGCAGTCAGGTGCGCTGCGTCATCAACGCGCAAGGAACAACGACCGAGAAAACCTCGGACGGCACCCCTCATCTGAGGCTGTTCACGGCCTGAAACACGGCCCGCCGCACCTTCCGAAAAGGCGCGGCGGGCCACTCTTGCCCTCCGTCAGCCGCGCACAGCGCCATAACCAAACCACCAATTTCTCCACAGATTTCTCACTACGGCCACAAACATGTCATTTTTTGCATGTTTTCATTGGCTCGAAACATAAAACCGCATGAGCAGAAAATGACCGAGCAACTTCATGGTACTGTTGCCGTTCTCGAGTTGAAGCCGTTTGTGACCCATAGTTTCGAAGACATCGTCGAAGAGTTCGACCTTGCTTTTCGCCCCCCCAGCCTGACGCGCCAAAGTCTGACGCGCGATGGCGATGACGTCGCGATCATCGAACGCGGCCCAATTCGTATCGTTCTGGGCTGGCTCGAAAGCCCGGTCCACGGCCGCTCGCATCACCTTGTCATCGGCATCGGAACCACCTCGGAGCATGCCGGTGTCGTCCTTGATGCAGAGAGTTACAGGCTCATCAAGGCCCAACTCCTGATGCATGCAGAGGAATATCTGCCGGTCGCCACCGTCCTGCACAAAGAGGCGACCCGCCCCGTCGGCCCGGATCTTGTCGATACCATCGCCGATTTGCTGCACTATTCTTCGTACAGCTACGAGGACCATGACACCGACGGCGCCGATCACGGGCGAACCTGCGACGATACCAGCTATTTCTGCCACGAAGGAAACAACACCTACAAGGTCGATCCCGGCTACACCGTCCACGCCAAATCCTCGGACGTTCTCGATGCCGAATTCGTGTCGATGGAGGCCGTTGAACAAGCCACGCTACCGCGCAAGCTGACCGTCTACACGGTCGGCGCCACGATGATGATGGTCTCACCGCCCGTGGGCGCGACCTTCATCATCTACGCCAGCCTGCGCGCCCTTACCACACCGCAGGACCGGCTGATGCTCCACTAAGCCCCTGCGCGGCCTTGACCATGAAGGTATGGATCGAGAAAACACAGGCCCGCGTATCCGGCAGTCGCACGACACATTGACGTTCCGACCGCAGAAACGGCAAGCTCCGCGCTTCCTGCGCTCGCGGCGCGCTGCGCGCATGCGGCTGAAACAAATCCGGCTCCGCATAGCGCAGCGCATTGAACCGCCAAAGCGACCGGCCCACCTGCACACCGTCGAACAAACGCTGCACCCGTCGCGCGACCCCATCGTCATACTCCGGAACCGGCACATGAATGCCCGTCAATGGCCGCCCGATCTTGTCTGCAAGGCGCCAACTTGCCGGAAAACACACAACCGCCGCCGTCAGGTGATGCTCCGGCCCACGTTTCTCCATCAGGCACAGGTCCTCCTGCACCAAATGCCCCAGCGTTCCCATCGGATCACCGCGATCAAGCGCCACGACCACCCCATCGGGCCGCTCAACCTCTCCCTCACCCACGCGATAGCCCGGCGCATGCGCCACAAGCCAAGCCAGAACGAACTCCAACAACTCCTGCGCCGCCGCCTCGCCCTCGGGCGTTACCGCCAAAACCGCCTCCCGCCGCTCGGCCAACAATCGCGCCCGCTCCGCCATCTGCGCAGCATAAGCCTCATCCACCAAAAGCCAATCGGCCTCTGCCAAGGGCGCAATCCCCGGCAAACGCCGCGCGGTCACATCATAAGGCACACGCGCTTGCAAAATCTCTGGCACATCCAACCCTTCTTCTGTTCATAAATATCCTGGGGGAGACGTTGAAAATTCTCTGATTTTCAATGTCGGGGGCAAAGCCCCCAAATCCTTACCGCCGATACTCACTCTCCATCCGGTAATCCTTGCGCGGCCCGCGCACCCGCCAACGCAGGCGCCAAATCGGCCAATCGGCAAAATCATACACCCCGTCATACTGATCCGGATCACACCAATGCCCGGTCTCGCCACCCTCAACGGGCACCTGATGAAAAAATCGCCCATCCTCGAACCACACCGTCAGGTCCGGCTTCCACAGGTAGGCCCGCCGCGCCTCCATCTCGGGTTGCCCCGGCATGATCAACCGCCCAACCTCCTCATAAGCCAAGCCCTCGTCACAGGGGGCAAACACCGCCTCGCCAATGAGCCGCGCCTCGACGCCAGCGGCCTGCACGATGCGCCGTGACAACCGCCACTTGCCCTCGAAATCCGCCAACTGCATGGTCATTGCGTCTCACTCCCCGGCCCCGGCCTTGCCGCTGCGTAGTCCAGCGTCTAAACCCCCGCCAACCGTTACAGGACAGACAAAGGCTCGTCACATGATTCCCCGCTATTCCCGCCCCGACATGGTCGCCATCTGGTCGCCCGAAAGCAAATTCCGCATCTGGTACGAGATCGAGGCCCACGCCTGCGACGCCATGGCCGATCTGGGTGTCATCCCCCGCGAAAACGCCGAGGCCGTCTGGAAAGCCAATGACGTGGAGTTCGACGTCGCCCGCATCGACGAAATCGAAGCCGTCACCAAACATGACGTCATCGCCTTCCTCACCCACCTTGCCGAACACGTGGGCTCCGAAGAGGCCCGCTTCGTCCACCAAGGCATGACCAGTTCGGATGTTCTGGACACCTGCCTCAACGTGCAACTGGTGCGCGCCGCCGATATCCTGATTGCCGACATCGAAGACCTGCTCGCCGCCCTCAAGCGCCGCGCGCTTGAGCACAAGATGACTCTCCGCGTCGGGCGCAGCCACGGCATCCATGCCGAACCCACCACCATGGGCCTCACCTTCGCGCGTTTCTATGCCGAGATGGACCGCAACCTCGCCCGCATGAAAACCGCGCGCGAGGAAATCGCCACCGGCGCCATCTCCGGCGCGGTCGGCACCTTCGCCAATATAGACCCCCGCGTCGAGGAACATGTCTGCAAAAAGCTGGGCCTTGA
>NZ_CAJXNN010000068.1 GCF_913057115.1 uncultured Roseovarius sp.
TTGGGCGGCTCGCTTGTGTCGATGGGCGGCTACAAGGGCTGGGGGTTTGGCCTGATGGCCGAACTTCTGGCCGCGGGGATGACCGGCGGCGTTGTGAGCCGCGATGTGAAGCCCTTGAAGGCCCCCGAAGGCCCGCCGCATGACTTGGGGCAGTATTACATGCTGATGGACCCGGAGGTGTCGGGTGCGTTTTTTGAACGGCTGGCGGCGGTTGAGGCCGGGGTAGCCATGGACGAAGGAGCGCGGATGCCGGGGCAGGGGAAAGCGGCGATGGATCCGGTGGACCTCGACGACGGGTTTTGGGCGCAAACCCGTGGATTGGCCGGGTTGGAGTAACCCATCACGCAAAGATGAATTGCGCGAAGCGCGAGCTGGTCTACCTTCCTCTGGTAACCGGAGGAGGTTGATCATGCGTTTAACAGCATTCGTGGCCAGTCTGGCCATGCTCACCGGGCCGGTTTGGGCCAATTCCATCCCTTTCGACGGCGGCTGGAACCATCAGCGGTTTTCGCTTTTCTCACGCAATGACTATGCGCAGCGGGGCGAGGCCCTGGACGTAGCGTCGGACGGGAGTGTTTCGCTTCTGTATCGTGCCTTGCCGCAAGCGATTTGGGATGCCTCGGATGCTGGTTGGTCTTGGCAGGTGACGCAGAGCGTTCCGGCCACGGACCTGCGTCAAAAGGGGGGTGATGACCGCAATCTTGCGATGTATTTCGTGTTCTTGCCTGAAGCTGAGGCCAAGCGGCTACAGGGCACCAAGGTGACCAAACTGTTGAACAATGATGCCGTGCGCGTGCTGGTCTATGTCTGGGGTGGAAACCACGCGCGTGGTGCGTTCCTTGACAGTCCCTATCTTGGCAGCCGTGGCAAAACGGTGGTGCTGCGCGGGGCCGGTACCGGGCAAGCGCGCGAGCAGGTCGACCTGAACCGGGATTATGCGCGTGCTTTTGGAGGGAACGCGACCTCGCTTGTCGGGTTGGCCGTGTCGGGGGACAGCGATGACACCGACAGCCGTATCATGGCGCGCATTTCCGGGTTGAGCTTACGTTGACAGGCGCTGTCTGCTGCCCAATGATCCAGATCAATGTACCCATGGGGCCTTTGCTGCCAGATGGGACAACGATAAAGGATATGAGGGAGCAAAGCGGGCATGCGGTATTTGGGGTTGTCGGTCATCTTCGCCCTGGCGGGCTGTGTGTCCGAAACCGGGGAGGCACCCGGTGAGGAAATTTACTCCAGCTATTGTGTGGCGTGTCATGGCAAGAGCGCGCAGGGCGATGGCCCCTTGGCCTCTGACTTGCCGGTGGCGCCTGCGGATCTGACCGTGCTTGCGGCGCGGAACGACGGTGTGTTCCCGTATTCCGACGTCATGGCGCAGATATACGGCTATCCGGGACAATTCCATGTGATGCCGGAGTTCGGACCGCTTTTGGAGGGACCGCACGTCATGTGGCGCGATGAAACCGGGGCCGTGGTTGAAACGCCGCGCGCCCTGTTGGACCTTGCGCGATATCTTGAGACCTTGCAGCGCGGATGATGCCGCGCCTATTCGAAGGAGGGCCGACAATGTGGAAAGCAGTTCTTTGCGGCATGCTGGCGGGAATGTCCCTGAGCGGAGCCGCCATGGCCGAAAGCCCGGGGCAGGCGGATTACGAGCGATATTGCGCCAGTTGCCACGGAATTGAAGGCACCGGACACGGGCCGATGCGCGCGGTGCTGACCCTTTCGCCCACGGATCTGACGGTGCTGAGCGCCGAGAATGGCGGGGTGTTCCCCCTCGAACGGGTGGTCAAGCGGATCGACGGGCGCGACCCCTTGGTGGCGCATGGCAGCCCGATGCCGGTTTACGGGACGTTTTTCGATTACGGCAAGGGGGTCACGCTTGAGTTGCCCAGTGGCGAAAAGATCATGACGACGCAGCCGGTGGCGGATCTGGTGGCCTATCTGCGGGGGTTGCAGGCCAAGGTGGAGTAGCAACGATTTGATCGGCGCGCGTGGTGACCTACCTCTTTCTCAGGAGGTGTCCCATGCGCAGAGCTTTTGCCATCCTTTTTCTGGGTCTTGGTTTGACCGGCCCGGCCCTGGCCGATCCGGGGGCCATTCGTACGGTCATCAAGGACCAGATCGCCGCCTTCGAGCGCGATGACTTCGAAGAGGCTTTCACCCATGCCAGTCCGACCATTCGCCAGATCTTTCGCACCCCGGATCGCTTTGGCGAGATGGTGCAGCAGGGCTATCCGATGGTTTGGCGCCCCGAGGAGGTGCGCTTTTTAGACATGGAGGAGCGTGCGGGGCGGTTTTGTCAGCCGGTGATGATCCGTGACGGGCAAGGCGCCTTGCATATCCTTGACTACGAGATGATCGACGGCGAGGCCGGTTGGAAGATTGACGGTGTCCGTCTTCGGAAGCCCGCCGGCGCTGTCTGAGGCTTTCTTCTTTTCTCAGATTGCCCGGGAGCGGCGCGGCCTTTTTCAAGACCTTGCAACGGGGGCACCGTCACGGTGTGGTCGGGCCCCGTTAACCCTTTGTAGATACCTCCTTTGGCCGGGCGTTGGCCCAAAGGCAGAGGCAGAGCCGGTCTGCGCCCGAGCGGGCCGGCCCGGCGGCGCAACAAAGGGATTTAGCGATGAACAAGGCAATCACCGACGGGGTGAGTTTCATGCCGCCCAGCTTTGCGGCGGGGCTTGACGTTTGGTCGAGCGGCGACGGAACGCCCGGGTCGGACACCTATGAAAACGCGGCCAATGCGGCATTCGTGCCGGCAGATCAGGATTTCGGCGCGGCGTTGGAGTTGAGCAAGACGCAATCGGTCCAGCAGCTTCGGTACATGGGAGAAACGCCCATCTTGCCGGGCTGTTACCTTCAGGTGCGCGCACGGGTAAAGGCGATCAGCGGGGCCTTGCCGGATGTAAGGATCGCCGCTTGGGCCGGTGGCGCGGGCAATGTCCATGTGACCGGCCTGACCGAGACCGGCCCGGCTGTGAGCCTGTCGCAGTATGGCGAGGTCGTCGAGGTGCGCGCGATCATCGGCAGCGGGGCGCGCGGCGGTGTGGACATGGTCTGGGGGAGCGAGCCGATCTATGCCCATCTGGGGCTGGATCTGACGGGCCCCAATGGCGGCGTGGTGCGGATCGACGATATCGAGATCGAGGATGTGACAGGATTTTTCCTGCGCGATATGATCAGCGTTGTGGATGTGCGCGACTTCGGGGCGCTGGGCGATGGCAGCACGGATGATTCCGCCGCCTTCGAGGCCGCCGATGCGGCCGCCAATGGGCGTGAGGTACTGGTACCGGCCGGGGTGTATCATCTGGCCGAGAGCGTGACCTTCCAAAGCCGTGTGCGGTTTGAGGGCACGGTGACGATGCCCGAGGACAAGATGCTGTCGCTGACGCGCAACTATGACCTTCCGGCCTATATCGACGCGTTCGGCGATGGTGAACTGGCCTTCAAGAAGGCCTTTCAGGCGCTTTTGAACAACGCCGGGCATGAGTCGCTTGATCTGGGTGGGCGGTTGATCGAGGTCAGCGCGCCGGTCGACATGCAGGCCGCCGTCAACAACCGGGATTTCTATTCGCAACGCCGCGTGATCCGCAACGGCCAGTTTTCGATGCAACCGGGGCCGGCTTGGGATACCGAGGTGGTGACGTCACAGGCGACCTATAGTGTGGACGACGCCAAGACGCTGACAGGGGTGGTCAATGTGGCCAATGTGCCGGTGGGCGCCTTGATCGAAGGTGCGGGCGTGGGGCGCGAGGTTTACGTGCGGTCCAAGAACGTGGCGGCACAGGAGATCACCCTGAGCGCGCCTTTGTACGATGCCGATGGCACGCAGGTTTTCACCTTCCGCCGGTTCAAGTACATCCTTGATTTCAGCGGGTTCGAGGACCTTGGCAAGTTTGCCTTGTCGGATGTGGAATTGCAGTGCCGGGGGGAATGCAGCGGGGTGTTGTTGCCGCCGCGCGCGGGCGCGATGGCCTTTCGGGATTGTTTCTTCACCCGTCCCAAGGACCGCGCCATCACCAGCCATGGCGAAGGGGATCAGGGCATGTTGGTGGACCGTTGCCAGTTCCTGTCGGACGAGGGGCCTTTGGCGGCGGTGGATCGCACCTCGGTTGCGATCAATGCCAATGCCAATGACGTGAAACTTCGCAATAATCGCGCGACGTTCTTCCGGCATTTCGCGGTTTTGGGCGGCTCGTCCACGATCGTGATGGGCAACCATTGGTTCCAGGGCGACAGTTTGCAGGATTCGCCGCGCACGGCGGGGCTTGTTCTGACGCGGACCAATAACCGTGGCACGATCACCGGCAACTATATCGACAACAGTTTTATCGAATGGGCCAATGAGCATGACAAGGCGCCGGAGTATTCCAGCGAGTTTTCCTTCAGTTCGCTGAGCATCACCGGCAATGTCTTCATGAGCACCCATGTCGCACCGTGGTTCAACTATATCGTCATCAAGCCTTATGGGCCGGGGCATTTCATCAATGGCCTGACGGTGACGGGGAACAATTTTCGCGTCGTGGGGGGCGAGATTGACCGGGTTGAGGCGGTGGATACGTCTTTTGCGGATCTCGATTACAACAGGTTTGCCGATATCACCTTTGACGGCAACATGTTCAACCAGGTGCAGACCCCGGTTTCGAGTCCGGTCACCATACGCCACGATGAAGCAACGCCGCAGGAAAGCTGGATTGTGGATGTGGACGACAAGCTGCCGTTCAACGCCTGGGCGCAGACGGTTGAGTCACTGACCCATTCAGGGCCGGTGCGCGATGCGGGGGGCAATGAACATTACGGCGTGCCATACATCATGGCAAAGCATGGCCCGGACCGGGACCAGCTTCGCCTGCGCTGGGGGACGCCCGTGGAAGGCGCGGTGGTGATGCGGGTGCGGATTGACGATCCGTTCTAGAACCTTTGCCACAGGCCGAGGCGGGCGGCGACGTCGCTGTCGCCCGCCACCCCTGCGACGAGGCCCATTTCAAGATGCTGCGCGCCAGAGAGTTCGAGGACATAGGAGGGGGCCAGTTTTGCCCATGTCTCGCCTGCGTCTGTCGCCCCGGTTTGCAATTGCAGGATGAACATATGCCCTTTGGGAACCGTCAGGCCGAGGGTTGCGTCGGCGGCGTAATGGCTGGCGAGTTCCTCATCTATTTCGGCGCGGGTGTCGAGTGTGACCCAACCGTTGTGCCCGAGAAGTTCGAGGCCGCGCCCGACCGACAAGCCGGTTTGCACAACCGGGCGCATCTTGGGCTGTGGCGCGGGCAGGGGCGGCAAAGGCCCGCCGCCCTTGACGACCAGTTTGAAGGGCGGTGTGCGCCAGCGTTCGGCATAGCCAACGCCGAGTTGGACCGACATGCGCAGGGGACCGGCATTTTTGCCTACGGGCCAACGGGCGAAGGCGATGGCCTTTTTGGCATCGCTTGACGTGGTCCCGAGGTCGAGCCCGAGGGTGAGGTTTTCCGTGAGGCCATATTCGGCATAGAGGCCGCCGTAGTCGCGGCTTTCGCTGTATTCGATGGCAAAAGACAGGAAGGTTTCACCCTTGCCACGGGGCCATGGCCCGGCCAATGCGCCGGGCGCGGTGAGACAGAACAGGATCAGCAAGGCAAGGGCGCGTGGCATCTGGGCCTCCTGCACTTACCATTGCTTAATCAGGGTAAACCGGACGTTAACGTATAGGGCCGATTGGGGCCGATCAGGCTGTTTCCGCCTCGCGTTCCCTATCGGGAACAGCAAGGAGAGGAGCGCCGGATTTCGCGTGCCGCTTGATCAAACGGTTTTGCCTTTTGACAAGGGGCAAGCGCCATTGCAAGCCGGACGCAGCCTTGTCTTGCGAAAAGCCAGGATAGATCTTGGTGAGAGCTTTGCGCAGGTGAGCCGGGATGACGGTCAAATTGTCCGCACAGGGCACGAGTGTATCCGTAGGGATGCCGTTGGCAAGGATCGTTTCCGGCTCGTCAAGCAGCAGCAGGTAAAGTGAGCCGTGGCACTGCTTTGACTGGGCGACCGTGACATCGGGCAGATGGGTCAGCACATGTGCGGCCACGAAGGCCCCGCCCTCGGGGAACATGTGCTTGGCGACCTCGGACCGCACGAGGACCTTCTGATCGCGTGGCAGCTGTGTGTTCCGTGACGGCAAGTTCGGGCCAAATGCCCCGGCCTTGATGTGGATCGTCGCGTGGCGGGTCGCTTCATCGTGGTCGATGCGCAGGATATGCCGCAGGGGACGGTAACCTCCGCTCTCTGTTCGCAGAATGTCGTGTGGCTTGAGCGACTCGACGGGCTTTTGACCGGCCAGAGTGTCAATCAGCGTGCCTTCGGGGAGGCCAAGGCGGGGCTGCGCGGTGTCATCGGATTCTCCATGCGGGGCGCTGGGATCATTGGCTGACACATCTGTCAGCGATTTGCCGGACGCCTTTGCCACATTCAGCGCCGCATGCCAGTCTTGGGTCAGCTGACCAAGCGCCACTGCGGGCATTGGGGTCGCGGAATCACAATCTATCCTGGTAATGCATGCCATCTGTCTTGTCCTGCCTTGTCTGTCCCTCATCGGGGGGTTTTCAACGTGGAGTAGTGGGTGACTGAGGCAGATTTATGGATATCCTGGGACAATTCGGGGCAAATCGTGGGCATTGCGCAGGGCGGACAAGCTGTTAGGCTGACCTCAGGAGGTGTGTCATGCCCAAGATCACGTCAGCCAATGATTGCCAGACGGTAATCACCACCTTCGAGATGACGCCGGGGACCTGTCAGGACCTTATGGATGAACTGACAGCGGCCTATGAGGAGTTCATCTCGAAACAGCCCGGTTTCATCGCGGCGGGCCTTCATGTGAACGATGCGCAGACCCGGATTGCCAATTATTCGCAATGGGAAAAGCGCGAGGATTTCCAAGCCATGTTGCGTAGCGAGGAGATGCGCCGGCGCAATCGGCGGATCAACGAGTTGTGCAAGAGTT
>NZ_CAJXNN010000069.1 GCF_913057115.1 uncultured Roseovarius sp.
CAGGCCCCACACAATCCTTGCAAACGCCCTCCAGGTCGGACGATGCCCGGACTGCGCCTGATGGCGGCCTTGGGCTCGAATCCGGTATTTGCCGCATCTGGCCTGAAGGTCCGGTGTCAAGAAACTGCCGAAACTTTGCAAAACCCGCTTTCCTGCGCAAAGCCACCGTTCCCCTGCGCGGCCAGCCGAAGAGGTGCGCAGGGACTGCGCAGCCTACGGGGTCAGACCCGTTCGACCGCGAGGAAATCCCCGGGATAAAACGCGAGGTGGTCCTTGATGCGGGCGACGTCGTCTTTCGGGCTTTCATAACTCCAGGCGGCGTTTTCAAGCGTTTGGCTTTTTGTGACGATGGAGTAATAGCGCGCCTCGCCCTTGTGGGGGCAGGTGGTGCGGTGATCGCTTTCGTCGAGGAAGGCCATGGCGATATCCTCTTGCGGGAAGTAGATGACATCGGGGTAGCCGGTTTCGCTGAGTTCCAGCGCGTTCTTGCTTTCAGCCAGAACCGCGCCGCCTGCGCGGACAACCCATGTGCCTTCTGCCTTCCGGATGGTGATATCGGTCATGGTACTTCCTTTTGCGTCATTTCGGGTGATCTTGCCTTGCTGTGCCGGGGAATTGTTACACCCGTGTGTCACAGCGGCTTGGTCGCTTGCTCCAACCATAGACGAGCCGGGCCGGTGATCCGAGGACTGATTTTGTCGCGGCAGGCGGCGTGGTAGGTGTTGAGCCAGTCGCGTTCTGCGTCGCTGAGCATTTCGGGGAGGATCAGGCGGCGGTCGATGGGGACGTAGTTGAGCGTTTCGAAGCAAAGCTTGCCATGGGCGTCGCCGGTGGGCAGCGGTTCGGCCTCTCGCACCACGACGATGTTTTCGATGCGGATGCCGAAGGCGCCTTCGCGGTAGTAGCCCGGCTCGTTCGAGACGATCATGCCTTCTTGGAGCGGCACTTCGCTGGTTTTCGAAAGGCGCTGTGGGCCTTCGTGGACGCAAAGATGCACGCCGATGCCGTGGCCCGTGCCATGGCCATAGTCCTGATCGGCCAGCCAGAGCGGATAGCGGGCGATGGCGTCAAGGTCGCGGCCCGCAAGGCCACGGGGCCAGCGGGTGCGGCTCATGGCGATCATGCCTTGCAGGACACGGGTGAAGGCGGCGCGTTCGTCTTGGCCTACGTCGCCCATGGGCAGGGTGCGGGTGATATCGGTGGTGCCGTCGAGGTATTGCCCGCCGCTGTCGAGAACCAGAAGGTCACCGGCTTGCAGGGTGCGGTTGCTTTGGCGGTTGACGCGGTAGTGGGCCAGCGCGCCGTTGGGGCCGGAGCCTGCAATGGTGTCAAAGCTGATGTCGAGGAGTTTGCCGGTGGCGCGGCGGCAGTCTTCGAGCTTGGTGGCGACGTCGATTTCACTGATCGTGCCGGGGGTTTGGTCGTCGTACCATGTGAGGAATTCGCACATGGCGGCGGCGTCGCGCAGGTGGGCCTCGCGCGTGGCGGCAATCTCGGCGCTGGTTTTGCAGGCCTTGGGTAGCACGCAGGGATCATCGCCTTTGGCGTGGGCGACGCCCGCCTCATCGAGTTGCTGCAGGACCCACAGGGGCGCGCTGGAATGGTCGACGCGCACGGTGCCTGTGAGGCTGCGCAGGCCCGGGCCGAAGGCGTTTGGGGGCCGGATGGTGATCTCATCGCCCAAGTGGTCGCGCACCTCGTCGGAGAGTTTGTCAGAGTCGACGAAAAGGGTCAGGTGCGCGTCGTCGTGGAGGACGGCGAAGGCATGCGGGATCGGGTTGCGGGGGATGTCGCTGCCGCGGATGTTGAGCAGCCACGCGATGGAGTCGGGCAGGGTGATGACCGCCGAGGCATGGCCCGCGTTGCGCAGCGCGGCGGCGAGGCGGCGGCGTTTGTCTTGGTGGCTTTCGCCGGCCAGATCCTCGGGGTAGATGCGGATCGCGCCCATGGGGGCACCGGGTTGGTCGGGCCAGATGGCATCAATCAGGTTATCGGTCGGGCGCAGGGTGATGCTGCTTTCCTCAAGGCCCTTTTCAATCGCCGCGATTTGGTCGGGGGTATAGAGCCAGGGGTCAAAGGCCACCACGCCGCCTTCGGGCAGGTGTTCGCGCAGCCATGCGGCGGGCGAGGTTTCGGGCCAGTCGACGGGGGTGAAAGACCCGGTCGCGACCTGTGTTTTCACCTGCACCCGGTAGCGGCCATCGACAAAGACGCCCGCCACCTGCGGCAGCACGATGCAGAACCCCGCCGAGCCGGTGAAGCCCGTCAGCCATGCCAGACGGTCATCGCGCGGGGCGACGTATTCGCCTTGGTGGGCATCGGCGCGGGGCACCATGAAGCCAGCAACGCCTTCGGCGGCCATGATATCGCGCAGGGCGGCAAGGCGGCCCGGCCCTTGGTCGGGGCTGGCGGTTTCATCGAAGGATTGGAACATCGCGGCTCTCCTGCAACTGCGCGGGTCAGGCAGTGCTAAAGGGCGGGGCGGGAAAGATCAATCATCCTGCCACGGGGGCGGGACGGGGGTGCCATCGACGCGCACTTCACCCGCTTCGTTATCCAGAACCACCGGGTTGTCGAAGAGCGTGAGAGTGGGGCGCACGCCAAAGCGGCCTTCCATCCAGTCGGCCCAGCAGTCGTTGAACCAGCTTTCGGCATTTTCGCGGCTGTCGAATTCATAGACCCCGCCACCGCCCGCCTCGGAGTTGAGGTAGTATTTGCGGCGTAACCCTTTGACCTTGTGGAAGATCTTAGTGGAGTTCAGTGATTGGTCGATGACGTCGTGATGCGGGCGTTTCGGGCCATCGAGGGGGATTTGCACAAGGGCGATGATCATCGGGCGGGCCTTTCGGGTGTTGGGTGAGGCGCAGCTTAACGCCGGATTGCCCTTTGGCTCAACTGTGGTGGGGGCGAATTGACGCCCTTGCAAGAAAAGCGCATAGGCTCTCTATACAAAGCCACCTCAAGCCGATATGCGCGACGCTTCCGCGTGGCATAGGCCATGGGCGGCTCAAATTTCCCAAGCGAAAAGACCCAGACCATTGAAAAACACCATTGCAGAGGCGCTGGCCGAAAAAGGCTATGACGTCTTGACGCCTGTTCAGCAGGCCGTGACCCAACCTGAGCTTGAGGGGCGGGACCTTTTGGTTTCGGCGCAGACCGGATCGGGCAAGACCATCGGGTTTGGCTTGGCGATTGCGCCAACGGTCTTGGGCGAGGGGGAGACATTCGGCCCGGCAGCGGCCCCCTTGGGGTTGGTCATTGCGCCGACGCGTGAGTTGGCGATGCAGGTCAAGCGTGAGCTTGGCTGGCTTTATGCCAAGGCGGGGGCGGTTCTGGCCTCCTGCGTTGGGGGGATGAATATCCGCGATGAGCGGCAGGCACTGGCGCGTGGGGCGCATATCGTTGTGGCCACGCCGGGGCGGTTGCGGGATCATATCATGCGCGGGGCGATTGACCTGACCGATGTGCGCGCCGTGGTTCTGGATGAAGCCGACGAGATGCTGGACCTTGGGTTCCGCGAGGATCTGGAGTTTATCCTTGAGGAGACCCCATGCGAGCGCCAGACGCTGTTGTTTTCCGCCACGGTGCCCAATGCCATCGCCAAGCTGGCCAAGAGCTATCAGCGCGAGGCCGAGCGGATTTCGACTGTGGGCGAGCAGACCCAGCACGCCGATATTGAGTACCGTGCGCTGACGGTGGCCCCGCATGACGCGGAAAAGGCGGTGATCAATGTTTTGCGCTATTACGAGGCCCCCAATGCCATCGTCTTTTGCAACACCCGCGCCATGGTGGCGCGGTTGACCACACGCCTGTCGAACCGGGGGTTCTCGGTGGTGGCCCTGTCGGGGGAGTTGACGCAGGGCGAACGTTCGAACGCCTTGCAGGCGATGCGCGACGGGCGCGCGCGGGTCTGTGTGGCGACCGATGTGGCCGCCCGGGGTATTGACCTGCCCAAGCTGGAATTGGTGGTGCATGCCGAATTGCCCAGCAGTCACGAAACGCTTTTGCACCGCTCGGGCCGGACGGGCCGGGCCGGTCGCAAGGGGGTGAGCGCCTTGGTGGTCGTGCCCTCGGCGCGCAAGAAGGCGGAGCGGATTTTGAAATTTGCCAAGCTGACGGCGGCCTGGGGGCCTGCACCTTCGGGCGAGGAGGTCGAGGCGCGCGATCAACAGCGGATGCTGGAAAGCGACGATTGGCAGGCGGAGATCACGGATGGTGAGCGCGCGGCGGTGGATCAATTGGTTGAGCGTTTCACGCCCGAGCAAATCGCGGCGGCTTATCTTCGCCAATACAAGCTGCGCCATTCCGCGCCGGAGGAGTTGGGCGCGGTTGTTGCCGGTAAGCCGGAGCCGAAAAAGCCCCGCGCGCCCTTTGGCCCGAGCGTTTGGTTCTCGCTGTCGGAAGGGGCCAATCAGGCGGCCTCGCCCCGGCATTTGTTGCCGATGATTTGCAAGGCAGGGGGACTCTCGAAGGAAGATATCGGGGCGATCCGCATTGCCGATGACGAATCCTATGTCGAAATTCGCGAGGCCAGCGTGCCGGGGTTCTTGGCGGCGATTGGTGAGGGGATGGTGATTGAAGGCAAAAAGCAGGTTCGGCGTTTGGAGAATGCGCCCGATCTGCCCAGCCACCGCCCCGGTAAATCCGGGCCAGCGCCTAAAGGCAGGCCCGCACCCGCCAAATATGAGCGAAAGCCCAAGGACGGTGATACGCCGGAGCCGCGTCGCAAGCCAAGGCATGGCAAGTCAAATGATGTCGCCGCCAAGCGCGAGCGCAGGGCAGAGGAGCGTGACCCGACGGTGCATGCGACCCTGAGCAAGAAGCGGCACGGCGCAAAAGGCGCTGAGCGCAGACAGGGCGATGGTGCGAAACCGGGGCAGAGGAAACCCTCGGGCAAGCCTGCGGGGCAAGAGGGCAAGCGCAAAGGCCCACCGCCACCCAAGGGCAAGCCCAACAGCAAGAAGAACCGGGCGCGTGCGGCAGCCAGGAAGATCGACAAGGCAGGGAACGCGAAACCGAAAAGGACGTGATGCCGGTCAAGGTGGAAGGCTTTAGATATTGAACTCCACCACCACCGGGCAGTGATCGGAGGCTTTGGGCCTGTCCCAGCCGATCCGGGGATAGCGGCTATGCTGCCCCGTGTTGGGGACCCGGCAAGGCATGCCTGAGCGCACGACCTGTGGCACGCCGCGCATTTTCGTGACCAAGGCAGGCGAGGCGATGATGTAATCCAACTGCGTCTTATGGCGTTCGCTGGCGTAATAATGCGTCCAGCGGTCGGCCTCGGGGAGAGTATCAAGCAGGTTGACGCCAAAGCCATCGAACAACAGGGGATCGACGCCCGAGGTGTCTTCGCCGCAGGCCGGTTCCTCCTTTTCGGTTTCATCGAAGCTGCCGTCTGCTTCCTGCACGCTGCTGACGAAGCGAAAGCGCTGAGCGTCATTGAGATCGCCACAGATGGCCCAAAGGGCATTGGCCGGGTCATCGAACTTGCGGGCGACGATTTCGCGGACCATGCAGGCCTCGGCCTGACGGGTGGCAAGGCTGTCCTCGCTGTCCCAACCGCCCATGGATTTGAAATGGCAGTTGAAGAGGCTTACCTCTTGGCCGCCGACATCGACCACGACTTCGAGACAATCGCGGCGCAAAACCCGGCGGGACCGCAGGCTACGCGCTTTGGACTTGGCCAAGGGGAAGGCATCAAGCAGGGCCTTGCCGCTGTCGGTGTCGTCGATCCACGATCCGGTGAGCCAGGCATGAGAGCGGCTGTAGAACGGGAATTTGCGGACCGAGATTGCGGCCACGTCAATGCCGCGCATGTCGTTGCCTTCATGCAGCACGCGGTTGTGGTAGCTTTCGCCACTGGTTTTCTTGACGTAAGAGTCGAGGAACCGAGAAAGGGCTTTGAAATCATCGACTTCTTGAAGCAGGCAAAGATGCGCGTCCGCCTCGGTCAGGGCCAGCGCGGTATGTTGCCGTTTGTCATCGGCCTGTGAAAGAAGGGCGGTTTGCACGAATTGTTTGAATTCCGGGAAACTGGTGTAATCGCCGGTCCCGTAGTCCCCAAGGAATTGCACGACGGGCGGCAGGTATTTCACGCTGCGATCCTCGGTGAAGGCCGAAAAATCGAAGCGGGTGAAGAGATTTTCGATGTTAAAGGTACAAAGGCGAAATTTCATGGCTAAGCGCTCCAACTTAACTTGGTGCGTTTAGCCTATCATGAAATCAACTCTGGCGATACTTTGGCGCTTTAACTCGCCCGCTTGATCCCCATCACCCGCGCGCGCGCCCTTGGGTCACTGTCAAACAGCGCCGCCAATTGTTCGGTCATGGCCCCGGCCAGTTGGTCGACATCGGTGATCGTCACCGCGCGGTCGTAATAGCGCGTCACGTCATGGCCGATGCCGATGGCCAAAAGCTCCACCTGTTTGCGGCGTTCGACCATGTCGATCACATCGCGCAGGTGTTTTTCAAGGTAATTGGCCGGGTTCACCGACAGGGTGCTGTCATCCACCGGCGCGCCGTCCGAGATCACCATCAGGATCTTGCG
>NZ_CAJXNN010000070.1 GCF_913057115.1 uncultured Roseovarius sp.
ACGATGATATCCGGCTCTAGGTTCCAATGCTCGGCTGCCAGAAACGCGCCAGTGCGCCCGGCCCCCGTCATCACCTCATCCAAAATCAGCAGAACACCGTATTTGCGGCAAATCTCCTGCACCCTTTCCATATAGCCCTTGGGCGGCGGCAAAGCCCCGGTGGAGGCCCCGCCGACAGGTTCGACGATAAAGGCCAGCACGCTGTCGGGGCCTTCCTCGATGATCTTGGCCTCGAGCATATCGGCGTAGTGGTGGCCCGTGGCCTCATCCTCCGGGTCCAGACCATCCAAGTACGCCGTGGGCGCGGGCACCTTGGGCATGGGCTGCATCATCGGGTCAAAGGGCTTGGTCAGCGGATCATAAGAGGTGATCGCCAAGGCCCCCAGCGTGCAGCCATGATAGCTGGGCGCGCGGGAGATGATTTTCCAACGGCTGTCCTGCCCCACGGCAATCGCATATTGCCGGGCCAGTTTCATGGCGCTTTCCACCGCCTCGGAGCCGCCCGAGACAAAGAACACCCGGTTCAAACCTTCAGGGCAAAGTGCGGCCGTTTTAGCGGCCAGCTTTTCCGAGGCTTCGGTTTCAAAATGCAGCCGGTACCCAAATGTGCTTTTCTCCATCTGGCGGCGCATCGCCTCCAACACGTTTTCGTTTGAATGGCCGATGTTGCAGACCATCGCGCCACTGGACCCATCCAGATACCGCTTGCCGTCCACATCCCACATGTAGACGCCGCGCGCTTGGTCCAGCACGGGCCGCCGTTGACGGCCTTGGTAAAACAGGTGGCTTGGTTTCTGGTTCATGGTGTTATCCCGGCAGGGCCGCACAATCTATCGGACGCAGGTGCAAATGCACCTCGGCGCCCTCCGCGAAAGGATGCCCGTCAATCATGTTGATCGCTTGCAGTTGCGTGTCACCCGCCCGTACGAAATAGCGCACGGCCTGCCCCTGATAATCCACGGTTTCCACCGTGGCGGGCACCGATACCACGCCTTCGGGCGCGGGGTTGGCCGAAAGCTGCAATTTCTCGGCCCGGATCACGATCTTGGCGGGGCCTGCGCCGGTGACGCGCGGGGCCTTCTCAGAAGGGATGGTCATTGTCCCGAAAATCGGCGCCTCGATGGTCACGCCCTCGCCGCCCATTCCGGCGCACTTGGCCTCCATGATGTTCGAGGCCCCAAGGAAGTTGGCGACAAATTCCGAGGCCGGGGTGTTATACACCTCCTCGGGTGCGCCAACCTGTTCAACCCGGCCTTCCGACATCACCACGATCTGGTCCGACATGGCCAGCGCCTCGGATTGGTCGTGGGTGACGAAAACGGTGGTCACGCCGATGCGTTCCTGAATGCGCTTCAATTCCACCCGCATATCCTCGCGCAGGTTGGCATCCAGCGCCGAAAGCGGCTCATCCAGCAACAGCACATCGGGTTCGATCACGATGGCGCGGGCCAGCGCGATGCGCTGTTGTTGCCCGCCCGACAGTTCCTTGGGGTAACGCTCCCCCACATTCGGAAGCTGCACCAGTTCCAGCGCCTCTTGCACGCGCTTGGGAATCTGGTCTGCCGGGACATCGCGATATTTCAGGCCGAAGGCCACGTTCTCGGCCACGGTCTTATGCGGGAAAAGCGCGTAGTTCTGGAAGACAAGCCCAAGGTTGCGCTTGTGAATGGGCACATCGTTCACCCGCTTGCCACCGATCAGGATCTCGCCCTCACTGGGGTCCAGAAGCCCGGCGATCATCCGCAAGTTGGTTGTCTTGCCACAGCCCGACGGCCCCAGCAGCGTCACAAACGCTCCTTCGGGAATTTCAAGCGAGCTTTGATGCACGGCGGTGAAATTGCCGAAACGTTTGACAATATTATTCAGGGTGACGGAACTCATCCACGGCCTCCAGCGGCAGGAAATTCATCAAGGTGGGCAACCCCGGCGCAATGGCCGGGATCGCCCCGGGAGTAACGGTTAGTAACCCTTCTGCACGCGGCCGAAGGTTTTCGACCACTCTTGCTCGTTGCCGTTCCAATAGGCCGGGTCGGCAAAGGTCAGACCGTCCAGCTTGCCGGTCGGGTCAAAGGCCGGCAGGGTCGGGATCTTGTCGCCAAGATCAACCTTGTTGGGGTCAAGCGCGGGCGGATAGTTCTGCCCTTCGGCCACCGCGATCGAGGTTTCCGGCGCCAGCATGAAGTTGAGCAGTTCTTCGCAGGCTTCCATCGGGCTGCCCTTGATGACGAACATGCATTCCTGCCAGCCGAAACCGTTGGGCGGGTCCATGTAACCGATGTCGTGGCCCTGCTCTTGCAGCGCATAGATGCGGCCCGACCAGCCTTCGGTGACGTGGATTTCCTCCTCGGCCAGAAGACTCATCAATTCGGCGCCCGAGCCCCAGTATTTCAAGCTCAGGTCGCGATGCGCGCGCACCGCTTCCCATGCAGCGTCTACATCCTCGATGTTGTTCGGGTTCTGTCCGGTTTGCAGGGCGGCATACCACATGCGGGTGCGCCAATCGCTCCACCCGGCGATCTTGCCCTTGTGCGCCTCGTCGATGAGGATCCTGGCGCCCTTCTCCTGCATTTCCTCGTCCGAGATATGCTTGCGGTTATAGGCAAGGCCGGTGGTGCCATAGTCATAGGGCACGCAGCTGAGCTTGCCGTCGGTCACGTTACGGAAGACGTCGACCAGCTTGGGAATGACGTATTGCAGGTTCGGGATGTTGTCCTCGTTGAGAACCGTGGAAAGCCCGAGATTATGATAGCGGGCATAGTCGAAGACGCCCGACAGGTGGGCGATGTTGTATTCGCCTTCCTGACTGGCCTTCACGCGGCTGAGGTATTCATCGCCACCGCCGAAGGTGCCGTCGACCACGTCGATGCCGGTTTCCTTGGTAAAGGGATCAAAGGCGTTCTCGCGCAGCGCCTCCGACACGACCCCGCCCCAGCCGTCAAAGCGGACTTGGGCAACGGTTTGCGCGTTGGCGTATTTCGCGAAGGGCGTCTGCACCCCGTAGGCCAGACCGGCGGCGCCGATCAGCCCAAGGAAGGAACGGCGGTCAAGATCGCCGTTCATGTACCGCTCGCGCAGGCGCTCATAGCGGGTGGTGTTGTCCATTTTCTTGGTCATGTGTCACTCCTGGTTGGTTGGATTTATGAGGGTCGAGCGGTTCTATGTGCCGCTCTTTTTTGCAACTTGTCTTGCGATGGCGAGCCCCAGAAGGGGCAAGCCCACGGTCATTATGATCATTACCGTGCCCAGCGCGTTGATCTCGGGGCTGATGGAATTGCGCAGCATGGCAAAGATTTGCGTTGGCACGGTTTCCACCCCACCGGGTTTCCAGAACAGGGTACCGGTGATGTCATCGAAACTGATGGTGAAGGCGAAGAGCGCCCCGGCCAGCACGGCCGGCAGCATCAGCGGCAGGGTAATCTGGAAAAACGTCTGGCGCGGGCTGGCGCCAAGGCTCATCGCCGCCTCTTCCACGTCGCGCTTGATCGAGACAAGCCGCGCTTGCACCACCAGGATCACGAAAGGCAGGGTGAAAATCACGTGGCCCAGCAGAAGCAAGGTAAAGCTCTTGTTGATCTGAAGGAAGTTCAGGAACAGCAAAAGCGCCACCGCCAGCACCACCTCTGGCACGAGGATCGGGGCGATCAGAAGCGTGGAAATCACGTTCGAGCCGGGCACGCGGTAACGCACCAATGCAAGGCTGGCCAGCACCCCCAGCGTGGTGGAAATCGCCGCCGTCAGAAGCCCCAGCACGATGGATGTACGGAACGCCCGCAAGATCGCCTCGTTCTGGGCCAGTTCCACGAACCACCGAAACGACAAGCCGGTCATCGGGAAGCTGCCGAACTGGCTGGCGTTGAACGACAACAACACCACCACCGCCACCGGCAGGAACATGAAGGTATAGACCAGGATGGTCCAGATGCGCACAAGGTTCCAGCCCATCAACCCAGCCCCTTCATCAGTTGCGCCATGCCCAGATAGCGGTTGTAGATCAGCACCAAGGCCCCCAGCACCACCAGCAGCATCAGGCTGAGCGCCGAGCCGAGCGGCCAGTTGAGCTGCGTGATGATCGCCTCGAAAACCAGATTGGCGAACATCGCATCGGTCGGTCCGCCCAGAACCAGCGGCGTGATATAGGTCCCCGCGCCCAGCACGAAGCAAAGCAAGCCCCCGGCGGCCAGACCGGGCAGCGACAAGGGCAGCGTGACATTGGTAAAGGCCTGCCAGCGCGTGGCCCCCAGCGAATTGGCCGCATCCTCAAGGTTGGTGTCGATGCCATCAAGGCTGACAAAGACATTCAGCACCATGAAGGGCAGCAGGAAATGCACAAGCCCGAGAATGACCGTCGTTTCATTGTAAAGCATCTGGATCGGCTCATCTATGACCCCGACCGACAGCAAGGCCGTATTCAGCGCCCCCGACACCCCCAGAATGTTGATCCAGCTCATCGTGCGGATGATGTAGCTGATCCAGAAGGGCAGCATCAAAAGCAGCAGCAAAATCGCCTTGTTGCCCTTGGAGCGGGCAATGAAATAGGCCGCCGGATAGCCCATGAGCGCACAGACAAGCGTGGTGATTGCCGCGATCTTGAGCGTGTTGAGCAGGATATCGCGGTAAAAGGCGTCCGTCAGGGCCTCTTGCCAGTTATCGAGAAAGAACCCCACCTCATCCGCGCCCGTCGCCGTGCGCAGCCAGAAGGAATAGACAACGATAAACAAGAGCGGCACGAACAACAGCAACGCAACCGCCGTCAATGCGGGCGACAGCAAAATCCAAGGCTGTCGCGCCTCACGGGCTTCGACCGACATTCATCTCCCCTTTATCCCGTGCCCCGTTTTGTCCGGGGCTTGGGGTTGACGATGCAAAGCCCATGAGCATTAATCAAATAGATAATCAGAATGTTAATTATAGATGAAATCTATGGAAGATAGCCCCCGCCCCGACCGCATGATGCGCGACCTCGACTGGAACCTGCTGCGCAGCTTCGTGGTTCTCGCGCAATCCAAGTCGGTCACCGAAGCCGCGCATAAACTGCGACTGACACAGCCCTCGGTCTCGGCTGCCCTCAAACGGTTGGAGGACCGCGTGGGCAAGCGCCTGATCGACCGAAAGCCGGGGCATTTCCAACTGACCCAAGCGGGTGAGGTGCTTTACCGCGAGGCGATGGATATCCAAGGTTCCATCCTGCGGCTCTCGACCCTCATGCGCGAGATGACCGACGAGGTGACGGGCCATGTGCGGGTGGCACTGGCCAGCCACGTGGTTTGCCCGCTTTTCGATGCGGTGCTGGCCGAACATCACGCCGACCACCCCAGCGCCACCCTGTCGATTGATGTGTTTTCCTCCGCCGAAGCCGTGGATAGCGTTTCGGGGCGGTTTTCCTCATTTGCCATTTGCCTTGTGAACCGGCGCGACCCGAAATTGGAATACCGGCGCTTGTACCGCGAGTTCTTTGGCCTGTTCTGTGGCCCGCCGCATCCGCTGTTTGGCCGCCATGGCCTGACCCGCGCCGATTTGGCCGGGCATTCGGCGGTGAGCTTCGACACCGACCGTTTGCAGGATGCGCTCAAGCCCGTGGCGGTGATGCGGGCCGAGGCGGATATGGGCGATCTGGTGGTCGGCACCTCCAGCCACCTTGAGGAGGTGCGCCGGATGATCATCGCCGGCCTCGGCATCGGCCCCCTGCCCGTCCACGTCGCCAAACGCGATGTCGAGGATGGGTTGTTGTGGCAACTGCCCCCCTATGACCAGCCCCCGGCGATTGACGTGCATGTGGTCTGGAACCCCAAGGCCACGCTGAACCGCGCCGAGCAATCCCTGCTGGACCGGGTGCTGGCCCGGATCGAGGCGACGCCGATGGAGGACCGGACCTATCGGTGAGGGGGCATACGCCATCGTAGGGTGCGCATTTACTGCGCACCGCTTTGAGCGAGCCGCGCATCGGCCACTGACCGGCAGGCGATTGCCCGCAATCGCCGAGAGGTGGGCCGCGGTGCGGCGACCCACCCTATGAGCTAATGCACTTTATCTCAACCACTGGCGCGCAACCTCTATTCTATGCGCCATGACCAACCCAATCGCCGTGCCGTCACGCCAAAGGCGTGCCGTTTAAAGTCGGCGCCCCTTTGGGGCGACGGGGCGGCGTCATGCCAAAGGCATGCTTCCAGCATGACGATGCGCGGCGGGCCTGCGGCCGTTGAGTCCGCGCGGGGGAAAGGCGGCTCTGCGCAGGGAGCGGAGTTCGCGAAGTTGCGACGTTTCTCGATACCAGACCTTCGTTTCAACCGCCACAAATGCGGGC
>NZ_CAJXNN010000071.1 GCF_913057115.1 uncultured Roseovarius sp.
GCTGCGAATATTCGCGCGCAGCCGGTCCTCGATCGGGTCGAAGCCATCGTCGCAAGCGAGTAGCGAAAGCGCGCTGGTGTCTGTAATCTTGTTCATGGCGTGATCTCCTCTGGCGGTGCCAGCCGCCGGTTGGGTGGTTCAGGATCACCCGGAGATTATGCCACCTTCAAATTTCCACCAACTTCGCGACACGACCGGACAGTGAGTGGAAGCGCTGTGGTGAACACTGTGAAGTTGCTGGGTGCTATGTTGGTGCAGGAACTTGGAGCTCTGTGTCGCTCGCCGTGTTGCCAACACTGTGTTGTGGGTTTGTGGTTCAAGCACCATGTTGGCGGATTTTTGGGCGGACATGGTCGTTTAGGGTAGTAGTAGCCTAATTGGCAGCGATCGGCCCAAAGCGGACGTTGCTGACCTTCCAAGCGAAGGTCGATTCAGTACACTTACGGCGGTCCGGGGCTGGATGCGCATAGATCAAATGGGCGCAACGATCAAAGGCTTGTGGGCGCCGCGCCCCGACCCCGCATGGCGAAGCGTGACACCAATTCCAGCTTGGAGACCCTACTCCGCGGCGTCTTTGCCGGCCCGTGAGGTTGGACGCACCCAATCCCTCGCCCTCGCGCGCAGGACAGTCTGGAACCGATCAAACATTGCGATGGTGGGCGCGTCCATGTCCTCCGGGGGGCCTGCAACGTCCAGAACAAGGTTCAGGGCGCGGATGCGATCGACATCGTCGCGCAGCAGTTTCGGCAGGGTCGCCAGGGCCTCGGCCTGCGCAAGATCCACGATCATGGATTGTTCATGGATGATATGGGTGCGCTGGCTTTCCGTCATGGTGTCAAAGGGCGGGCGGTTGTGCAGCAACGCATTGGCCCGTTCCAGCCGTTCACGCCGCACCGATCCGCGGGCGCGGCCCATAAGGATCATCATCCGCACGATCGCTTCCGGATAGCCGCCCTCATCGATATGAGCCAGCACCGCGCGCACTTCGGGGAATTTCTGAATATCGTGGCGCGCCGCGCCCTCGGGTTTCGGCGGGGCAATGGCGCGCATCAGCGGATGGGCATAGATCGCGTGAAAGCTCATCTCGATCATCGCGTCGCGCCCGTCACGGTAAAGATCCCAGTTGCGTTCGATCAGGTCGGCCATCGCGGTCTCGGTCCGCACAAAGACATTCTCGGTGCCGATGGATTTGCGCTCTTCCCGCGCGGTCTCCGCGGCTTCGGCAAACGGTTTCATCGCCGGATTGTCCGAGGCAAAGCTGGCCATCTGCGCCCGCATCGGGTGGGCCTCCCGAGCCGCCTCGGCCATCTGGGGGGTTACCATGCGGCGCAACCAGGGGCGCATCATGATCTCATAGCCCTTGACCGCCCATTCCGACAGTTCGGCGACGGCGGCGAATTCCTCGGCGATCTCGGGCGCGTCATTCATCGCTCGGATGTCGTCGACCTGCCGGGACTGAAACTCCACCTGAAACGCGCCATCCGCATCCTGATCGATCATCATCTCGTATAGCCCCGGCGCCAGGCTTTCGATGGTTTTGACGACGCTTGTGATCTGCTTGTGCTGGGTCTTTGCGACCTTGGCCGAAACGAAAATGCCCAGATGCCCGATGGAATCATGCAGCGTGTAGATGATGACATGGCCGCGCGCGCGCAATTCCTCGGTCGTTTCGTATAGGTCGGCGATCCAGTGCAGCGCCTGCTGCGGCGGCGTGATGTTGTCGCCATGCGAGGCGAAGACGATCACCGGTGCGGTGATCCGCGTCAGGTCCACCGGGGTGCCATCGTCCAGCACCGCCTGCCCCGCCGTCAGCTTGTTGCCCACAAACAGGTTCTCGACGATCCAGCGGATCTCGGCCTCGTTCATGAAATAAAAGCCTGACCACCATTTCTCGAAGTCCAGAAACCGGTCCACCCCGTCATCGACATCGGCATAAAGGTCGTAATTCTTGCGCCACCATGTCTTGGCCGGGTTCAGCCCTTCGAAATTCAGCACCAGCGATGCGCCGTCAAACACCCCACCGCCAAGGTCCGAGGCCAAAAGGGCGGGCACCGCGCCCCCGGCCAATCCGCCGTAGTAGCGGAACGGGTTCTTGCCGACCTGCCCGGCCCAATAGCTCAGCGGCGCGCCCGCGATGACGACCGGACCGGTCAGATCGGGATGGGTGGCGGCCAGGATCATCGAGGCCCACCCGCCCTGGCAGTTCCCGGTGATCAGCGGTTTCGGCGCGTTGGGGTGCCGTTCGGCGATGGTTTTCAGGAAGTCTGCCTCGGCGGCGGTAACATCGGCCAGGGTCTGGCTGGGGGTCGGCTGCGGGTGGAAAATGACAAAATAGACTGGGTGGCCATCGGCCAGCGCCACCCCCACCTCGCTCTCGGCCTTGAACCCGCCAATGCCCGAGCCATGGCCCGCCCGCGGGTCGATGATGACCCAGGGCCGCCCGCCCGTCCGGGTTTCGGGGTTATCCTTGGAGGGCAGGATCCGCACCAGGGAATAATTCACCGGGCGGTCCAGCTCGGCCCCATCGACGACCAGCTCGTAGTCAAAGGCCAGCACAGGTTTCAGCCCTTCGGCCTCTCGCTGCTTGGCCGCATCCCCCCTTTGCCGCAGGGCGTCGAGATACAGGACACCGCGTTGCTGTGCATCGGTCAGATAGGCCTGCCACTGCTCGGCCAGGCTACTGCCCGCCGCCCCGTCCCATGCCGCATGCAACGCGCCCGCCGACCGGTGCCAATGATCCCAGACCGATTGCAACAGCGCCGCGCCATGCTTCTGGCCCAGCATGGTCAAAAGCGCCGCTTGCGCGCGGGCCTGATCGGTCATGTCTTGGATCGCGTGGTCCGTCTGGTCTGGCCGGTCGGTCATGGTGTCACCCCAGGATATGATAGCCGCCGTCGATATGGTGCACCCCACCGGTCACATTCGCGGCCTCGCGGCTGGCAAGAAAGGCGGCGAAAGCCCCGACATCTTCGATGGTGGCCAGGTGATGGGTGGGCGCGCGTTCGGCGGCGCTGTGCAAAAGCTGGTCGAAATGGTCAATCCCGCTGGCGGCGCGGGTCTTAAGCGGCCCGGGCGACAGAGCATGCACGCGGATGCCCTTGGGGCCCAGCTCGGCCGCGATGTAACGGGTGACCGATTCAAGCGCCGACTTCACCGGCCCCATGACGTTGTAATGATCGACCACCTTTTCCGATCCGTAGAAGCTGACCGTGGCGCACATGCCGCCTTGGGTCATCAGGGGTTCGGATTTGCGGATCAGGTGGATGAAACTGCCGACCGAGACATCCATCGCCACCTGAAACCCGGCGCGGGAGCAATCGGTGACACGACCATGCAGGTCATCCTTTGGGCAAAAGGCGATGGCATGGATCAGGATGTCGAGACGGCCCCACTCCTGCGTGATCCGGTCAAACAGCGCGCCGATCTGGCCATGGTCGGTGACGTCGAGCGGCGCGATGATGTCGGCGTCCAGTCCTTCGGCCAACGGGCGCACATGCGGTTCGGCCCGATCGTTGAGATAGGTGATCGCCAGATCGGCCCCCTGCGCGGCCAGCGCCTGGGCAATGCCACAGGCGATGGATTGGTCATTGGCGATGCCGACGATCAGGGCCTTCTGGCCGGTAAGGGCAAACATGGGGTCTTCCGTAACAACAGATGGTTTCGGGTGACGATAATTGAGTGCTGTGACGGGGATGCGACACGCCAAGGAAAAATTAGAACTCGGGCACGCTACTTTGGCGGGAACTATCGGCTTGCCCAAAACAGGTCGCGCGCAGCGCCACGCACCCCCTTCTGCGCGCATGCTGCGCGAAGGCCCGCGTTGCACGACCGCAACACGCCTTACCCATCGCAAACCCTGCGGCCCCCGACCCCTTCCGGGCGTTCGGACGGCTGACCTCGACCGACAGCCTCAGAATTCCTCAACAGCGGTCCGGATCATGCCGATAGACCAGATCGCCCGGATCTTGTGGGCGCGCCTGCGTGTCCAGAACCGCCCCCAAACGTTCCGCAAGACGGATCGAGCGGGCGTTTTCCGGCCCTATATAGCTGACCAATGTCGCCATCTTCCTGACCTGAAACGCCCAATCCCGCATCGCGACCGCTGCCTTGTAGGCATAGCTTTGGCCTTCCGCCTCGGACACAAGCTGCCAACCCAGTTCCGGCTCCGGAAAACGCGGGCCTTGGTTGACCTCGATCTGCCCCACACATTGCCCCGTGGATCGAAGCTCAATCGAAAGAACGCCAATGCCAAAAAGCTGCCACAGCGCGATGCCATGGCAAAATGCGCCCCAGGATTGCGTCACGGAAAACGGCCCGCCCATATGCCACGCCAGTTCCGATCCCATCAGTTCGGCAAAACTGGGCCAGTCTGCGAGCATAGGCTCCCGCAAAACAAGACGGGCGGTCTGAAGGCCGGGGGCAACGCGCATGACGGCCAAACGCTTCGGAGGATGACCAAGTCATAAGGCAACGCCTGCCCACTGCGAAAGGCAAGTTTGGTCTTGGGGCGGACGCTACGGCGCATGACCGAATGCTTCCTCTCCGTTGTGGGCGCCACATCTCATTAAGGTGCCTGGCCGGCCCTGCGCGCCGACCGACACAACCGGAGATAGATTGACGCCATCGCGGCTCATCTTCGCGCCCGTCTGTCAACGGCGGGGCAAAAACCGGCCACTTGGCGGCGCAAAACCCGGCCAGTGGCGGGGCGCCGAGCCACATGGCGCGTGCGCTCCTCAGATAGCTGGCGCGTGCCATGGCGCATTGGCCCGCATGGCCAATCCTGTTAAGGATGATCAGGTTGGGGCTTCGGCCTTTCGGGCGCGGCTCTGGGCAAGCCTGTAGCCTCGAGAAGCAAGTTCGTGTTGGTGCAAGAACGGTGGGCACTGTGTTGCCCGCTATGTTCGAAACACTGTGGTTTAAACACTGTGTTGGTGGAGTTTTGTGGAAACACTGTCCGACGCACCGTGTCCCATTAAGTTGTGCGCATGGCGCAGTTGCCACTTCCGATGTCAGGGCTACTTCCATTTTGGGGCGTGTTGGACAAAGGGGGGGAGTACGATGAGATTATTGATCGTAGTAGCTGGCTTGGTAGTCAGTGGTGGCGCTGCACAGGCTAATTGCTTTAATTATGAAGAAAGCGGTGCTGCACCTGCCACCGCTCTTATGTGTATCGAAGGCAGCTGTGCTGAGACTTCCGCTACGTTTGAGTGCGGTAACGCTGGCGGCGCACAGTTCGGTTTCGACAACGGTGTAAATATTGACTGCATAGCACAAGGCGGCGTGTCGGCATGTGCCATTTCAGTGGAAGGGCGGAGGGTTCTGGAGCAGGCAGTAACCTGTACCAACTTAACTGATGAGCCTGTATGCCGAGGTCTGCCCACACCTTGTGACGCCCACATGGACACAATACGAGCTGGTTTCCAGGCAGTTCCAGAATTCGCAAGAATGGATGTGCAATCCGTACTGCAGTCTATGCGGTATTATATGAACTTTGATACTTTTCCGGCCCAGCCTGCTAGCATTGATGGTGCATGGGGACCTCGTACCGAAGCAGCGTTTCAGCGCTTCTGCGCAAACGACTTGCATCGAATAGGCACGCAACGACCGGGTCGTCTGTCGGAGCAAGAAGCTTTTAATTTGGCCCGTTCGATCAACGACCTGATGGAAGTTTTGGGCGATCAGGAAGATATGTAGAGCCTAAAATCTGGCTTTAGAAGCCGACTGTGCTCAGACGACTGTGTTGGCCGCTGTGTTGTTAACACTGTGTTTTCGGTTTTCTGGGTTGTGTCTCGAAAGTGGTGGAAATTCTCCGGCGTCGTCCTCCGAGCGGTTTGATTTGCGCCTGATCAAGCGGCAA
>NZ_CAJXNN010000072.1 GCF_913057115.1 uncultured Roseovarius sp.
CCTTAGCAGGGGAGCGCCTTCGACCACTCGGCCACGTCTCCGCCGACGCGTTTATCGAAAGCGGCACGGGGGGGCAAGTCGGAATTGCGGCTTGAACAATTGAAATCCTGATTGGCAATGGCCGCCCGTGGCTTGCGGTCGCGGGCCTTGTTGGCGAAACGTACAAAACTCACGTACGAAACGTACAACTCGTCCCCGCACGCCCTGTTAATCCGCAGGTCCCAGGCGCCCCAACACCGACGCGATACCGACAGAATACCGACGTGGTACAGCACGCCCAAAATCACCCCGCCCCCCCTGTTAACCAAGGGGATGGCGCATGATTCGGCAAAAGGGTTAACCGCGCCCCGCCTCAGGTGTTGAAAAGGAAGTGCAAAACGTCGCCATCCTTGACGACATAACCCTTGCCCTCGGCGCGCATCTTACCCGCTTCCTTGGCGCCTTGTTCGCCCTTGCAAGCGACGAAATCGTCATAAGCGATGGTCTCCGCCCGGATGAAGCCCTTCTCGAAATCACCATGGATCACGCCCGCCGCTTTCGGGGCCGTGGTGCCGGTCTTGATGGTCCAGGCGCGCGCCTCTTTCGGGCCGACGGTGAAATAGGTCTCTAGCTGCAACAGGTCGTGCCCCGTTCGGATCAAACGGTCGAGCCCCGCCTCGGATAGCCCTAATTCCTCAAGGAATTCAACGGCTTCTTCCGCGTCCAGCTGGCTGATCTCCTCCTCTATCTGGGCCGAGATCACCACGCTCGCAGCGCCCTGTTCGGCGGCCATGGCCTCCACCTTGGCGGAAAACGCGTTGCCCGTCGCGGCGCTGCCTTCATCCACGTTGCAAACATACAAAATCGGCTTGGTGGTCAGAAGTTGCAGGCCTTTCCACGCCTTGGCGTCCTCCTCGCTCACCTCGACCATGCGGGCGGGCTTGCCCTCTTCCAGCATGGCCTGCGCCTCGGCCAACAAACGGTCCTGCTGCGCGGCCTCCTTGTCGTTGCCCTTCAGCTTGCGCACCAAACCGGCGCGGCGCTTTTCGATGCTTTCCAGATCGGCCAGCATCAATTCGGTCTCGATCACCTCGGCATCGGCCACCGGATCAACACGCCCCTCCACATGGGTCACATCTCCATCCTCGAAACAGCGCAGCACATGGGCGATGGCATCCACCTCTCGGATATTGGCCAGAAACTGGTTGCCCAACCCCTCGCCCTGGCTGGCACCCTTCACAAGCCCGGCGATATCCACAAAGGTCATCCGCGTCGGGATAATCTGCTTCGACTTGGCAATTTCCGCAAGCGTATCAAGACGTTGGTCCGGTACGTTGACCTCACCCACATTGGGCTCAATCGTGCAGAACGGGAAATTGGCCGCTTGCGCCGCGGCGGTTTTCGTAAGCGCGTTGAACAGCGTCGACTTGCCCACATTGGGCAGCCCCACGATCCCCATCTTGAAGCCCATAACCGGCCCTCCTGCATTGCATATCGCGCGCATCTACGGCGCGGGGGTGGGCAAGGTCAAGCAGGGCATTGATTTTCCCCCCTCTTTCGGCCAAACCCATCCCGATCAACAACAGGATTCCCGCATGACCCGTATCGACGCCAAATTCGCCGCGCTTCAAGCCGAAGGAAAGAAGGCCTTCGTCGCCTATGTCATGGCCGGGGACCCAGATTACGACACCTCGCTCGAATTGGTCAAAGGCCTGCCCGGCGCGGGCGTCGACATCATCGAATTGGGCCTGCCTTTCACCGATCCGATGGCCGATGGCCCAACCATTCAACTGGCCGGCCAACGCGCTTTGGAACAAGGCATGACACTGGACCGCACCCTGCAAATGGCCCGCGAATTCCGGCAAACCGATGACACCACCCCAATCGTGATGATGGGCTATTACAACCCGATCTATAACCGCGGCGTCGATCAATTCCTGACCGACGCCAAACAGGCCGGGATCGACGGGCTGATCGTCGTCGACCTGCCCCCCGAAGAAGATGAAGAGCTTTGCATTCCCGCCCAAAAGGCCGGCCTGAACTTCATCCGCCTCGCGACCCCTACCACCGATGACAAACGCCTGCCCAAGGTTCTGACGAACACGTCAGGATTTGTTTACTATGTGTCTATAACAGGGATCACCGGCGCTGCGGCGGCACAGGCCACCGATGTCGGCCCCGAGGTTGCGCGCATCAAATCGCACACCGATCTTCCGGTGATCGTGGGCTTCGGTATCCGCACCCCCGACACCAGCCGCGAGATCGCCAGCGTCGCGGATGGGGCTGTCGTCGGCTCTGCCATCGTCGGAAAACTGGCCGAGGGCCACGGCCCGGCAGAGGTGCTCGACTTCGTCAAAGGCCTCGCCGACGGCGCCCATTCAGCCTGACACAGTCCTTCTTCTGTTCCCAAATATCCTGGGGGTGAGGCCGCAGGCCGAGGGGGCAAAGCCCCCTTGCCACGCCACGAAGGGTGCGGCAGCCTGTTCCTTGCGCGTATGCGCGCGGATTGGTAATAAATTTTTACCATTTTGACGATTGGATAGCCCATGCCCGTGATCACCTGCGTCGATGACCTCAAGCGCATCTACAAACGCCGCACCCCCAAGATGTTCTATGACTACGCCGAGTCGGGCAGTTGGACCGAGCAGACCTTCCGCGAGAATACCTCGGATTTCGATGACATCTACCTGCGCCAAAGGGTTGCCATTGACATGACCGGACGCAGCACGAAAACCCGGATGATCGGGCAGGATGTCTCTATGCCCGTGGGCTTGGCCCCCGTTGGCCTGACCGGGATGCAATGCGCCGATGGCGAGATCAAGGCCGCCCGCGCCGCCGAAAAATTCGGCGTCCCCTTCACGCTCTCCACGCTTTCCATCTGTTCCATCGAAGACGTGGCCGAAAACACCGAAAAGCCCTTCTGGATGCAGGTCTACACCCTCAAGGATGACGACTTCATGCAGCGCCTCTTTGACCGCGCCAAGGCGGCCAAATGCTCGGCCGCCGTGATTACCGTTGATCTGCAACTGCTCGGGCAGCGGCACAAGGACATCAAGAACGGCCTCTCGGCCCCGCCCAAACTGACCGTGAAATCGGTGGCCAACATGATGACCAAGGTCCGTTGGGGCCTCGGCATGCTGGGCACGAAACGGCGCTTTTTCGGCAATGTGATCGGCCATGCCAAGGGGGTCACCGATGGCTCCTCGCTGGCCACATGGACGTCCGAGGCCTTCGATCAAGCGCTGGATTGGGACCGTATCCGCGAGTTCCGCAAAATGTGGGACGGGCCCCTTATCATCAAGGGCATCATGGACCCTCGCGATGCGCTTGAGGCGCTCAATGTCGGGGCCGATGCGATCATCGTGTCAAACCACGGCGGGCGGCAACTCGATGGCGCGCTCAGTGCCATTCGCGCCCTGCCCCCGATCCTTGACGCCGTGGGCGACAAGATCGAGGTGCATATCGACAGCGGCATTCGCTCAGGCCAAGACGTGCTCAAGGCCATGGCGCTTGGTGCCAAGGGCACCTACATCGGCCGCGCCTTCGTCTACGGCCTCGGAGCCATGGGCGAAGAGGGCGTGACCAAGGCCTTGGAATGCATCCACAAGGAATTGGACGTCTCCATGGGTCTTTGCGGGCGCACCGATATCAACGCGCTGGATCGCGATATCCTGATGGTGCCCGAGGATTTCACAGGCCGCTGGGCCTAACCCTCAACGCGGGCAGGCGCACCGGTGGCCATGTTTGTCCCGATATAGGGCTTCTTGGCTTTCTTCCACGCACCAAACCCGCCTTCCATATGGGCAATCCGGGTTACCCCTGCGTCAATCGCCGCGCGGGCAATCTTCTCCGACCGCACGCCCGAACCGCAGTGAAACACGATCCGCTTGTCACTCTGCCCCGGCAGTTTCTCGGCATTGAAAAACGGCATCGGCAGCAGAAGCGCGCCTTCGATATGCTCGAACATGTATTCCTGCGGGGTGCGAACGTCGATCAACACAATCTCGTTTTTCGCCCAAGCCTCGGCGGCTTCCTCAACGGTCCAGGTCTCGAAGGTTCCGTCACCAATGGTTTCGCTTTGCATGGTTTATCCTTTCGCGCGTTTCAGAACCGATTTGCAGGGATCTTGTAATAGGAATTGCCGTCCGCCTCTGGTTCCGGCAACTGTCCGGCCCTCAGGTTCACCTGCAAAGCGTAAAGGATCCGGTCCGGCAGTCCAAGCGTGGCATCCCTCTCATCGCGGATCTTGGTAAAACCCTCGCGCGTCGCCCCGCCGCCCACATGTGGGTTGTCGGCCTTGTGCTGGGCCACCGTGGCCTCCCAAGCGGGGTCTTCACGGTCTTTCACGGGCGGATAATCATGCCCGATGAACAGGCGCGTATCGTCCGGCAAGGCGAGAATGGCCTGCAAACTATCGTACAGTTCACTTGACGACCCACCCGGAAAATCCGCCCTGGAGGTGCCCACATCCACATGCATGAAGGTGTCATGCACAAAGGCCGCATCGCCCATCACATAGGTGATCGATCCCAATGTATGTCCCGGCGACAGCATAACAGCCACCTCCAGATTGCCCAGCTTGAAGGTCTCGCCATCCTCGAACAGACGGTCAAAATCACGATCCGGGTCAAAGGCACCGGGCGTGTTGTAGATCCGCTCCCAAAGCCCGCCGATATCGCGCACCTTGGCCCCAATCGCATTTGGCGCGCCGGTATGCGCTTTCAGCCAATGAGAGGCCATCAGGTGGTCGGCATGCGGGTGTGTGTCCAACACCCACTCTACCTCCAAGCCCTGCTCTTTCACGAACTCAAGAATTTCCGAAGCACTATCAAAGCGGCTTCGCGCCTCGGCAGGGTCGAAATCTTGCACCACGTCTATCAGGGCCGCCTTGCGCGTCTCAGGGCAAACCGCAACATACTGCACCGACCCGGTTGCCGGATCGTAAAAGCCAGTCACCTCTGGTGATTTGGGTCCGTTTGAAGCACTCGTTCTCTTGAACATCTCGGCCTCCTTTCAAAGGTTTCTATTCAGATAATTGAATACTTTTCCCTGCCAACCCGTAGACCGCAGAATCTTTTCAAAAGGCAAAAAAGAGAGCAAAGCCTTCACTGGCAGAATCGGGGCAACCCATGCTAGATATGGCC
>NZ_CAJXNN010000073.1 GCF_913057115.1 uncultured Roseovarius sp.
GCCTCGGCCGCGTGCCGGGCGGAGAGGGTCGCCATCGGCACGCCCGCCCCCGGGTGCGTCCCGCCCCCGGCCAGATAAAGCCCCTTGATCGGTGTCCGTGCCGTTGGTCTTTGGAAGGCGGCGGTGGTTCCATGTGGGCTCTGCCCATATAGGGAACCTGCCGTCGCTGGAAAAAGGGTGTCGAAGTCCTGCGGCGTTGTCAGGGCCGTGGTCTGTGGCATCGGGTCGAAGGTCAGGCCGAAGTTGGCCAGCGTCCGGAATGTGCGAGTCTGGCATTGGGAAAACTCCTCGGGCGTCTTGGCGTCGGTCAAGGGGGCAGCATTGGCGATGATCTCAAAGCGTTCAATTGAGGGTGGCGGCGTGCCCGTGCCGCGATCTTGTGCGCAGATGTACAAGGTTGGGTCCGGGGCGGAGCGCCCGTCGGCGATGGCATCGAATTCGGGCTTTGGATCGCCACGAAAGAAAACATTGTGATAGGCGAGGTCCGGCACTTTTGGTGTTGCGGCAAAGGCCCAGACCTGCGCCGAAAGACTGCGCGGAATAGCCTTGGTTTGAGGCGCGACACAGGTGGTATCGGGGCCGAGCCTGCCGGTGGCCAAGGCGCGCGGATCGCCGTTGAAAAGAACGGTTTTGGCATGGTGAGTGTGGCCATCGGCACGCCGCACGCCAATGGCGCGATCGTTTTCGACGATGATTTGGGCGACATCCGCGTCGTAATGAAACTCCGCCCCTTTGGAGCGGCCAAGTGATTCCAATGCGCGGGCCAGTGCATGCATGCCGCCCTCTACCGCCCAGACGCCTGCGGCCTCGGCCTGCCAGATCAACGACAAAAGCGCAGGCACTTGATAAGGTGAGCCGCCCACGTAGGTGGCGTAGCGGCCGAATAGTTGCGCCAGGCGGGGGTCGTCAAAGCTGTGGTCTAAAAGTTGTGCAAGCGTCCGCGTTGGTGCCATGGCCGGAACAAGCCACGGCCGCGTTGCGACATGCAGGGCAAGCCCCGGCAGGGACGGGCAGGGCGCCTGCATCATGGGGGCGTCGAAGCCATCGAACAACCGTCGCGCCCGCGCTGAAAACGCGCGAAATTGTTTCGCGGATTGCGCGCCAGAGAAGGCTTGGATCGCTTCGGCGGATTGGTCCTCGTTATCGAACAGGTCGAGTGCACTTCCATCAGGCCAGAAGTGGCGAGCAAGGCGGTGTTGACGGTGGAGGGTGACGTGATCTTCCAGACGCGCGCCGAGATCAGCGAAGAGATCGTCGAAGACCCCGCGCATGGTCAGCACGGTTGGACCGGCATCTATCGGGCCAGCCACCGAGGGCAGGATGCGCATACGTCCGCCGGGGCCGGAATGTCGTTCAAGAACAGTGACTTTCAGGCCCGCATGCGCAAGGCTTGCGGCGGCAGCAAGGCCCGCAATGCCTGCGCCTATCACAATGGCATGCGTGTCCGCTGAACTTGAGAGAACGTCGGATTTCATGGCCTAAGTGTTGACTCACGCACTAAAAGTGTCCAGTCTTATTTACATAATGGGTGTCATTCAAAATATTCAGCGCCCATCTAAAGGAGGCCGTAATGCGTGTATCCGATCGGATTGAAGGCGCTTTGGGCAGTGCTCTTGGTGTTGCCCAATCCGCGCAGGCCCCTGCTAAGCTAAGCGAAGCGCTTAGGTATGCGATTGTGCCGGGTGGTGCGCGCATACGTCCGACGATCCTTTTGTCGGTCGCGGGTGCCTGTGGTGACGATTGCCCCGGGCTAAGCGATGCCGCCGCCGCCGCCTTGGAGTTGATCCATTGTGCCAGTCTTGTCCATGATGACCTGCCCTGTTTTGACGATGCAGAAACCCGGCGCGGCAAACCTTCGGTGCATCGGGCCTATTCTGAGCCGTTGGCGGTTTTGACGGGTGACAGCCTTATCATGCTGGCCTTTGACACATTGGCCCGCACTGGGCGGTCAGAAAATGCCGACGCACGCGCGGCGCAGCTTGTGCTATCGCTGTCGCGGCGGTCCGGTATGCCGGGCGGCATTTGCGCCGGACAAGGATGGGAAAGCGAACCCGAAATTGATCTGCATGCCTATCACATGTCCAAGACGGCGGCGCTTTTTATTGCGGCGACGGAGATGGGGGCGATTTCGGCCGGGCACGAGCCTGAGCCGTGGCGTGATCTGGGGGCTTTGATCGGCGAGGCGTTCCAAGTCGCGGATGATCTGCGCGATGCGCTGTTGGATGAAGAAACGCTTGGAAAGCCCGCAGGACAAGACGACCTTCACGGTCGGCCCAATGCGGTATCCGAATTGGGTGTGCGTGGGGCCAAGGCGCGGCTTTCGGATATTCTGGCCGGGGCTATTGCTTCGATTCCATCTTGTCCTGGCGAGGCGGCGTTGGCCAAAATGGTCAGGTATCAGGCCGAGGCAATCATGCCGAAGCTGCCCGAAGGCTATAGGGCCTGATACATGGCCGCGCCCAGTGATGTGCCAGATCGCCGCCGCCCCGCAAAAGGCAATTGGCGCGGCGCGTTTGCGCGTTTGGTGGCGAACCCGACCTTTCAACGTTTTGCGGCAAAGTTTCCGTTTGCAGGCGCGCTGGCGCAACGCGATGGTACCGAAATTTTCGATATTTTACAGGGATTTGTCGCCTCTCAGGTGCTTCTGGCGCTGATCGAGTTAGAGGTTTTGCAAGACTTGCTTCATGGCCCGGCATCGGCAGAGGCGTTATCGCGTAGACGTCGCATTCCCGAGGATCGTATGGAGGCGTTGCTTCAGGCTGGTGCGGCTTTGCGACTGCTCAAACGTGGCCGCAAAGGTGATTTTGCGTTGGCACGCCGGGGGGCTGCCATTCTGGGCGTTCCGGGTCTGACGGATATGATCCGGCACAACACTGCTTTTTACAAAGATATGACGGATCCGGTTTCGATCCTGCGCGGTGAGGGTGAGGGTGACACCCATCTTGCGCGGTTCTGGCCGTATGTTTTCGGGCAAAGTTCCGACGTGCCGCGCGATGAGGCAGAGCGATACTCCGACCTTATGGCGAAATCGCAGGTTTTGGTGGCCGAAGATACACTGCGCGCGGTGTCGTTGCGCGGTGGGACGACCTTGATGGATGTTGGTGGAGGGTCCGGGGTGTTTGTGTCAGCGGCCCTGCGTCGCCACCGTCATTTGCGCGCCAGCCTGGTTGATCTGCCGGAGGTGCTTCCAACGGCCGAGTCGCGTTTGGCGCAGGCGGGGGTGTTGGAAAGGGTGAGCTTGCATCCAGGATCGTTTCGCGAAGCGCCTTTGCCTAAGGGGGCTGACATTATTTCATTGATCCGCGTGTTGTACGATCATGATGATGCGACGGTGCGCGATTTGCTGGCCAAGGCATATGATGCGCTACCCCGTGGCGGCCGCTTGATCATCTCGGAGCCGATGGCCGGTGGCGGGCGGCCTGAGCGGGCCGGAGATATCTATTTTGCCTTTTACACCATGGCCATGGGGACCGGCCGCACGCGATCGCCCGACCGCATAGCGACGCTTTGTGATGAGGCAGGATTTGACCGCGGTGCCGCGCCCTCTGTGCGGCGGCCTTACGTGACGCGTGTTTTGACCTTTGCCAAGCCAGCCTGACAGCTTCATCTTGGGCTTGACTGTAAACAAATATTGACACCTAGCTATGTACGGTTAGACTTACAAGTGGCCTAAGTGCCAATGTGCGCCGAATCCGATGAGGGCGGCGGAGAGACAGACAGGAGGCAACCATGCATACCCGCGCTGTCTATTTGAACGGTCCCGAGGATCTTCATTTGGACACCCTTTCGCTTAAGGCGCCGGGGTCACGGGATATTGTTGTCGATGTCGCCTATTCCGGTATTTCGACCGGCACTGAAAAACTGTTTTGGTCCGGGACGATGCCGCCTTTTCCCGGCATGGGGTATCCGCTTGTTCCTGGCTATGAAGCCGCGGGTGAAGTGGTGGAAGCCGGGGCAGACACACAATTCAAACCGGGGGATACCGTATTCGTACCCGGTGCGAATTGCTTTAACGATGCGTACGGTCTTTTTGGCGGTGCCGCCTCGCGGCTGGTGACCGAGGCCGAGCGCATCACGCGAATCGATTCCACGCTGGGGCCGGAAGGCGCGCTTTTGGCGCTGGCGGCGACAGCGCGCCACGCTATGGCCGGTCTGGATAAGGCCGTGCCGGATTTGATCGTGGGGCATGGTGTTTTGGGCCGCCTTTTGGCCCGGTTGACCATTGCAGCGGGGGCGCCCGCACCCACGGTTTGGGAAACCCAAGCCGACCGGCGCAACGGTGCCGTAGGCTATGACGTGGTGGCCCCCGAAGATGACGCGCGTCGAGATTACCGCACGATTTACGACGCCTCGGGGCATCCAGAGATATTGAATGAACTTGTGGGGCGTATCGCCAAGGGAGGCGAGATCGTTCTGACGGGCTTTTATCCGCAAGACCTTAGCTTTGCCTTTCCGCCAGCCTTCATGAAAGAGGCGCGGCTCCGCGTTGCGGCGGAATGGACGCAAGACGACCTGCGCGCAACGGCCGGTTTGGTCGAAAGTGGCGCCCTTAGTCTTGGCGGATTGATCACCCATCAAGCGCAAGCCGAGCAAGCGCCAAAGGCCTATCGCAAGGCCTTTGAGGACCCCGCTTGCCTGAAA
>NZ_CAJXNN010000074.1 GCF_913057115.1 uncultured Roseovarius sp.
GCGTTTACCGGGTCAGACCATCTGGATGCGCATATTACCGTGCCTCCAGGGACGAGCGCCTTTGATGCAGCACTTCCGAGTGATGTGTATCAGTTTCAATGGGATACGTTTTCAGAGGCAGCCATCGATGGTGGCGCATCCCGGATCTATGGCGGGATTCACTTTAGCGATGGTAACGTTGATGGGCTCAGCGCCGGCGCCACCATCGGCGCGGATGCCTACGCACTTGCGGTAGACTTTGCCAACGGCACCGCACAGCCAGAACAACAGCCCTTCTTCGATGAGTTTTTCATCGCCTGAACGCTGTTCTGCCATGTGACGCGGCCCGACGCGGTCCTATGGATCCGATGGCTTGATCCTCATGAGCAGGCTTTGCGAACAGTCGCTTTGGGCCTGGTAGTCGCAGCCGGCACGCGACGCCATATGCTCGAGGATGTCACGGGCCAGCTTGATGCGTTCAAATGGTCCGAGGATAGCGCCGGTGCTTGTGTTGCAAGGCGCTGTCTTCCCCTCGTGCACGGCGCTGATATGGATCTTCCCTGCGTCTTCATCCGAGGCTCGAATGGTGATGTTTGTCGCGGCATCTCCTGCGGACATACGGGCGATTTCCAGCATGGAGAACATCAATTGGATGAGCATCTCGCTTTGTGCAGGGCCGATGGGCAAATTCGGCCCCTCGCAATGAATATCCAGCGTGTTACCGGTGTTTGTGAACATGAATTCGAACCGCTTTTGCAGCTCTGTTGCCAAGCCCTGCAGATTCGTTGGCAAGCCGGTTGGAAGCGAGGCCTCGGCTTCAAGGGCGCTGAAGGCGACCACGCGCTCGACGCGCAATTGCATCCATTGCAGCGCTTCCTGGCGCGCCTTCTCCAGCCCTGCGGCAAGAGATGGGTCCTCGCGCGATGCCATGGCGATGCCCTGCAAGGCGTTCAATGGATTTCTTAGATCGTCGCTCACCATGTCCAGAAAGCGCAGCTTGATGGTGTTCGATCGTTGCAGGGGCCGGATCAGCAGCCAGTAGAACACAGGCGCCATGATGCAGAACAACAGCGCTGAATCCAGGATGGCCTCACCCCATATGGCCTGCGTCAGCCACGGCATCCGTTCCTCGAGTTTGGCTAGACCCAGCATGATGCAAAGCTCAGCCCCAACGAGTGTGACCAAAACAATAAAGACTTTGCTGAGCGAAATATCACGAGACATGGTCAGTTTGGATGTTCGGAAGGGACAGGATCGCTTGCCCGGGCGTTTTGCCGCGCGGGGGGTGTGCTTTGTGCTGTCGCGATGACTGCGGAGATGATCCCGAGAATTTGCGTTCATGGGCATCGCCCCGGTTCTTGAGGCGCATATGGAGCGCTGGTCTACCGCTTCATAATCGCTACCAGGTTCCGAATCGCACATCCATGATTTTTGGCATGTCGGGAGCAGCAGGACAGCACATGGCTGCGGAGTCAGGCTAAAGTCCAAGGTCTTGCCGGACCATGGGCTACTAGTGTGTCACATGATTAAAGACGCTTTGAACACAATTATAACGCGTTGCCGCAGCTGTGCCTTGATTTGGATCAATTTTGGTCATGTGGAGTCACATGCAAAATCATTTAATATCAAATGTATAGGTGTACATTCATGAGAAATGTGACGGTCTCACGGGATGTTCCTACTTAGGGGTGAGGCGAATCGCGACATTCGCCCTTGATACAAAAGTCTCCCAACTCTCCAAAGATAGTTCGGAATCAATGGGGTGGAGTGGGATAAGGCCCGAGACATTTCTGGGGTAAACGGAAATCTTGACTGACTTGGGAACCAGCGCCGTCACCGCTTCTGCTGCGGGCGCTCCGAACTTTGGGGACGAACATGTATAAAACGATGGTGATTTGCGATCACACATTCACGCGTGCAGGGTTCACGCATCTGATTGAGCCGTGCGCTGGCTTTGATTTGCAAGCGGCTGCTGCCTTCAGCCCTGAAATCGTTGAGACATGTGCCCGCGATGGATATGAGGTGGTGATTGTTGATCTGGGCTCACTGGACCAGCCACTGAAGGTTCTGCGCGCGTTCCGTAAGTCATGTGACATGGTTCGAATTCTCGCCTTCTGCTCCGAAAGAGGAATAGACATGGCGGTTGAAGCGCTGGATGCGGGCGCCTCTGGCATCCTGACCTATAACAGCGAAATGTCTGATCTGCGTGTCGCCGCGCGTCGCGTCATGAACGGCGACAACTACGTGCAGCCCGACATGGCGATGGATATCTTCGCCAAGCTGCGCCAGGCCGAAGCCAAGCGCAAACAGGCCGAGCGCCTGCGCCTCACGGCCCGCGAAAGCCAGGTGGTACGCCATCTGATGCAGGGCATGACCAACGGCCAGATCTCGGCCGAGCTCAACATCAGCGAGAAGACCGTCAAGCATTACGTCGGCTCTCTCAAGGACAAGTTCGGCGCCGCCAACCGCCTCGAAGTGGTTCTCGAAGCGCAGCGTCTCGGAGTCTGATCCCGGTTTCGGGGGAGGCCGCCCGGCGCTCCCGCTCCAGAGTGGCCCGGCCATGGTTCCCTACGGCCCGGCCATTCAGCGGCGTGTACGTGGTGGCGTCTCAGGCATCCATGGACGCGCCGCGCCCAGGCCCCTCTTGTCCGCCCCCATGTCCCCGCAAACCCTCTGTCTCGGCCCCGGCGCGCGTCGCCCGGGGCCGGTTGTTCATGATCTTCCCATGCGCCGGCCTGCCCGGTCCGGGTTGGACCTTGGTACGAATTTCGTTTGGACCTTCTCATCTGTGGTCCGGCCCGCAGCGCCGTTAGCTTTCCCGCACATCAACGGATCAGTTTAAGTTGCGCAGGAAGGCCAGCATGTCACAGCAAAAAATCATATCTCGACCGAGCTGCTCAGGCTGTCTTGGCTGCCACCGCGGCCGCGACTTTCATCTCGACGCGGCCCTCGACCGCCTGCATAAGGAAGGCCGCTACCGGACCTTCATCGACATCGAGCGCCGCAATGGCCAGTTTCCGCATGCCACATGGCGCCGTCCCGACGGCACCGAGCAGCCGATCACCGTCTGGTGCGGCAATGACTATCTGGGCATGGGACAGCACCCCGAGGTCCTGTCGGCCATGCACGAGGCGCTGGACGCCACCGGCGCGGGCTCGGGCGGGACGCGCAACATTTCCGGCACCACGGTCTATCACAAGCGGCTCGAGGCCGAACTGGCCGACCTGCACGGCAAGGAAGCGGCGCTTTTGTTCACATCGGCCTATATCGCGAATGACGCGACATTGAGCACGCTGCCCAAATTGTTCCCGGGTCTGATCATCTATTCGGACGCGCTCAACCACGCCTCGATGATCGAGGGGGTGCGCCGCAATGGCGGGGCCAAGCGCATCTTCCGCCACAACGACATGGACCACCTGCGCGAGCTGCTGGCGGCGGATGATCCGTCGGCGCCCAAGCTCATCGCCTTCGAATCGGTCTATTCGATGGATGGCGATTTCGGCCTGATCGAGGCGATCTGCGACCTGGCCGACGAGTTCGGCGCGCTGACCTATATCGACGAGGTGCACGCGGTGGGCATGTATGGCCCGCGCGGCGCCGGCGTGGCCGAGCGTGACCGGCTCATGCACCGGATCGACATCATCAACGGCACGCTGGCCAAGGCCTATGGCGTGATGGGCGGCTATATCGCGGCCAGCGCCAAAATGTGTGACGCGGTGCGCAGTTACGCGCCGGGCTTCATATTCACGACCTCGCTGCCGCCCGCCGTGGCGGCGGGGGCTGCGGCCAGTGTGGCGCATCTCAAGCGCGACGGGTCGCTGCGCGAGGCGCACCAGACGCAGGCGAAGATCCTCAAGACACGGCTCAAGGGGCTGGGCCTGCCGCTGATCGACCACGGCAGCCATATCGTGCCGGTGATCGTGGGCGATCCGGTCCACACCAAGAAGCTGAGCGACATGCTGCTGGAAGGCTACGGCATCTACGTGCAGCCGATCAACTTCCCCACCGTGCCGCGTGGCACCGAACGTCTGCGCTTCACCCCGTCGCCGGTGCACGGCCCGCGCGAGATGGACGCGCTTGTCGGTGCCATGGACGCCCTCTGGAGCCATTGCGCGCTCAACCGGATCGACCTTGTCGGCTGACAGCCGCCCCGTCACAGGAAAGGAGCCTGACCGATGCACTGGATCACGCGAGGCGCCGTTGTCGCCACCGTTGGAGTAGCCCCCTGAAAGTGGTCCGCCAACTGGGATAGTTTTGTCCCGCGAATTGGAGGATCAGCGATGGCTGGGAAACGAGAGAAACC
>NZ_CAJXNN010000075.1 GCF_913057115.1 uncultured Roseovarius sp.
GCGGTTGTAGCTCAGTTGGTTAGAGTGCCGGCCTGTCACGCCGGAGGTCGCGGGTTCGAGCCCCGTCAACCGCGCCATTTTCCCCCAAACACGATGTGAGCAGGCCCATGGGTGGTTTTATTGACAGGCTTCCGTGGTGGATCGTTGGATTCATGGTGCTGACGCTTGGATTGGCCCCTTTTACGCCCGAGCCGCATATCTGGGAAAAGCTGAAGATGCTTGTGGCCGGGGATTTGCGCGAGGGCCTGGATTGGTTTGACCTCGTTCTGCATTCCGTCCCATGGGTCTTGGCCTTGGTGAAGGGCGTGCGGGCGATGCCGAAATCTTGAAAAGATTTCGGTCCGATTTCTTTTGAAGAAATCGGCTGGCGCTAGAGGGCGAAGAAAGACTTTAGGGCAGCTGTGGCTTCCTTATGCGCCGTGTCGGGGAAGAAGTGACCGCCGGGGATCGGGCGGGCCTGCATCTGGGTGCATTTTGCGGCCCAAGTCTGCGCGACATCATAGTGTTGGGCCATGGCCCCGTCGGCCCCGTAGAGCACAAGCGTCGGGCAGCCGATGCGTTGGGTCAAATCGGCGCTGTCGTGGGCCAGGTCGTGGCTGAGTGTGGCGCGGTAGTCATTGCACATGCCACGGATCGTGTCCGGGTCGCGCCATGCTGTGCGGTAGGCGGCGAGTTGATCCGCCTCGAAATCCTCAATCTTTGCGCCGCCCCAGCCCAGAAGGCAGGATTGGAAATAAGTGTCGGGGTCATGTCCGATGAGGGTTTCGGGGAAGGGTTCGGGCTGTGCGAGAAAGAACCAATGGTAATAGGCGCGGGCGACCTCTGGCTTGAGGTCGGACAGAAGGGTGTGCGTGGGCACGATATCCATCACGCAGGCGCGGGTGACGCACTGCGGGGCGTCGAGGGCCAGACGGTGGGTGACGCGCGCGCCGCGATCGTGGCCCGCGACGGCGAATTCTGTATAGCCAAGGTGCGCCATCAAAAGGCGCATATCTTCGGCCATGGCGCGGAAGCTGTAGGCCTCGACCGCCTGCGGTTTGCCGGACGCGCCATAGCCGCGCAGATCGGGGCAAATGACGCTGTGGGTCTTGGCCAGGTCTGGCGCAATGGGCGCCCACATGGCGCGAGTTTGCGGAAAGCCGTGCAACAGCAGGAGCGGCGGGCCGGAGCCGCCGATGGAATAGGCGATCTTTTGGCCCGCGAGGGTGACGCTGTGATCGGTGAAGCCGGGGATAGTCATATGTCTGGCCCTGCTAGGTTATGGTCTATTCGATAGGGCGGGGCCGACCCGCCGGGGCGGTTTCCCACCTCGAAGACGGGATTGGCGATGCGCCCCGCTTATCACTCGTTACCACATTGGATTGAAGCGCCGCCCCGGTGGGGGCGGGTCGGCGCTGCCCGGCGGTGCCGCCGGGCGAGACATTCACTAAGCGTTATCCGTCAGGCGGTGCAGGATGCGTGCCCAGCTTCGCGTGCCTTTGTGGAAGCTCTCCATATCGTACTTTTCATTGGGTGAATGGATGGCGTCGTCATCCTTGCCGAAGCCTACAAGCATGGCGTTCATGCCCAGGATCGAGCCGAAATGCCCCGCGATGGGGATGGAGCCGCCGCAGCCGACGAAGGCCGCAGGCTCGGGCCATTCTTCGGAGAGGGCTTGGCGGGCGGCCTCGAAGGCGGGGTCGGTATTGTCCATGATCGAGGCAGGTGAGGCCCCGTGGCCCTTGAATTCCACGCTGCAATCTTCGGGCAGGCGGGATTGCACGAAGTCGCGGAAGGCGGCGCGGAGTTTGAGCGGGTCTTGGCCGTCTACCAGTCGGAAGCTGATCTTGGCGTGGGCCTGGGCGGGCAGGACGGTTTTGAAGCCGTCGCCGGTGTAGCCGCCCCAGATGCCGTTGACTTCCGCCGTGGGGCGGGACCAGATCATTTCCAGCGGGGTACGGTCCTGTTCACCTGCGGGTTTCGACAGGCCGACGCCGCCAAGGAAGTTTTGCCAGTCAAAGCCGAGGCCGTCCCATTGGGCGCGCACCTCATCGGAGAGTTCGGGGATGCCGTCGTAGAAGCCGGGCACGGTGACGCGGCCTTGGTCATCATGCAGATCGGCCAGCACTTGTGACAGGACGCGAATGGGGTTGATGGCGAGGCCGCCGAAAAAACCCGAGTGCAGATCGACGCGCGGGCCGGTGATGGTGAATTCCTCGGAGAGCATGCCGCGCAGCATGGTGACGATGGCGGGGGTTTTGGACTGAAACAGCCCAGTGTCGCAGATCAACGCCAGATCGGCGCGCAGTTCTTCGGCGTTTTCCTCCATGAAGGGGGTCAGCGATGGCGAGCCTGATTCTTCTTCGCCTTCGAAAAAGAAGGTGATGGCGCAGGGCAGGGTGCCGTTGACCTCTTTCCAGGCGCGGCAGGCCTCGACAAAAGTCATAAGTTGGCCCTTGTCGTCGGAACTACCCCGACCCCGGATCAACCGGCCATTTGGGGTGTCTTCGAGTTGCGGATCGAAGGGGTCATTGTTCCAAAGCTCCAGTGGATCGACGGGTTGCACATCGTAATGGCCGTAGAACAGCAGGTGCGGGGCTGCGGAGTCTTTGGGGCCTTCAACATGACCCACCACCATGGGGTGGCCGGGGGTTTTGCGCGCCTCGGCCTTTATGCCAAGGCTTTGCAGGTCTCTGACCAGCCAGTCGGCGGCGTTCTGGCAATGCTCGGCATAGGCCGGATCGGTCGATATCGAGGGGATGCGCAGAAGGTCCAACAAGCGTTCGGTCGCTTCGGGGAGTTGGTCGTCAATGCGGGACAGAACGGCGTCGATAGACATGGCGGCCTCTTTCGAAATCATGGTAATTGGCCGGAAGGTATCAGCGCAGGCGGTGCTGTCCAGCTAGTTGATCGAGGTCAAAGTGCCGGGGGGCGTCAATTTGTAACCTGTTGCGGAATTGGTGCGCGCGATATATGCATCTAACTTAATGAATATGTAGCTCTGAGGAGGGCTACGGCGTATTGGGCCCGACCTGATGCGGAGACGACCAAGGAGGGGAACCCGTTGGATTATTCGGCCAAGCTGGATGCGGCGATTGCGAAGCTGCACGAAGAAGGGCGCTATCGCACCTTTATCGACATTGAGCGCCAGAAGGGCCAGTTCCCCCATGCCACTTGGCGCAAACCCGATGGCAGCGAACAGCCGATCACCGTGTGGTGCGGCAATGACTACCTTGGGATGGG
>NZ_CAJXNN010000076.1 GCF_913057115.1 uncultured Roseovarius sp.
TCGTTGACCGCCAGCACGTCTTGCCCGTCCACTTGATGGGCCTCGATGCCGAAGGCCTCGGCGCGGGCGGTGATGGAGCCGGCGGCGATCTCTTCGGTCTTGGTGTATTCGGAATAGCCGTTGTTTTCACAGGCGTAGATCACCGGCAGGTTCCACAGCGCGGCCATGTTCATGACCTCGTAGAGCAGGCCCTGCGCGGTGGCCCCGTCGCCGAAGAAGCAGACGGTGACATCGTCCTTGCCCAGCAGCTTGGAGGTAAAGGCCGAGCCGGTCGCAATGCCCATGGAGCCGCCGACGATGGCGTTGGCCCCGAGGTTGCCGTTGGACTGATCGGCGATATGCATCGAACCGCCCTTGCCCCGGCAATAGCCTTCTTCCTTGCCCAGAAGCTCGCAGAACATTTCCTTGAATTCGGCGCCCTTGGCCACGCAGTGCCCATGGCCCCGGTGGGTCGAGGTGATCTTGTCGTCGGTGGTCAGCGCCTCGCAGATGCCGACAGCCACGGCTTCCTCGCCGGAATACATATGCGTCAGCCCCGGCATCTTGGCCGAGAGGTAAAGCTGGTTGGCGTTGTCCTCGAAGGTGCGGATGCGTACCATCTGGCGGTACATCCGCAGATAATCTTCGGTGTTGGTTTTGGTCTTGGCCATGATGTCCTCTTGGGCGATGGGCAAAGCGCCCGCCTTGCGCAGGGAGGAACGCAAGGCGGGGGGTGCCGCCGGTCAGTAGCGGTTGGCGATCGGCAGTTCTTCGGCGGGGAAGAGGCTGATCACTTCGCAGCCTGTCTCGGTCACGACGACTTCTTCCTCGATCCGGGCGGCGGAGTAGCCGTCTGCTGCGGGGCAGTAGGTTTCCAGCGCGAAGACCATCCCGGTCTTGATTTCCATCGGGTGATCAAGGCTGACCGCACGACTGATGATCGGGCGTTCGTGCAACGCCAGCCCGAGACCGTGGCCGAATTGCAGACCAAACGCTTGATCCTCATTCGCGAAACCGAGCGATTCCGCGGTCGGCCAGACTTCGGCCACCTTGTCGGTGGTGACACCCGGCTTGATCATGGCGATCGAGGCGTCGATCCATTCGCGGGCTTTCACATAGGCGTCGTTCTGCGCCGGGGTGGCGCGGCCCACGTTGAAGGTCCTGTAGTAGCAGGTTCTATAGCCCTGATAGGACTGGAGAATGTCGAAAAAGGCCTGATCGCCGGGGCGGATCAAACGGTCGGTGAAGTTGTGCGGATGCGGGTTGCAGCGCTCGCCGGAAATGGCGTTGATCGCTTCCACGTCGTCCGAGCCCATTTCGTAGAGCAGCTTGTTGGACATGGCGACGATGTCGTTTTCGCGCACGCCGGGTTTCAGCTCTTCGTAGATCATGTGATAGACGCCATCGACCATGCTGGCCGCTTGGGTCAGAAGCTGGATTTCATCCCAGTTCTTGATTTCGCGCGCCGCCAGCATGATCTGCTGGCCGTCGACGACCTTGATGCCTTCTTCCTGCAATGCGTGGAACATCGCGGTTTCGGCATAGTCCACACCGACGGGCATATCGGCCATGCCCGCATCCTTGATCAGCTGGGCGATCATCTTGGCGTATTTGCGCATCAGGCCGAATTCGGGCGGGATGGTGCCGCGCATGCCGACAACGCCGGCGAGGCAGTGATCGGGCTCCAGCCAGTCGGAGTGAAGCTGGTGATGCACCGCGGCGGAGCCGAAATCCCAGACGTAAGGCGAATCGTCGCCCGTCAGCAGGCAGAAACGGCACATCTTGTCGCGTTCCCATTCGCCGATCTTGGTGGCGCTGACATAGCGGATGTTGTTCACGTCGAAGAGCAGCAGAGACCCCGCGTTGGAATTCTGCAAGGATTGCCGGGTGCGGGCCAGACGGTAGCGGCGCAACCGGTCATGATCGACGCGGCGTTCGAAATCCACGGCCATGTGACCATGGGCCGGCAGCTTTTCGCGCCATTGCCAATTGGTTTCGAGGTCCTGCGGGGTGAGCAGGTTCGGCATGAGGGCGTTGCCTGGACGTTCTGACATTTGAAACTCCTTTCGGGTGCGATCATGCGCACCCGGTCATGATGAGAATTCGGGGGTGGCCGATTATTTCGTGACCCAGCCGCCGTCGATCGAGATCATCTGGCCGGTCATGTAGTCGCTGTCATTGCTGGCGAGGAACGACGCGGTGCCGGTGATGTCTTCGGGGTAGGACACACGTTTGATCACCAGGTTGCTTTCGACGATATCCTCGTAGGCCTGACCCTCGCGCTCCTTGAAGCCGATATCGACAAGGTCCTTGTCGAGTTGCTCCCACAGCGGGGTGACAACCACGCCGGGGGCGTAGCCATTCACCGTGATGTTGTGCTCGGCCAGCCCCAGCGCGCCGCATTCGGTCAGCGCGAGGCAACCGTATTTCGAGGTGCAATAGACGGTGACATCGACCAGCGGCTTGCGCGAGGCGATGGAGCCCACGTTGATGAGCTTGTAGGGGTGATCCTCCATCGGGCCCTGCTCGATCATCTGCTTGGCCACTTCCTGCATGCCCAGCCACATCGCCTTGGTGTTGACGTTCATGATCATGTCCCAGTTG